>JAIRVF010000070.1 GCA_031254035.1 Paenibacillus sp.
ATTGAGCTTTTCTTCCGCTGGATCAAGCAACATTTAAATATTCCTACCTTATTTGGCACAACTGAAAATGCGGTGTACGGCCAGCTTTATTCTGCACTGATTGCATATGTGCTTCTTAAGGCTTTTTATGATGCTGGAAATTCGCTTGTTCCGCCACATGAGAAGATGTCGTTTATTCAATTTTCGCGCTTACTACTACTTCATAATCTTCCAAGTGTATGGCTCATAAAACTCTCCCTTTTAAGGGAGCGATCTGCTGTCTTTATTGAATCTGGGATTACAGTTTCTGGTTAATCAACAGGCGTGCTCATATGATATATTTCTACCATCACTACCCATTGGAGCAACCATCTCCTTGGTAATATCCGACTGTAACTGTGAACCAGATGTAAATAAATCATCGTTCGCCGAAGTCCCTAAATTCGTAATTATTGGTGACTGTGAATTAGATGTTTCCACTGATGTGTTATCAGCAGAGGCAACTGCAGTAAAGGATAGCATGAGTGCTGTTGACAGAAAAGCTGCGGCGATTTTTTTGTTCATAAATACATAACCTCCAATAAAGTATATTTTTTGTTTCAATATATAAAGCACCTAAAATTGGGTAATGTTACCATTTTTCTAAAATTTTTATCTACTAAAAAGAGACGGAACTTCTTACGAAACACTCGTCTCCTTTTTATGTCCTTGGAGTTGAGATAATTGCATCTCTTTCGGGTGATCAGTGTACCGGGATGTTTATCTTCAAAGTGTTCGAGCTTGGTCGCTTCTAAGGCTACGGCCGCCTAGTGACTGACCATATTTATTTCACGTTCTATATCGTTCACCATTGTCTTCTCCTTCATTGCGTTGATTTTCTTGATAACAGCTTCTGCCGGTTTGGCACTCTTAAGTAAGCTGGTTACACCAAAGACCAGATGTCATCTGAAAATGAGGGCAATCTTTAAAACCGGACCAATCACCGCCCCACTCGAAACCATGCTTCTTCCTCTCTTCCGCTACCCGTACCAGTCTGGTGTCTTATCTCGTCATCGCCACGCCACATATCCCAGCTAACGCTTCTTCTGTCAGGCATCAATAACGCAAAGTCTACTGCCACCCTTGGCATCCGTCACAATCTTGCCCGGTTGTAACGTCCTTGTGCATACGTGGGATCAGCGTCGGGCAAGAACGTAAAGCGCCTTGGCCTGGGTGACTTTCCCACGGCTTAGGCGCTCTGGTTATCAGCCGAAGCCCTGCCTCAGCGGTTCGTAGCAGCCTCAATCCATTTAGATTGGCAGTATCTTGTTATTTCAGGGAAATTCTTCATAAAAAATCATAACTATTCGGCATCAAATTACGTTGTATATATAGATAGATCGGACAAATTTCCCTAATGGGTATAATTCGAAAAATGTTGAAAGGAGCCATTAAGATTATGAATTTAAGAAAACTGGTATCGGTTTTGCTTGGTGGAGTCGTCGCTGGCACTATTTTAGTATCATCTACTACAACGGCGGAAAGAACCATTGCACAGACACCGATGGAAGCCGCAAAAGAGTACCTTGATGCTTACGTAGCCAAGGATCTTGATGGAATGATGTTTTATTCGAAAGATACGAACTATTTAGATGAAAAGAGCCGTGAGGAAGGATATCGAGAGGATCTTAAAACTAATCCTACATCTAGCTATGAAATTGTTGAAAGTAAACAAATTAATAGTAATGAAGTTGAACTTTCCGTAATTTTTACGTATGCAGACCAGGCTTACAATCAAAGCCCTCCACTGCCATTTAAAGTTTTTAAAAGTGAAGATTCATGGAAGGTATTAGTTGAACCATTAGAAGTCAACATGCAAACAGGTGAGGTGAAAAAGGGAACGCCACGTTACATGGTAGGTACACTCAATTAATTCTATTATTTACAATTTATACTTTATACTGTAATACCATAGATGGATATACAAATTTTATAAAATTATAGATTGGAGGAATTATGATGAACATTGGGAAAACATTTAAAATCTTTACATTGTCTTTACTTGTAGCAGTTGCTGTTGTTCCCTCCGCTAGTGCATCTCCTTCTCAATCAGCAACATCGGTCGTAGAAGAAGCCACAAGTGCAGCTACAAACTATTTAAAATCCTATATTTCTAATGACATTGATGGCATGCTCCAAAACTCTGTAGAGCCTATTTATCCAAATGACCAAGAACGTCGGGCAGTCTATGAAGAAAGAGTTAAGACAGATGTTCCAGTTATTGATTTTAAAATCGTAGAATCAACGCAGGTAAGTGATTCAGAGATTGACATATCTGTGGAATACACAACTGTCGATACTGTCCTTCCACCTATTCCTTACGATGTGAAAAAAATCGACGGTGACTGGAAAGTAGTTCTCGTCCCACAGGAAATTAATGTCAATAGGGATTCTGCTGATTACGGGAAAGTACAGCCAGTAGATGTTGAAAATGTGAGTTATATAAGTAAATCAGGAGAGGTAGTTCCTTTCGTCACAACGCTAGATTATTACACCTTCTATAACTGGGCAGGAAACACGCTTATTGGAAAAGATACCTTCAATACCCATAACAACTGGGTCTCTATTAAGGGAACGCAGTATGATTATACGTCAAGTGGTCCAGGATCTAATTTAAGTGTAAAATACGAAATTATCACAGAAATTGGCGGATCAATTCAATGGTACGGACAAAAAACCGTACAAGGAAATTATAATACCAGTTGGTATTATGAAGTTATCAATTTAGCAAATAGCTCAATTACTAACGCCAAACTTAGAATCAGCTCCACGAATGCACGGCAAGCAGATGGAGCTGGAAATGTTTACGAAAACTAATTCTAAAGAAGAGTAGTCTATTTGATCTCGAAAGATCACTTTTTCACTCTATCCATAACAGAAGCTACTCTTGATCATCCGCCCAATAACATAAAAACCGCTGGCATTTGGGGAGGCCACTGAAGAACTTACGCTTTTTCTTCGGTTGTCTCTCGCGAGACGCCAAAAAGACATCCATTCCCATATTTCAGGTGGGCTGGATGTCTTTTTTTGGCTCTATATCGGTCTACTCACACGGTTTTTCAATCTATCAGTTTTAGTATCCGCTTGAGATTTACAGCGAATATGGCCATTGCCCCTTGCATTTACATACCAAGCAGACCCGAGGAAATAGCGACATCATACCCGTGTCCATGTTTGAGTTCACTGTTCTTTACTTCAATTTTGTAGCGCTCCTTGGACTTTTCCTTGAAATACTCCGTCTCTTGGAACGCCATTTGTTCTGAGTGTTCGTCAGATTTCATACTTACGGAATAGCTCCTGCTTTTGGCACCTTCTTTGTAGCAGCCCTCCTTGAGTGGACAACGCTTGCATCGCTCCACATCAAAGTAATGGATATCCACTTGATTTTGACCAACACCTTTCTTGCCTTGCCGAGCCTTGCGGATTTACCGAGTCTTCCGGCGGCCATGCCGAGAAAATATTTAAATGACATGTCGTACTTCGAACGCTCGACAATAACCACGTCAGATAGTTCAAAGATAGCTTTCAACAGTAAATATTTAAACATGCGAATAGGATCGATGGCGTTGCGTCCATTATCCAAACAATATTTTGCTTCCAGTTCCTCGTATATATGAAGGTGAAGTCCACCAGTTCATTAATTTGACGGAGCATGTTGTCCTTCGGCACGACGATATCATACAGCGCCATGTAAGGACTTAGATCCAAGATTTGTTGTTGCCAATTCATCCGCTCTCACCCGCTTTTCGTAATGACTCAATTATACGCCAAAAAAGGTAACAGTCTCTTCAATTTTCTTGAGGGACTGTACCCTTTTGTAAGAGATGGACTTTTTTAGTGGCCTCGATCTAATCGGCTGTGTCTTGCCCTTTTTGATTCACATCGCTAGCTTGCATCGCCCGCCCTAAATATTTAAATAATTCCGGGGTAAGCCCGTTGCGAAGATAGTTATGTTTGTTTCCAGCATTTTCGGCATGGAACGCATATGTGGCTTCGATGATGCCTGGATCATTGCCGGTCACGGTTTTTACAAAACGCTCCCAATCATCCACCAACGCTCTCGCCTCGGGATCATCAGTTGGCGTGTTTTCCTTATAACATCTCTTTAGTCGGGATATGAAACTTCGCCATCCTTCCTTCAGCTCTTTTTCTTCTTCGACTGGAAGCGATAGATATACATCCTTAATTTGTGATATTTGTTTATCCGTCAGGTAATGCTTCGTATTCATCTGCATCATCATGATCATTTCGATCATGTCATGCACGGATGGAGATTTTTGCGCTCGGAGCATGCCCTGCACCTTCTTGAGCGATTCGCAAAGCTTTTGTTGCATTGCTAGCATTTCCGTCGCCTTTTTTAATTGTAGATCAACCAAAATGGACGGGTCCGCATTCACCGAATGCATCATGTCCCGTATTTCTTCCAGACCAAAGCCGAAATTTTTTAAGGCCATGATGTGATACAACTTTTGGACATCCTCTTCTGTATACAGGCGATGACCGCCTTCCGTCATATGGCTGGGAATCAGTAACCCAATCTGATGGTAATGATGCAGCGTCCTGACCGTAATGCCGACCGATTTTGCCAAATCTCCTATTTTCATGAACATGCCTTCCAAGCGAACCTCCCCTCTAGTACTCGGGATTTTTTGCTCCATCCTTACCCTATAAGAACACGCAAGTCCCTGCTGTCGTACGCGTATGATTTTCCGCAAGTGCTGCATGCAATTTCAATTTCTTGGTTTCGGACGATGGCGTTTTCAAGTTCTTCTAGCCCTAAGCCGAACAGAAGCCCGATTAATACGTCTTTGGAGCACCCGCAGAACAGCCGTACCATCCCAAGTTCCATCACGTCGGCATCTGGGAATAGCGCATGTAATGTCTTTTCGTCCGTTTGCAAGGACTCTGCATTGAATCTTGGTTTGTTATCATCGATCCGCTGCTTCCACTTTTCGAATAACTCCTTTTCAGCAAAAGGAAACAGTTGAAATAACATCCCGCGGCTGTATAAGATATGATCGTTATGGTCGGTTCCAAGCTCATAGCGAAAAAATGTCTCCACCTGCTCGCTTTGCATGAAATAATGGGAGAAATCGTCCGTAATATTTTTGTACGGCATATCAACCGCACTAGTATACATCGATCCCATCCCGATGTCTTTCGTTACCCGAATGACGCCTTTGTCGCCGATCAGTTCCGATACCTTCGTTTTTTTATTTTCATTGTTAACGAATGCCTCGGTGGCATAACCTCTAACATCTCCGTCCGAATTGACATCGCAATGGATATACGCGGATGGTTCCGACGTATTGATACTGATACTTAACCGCTGCCCATCCTTTAGCAGGCCGGATAATAGACTTGATATCGTAAAGCTTGTGGCCAATGCTTCTGCGCATATGGGATCTATCGGCCGCTCGCCGATCAGCTCGCGTACCATCAAGGTGTTATCCAAGAATACGATCCTTGCTTGTTTATCTTTGGTCATCATTTTCGCTAGTGTCGCTTCCATCTCCAGTGCTCCTTTCTTCTTTCGTATCATCTTACAACCTAACGCAACGTTAGATTCAAGTCTGATTTTCATGTTTGTAGCATGATGTAAAGTTAGCCTTTGGACCTAATGGTCAATATTTTTTCAATTGGAGCGGTTGACTTGGAGTTAACTCCAGCGATTAGAATTTCTTTTCTTGCAATTCGAGCGCGATTTCGGATTTCGGGTATTACGACACGATATGACAAGGGGCGAAAGCGACCTGCTGCTTTCATAATTTTCAATAAAAAAACGCCCGCCAAACTTGCTTCCACAAGTCACCGGGCGAATCCTTTTTTTACATTGATTAGTGCTTACACAATCAAACTGCTTACCGCAAATGCCGTGCCGATAAACACCATACACAACAGCGTCGCGACCGCTACATTACCTTGTTGCAGGCATTCGGAGATCTTAAAGCTTGGCGTTACCAAATCGAAAATCCAGTATGCCACCATCAGACAAACATATCCGACAGCGAACCACATTGCTAAAAAACCAATAGAGGTATTGGTAAACGCCGCGACGCCCAGGATGATCGCCGTAGCCAGAAATCTGCCGCCCAAGGCGATACCTATCGCCACATTTCCTTTTTTTAATTCCTCCATATCTTTATATGGCGTCATCCAGCTGAAAATCACCATCCCCAAAAGCTGAAGCCCGATGATCACAGCCACACTCACGACCAAATTAAAAACGACGGTCAGCTTGCCCACCCCCTGAATTTTGCATAAGCCGTATCGTAATCGGCAAAATCATGTATCTCTTCAAGCTCCACGGAAACTTTCTTTTTCTTCTCCAATTCCTTATACTGCGCATCATCAATCGGCTGTTTAATCCGGTTGCCCGATGGCAGCTCTAATATAGCAAAGTCCCGCGTTTTTTCTTTATATTGCGTTTTATATACGCCAACCAGATCAATTTCCGTCGTGACCATAATTTTCAGGTTTGCCATATCTTTTTCAGCATCTTCCTGTGTTTTGAAGGTTTTGATTGTATCCCAGGAGGACAGATTGACACTGCTGCGCTGGTCCGCATCCTCTGTCATTTCGGCATCCATATACTGAAGAGCCCAGATTTTATCCCCAGTTGCATAATTTTCATCATTAGGCATCAATTCATTATCTGGCAAAATCGTCATGTCACTGCCGGTCAGGTCCCCAACAGTCCCCTCTATCACCCGGTAATCCCATGGCACGCGGGATGTCGTATCCTGCCCATCTTCCGAGGAATTCTCATTGCCACAGGCATTCAATAGCAACACGGCCAACAAGGACAAGGCCAGAACGGTGGCAAGCTTAAAGCGCGATCCGCCAAGGCGGCGTTTGCTTTTCCGCACATTTATCATCTATCTCACTCCGATCGCTATAAACTGACTCGTATTGCCTGTAATGAGACCACCGGCTCTGCCCAGCAGCCCACAGGGCTCCCCGTTTATCACGAACATCCCCGTCAACAGACGAAGGCTACCCGCAGCTGTGCCAATTTCCGGCAGATTGGCTCTCATTTGATAAACCGACGGGAACAACTCGCTGGTATCAAAACCGTCCTCATCTTTGATTTCTAGTTCCCCGTCGCTGCCAAACATTTGCACGGATCCGCCTTCGCGTCCGAACATGGACTTGGAAACATAATTCCCTGAGAAAACCGGTTTGTTATAGGTCGGCAAAATATATTTTTCAATCGTCTGGCGTTCTTCTTCAGTATATAAAAGTCCCAGCTCAAACAACCCCCAAGCGGCAGCAAGCAGTCCTTTGGACTGCAAAAGAATGCTGTGCGGCGAGTTAAATAACGTAAGTTTGCCGGTTTCAATCGAAAAGGCAAGCGCATCTCCCCCGTCGTCAACCGCCATCCATTCCTTGGGGTAAAGGGCAAACATGCGCTTGATTTCGCGTCCACTGCCGTCCTGGACGATTCCCTCGTCAATCGAAAGTTCCAGACAATCCACGCACCGGATATTTAGGCCGCTATGTCGAACCAGCGCATCGATCGTTCCTGAATCCTCCAGATGTTCACCATAAGCGACGCAAGCCGCCGTATCCGGACGCTCCACACTCCAGGCTGACGCGATGAGGTCTTTCATCCGCACATTGGGCGAATCGATGCCTGCCTCCCGGCACATCCAAGGCGTGACGATTGAGGCTTCAACGTAACCTGTTGGCGTATCCGCGTTTAACTCATACAGCTTAATGCTGCCATCATGCGAGATGGCAAAATCAAACCGCGCATATCGGCTGATCACATTCTCTTCGGGAAGCGGGCAAATATCAAGCATATCCCATAAAATCGGTGGAATCCCGATAAGTTCATACAATACCCGGTTTCCGTGCACATAACGTACCGTCCGATCTAGAATACGCCATAGCCGGGCGGACGCCTGCTCAAGCTCTTCATACGTTGTTCTGTTCATGACAACCAATTGATCCAACCAGTACTTCTCATCCCCAAGATTGGCCCAGGTAAATCCCATCTCGCCAAGCTCTTTTACGCGGTCCTGCCGCAGATAGCGCCCCGGTTCAAGCACTACGAATACGCTGCCTGTCATCCGCCGAACCCGCCCCCTGAACTAGAATGCGATCCAGATGAGCTAAAGCCGCTCGATTTGCCTCCGATGCTGCCGGATTTAGCTGATGTGCCGCGCCGAGAGATCGAACCTGTCGATCTGGAGGTCTTCGGTGTAATCTTCGATCCGGAGACAGGTTTGTTCTGAAATGTGCCGCTTGCATAAGAGCGAGGCTTGTAGCTTTGCGAGGTACCGGTATAATGTGTCTGGCGGTTATCGTAATAAGTGCTCGGATGATAACCTGATCCTCTGTTGAACAGAAAGTGATACAGTAGTAAATTACCCCAGCCAAAACCGGAGTGGTAATGGTTAACCACCGTTGTTCCGCCGCTTCCGGCAGTCCCGGTGGATCCGGTCTGCGTCCCGTCTTCATTTTCTTTTTCATCGGGAAGCGGGATGCTCCAGTCTGCATTTTTATCAAAATAAGCTTTCACTTCATCATTGGACCAGGCCACCAGCTTGGGTTCATCCGCTGTATTCCCCACCGAGTCGGAACCTGCTCCCTCAGCCATCACACCGCCCGAAAGTAAAAACGCGTTCGCAAGCAGCGCCACGCCAAGCGACGTGGATAGTACCCGAACCGATTTGCCTTCCGGATTAAACAGCTTGAACGTATGGCTTCCCTCATCCTGCGACTGTTTTCGTTGCTCGTTTTTCATATTTGCTCCTCCTTTCTCGCTTTCACTAAGGCGCGATCAAAAAAATAATAGATCATTTGATTTGCCGAAGGTACCTAATGATGGGCGGTTTTCGTGCAAATCCGATTTTGATCGCGCCTACGCAAGCTATCTATCCCCGAATTCGGACCAGCAAAAGCTCCAGTTTGCCTTTGTCCACATTCAATCTGCCTTCAATGGTTTCGTATTCCTGGCCTTGAACGACGAGATAATTTACATGCTCCAAAGCTGCGATCAAATTCATGCTCCAGTAGCGCTCCTCAATCTCCCGCAGCTCACCGTTTGGCATTTTCTCCGTCAAAATCACAGTCATATCGTTGCCCATATTGAATACACCCCTGTTCTGAATTTACTCTTATGTCAATTAATACGTTTAAGTGAACTAGTACGTTCCATCAACATCTCATGTTTCTCAAAACCGTGGTTTAGACGTGGTCTTATGCCAAAATTATCATATTATAGAGGCACCTATCTACAGGATAAAACCTCTCTATCAGAAACGCAATCCGATATTTCCTATTTACCGAAACTTTCGGACAAGGAATTTTGCTGAATACTAGTAACCTTATATTGGAATTAGACGTCTTATATTGGTATTGGAGAAGTGTTGATATATAAAATCGCTATGATTCTCTAAAAACAAATGGAAGAAATGAGGCGGAAAATTGAACTATATCAAACTCATTCGTGCAGGCATTGCGTCCACTCTTTCAACAGCCTTTCTATTCTGTGCAAGCATACTTCCAGTAATCCATGCCGATACTCCCGCCGTTTCATATGGTTTTTGGATTGGAGAGAAATTTGCAGCCCCTATTCAAAAACCACTCTGGACGGCATCCGTCGATGTGGGTGTGGAATCAGCTATAACTAATGACGGTACGGTGCTATCCTTTTCCGAGGAAAAGTTGATAGCGCTGAACCTCACAACCGGCGCGTCTATATCGGGCAAAGCGACGGCGTATTTCATGGATATAACCTGCAGACGATGGCTCCGGCTTTTACAGTAAATACAGGATCACGCAATTACGGTCCGACCCTGCGCTCCGGCAATACGCTGATCATTCAGGCTAAGGATACCGGCAAGCTGATTGCTGTTCCGGTGCCGAGGGCGCTGCAGTGAGCGGACGTACCGGGATAGAAACAAACAGACAGAGGGCAGAAAAGCCTCTGTCTGTTTGTTTCTATGTTTAATCTTAACGTTGATTTTGGGTTAAAGAAACACCAAGACATAAAGTAACTTTGCCCTCCCATTAAGACATTCTTCCGTATGCATTACGCTTCAGTTTCGACTTCGCCGTACGACGTCGCAGCGGCGTTCATGTAATAAGCCAAACCGGTTTGCTGTCCTTCTAACATGCCAAGATGAAATTCATCCAACAGGAAAAATGACGTCTGGACTGCAAAATCTTTGGCCGATATTTGATGACCATGCGCATTCATAAATGCCAGATGATCCCGAATCAATTGATGTACCCTCGGATCATTATGTTTGATCCCCCCTAGCAGGGAAACGGACATATTTTTCATGAAAGCAGCGGCCTCAACAGCCTGCTCGTTCATCTCCCGCACATCAATCGGCTCGGCTTCAAGCTCCACACCGTATTGCTCCTTTAGATAGTCGCTTTGTTCCTGCAGCGCATCCCGCCACTCTTCCTGGCTCTCGAATCCGGTAAACAACTCCCCCTTCGGCAGTTTTTTTCCGCTTTCCAGGCTGGCTTTCGTTTTTCTCAACGTGTCCATAAC
Organism: Paenibacillus sp.; assembly: GCA_031254035.1. Lineage (GTDB taxonomy): Bacteria > Bacillota > Bacilli > Paenibacillales > Paenibacillaceae > Paenibacillus_AQ. The sequence continues at coordinate 10,532 of JAIRVF010000070.1, forward strand.
CCGGTCCAACCTTAACCTGCGCTGTTCCAGAAGTCTTTCCTGTTCCGACAGCAGCGCCATCCGGTCCGGCTCCTGATCCAGAAGCTTCCCGATTTGCTCCAATGAAAAATCAAGCTCGCGGTAAAATAAAATCGCCTGTAGACGTTCAAGCTCCTCCATTCCATATAAGCGATAACCCGCTTCCGTGATCTCGGCCTGCTTCTTCGTCACGCAAGGATCAAATTATTGATGCTGCCGTAGCATCTTTTGCCGAACATGGTTTTTACAAGACGACCACAGCCAATGTAGCGAAGGCGGCCGGCGTGACACAGCCATATGTCTTTCATTTTTTCAAATCCAAGGAAGAACTGTTTATCGCAGTCCTGGAACGTGCCAAAGGCAAAATTGAAGAGGCGTTTGTCAATGTGGAAGCCCCGCCTGAGCATCTCGTTGAGGTCATGGGCCGTGCATTCGGTCAACTGATCCAAACTCACCGCGACGAAATGCTTGTCACCATGCAAGCATTTACGACTTCCGAGTCCGACATCCGCGACACCGTACGAGATCATTTCACCTCGATCTACCAGACGGTGACCCAGCGTTTCGAACAAGCGGGAATACCAAATGCCAAATTTGCAGCCAGTATGTTCATCGGCTCGGGACTCGTCATCACCATGTCAGAAGTGCTTGAAGCTCCTGAGCTTTCGCCTTGGTCGAACAAATAGTTTCACTTGGTCGACAGCCATCCAAGCATGCCCCGGACCACGCACCGTGCGCACGGTGTACAAAGCCACATACATACAGCCGCTGGACAATGCTTGCTGCGCGGTCGTTGCTTAATATTGCGGCATCTCTGCTTATTACCACGGTTGGCACGGGTATGGTTACCCTGATGGGCGTCCAATCTGGACAAGGTTTTGCCGCCATGTGGCTGTTCCAGCTTATCTATGTCGTTACGTTTTTGTTCGTCGCCCAGCTGTCCTTTTATATCTTCAGCGATGCGGGTGGATGGATCAATATTGCGCTGCTGTCCATACAGTTAATTACATCCAGCGCAATGGTTCCACGCGAATTGCTGCCATCCTTTTACCACTTTGTCAGTGAATATTTCCCTGCCACCTATGCGGTTACCGGCATTATGAACCTGGTAAACGGCGGGCCTGTCATAACAAACGCAGCCAATTCGCTCCTGCTTATTTTGCTGACCGTACTGGTTGTGACGACTATGATCGTAGGTGGAATGCAGCTGCTGCAGCGTAAACCCAAGGGGACGGTACAAATAGCTTCTTAGCCGGGAGCGGCAACAATAATGCGGCCAATGCAGGTACAGATAAAATGTCGCCAAAAGAAGAGCGCCTTCAATACCGATGGCGCCCTTGCCATAGTTCTCCATAATACGATGGACTCAAACTGTTTTTTGTACTCACGAAAATGTTATACTTCTTTTCTTTTAAAATACGTTAAGCCGAAAATAAGGAACACCACAAAGCTGCCAAGCACGGTGATCATCAAATTTTCAAACGGCATGTTCATGGCCCCGAATCCTCCGCCTGCCAGCGCCTTCCCCGGGATGATGGTGGCAAGAAACGGCTGAGCCCATGGATAAAAGGGGCCGAACTTGGCCGAATTCACAATCAGTATGTTAGGTATTGTGAACATAACATTCATCGCAAGCGGTGCGGCAAAGCTGCTCCACATCAGCGAAACAGCAAGCTGCAAAGCGGCAAGCGGCAAACACGCAACCCATCCGCCTATCAGGCAACAGAGAATGACACCCCATTCGATCGGAGTACTAAAACCTTTGATCGTTCCGACCAGATAAAATCCCCCAAGAAACAACACTTGAATGAGCGCCAACATCACCATAATAACCGTATATTTGGCAAAATACACGCCCGTCCGGGTCACCGGTAGCACCAGCAGTTGTTTCCATCCGCCGCCACTGTGCTCGTACCTGCAAATAAAAGCAGCGAATATGCCGGACATGATTGGCAGAAACAGCACGGTGTGCAGCATCCCCATGGGACCAAGCAGCATCAACCACGACAGTTCGGAGTCTTCAATCTTGGACATCAGTCCGACAATTACGGAAATGACCGGACTGATGAATATGAGCAGCATGATAAACGAACGGGACATTTTTAACCGCTCTGACGACAACACCTTGAAGAAAGATCCCATTTAGTTCACGTCCTTTCTGCGGAAATGCCCCATACCCACCATGTAGATGATAAATGCAAGAATGATTCCCGCACCGATTGGAAGTTCTGGTTTGGCCTCGCTGACAAAGGACAAGAACGGCCAGGAGAGCGGGACAAATTCCGGATAGCTTGCAGAAAACATCGAGGCGATAGCAGCCGTAATCCCAAGCGTGATGGGTAAAGCCTGATTTTTGAGCGATAAAGACAACCACAGCTGAAGCGCCAGCAAAGGCAGCGCCCCAAGATACGGCAAAAAGCTAAGTTTCAAAATGGTCAGATACGGGATGTTATCCGTCCCGAATCCTAGTAGAATACCAAGGATGACCGTTCCGGCAGACAAGATGATGCAGGCCACTCCCATCGCAATAAAGGCCAGCAGGACCTTGGCGGTAAACACCGAAACTCTGGAGATCGGCAGCGCCAGCAGCTGCTTCCACGAATTGTTCTGATGCTCCACATTCGCAATCAGTGAAGCAATTAACGTGGAGCCAAGATATAAAGCAATCGGCACGAAGGAGAAGATTTCCCTGATCAATCCTTGCCACAGATCCGTTTTATAATGATCCATCATGTAATCATAACGAAGACCAAAATTCAAAGCCTGCATGGACAGCAGTCCAACGGAACCGAGAAAAACCAGAAACCAGATGCCTTTTTTGCGGATTTTCAGGAAATCGGATGACAATGCTTTACCAATCATCACTCGAATCCCCCCTGCTCGATTACCTGCATGAAAATATCCTCGAGTGTGCGGCGTTTCTCTTCCACCCGGTAGATGGCATGGTTATTGTCCACCAGCCGCTTGACAAGCAGCGCCACTTCGGGATCACTAAGCTGCTGATCTAGCTTAAGTCCACCATTCTCCAGTTGTCCGATGTACCCTTGAGACTGAATAAGCTGCAGAGCTTCAACCGGTTCGGATACGACCAGCCGGAATCCTACCGACGCCTGCTGTCGTAAATTGTTAATCGTATCTTGGAACACCATTTCGCCTTCGCGGATAATACCCACCGTTCCAGCCATTTGCTCCACTTCGCTCAGCAGATGGCTCGAAACCAGCACCGTAATGCCATGCTGCTCCGGCATGCTGCGGATCAGCTCGCGAATTTCATGAATGCCCTCAGGGTCCAAACCGTTGGTAGGTTCATCAAGAATCAGCAGTTCAGGATTGCCCAGCAGCGCCGCCGCAATGCCCAGACGCTGCTTCATGCCAAGCGAATAACCTTTGACCGGACGTTTGGCGTCCTTGGTTAAGGAAACGATGCTCAGCACCTCATCGATTCGGGATTTCGGAACATCGAGAATTCGGCGTATCGCCTCCAGATTTTGTACGGCTGTCAAATGGCCGTAGTTAGACGGATATTCGACCAACGAACCAACCTTGCGGAGGATATTTAGCTTTTCCTTCCTGATATCCTTGCCGAAAATATGTATGGAGCCCATGGTCGGCCGGATCAGTCCGAGCAGCATCCGGATCGTTGTCGTTTTACCGGCGCCGTTTGGCCCCAGGAAGCCATAAATTTCCCCTTTGGCAATTTCCAAATTCAAATTCCGTACCGCATAATGTCCACCATATTTTTTATTTAAATCCTTCGTTTGAATAACGAGTTCTCTCATCATTAATCACCTCAGAAACTATCTTATCTTGCCGAGGTTAAAAGACAGACAGCCCTAAGTTTAAAAATTTTTTAAACTTAAGACTGTCTGCCATTAAACTTTTAATAAGTGTTAGAAAGGCCGGTTTTTAACAACCTCTCTAGCCGTTTAGTTTTAGTCCCGACTCGCCGCTGTCAGCCGAATAAATAAAAATATTCGTACCGCTTGTAGTACTATTCATGTCGATATGAAGCCCCATCTCTCTCGCCAGGAAACCGACGATGGCAAGTCCAATCCCTGCTCCTTTGTCCGACGAGGCCGCTTTGACCCCTTTGCCTTTATCCGAAATAACCAGCGCGGTTCGGCCATTTTCGTCCATATGGGTATGGATGCCGATATATTGTCCACTGTGCGCATGTCGGACCGCGTTTTGAAATATATTATCGAGAATTCTGCGGAACCACTGGGCATCCAGTGTCCAGAACATAGGCTCTTCCGGAAGTTCGATATCGACCTCAAAACCTTCTTTTTCCCAGAGCGGGTACCAGGCCGCCGCACTTTCCCGCACAATCCGCAGTACATCGCTTCGTTCAGGATGGAGCGTGTATTTTCCACTTGTCAGCAGATTATAGGAAAGCAGGTTGTCGATGAGCCCAGAAAGATCGCCCAACTTCGTTTCCGTGAGCTTGAGCAGCTCCCTACCTTTATCGGACAGCTGTTCCTTTTGCAATGAATATACATGGCTCCGGACCACGGTTAGCGGTGTTCTTAAATCATGGGAAAGATTAGCCACGAGACGTTTACGCAGCTCTTCCTCTTCCCGCTCGCGCTTCAAGCTGCTGCTCAGCTGGCGGACCATGCCGTTGAAAGCTTCCTCCAGCTGCCCGATTTCGTCAGTCTTTTTGACCACAATCGGGTCTGGCAGCCCGCTGCCGGCCTCCACCGTCATCGCGGATTGCAAGTGGAGCAACCGCCGACGCATTTTAACAAAAAACATCCATGAGGCTGCGATAAACAAAATAAAGATAAGCAGCATAATGCCATAAAAAATCAGCCAGTCGCGTGCCGAGATGTCGTTGTCATTTTCATCCAAAGCTTTTCTCGACACCTGCATCACCATGAACCCTTGGTTCAGCTTTTCGTTGTCGCCGATGAAGGCAATGACGGAAAATTGCTGTGTGGCCTCTCTGTAACGCTTTAAATAGGACACTGCATCCGCAGCGCCCCATGTTTGCGGTAACTCCAGTCGGCTCGTCGCTGGCTGTCTTACACGGGAATCCACGTCCACCCAAAACATGTCTACCCTCGGGTATATCTTGCTTAAATCACTAAGCTTCTGATCGACCTGTTCCGATGTGCTTCCCTTCAACTGTTCAGCCTCTTTATGCCACATCTTTTCGAGGGAATAAGTCCGGTAAGGGCTATCTTTTTTGTCAACCTGCGGGTATGTATTGCTGAGCATCATCTTTTGAATCACTTGGTAAGCGATCATCGATGCGGGAATTACCACCGGAATAAACAGCGTCGCACTCAGGATGATCAGGAGATATCTTGAGAGTAGGGAACCCCGAAAACGGGATTGGGACGGTTTTGTTTTCGTCCTCATGCCTTCACCCTGTAACCAACGCCGCGAACGGTTTCGATGATCTCCGGGTTCGCTGGATCACGTTCTAGTTTTTCGCGCAAATACCGGATATGAACCATTAGCGTCTTATCTCCATCCAGATAAGGGTCGCCCCATACGTTTTCGTAAATTTGTTCCTTGGTCAAAATCTGGCCGAGGTGGCGAAGCAAATATGTAAAAATTTGAAACTGTTTGCCTGTCAACAAAATCTCTTCGCTTGTGTCGTTATTTACGATCCGATTTTCACGCTCGTATACGAGCAGATTCTTAAGCTTGAGCGGCTCGGTCGAATAAGAACCTGAGCGGCGCAGCAGCACCTCGATGCGTGCGGCAAGCTCATCTGGATGAAAGGGCTTGGTCAAATAGTCGTCCGCAAATTGCAGCCCTTCAAGCTTATCATCAATGGATGTCCGCGCGGACAACATCAGGATCGGCAGATCCGGGTACGCCTTCCTGAGCCGCTGTCCTACCGTAAATCCGTCAAGTCCCGGCAGCATCACATCAAGTATGACCATGCGGCATCCTATCGCCTTATCCACGGCATGCTCCCCGTTTTGCAGCCAGGTTACCTCATAACCGCGCCCCATCAAATCCTCATTCACCCATGTGCCGATTTCAGCGTCATCTTCGATATACAACAAATGAATACTCAATTTTTTCTTCCCCTTCTGCCCTAGACTTTCGCCAGGTTGTTCTCCCCTCAAAAACATGGTATATTTTACGTGTCTGGCGGCGCCGATCATGCGCATGCCTGTCATTAACAATTTAAAGGCTATGCTACCATGAAATCAAGGTACAACCTCGGACAATTCGTTTTTCGTCCCGGTTGTGCCTTTTTTAATATGAAAGATAGCGCTCACTTCTCTCCACGTACTTATCTTCATATTGAGCCTTGAGGAGGAAACTTAAATGCTGCTGGAAGCTGTATATCATCGCCCAAAACTAAACTGGTGTTACGCCTATGACGGACGTACCATCCACCTGAGAATCCGTACCAAGCGAGATGATGTGACTGCCGTCTCCGCCATGACCGGAGATAAATATATGTGGGATCAGTCCCTGACTTATGTGCCGATGTACAAACTTGCAACCGATGAGATGTTCGATTACTGGGAATGCGAAGTCGTTCCGCCATACCGTCGGCTGAAATACGGATTTTTGCTTGAGAGCGGTAAAGAAAAGTTTTGGATGACAGAATATGATTTCATGAAACAGCAGCCGGAAAATCCAGACCGTTTATTCGAATATCCATTCATTAATCCTGCCGATGTATTTGAAACCCCGGCTTGGGTAAAAGATGCGATATTTTATCAAATATTCCCTGAACGTTTTGCTAATGGCGACCCGTCCATTAATCCAAAAGGCGTGCTGTCTTGGGGAGGCAAACCTGAGCGGGGCAACTTTTTCGGCGGAGACCTTCAGGGCGTCATCGACCATATCGATCATTTGACGGAGCTTGGGGTCAATGCCATTTACTTCACACCTATTTTTGCAGCAACAACCAATCATAAATACGACACTGAAGACTACATGCGGGTCGATCCGCAATTCGGGGATATCGAAACCCTAAAGAAACTGGTCAAAATCTGCCATGACCGCGGCATCCGCGTCGTCCTCGACGCTGTATTCAATCATTCGGGGAAAACGTTCGCACCATTTGTGGATTTGCAAAAAAACAAGGAAAAGTCCCGGTACAAAGATTGGTTCTATATCCGCAAGTATCCGATTACCATTGAGGACGGCATACCATCCTACGATACTTTTGCCTTTGAACCGCTAATGCCCAAACTCAACACCGCCAATCCAGAAGTAAAAGAATATTTGTTGAAAGCCGCTGCCTACTGGATTCAAGAAGCAGATATTGACGGCTGGCGCCTTGATGTCGCAAACGAAGTCGATCACGAATTCTGGCGCGAATTTCGCCGTGTTGTAAAAAGCATCAAGCCTGACGCCTACATCCTCGGCGAAATATGGCATGAGTCTTCCCCATGGCTTATGGGCGACCAGTTCGATGCGGTGATGAACTATCCGTTCACCAATGCAGTGCTGGACTTTTTCGTGGATGGCGTGGGCGATGCAAGCCATTTTGCCAATGCGATCGGCAAGCAGTTTTCGCGTTATCCACGTCAAGCCAATGAAGTCACCTTTAATCTGCTCGACAGCCACGATACCGCAAGACTGCTGACCCGCTGTGACGAGAACAAGGATAAAATGAAGCTGACCGTCCAGTTCCAGTTCACTTATACGGGAACCCCTTGCATCTATTACGGGGATGAAATCGGCATGACCGGCAGCCATGATCCGGATTGCCGCAAATGCATGGAGTGGGACGAAGCCAAACAGGATCAGGAGCTGTTCACTTTCTATCAAGAGCTGATCGCCTTGCGCCTGAAATACAGCGTCCTTCGTACCGGCAGTCTGAAGTTCCTGTCTGCGGAAGCAGGCAGCAACCGTCTTGTATATACGCGTGAGGATGAAGAGAACAAAATCATTATTTTCATGAACAATGATTCCAAACCTCGCACCCTTGAAGTTAGCGTGGAAGAAAGCCGCTGGGAGGATATTGGGACGGGTGAATCCGTACTCGCTGCAAACGATGCGCTGAACCTTAAACTGCCGGCTTACGGATGCAGAATGCTGAGAGTTTTGTAATCGACTTTATATACGCCTTTTATAAATGAAGACAAAGAGGCTGTACTCCGGTTTAACCCGAGTACAACCTCTTTTGCTGTTTTAATACTCCTATTTCAAATGGCTTGATGGAAAAATTAGCGCTAAACGCGGTCCACGAAACCTACACAAAATTTCTCGTATCGTTGTTCCGTCCGAATTTGTACGTTGCGATCAAGGAGAAAACAACCGCAAAGGCGAATAGTATCGTCAGATTAAACCAGATATCACCTATCGCTTCTCCTGATTGTAATTTATCGATCGACTGCAGCGCCCAACTCTGTGGCATAAAATCGGAAATGCGGCGCAATATCTCAGGCATAATACTTCTCGGGAAAAAGCAGCCCGCAAGCAAACAGGTTGGAACTATAATCAGATTTTGAAGCGCTCCGGCCATCGCCGAGCTTTTAGAGAAAGCTACGATCACAAGCGACACACTGACCGATACAAGCGCAAAAAGCGTTAGAATCAAAAGCATTTCCCCCATTGGGATTCCCGGATCCAGGTTAAACACGACCCGCATGAAAAACAAAGCGACGATAATTTGCGCGATCATGACGATAATATTCACCAAAACATTCGCCAGCACATAGGTTCGTGCATTGATCGGCGAAGAAAGAATGCGGAAATAGGTTCGGTTTTCCCGGTTTTTCAAAATCAGCTCCGATAGCCCGGTTGCAGAGTTCATCATAAACATCAACAGAAACCCGATGGATTGAAACGACATCCCTTTGGAAAGAGATGTATCATTTACGGATTGTGACGTCAGCTTAAAGTTCGAGGAATGGTAAGTGTCAAACAGCTGACGGAATTTTGCTTGGTCGCCTCCGGCGATTTTTGCCATTGCCGCAACATTATCGATATATCCGTGCAGCATCGATTTCACGTACGCCGTTACTTGCGCTCCCTTCACCGATTCGATGGCAATATGGCCCGGACCTCCGCGGAGTACGCTTTCCGAATACCCGGAATCAATGATAAGTCCGCTGTCCAGTTTGCCCGCAGCCAGCTTTTCCTTCAGCTCGCTTGACGTGACGTTTACGATTTGCACATGATCGAGACGCTGCACGAAACTGATGGTATCCGCCGCGATCTGCTGCCCCTGATCCTCGTTAACCACGCCAACCCGTAAGTTCGTCTGCCCTTGCTGGCCATACAGAAGTACGGAACCCAAAATCCCGAGAATCGGCAGACCGAAATATATCAGCAGCGCGCTGCGTTTACGAAATGTCTTGATCAGCGTTTTGGTAGCCAGAAACCAGATCTCTCCCCACATATTATAATCCCTCCCTACGTCTCATCACGATTATCGATACGCCCAATAACAATACGGCGAAGCCGACGTTTGACCAAACAACTGGCCAGGCTGCCGATACGTCATTTCCGTAGATCACTTGTGTCAGACCATGGTTAGCCCAGCGGATGGGTGACAAATTGACGAGAAACCCCATCAATCCGCTACCGGAATCATCGCCGATCGGAAAATAGGCTCCTCCGAAAAAAGACATAAGCTGAACGATCAAACTGATGACATTACGGCCCGCCCTGCCTTTCATCATATAGCTGCATGCAAGGCCAAAGCCCATCGCCATGATAACCTCCGACAGCAGAACGATGGCAACGATCCCCATATGGCTGCCCCAATAAGCTTTAAACACATATTTGCTGAACAGGACCATCACTGCCACGCACAATAAATTCGTCATCATTCCGCCCAAAATCTTGCCCGTAAAAATCTCGCCTTTACTTACCGGAGCAATGATAAGCCGATTCCCTGTGCCGCGACTGACTTCATCCTGGATCAGCCCGCCTGCCGACATGGCCGCCCACAAGCCGACCATCACGGTCATGGCGAGCGCATAGTAATCGACAGAGTTTGGCGTTCGGTCCGGCGTTATGGACATTTCTTTGATATAGTCCTTCCCGCTGCTCGCGAACACTGCCTCGGTTTGGGCCGGTTCAATTTTGGCAACTGCCGTTGCCGCATTATATTTATCCGTAAAAGAAGCCACCATCCCCTGCACAATATTGCTTTCGATCGTATTGCGGCTGCTGCCGTAAAGGGAAATTCCTTGCGAAGTCAACTCGACATAATCCACGTAACGGTTATTTTCAATTTCCGTCCGCCCATCCATCCCGGGCTTAAGTGGCTCAAATGTCACTCCTGTTTTGCCTACTTCCTTCGCAAAAGCGTTAAAAGCTTGAGATAGCTCCCCGCCGCCGGTAGAATCCTTCAGCAAAACCTTAAGATCTCCGATTTTGACTTCGGAACTGAATGCATTGGTCAGCGCCAGCCCCAGGATTAACATGAGAACGATCGGAAAACCCAACATGAACACCAGTGTACGCCGATCGCGGAAATCCTGCTTTATTTCTTTTAATGCAATCGATAAAATATTCACCGTGTTAACCTCCTTTTCCACAAAATATTAATCCCGTAAATTACGTCCGGTTAATGTAAGGAATACCGTTTCTAAATTAGGCTCATGTTCTTCAACCGCACGGATTTCGTTGCCATTATCCATAAGCTGCTTCAATATCCGGTTCAGGTTATCCACCGCGGCATCGCTCTGAATCCGAATGACCTGTTCATCCTGAAGTGTATTACGTACTCCCGGAATGGTTTTTAAACCTTCGCTTTCCCCGCCTTTGGCCGATTTCAATTCAATTCGAACTTCCTTGACGTCAGTAACCGTCGATTTCAGCTGCTCCTTGGTTCCCTCAGCTATGATCTTTCCGTGATCCACAATAGCGATGCGGGAGCAAATCTCCTCGACTTCCTCCATGTAATGGCTCGTGTAAATAATGGTACATCCGGATTCGTTTAGCTTTCGCACCGAGGTTAAAATATAATTGCGCGATTGGGGATCAATCCCTACCGTCGGTTCATCCATAATAATCAACTTCGGTTTATGCGCAATGGCGCAGGCGATGTTAAGGCGCCGTTTCATCCCGCCAGAGAAATTTTTCGGAAAGCTTTTGGCTTTATCACTGAGGCCGACAAACGCTAGCGCTTCCTCTGTCCGTTCCTTCAGCTCAGCCCCCCGCAAACCGTACAGCCCAGCAAAAAAGCTCACATTCTCATATGCGGTCATATCCTCATAAAGCGCTAAATCCTGGGGAACAACGCCAAGGTTCATTTTGGCAAAGCGGCTATGCTTTATGATGTCCTTCTCTAGAATTCGGATTTCTCCGCCCGTCGGACGCAGCAGCGACGAAACCATGTTAATCGTTGTGCTTTTGCCAGCTCCGTTAGATCCGAGAAAACCAAAAATCTCTCCTTCCCGGATGTTCAGCGACATGTTATCAACAGCGATAAAATCGCCAAATTTCTTCGTAAGCCCCCGGATTTCCAATACGTTCATTTACCATTCACTCCGTTTCGTTGTTCTTTTGACGCGATCAAAAAAATAATAAATTATTCGATTTGCCGAAAGTAGCCTCGACACGGGCAGCTTTCGTGCAAATCTCACTATTTTTTTGATCGCACCTTGATGTCTTTATCATAATAAAAAAGGATGCTCTTATATCAGTGCATAAGTTCATCCTTTTTACATGAGAAAATTCATATTTTGTTATGAGTGGGATTAACGGCAAATGAGATTTTTCATTAGTCACCGTACGGAATCAGAGTCGTGATGCTAAAACCACGGGTACCGTCGGCGACGACCGTTCCATTGACGTGTGCAGTCCGCTCCTCCATCCCGATCAAGCCGAGGCCTTTGACGATTTTGGAGGCGCCTTTGCCGTTATCGGCTACGACGGCTTGGATAAAACGGTTCAATACCCGGACTTCCACATGAACGGCCGAAGCTCCGGAATATTTGGCACTGTTGGTCAAAGCCTCCGTAACATTTTCATAAATAATTTTCCAATGGAGCGGAGTGATCTGTTCAATGTTTCCTTCATGGACGACCGAGGTCATGAGTCCCGTTTGGCCCGCAAAAGCTTCAACCGCAGTCTTCAAGCGGCTGAACCCGAGCTGCTCTACTGGCGGCTTGTGATGTTTCAGCGTAATCCGGATTTCCTCGATCGCTTCCTTGGAGATGCCGATGGCATTTTGCAGCAGCGTCTCAGCCATTGCCGCATCACTGCCCAGAATGCGTTTCGCTGCTTCCATCTGAATCAAAGCACCGGTCATCGCATGCCCGATGCCATCATGAATTTCCTGAGCCAGTCGGTTGCGCTCCTCCAACTTGACCATATATTCCGAAGCTCTGGCGTATTCCCGGTTTTCGTTGAGACTTTTCGCCGTTTTCTGCAAATCCTTGCGCATCCGTTCAAGCTCATCCTCCTGTTTGATGACTCTTCCTATATAATGACGGACCATCAAGTAACTAAAGAAGCTTAAAGTGGCCACAAAGGCATACAAAACCATCATATCTCCGTGCAAAAACAGCAGCGGAAGAAATACGGCGATCAGCAAATAACCGTATTTACTTGGATGAAAGGACGCCAACTCATTCATGCTAAACGGAAGCAGCAGCACAAAATACGGATGGTAAACGGCACTATCGATCAGATAGATGATAATCGCCAAAATAATCATTTGTTTGGTGACACTCTTCTTGACGATATGCAAGATTAAATTCAGCGCCGAATAAATTAGAAAAAAGAATACTAGCCATGGGTCCGCCACTGTCGCCGTAAAATAAGTAGCAATGACGACAAACAGCATCATGATCGTTTTATTGCCAACAGTCCAAACTTCCATGAGGGTAGCCTTCCCCTTCTCTAACGGGTTTTGCCCGTCAGATAATAAATCGCAATCTGCGTCCGGTGCGACAGCCCGGTTTTATTCAAAATAGCCGTGATATAATTTGCCGTCGTCCCTTCGGAAATAAATAATTGCTTGGAAATCTCCTTGTTCGATAGACCCTGCGCGATGTGCGACATAACATCCAGCTCCCGCTCCGTAAATAAGCTACGGTCGAAAGGACACGTGCTTGAAGAATCTCCATTCTGTTCCGAACCGATCTGGGTCGCCTCCTTACCGGCGGCGGCAACCGGGGCGGAAAAAGCCTGAACTGGCTCCCGCCCCCCCAACATCTGCGATTTCAGCTTTTCCAGCACCACATCCTGCAGGACACTCTGCCCATTGTGTACGCCTTTGATCGCATCGCGGATCCGCTCCGGATCGTTGTTTTTCAGCAGATATCCCTTTGCGCCGAACCGGATGGCATCCAGAATATATTCATCATCGTCGAATGTCGTCAAAATGAGCGGTTTAGTCACCGTCTGCTCGCTAATCAGCTTGGTGGCCTCGACCCCGTTCATATTCGGCATCCGTACATCCAGCAAGGCAACATCCACCTCATGGGCCAGGCAGTAGTCAACAGCTTCCCGACCGTCCTCCACTGTGGCAAGTACATCGAATTCCCCGAATGTATTTAAAATAATCTTCATCCCTTCTCGGATGAATGAATTGTCATCGGCGATTAGTACACGTATTTTCATCATACCCCCCCTTGCGAACCCAGCTTCTTTTGATCTTTATTGTACTCAATGGATACTTTTATTGGAAGAAAAAAGTACAGCCTCCATCTGACGATGAAGCACTGTACTTTTTTGAGTATGTGATGAAGTTTCAGCCTTTGCTGGCCCCTGATGTTAGTCCGTCCACAAGCAATCGCTGCAAGAAGGCAAACAGGATAGTGATCGGGATGGCGATCAATACTGCACCAGCTGAAAATAACGTAAAGTTCGTATTTTGGTTGGAAGCCACCATATCGTACAAGCCGACTGCAAGCGTCCAGTTCTCCTTCGTCCGCAGTACCAGCCTTGCAAAAATAAAATCCACCCAAGGACCGACAAATTGTGTTAGCGCCATATAGGTAAGCATCGGCTTCGACAGTGGCAAAATGATACGGGTAAAAATTGACCAGTTGCTGGCTCCGTCGATTTTGACCGCTTCATCCAGCGTCCGCGGAATCGTATCAAAGAAACCTTTGGCAATAAAGGTTCCCCCAAGAGGAGCACCGGCAGCATACACAATGACAAGAGCCAGGTGTGTGTCGAGCAAGTGCCATTCTTTTAACAAGAGGTAGATGGCGATCATGCTCATAAAACCCGGAAACATCCCCAAAATGAGCACCGTCGACAATGCCGTTTTACGCCCGCGAAAACGGAAACGGGATACCGCATAACTGGTTAGCAGCGTTAAAAATACGCCGATAATCATGGATAACGTTGCAATTTTTAATGTATTTAGATACCACTGGCCAAACATGTAGCTTTTGGAGGTAAACAGCTCGCGGTAATGGTCAAGCGTGAAACTCTCCGGAATCAATGTTTTACTGTACAGCGATTTGCCCGGCCGAAACGATCCGAGGATAACCCAAAGCGCGGGATAAATCGCGCCGATCGAGAGGATGATCAGAACCAGGTAGCTCAGACCCAGCCGGAATCCTTTTCTTGCTTTGCGTCCGCTCATTGGATCATATCCTCCTCTTTAAATGATTTGGTCCGCCGGTAATTGTAAATGGAAAACGAAGCGATAATTAGGAAAATGATGATACCGACTGCCGATGCCATGTTGAATTTGTTTTGATCTAGCGTCAGTTTGTACAACCAGGTCACGAGCAAATCCGTTGCGCCAGCGTATTGGTAGTCACCTTTTACTGGATTTCCGCTCGTCAATAGATAGATGGCGTTAAAGTTATTGATATTGCCGGCAAACTGCATGATCAAGGTCGGCGCCGTCGAGAACAGTATCATCGGAAGCGTGACGATGCGGAATTTTTGATAACCGCTTGCGCCGTCGATTTCCGCAGCTTCATACATGTCTTTTGGAATCGTGGTCAAAATCCCCATAATCAAAATCATTGATACCGGAATGCCGACCCACATGTTGACGACGATGACCGTTGCCTTCGCCCAGAATGGATCTGTGAGCCATGGCAGCCCTCCGAGACCGAAATAACCGAGATATTGATTGATCGGTCCGAATTGGCCGTTGAACATGTTACGCATCACCAGCAGCGAGATGAGCTGCGGAATTGCGTATGGGATCACCAAAATTGTCCGCCACATGCCTTTAAATTTGATGCCCTGCTGGTTAATAAGAAGCGCTACAAGCATACCGCCTAAATAAGTGGTTACGGTAGACAAAATAGCCCAGATAATCGTCCAGGTCAGCACGCCAAAGAAAGTATGGCTCCATGTCTTTAACGTTAGGAGGTCCTTGAAGGTTTGGAAACCAACCCAATTGACAAGTTTTATCGGTGGAATATGGTTTGGTGACGAATAGTTCGTAAAAGCAAGCATGATCATGAAGAGAATCGGCATGATCGTAAAGAACAGCACCCCGATGGTCGGCAGCGTCAAGAATGCTTGCGCAAACTTGTAGTCCAACATGTAATGCACCGATTGCTTAAAGTTGTTCGGCTTCTGGCCTTGCTCTCTCTTTTGCGCCGTTTTATAAGCATCACGGACGTTCATGATATATGCGATGATAAATAGTACCAAAAAAAGCAACGTGATCAAACTTTGAACCATAATAAAAATGGAGTGGTCCCCATCGATCCATTTACCTTTGACCATTCTGCGAGGCTCCACTCCAAGCGTCGTGATACCCCATAAAGCTCTACCCAAAGTTCCGCTGAAATAGAAAACGCTCCATGCCTCAACAAGCAGGAAAATGATGCCTTTCATAAACTGGCGGTTATATATTTGTCCAAGTCCCATACTTAAAATCGACAGTACCGTTGCTTTGCTGCGATGCCTTTCCATCGGTTCTCTCCCCTCCCAAATTTCAAGAAACGCTCTAGCTCACTCCCACTTGAAAACAATCGCTTGTAGGGGTTGTTCAAAAAGTCCGATTTTGATCACGAAGTGAATCGGGAAGCAGTTCGGCATCGAATCTTGAATTCAGCCGGGCCTTCCGGTGCTCACGTACCCACAACGTACGCTCCGCTCCTCAGCCCCTAGCTTCATCCAACCTTCTCGGTGCTGAAAACCGGCCTTTTTGAACACGCACTAGTAAGGAAAATCACCCGCCACTCCGATGAGCAGCGGGTGTATTCGCCATGACTTCACAGCATCAACTGCGGGTTATTTGGTTGCGCCGTTGTTCAGATCTTTGATTTGCTGAACCGCTTTGTCGAAGGCCGTTTTCGGATCCATGTTGTTATCCCAAATTTCAGGTAGAGCTGCATTCACAGGGCTCCACACATTACCCATTTCAGGGATCGAAGGCATTGGCTGGGAGTTTTTAGCTTGCTCTGCAAATGCAGATACGTACGGGTCGTTTTTGATTTGGTCGGATTCCATAGCTTCTTTATTTGTCGGAATGGAGCCTACCTTTTCGTTCAGCAGCAGCTGCGCATCCTTGGTGGAAGCAAACTCAGCAAACAACTGAGAGGCATTTGGATACTTCGTAAAGGAGTTTACGTACCAGGCCTTGATTCCCGAGAAAGAAATAGCCGGTTTGCCGCCGATGGAAGGGATCGGAGCAACTCCCAGTTTATCGCCCAACGCTGTTTTATAACCGCTAAGCTCCCATGGACCGTTGATATCCATAGCCACGTCGCCAGAGTTAAACAAGCTCCGTTTGATATCCGGATTAATGTCGCCGCTCTTCACAGGAAGAATCTCCTTCAGCTTCACATAAGTTTGCATGCTTTCCAATGCGCCCTCGGAATTGATGCCGATATCTTCTTTATCCGTACCGTTTTTACCGAAGATGTAACCTCCAGTAGTCGCAATGAACGGATAGTTGAAATACATATTGCCCGGTTCCCACATGATGGCGTATTTTTTCTTGGCGTTATCCGTAAAGGTCTTGCCAAAAGCGATGACATCGTCAAACGATTTTGGCGCTTCTTTGAGGATGGATTTATTGTAGTACAAGGCATATGTTTCTGCCGCTCTAGGATATCCGTACAACGTGTCGTCAATCGTTACGCCCTGAATGGAGGCTTCGGTGTTGTTTTTGATCGTTTCGTCTTTGAACGTATCGTTAGCAAGTACGAGTCCTGCTTCTACGGCCCGGCCCAGATTATCATGCGGGAAAATGACAACGTCTGCAGCCAGACCGGAAGGTCCGTCTTGGGTCAGTTTCGTCACTTGATCCGTTGGATTTAATTCCTCAATTTTGACAGGAATGTTATATTTGGCGGTAAACTGTTTTGCGATTTCATCCGTAAACGCTCTTTCGTCCTTACTGTCCCAAACAACCAGGGAAGCCCCGTCTTCAGGCTGCAGCCCCTCTGTTGTTGAAGATTCCTTGTTATCCGCAGCTGATGTTGCTGTCTCCGTATTGGTATCAGATGTTGCCGGCTCCTCGGCTGTTTTGTTCGAGCTGCCGCATGCCGTAATGGAGAATGCCATGGTCAGCGTTGCAGCCAATGCCATAACCTGTTTCATTTTCATTTTGAAATAACCCCTCTCAAGGATATTAAACTTTTACGAGATTTTAGCGCAAACGATTTCACGAATAGAATGTGTGATCCATTTTTTATGTATAAAAGATCATATTCCATTAAATTTATCCGTAGGTAAGCGCTTTAACCACGTTTATCATACACAACGTTTTTTATTTTGTAAAAACGTTTGCACGCTATGTTTTGGGCCATATTTCAGCCTTTCCACTATTTTACCGGGTATTACCTCCCAATATCACACATTATCTTTGAATTTCATGGATTTTCTAGTTAGGAATGGTGTTTAACCTCGCATTGAAGGAGCAATTTTATTGCAAAATGAGAGTGGAATACGCCGGGAGCGTTATGGTATTACCTCGCAATGACGCCGCTTTTCCGCTTTGTTTAATTATTTTCGCGAAAGCGCAAGTCCTCCGTATCTAGTGGAACCTCTTGCGGCTGACCCGACAGGTTGTGCAACACAAGCACGGATTGCTGTGCACTTCTGCGCAGAAAAGAAAGGATCGCCGGGTTCAGAGTTTCAACGTTTTTCAAATCCCCGTCCCGAAGCGCAGGCAGTTCATTCCGCCAGCTAATCAGCATCCGGTATGTAGACAGCATCGAGTTTTCTTGCCCTGTCTCGGTTTGCACATTGGCATTTGCCCGGTTCGCGCCGCTGACGGTCTGCTTCTCCCAGGTTGTCTGCCCTTTAGCCGTTTCACTTTCTGTCCACGCAAAAGGTTCCCGGATATGCTCCCCATATATACCAGTCACGGTATTTGCTGTTCTTGTCTTGGCTAGCTTGGATAAACCACGGATGCTTCACGCTGGTATGATTAATAACTAGGTCCATGATCACCTTGATTCCGCGCTTGTGCGCTTCCTCCACCAGTTTCTTCATGTCCTCCAGCGTCCCGTAATCCGAGTTGATGCCCCGGTAATCGGTAATATCATAACCGTGATAGCTCGGGGACGGCTGAATCGGCATCAGCCAAATGCCGCCTATCCCCAAATCTTTTAAATAATCCAGTTTCTCCGTCAACCCATTCAGATCACCGATGCCATCGCCGTTGGAATCATAAAAAGATCGGACAAATACCTCGTAGAAAACGGTCGATGTCTGCTCATGTATCTCATCCTGCGACCCCTTTGTGGTTCCGAGAGCTGTTTTTGTTCCATCCGTATTACCTGTCGGAGCAGCTTGATCCGTTCCTGTTCCTCCTCCGACTTCCCGGACTCCGGACACCGCCATTTGCCCACTGCTGCCGCAACCTGCGAGCAATGTACCTACCAAAACGGCTGTTGTTACGCCCGTTCCCAAGAACCTAAGCCCGTGCCTTCGGGATGATTTTGTCATTTTCATACCATCCTCCTTCGTCAATGTTTTTTTGTTTGTTCTCATTACGCAGGATACCCATGTAAAAATGCCCGCGCAACTCTTTTTTTTCTCAAACACTCCCGAAAATCTGGATGAGTAATGCGACTATCAACTCTCACTTTTCCAGTGTTTTACGAACCGGGGTGTTAGTTTGTGCGATATGCGCCTTTCTGTTTTTTTCTCCTATTCTTTGGCGATAATCAAGAGTGACTGAGAGGAATCATATTTACAAGCCTCAGGCTTTGGATTAAGATACAAATGTCAAAATACCGTGAACAATTCATCAAGGGTTCCCGTTTACCAAGGAACGCAAACGGTTCCACAGGGAGGTAACAATGTCTATAACAATAAAAGATGTCGCTAAAAAAGCGGGCGTTTCTCCCTCCACCGTATCCCGTGTTCTGTCGAACAATACAAGAATCAGCCGAGCAACATCCCAGAGAGTGCGAGATGTGATGGAGGAGCTTGGATATCATCCGAACATTATGGCCAAAAGCCTCGTCTCGAAAACCACAGAAAGCATTTGCGTGATTCTGCCGAAACCGGCGGAAGAGCTGTTTCTGAACATGTTCTTCATGGAACTGATCCGTGGCATCGTCACCCAGGCCAACCGTTCGGGGTATGATGTTCTGATCAGCTCGGGTGGAAGCGAGCAGGAAGAAGTAGCCGCGGTTTCCCGTCTGCTGAAGGGAAGACGAGTTGACGGGGTCATATTGCTGTACTCCCGCAAGGATGATCAGGTTGTTGAATTTTTACAAAACAACCACTATCCGTTCGTCCTCATTGGACGGAGCGAAAAATACCCGGATATCCTATCCGTGGATAATGACAATGTCCACGCCGCCTATGATGCCACCAAACATCTCATTTCACTTGGCCATGAGCGCATTGGCTTTGTCAGCGGACCGCCGAACCATATTGTGTCGCGTGACCGTTTGAAAGGTTATATCGACGCGCTGGAAGAAGCGGGGCTTGAGAATCGCAAGGAATGGATTGTAGAAGGCGAATTTTTGCAGGAAAGCGGCTATCGCGCCATGTCTTTTTTCATGAGTTTGCCAGAGCGTCCGTCAGCGCTTGTTGTGGTGGATGATCTTGTATCCCTTGGCGTCCTGCGCGGACTTCATGAACTCGGATACAAGGTTCCCGAAGACTTATGCATCGTCAGCTTTAACAATCTTTCCATCGCCGAACTGTCGACACCGCCGGTAAGCAGCATCGACATCGGTATCTATAATCTTGGGTACACCGCCTCGCAGGCGCTGATCCAATCCATACAACAGGATGGAAAAAAGGATGGGAAAAAGCAATTCCAGAAACGCCATATCATTCCCCACCGTCTGGTCATGAGGGAATCATCGATCTATACGCCGCCTAAAAAGCCGTCATCGTAAAGGCTGCTGTACCATCATCCGGACCAGCGCCAAAACACGCACTTTTTACGTCAACTAGACCATTTTTAAAAAACTCCTCTTGACGGCTGGGCCGGATTAACGTTATTTTCACAGGAGAACCATCGTTTATTTGTTCCTCAAAATGAATGACGCTGCGCAAAGGCTGGCGGAATTGGTTTCAAAACATGATCTTCAAAAATAAGCGGAGCATCTTAGGTGCTTCCTTTATTTTCGAAAGTTATACAAACGTTTGCACAATAACCAAGGAGGACTTCAGATGACTCTTCATACTCCGATCCGTGCTTGTCTGTTTGACCTGGACGGCGTGCTTGTCGATACCGCGAAATATCATTATCTGGCGTGGAAACGTCTGGCGCAAGAGCTTAGATTTGATTTTACAGAACAGGACAATGAGCGCCTGAAAGGTGTCAGCCGGATGGCCTCACTCGACATTTTGCTAGAAATCGGCGGAATTTCGCTGGATGATGAAACCAAGATAAAGCTCGCTGAGAAAAAGAACGGGTGGTATGTAGACTACATATCCCGTATGGATGAATCCGAGATTCTTCCGGGCGCGCTCGCCTTTTTCCAGGAGCTGAAAGCGGCAGGCATTCTCATCGCCCTCGGTTCAGCCAGTAAAAACGCAATGACGATTCTGAACAACACTCGCCTCGTGCCTTATTTTGACGCCATCATCGACGGTACCAAAACCGCCAGTGCCAAACCGGACCCGGAAGTATTCCTACTGGGTGCACAGGAGCTAGGTGCCTCCCCTGCCGAATGCGTCGTATTCGAGGATGCCGAAGCTGGTATCGAAGCGGCTGCCCGTGCTGGCATGCGCAGTATTGGCGTGGGATCTAGGACCAACCTTGCTCAGGCTGATGAAGTCGTTTCTTCCCTGCAGGAAATGTCGATAAAGCGACTGGAGGAAATTTTCAGCGACCAATAGTGGCTCAACGTCATGATTAGTGCTTGGAAAAAAAGCGAAAGTAGCGTAGGGGACGGTAGTTTCGGGTTATTTCCCCGGAAATTGCAACATTACGACAGCTAACATTTGCAAATGATGACATAGCCACGATTCATTTATGGAATACTTTACTATACTGCTTTTAAGGAGCGTGTGAATTGTGAAGCAATATTTAAAGCTAGATGCATGGAACATCATTGAAGAGGATTTCCAAGCCCATCAACATGAGATCTCTGAAAGTATTTTCAGTATTGGAAACGGTTATATGGGACAACGCGCCAATTTTGAAGAAACCTACAGCGGTCCGTCGCTGCAAGGCAGCTATATGGCTGGTGTTTACTACCCTGATAAAACTCGTGTCGGCTGGTGGAAAAACGGCTATCCAGAGTATTTTGCCAAAGTGCTCAATAGCACCAATTGGATCGGCATCAACATTGATATTGACGGACAACCACTGGATCTTGCCAATTGCACGGTGAAGGATTTTTCGCGGGTACTGAACATGAAAGAAGGAACGTTGTCCCGCAGCTTCACAGCTGAACTGGAAGGCGGCAAGGAGATCCGCGTTGAAGCGCTCCGTTTTGTCAGCATGACCCGCCATGAGATCGGAGCCATTCGTTATGTGGTGACCCCGCTCAACTTCAGCAGCAGCCTCACGGTGACACCTTACCTAGACGGCGACGTACAGAACAAGGACTCCAACTATGAGGAGAAATTTTGGTCGGAAGTGTCCAAGGAATTCGGTGAAAATGACGCGGTATTGACGGTTAAAACGAAAAAGCTTGATTTCCACCTGACATCGGTGATGACATTTGAGATCAGCAAAAACGGCGAGGTGCTTGCACTCCAGCCTAAACAGATCGCCAAAGAAAAGTATGTAGGCTGCCGAGTGCAAATTGAAGCTGCTGCAAACGAGCAAGTCATCGTTCACAAATACGTTGCGAACGTAACTTCCCGCGACTACGGTCTGGGTCAGCTCGTCGATGCCGGACGCTCCGCACTTCAAAGCGCTGTGGAAGCAGGCTTCCGGGAGCTGCACAAGGAGCAGGTTCAAGCCTGGGCCGACAAATGGAGCGATAGTGACATCGTGATTGAAGGTGATGTGGCTGCACAGCAAGCGATCCGCTTTAACATTTTCCAATTAAACCAAACCTACAGCGGCGAAGACGATCGTCTCAATATCGGACCTAAAGGATTCACTGGTGAAAAATACGGCGGCAGCACCTACTGGGATACGGAAGCCTATTGCCTTCCTTTCTATCTGAGCACAGCTGATGCCTCCATCGCCCGTAACCTACTAATCTACCGCTATAAACATCTGGAAAAAGCAAAAGAGAATGCGCGCAAGCTCGGCTTCACGAAAGGCGCCCTTTATCCAATGGTAACGATGAACGGGGAGGAGTGCCATAACGAATGGGAGATTACCTTTGAGGAAATCCACCGGAACGGCGCCATCGCTTATGGCATATACAATTACGTGAATTATACCTACGATCTTGATTATCTCGGTCAATATGGTCTGGAAGTGCTCACGGAAATTTCCCGCTTCTGGGAAGAGCGCGTCAACTATGTGATAACCAAGGATCAATACATGATATTGGGCGTGACGGGGCCAAACGAATACGAAAATAACGTCAACAACAACTGGTATACGAACCGCATCGCTTCCTGGACGATGGAATATACATTGGAAGTGCTCGATTATCTACGCGAGAATGAGGTTTCCCGTTACAACGAGCTCGTGGAAAAACTGCAATTATCCGAAGCGGAAACGGCAAAATGGCAGGAGATCATCGACAAAATGTATTACCCGTATGATCCGGAGAGTCAAATCTTCCTGCAGCAGGATGGCTTCTTGGATAAAGATCTGACGCCTGTCAAAGATCTCGATCCGAAAAATCTGCCGCTGAACCAAAACTGGTCCTGGGACCGCATTCTGCGCTCCGCATACATTAAACAGGCCGATGTTCTCCAGGGACTCTTCTTCCTGGGCGATCGTTACGATCTGGCAACGAAAAAACGGAATTTCGACTTTTATGAGCCGTTGACCGTACATGAGTCTTCCCTTTCGCCTTGCGTTCACTCGATCATCGCATGCGAACTTGGTTATAAAGAGAAGGCTTATGAAATGTATTTGCGCACCTCGCGCCTTGATCTGGATAACTACAACAATGATACCGAAGACGGCTGCCATACAACCAGCATGGCCGGAACCTGGATGTCCGTCGTTTACGGTTTTGGCGGTTTGAAAGTGAGAGACGGCGTTCTGCAGCTGGATCCTTTCAATCCGGGCCACTGGAAATCCTTCTCCTTCAAGGTGATGTTCCGCGGCTCTCGTCTGAAAGTAACGGTTGGCGAACATGACGTTGTGATTACCAACGAATCGGAAGTTCCGGCTGACATTCAAGTTTATGGCAACGAGTACACGGTTGGCGGCATGAGCGACGTAAAAGTCTCACATTAAGGTGCCTCCCCTAAACAGATCTGGGTTTCTTTCGTTCGAGGGGTAACAAACGCACTGCTTGGATTAATAAATGTATGGTTATTAAAAAGACCGCTCTAAGGAATTTAACCTGGGGCGGCCTTTTTTGTCTCTTGAACCAAAAAATGCAGATTTGCAGGGATTCACTAGAAATATGGAGAATTATAGGAGAACAAATGTAAATTTGGATGTTTCGTATCATATGCATGCACCCTAAATCAGCATGATCGAAACAGCGAATTCTAATCATTCGAAGCTTTCGGTAAAGGGGAGGTTATGATTAAGAATCAGACTGCTTTTGTAATTCTTTTGGTTGTCAATCTTATTTATTGTGCAACTCTTCTTGCTTGGCCTGTTATTCTATTTACAAGTGGATTTCTCTTTGATGCACCTGGTGATTACGATCGTACGTGGGGATATGTTGTCGTTATTGCTATAACGGCTTATCCTCTAGGGGTGATAGGCAATTTCAGTTGTTGGTTTGCATACCATGCACGAAAGTATAAGTTAGCTTACTGGCTGGCTAATATTGCGGGGATTTGGCCGGCTTCTTTTATACTGCTAGTAGTTGGTTCATTAATCGAATTGTTATTTAATCAATCATAATTATTGATTTAGTCTAACAAAAAACAACCCCTCTTCAATTTCGCCAGAAATGTTAAAGGGGTTGTTTGCCTTACAACTTTTTTCTTTAAAACTATATGTACTTCGTTTATGCTACACTGCCCGAATTTGCATATGACAAGGAGGCTGTTCCGCAGGTTTGCCAAACAAATACCCCTGTGCCAAATGAATGCCGGAATTTCGGCAAAATTCGAACTCTTCTCTCCGTTCAATGCCTTCCGCAAGTACTTGCCCGTCGAACTTTGCTGCTCTGTCTAGGATGTTCAGAATTTTGTCCTTTTTGTCGGCATCCTGATCACAATGGTCAATCAGGCTCCGGTCTATTTTGACATAATCGGGTTTCAACAGCGACATGACCTCCATCGTCGAGTAACCTGATCCAACATCATCCAGCGCCACTTTCATCCCATGGTCGCGGTAGGCCTTAAAAATGTATAAAAGATGATCCATATTGTCGATTTGTTCCGTCTCCACCACTTCGAATACAAAATCCTCAGGGTCCAAATGTAATCGCTCAATGGTTTTGAAAGTATGGCTCAAGCAGCATTCCGGATCGTACATGGAAGAAGGAAGGAAGTTAATAAAACGTTTTATGCCGCGCGGCAACCAATCGGCACTGGTTTCGATCGCCGAAATGCGGGCAGCTCTGTCCAAAAAGGAATGTATCCCGGTCTCCCTTGCTACCTCAAACAAATGGTATGGTTGAAACATGATGCCCCCTGGTGCAGGACGAAGTAAAAACTCAAAGCCGATAATGTTTTCCGATGAGTCTACAATGGGCTGCATGTGGCTGGCGAAATTCGCCTGCCTTATAATTTCCACGACGTCGAAATGATCCAATCGAGCCTTCATCTGCGATAATGAAATCCATGGACTGTTCCTGTTATTTCGACCAAGTCCCGTAATGGAGATTGTCGTCGCCTTTACAACTTCTGCCGGAAGCATGTCTAGGCTTTGCACCAGATCAAGGAGTTCGCCTTGCGAGCCGTAATATACCGCAGTTTCCTCCCTGCTTGATTCTGACGCCAGTCTCTTCTCATGGATCACTGCAGATATCAGATCATGTTTGGGCTTGAACCGGACCCTCCCTTGATCCTCTAAAGGTTGTATGGGCGCACATCCACTGCAGATCATGTAGTTCCCCCTTGTCATATTTTGCCTAAAATTGTTGTTTTGATTATATCACGGCGTTTGCCATTTGTGTGTGACAAAACAAGCCGACGGTTCATCTTGAACCCTCGGCTTGTTTGTTGAGCAATATTTATCTACGTTACATTTGACTTAAGGAATCATGATTTGCTGGCCGATTTTGAGGCCGCGGACATTGGTGATTCCGTTTGCTTTTGCGATGTTCTCCCATGCGACACCGAACTCCAGTCCGATGCGGTAAAGGTTATCTCCCTTTTTGATCACGTAAACCTTGCCGTTTGTCGACGGTTTAGCTTGCTGTGGCGCAGGCTTAGTTACAGGCTGGGTAGGCTTCACCACTTCAGCTGCCTCAGCTTTCGGCTCTTCCGGTCTGGCTGGAGTCATCTCCGTTGCAGGCTGGGTAGGCTTCATTTCCACTACCTCAGATTTCGATTCTTTCGTAGTGGTAGGCGAAGTCGTCTCCGTAGCAGGAGCTTCCACCTTAACGGACAGATCCAGGGAATACTTAGCAAATCCATCCCCGCCGTCCCCAACATACGCCATGTTGCTGCTCTTCGCTACCAAATCCTTGGCATCTGGCGAAGAAGTGAATGTTACATTTAGCTTCTTGTCAACGGGCGCAAAAGACCAGTTATTGTCCGCAGAAGGATTGATCGTTCCATGCTCGCGGATGTAATCGATGATCACCTGACGGTTTTCATCCGGGGCTGCCATAATGATGCGTTTCCCGTCCGGATTCGCCAGCTTGGAAGACGAAGCGCGATAGTTGTTTGTGGCTACGACAAATTTCTGCTTCGAATCGATCGGCTTGCCGTTATACTGCAGGTTTTTGATGCGGTTGGCATCGGCATTAACCAGATTGCCTTTCAGATCATATTTATTCGGCTGAGTAACATCGATTTGATAAGTCAACCCATCGATAACATCATAGTTGTATGTCGGGAAGTCGTTATTGATCAGCGGCTGCTCTGTTGTTTTGGAAGCATCGATCTGGTTGAATTGTCCTGCAGACCATTCGAGCCAGTTCTGCACTTCTTCGCCGGTTACAACCACCGCGTGTACGGTATTCGGATACACATAAAGGTCGGAGACATTCTTGATTGCGATCGTTCCGGCCGGAATATTAGTATAATACGATGCGCCTGAGCGTCCGCCCGCTTTAAATGGAGCTCCTGCGGAGAGAACCGGAAGGTTTTCGTATTCCGTACCTTTCAGGTTTTTCTCTACATACCATTTTTGCGCATTGGTGACGATCTGGATAGAAGGGTCATCCTGCACAAGCGCGAAATAGCTGTTGATTGGAGCCGTGGTTTTACCTACAGGGCCGCGAACATATTCGATCGTTGCCTCATGTTCCGTTTTCACAGCATCGATAATTTTCTGGTCGGCATCAACCAGCGCTTTTTTATTGGCAACATCATAAATGGCGCGGGCTTCGGTTTTGGAGCTAATAACCTTCCATTTGCCGTCCGTCTTTTCTAGATCTAAATCGATAATACCCAGGTGGTCGCCCCAAAATCCGGGTTCTACGGATGGCACACCGTTAATTGTTCCCTTGTCGAGGTCAACGCCTGTTTTGTCTTTGAACTCAGCGCTTGGGAATGTTTTATGCGCGTGTCCGAACATGATAGCATCAATGCCTTCTACCTTGCTCAAATACAGGACGGAGTTTTCCATCAGGTCGGTCTGCGGAATATCTTCAAAGCCGGAGTGCGGAATCGCGACGATAATGTCGGCACCCTCTTTTTTCATTTGCGGAATGAATTTCTTGGCGGTTTGGACCATGTCTTTGGCGATTACTTTGCCAACCAGATTCGCACTGTCCCACTGCATAATTTGAGGAGGGGCAAAAGCAATAACGCCAACCTTGACGGTTTGCTCCTGTCCGTTCTCATCAATCACTTTCTTGTTCAGGATCGTATAAGGGGTAAAGTAGTTCACATCATTGCTTTCGTCTTTATCTCCGTCATCTTTGTAAATATTAGCGTTAACGATCGGGAAGTTAGCTCCCTTTTCGGCCAGTTTCAGAAAATCGAGCCCGTAGTTGAATTCATGGTTTCCTACACCGCCCGCATCATAATTCATCAAACCCATGGCCTTGTATACAGGGTGGATTTCGCCCGACTTCAGCGGGTTTACTTTGGCCTTATAATCTCCAAGCGGGTTGCCCTGAAGGAGATCGCCGTTATCAAACAGCAGGTTGTTTTGGGCTTCTTTACGTGCCGCGTTGATCAAACTGGCTGTTTTGGCAAATCCGTATTGATCCGTAGGCTTGTCCGAATAGTAATCGTAATTGACCATATTTACATGCAGATCAGTTGTTTCCATCAAACGGAGCTTTACCTTGGAGCTTGATGCGCTTCCATCGGCATAAGCCGCAAACGGAAATGCCAGGACGTTAATGGCAACGGCTGCTGCGGTGATGGTTTTTGCTACTTTTTTACGGGACTTCGACATTTTACCCCTCCTAAAATATACACCTGATAAGTCAAGTATGCGGACCCTTTGTGACCGCTTTCAAAACAATCACTGATTTCATCTATTTGGGGTCCAGTAGTAGTTTATAACCATTTTGAACCAAAATAAAGACAAATACATCCATTTATAAAAAAATAATACCTGGGACCCTGTCCCAGGATTAGTCATGACGCGAAGGCCATCGCCCACCAAACAAACTTACCTCATTTTGGATATACCGCCGCTGATCAGATTCACCTTAATGTCAATGTGTTCAATACTGCTAGAATCAAGCGGGATTTTCCCCTTGGTGCTCAGCTTACTCCAAGCATCAGGCATACTGCGGCGGAATATGGCCGATAACCCATATAAATCAATGTCCTTATCCAAGCCTTTCATGTAGGTCCCCATGATTTGATCTTTAATCTCTTTTGCCGCCTGCAATTCAAATTTCCTCTTATGAAGACTTGTGTTCAATTGGGGAAGAGTTGCCTGCATAGACACTTTAATGTCGAAGGCAGGTTTGCCTCGTCTCAGCTTTGGATGTATGGACGATTTTACTTTGTTCATGACCATCATGGCTTTTATGGTTTTTCCCTCTTTGAGTTCTAATGGAGTTCTTTTTGTGTCTTTTTCCAGCCACCGAAGCCCCAAAATATCTTTAACCGTAAGGCATCCTTGAAATTTCTGATTTTCCAGTAAGCAAACTCCGGATACGCCGAGATTGGGATTAGGCTTTTTATTTTCGGTCCAGCCATGTTTAATTTCAAGATAAGGTAATAGCACCGTTTCGCCCTTCTCTTTCCATTTCCATATAAACTTATACAAGTACATCGGAGCGATAACTGAGCTTTGTTCATACGTTTTCGTGGGATTGTTAAGCTGCGAGTAAATCACCGATAAATCGGCGATCGCTTGAGTATTGAGTGCTTTGTCCATAGGTTCCTTGGTAGCCATCGCCCAAACAGTATAGCGAAATTCATAATAACGGTCCCAAACATCTAAAACCTCTCTGACAAGACCTTGCTTTAGGGCTCTTTCACTGAAGACGATCGTTTTCACATTACTCCAGACTATCCTTTGCGGGCTTGAAGCATACATATTGAATAACGCGGAATCGAACGATTCCCCTTGAGCCTTACCAAGGAATGTCTTCTGTGGCTGTGACGTTCCCGACTCCTTCTTCGCAACGCCGCTAAAATTCACCATCTGGATATAAACAACCACTTGATCTTTCACATAATCTATTCCAATTGTATTCGCGTAAATCATATGCTCGATTTCCCTTGATCCCCAGCAACCCGCAAGCAGCATGGAGAGCAGCATAGTAACAAGGAAGCATCGGAACCATTTCATCGTCGCTCTCATCCCTTATTTCCTGTATCATCAGTGGCTTTCTTCCTTCCCCACGGCATTCGAAAAAGCACCTTATACATTTGTTTGAATTGCGACGGGGCTATAGGGGCCATATAATACGTGCCGAAAGAACGCAAATTGACTAAATATAGAACGAGCCCCAGCATGCTCATTAAAGTTCCGAACAATCCCAAGATCCCGCTGATCAGGAGTACAACAATTCGTACCAAGCTTACAACGCTCACCAATGGCTGATTAACTAAGGTAAAAGTCGAAAGCACGGAAATTGCTATCACTACAATGGTACCTGGACCCGCAATGCCTGCACTGATGGCGGCTTGGCCAATAATTAATCCTCCTACCACCGATAAGGTCTGGCCGTAAGCAGAGGGCAATCTCATGCCTGCTTCCCGGAAGATCTCAAACAAAATCAGCATTACAGCCGCCTCCAGGGGGGCTGGAAGAGGCACCCCTTGTCTCGAATTCACTAAGGTTGCAAGCAACGCAAAGGGGATTTGATCCTGATGAAACGTATTGAGCGCGATCCAAAAACCAGGCAAAAATAGGGAGAGCATGACTCCGAATACTCTTAACAATCTTGTAAAGGCAACAAAGATATTCGCCTGATCCGCATCTTCCGAAGTATTCAATAAAAAGCTGAAACTTACGGGTGCAATAATTGCCGTCGGGGCGCCTCCCATCATGACCGCAAATTTGCCATGCAGCAGCGCATTGACGGTATAGTCGGGTCTTCCGGTGTAGGACAGCAGCGGAAAAAGCGAGAAGCCCACCAGATTTTCATCAAGCTGCGTACTGCTCACAAGTCCCTCTATTTGAATGCTGGACAACTTCGTTTGAATTTCATTCAGAACTTGAGGATTGATCATGTCCTTATGGTATAGTAGATAAACTTTTGTAGCCGTTTGGGAACCAATCGTGAATTCCTCAACAACCAATAAATCGGTTTTGAGTCTTTTACGGATTAGACCAATGTTTGTAAAAGGTTCCTCAACAAAGCCATCTCTGGGTCCCCTTATCGATACTTCCGTATTTGGTTCCTCGGGCTGACGTTTAGGCGGATCGGCCAATTTTATGGAATACAACTGGTTCGAAGGTGCAAACGCCAACAGAAGATCGCCCTCTAGAACCGTTTCCATTATTGATTTTTCGATCTCGGCTTTTGGCAGGGGAATCATATGAAGCGGAATCTTTTGCTGAAGGTCCATTTCATTCAACTCGAGAATTTCTTCCCGAATATTTTTTAGATCAGGGATGATGCATTGCTCTACTTTATTCACATCACACAGCCCCTGGCAATACACCAAATGGACAGCCTGCTCAGGCTTCGCCAATGAGATCTTTACTGTTTTCACATCCGCACTTGAACCGAATAAACGCGAAATCACTTCCTCAAATGGCCCTGATTCCTTCTGGTTATGATTCTTCACGCGACTTTCCCCTTTCGGTGAGCCAAGCTGATCAGACCCACAATAATTACAGAAAAAATCAGGACCCCCCATAAAGAATAAGGAAGTATATAAGAAGACAGCATGTTCAGAAAAAAGAGATCGCTAAAAGGAATGACCGTAAACGTTGTAATGACTGCAAAAATGCATCCAAGCACCCATATCTTTGCTTTCTTACTCTGAATTTGGAAAATATCGAGGATAAGGAACTTGGTAAGGGAAATTCTCAAAAAAGCACCGCTAAACCATTGGTAAACACTAAAAAAGTCCAGATGCTCAACGTATCGGCCAATCGTCAGCAATCTCCATTCCTCATATGCGGGAAATCTGAGTTTACTGGCTTCATCCGGACCAAATTCGATAATGGCGCCAATCGTTGGGCCTACGGTAAGCACCACAAGCGGCAGGATCGCAATCATAAATGACCGATACGACAGGCGGGACCTGATGTGATGCTGCATAAAGAAAATCATGAACACTTCAACAAAACCAGCTCCCACATATAAGGCTCCGCCCCACACCGGCTGCATGCCATGCTCAAGCATCGGTTTTAATAAGGTATAATCCTTATGAGGCGTATTGGACACTGCGACAAAAAATCCCAATACAGTCACAAAAGGCAGCAGGATCCCAGCCGTATTTGCCAATGATTGAATACCCAGAAAAGCATTTAGAGCAGTGATGAGAAGAAATGTTAAAGTAAAAATGATAATGGGCGTCTCCGGAGAGAATGTGAGATGAATCCAATATACGGTATCTCTGGTTGTAACCGCGCATAGAACAAACAAATAGAGACCCGCGAAAACGGCCAGCGTACGGCCCACGATGGGATGGTAAGCTTTGGCCAGCCATGCGAATAGATGCTGCTTGTTGATTTTGGTGATGCCGATATGCAGGATAACAATCCATACCAGTGCACATGCGCATGCCAAAAGCACCGATATCCAGGCGTCTCGATTTGCTGCATCCAGCATGATAGGAATGATGATCACATGATTTAGAAGACCCGTACTCAGCATAAGGACCATGATACATTGAATATACGTAATGGAAGTTTTCATTTTCCTCATCCTCCTGCATAGATCGGCTTGCCTCCATCCTTATAATGGCATATTTGAGATGTTTTATTCTTCGTAGAAGTAGAGGATGGAATAGGAATGGATTGAATTCTTTCAAAGGTAAGGCTATAATACACATTGAAAACCCGTTAACTTCATATGAATCCTGGGGTGCTGGAATTGGCCGGCTGAGATTGTATCCCTTTAAGATACTGACCCTTAAACCTGATCTGGGTAATGCCAGCGTAGGAAACGTATTTGTCATGGCTATTGCCATGCCCATCTTGCGCCCTAAGCGTCCCGAATGCGGGGCGCTTTTTTGTTGAATGATAGAATCATTAGGAGCAATTGCAGGTTATGATTCTGCCATTCTTCCCTCAGACAAGGATCAACGATTCTGCTACAAATGAAGGGGAGTAATTTGATAAGGAGAGAGAAAAGCAATGAAATCAAAGAAAATCGGGCTGCTTCTGCTGACCCTCCTGCTCGTGTTGGTTGCCGGCTGCGGCAGCAAGACCACTGAAAATGGTACGGGTAAAACCTCTGGGGAGACATCCTCCACCGCAGGTGAAAAGGAGCCCAAAAAGCTTAAGGACGTGAAGGTTGTTCTAGATTGGTCGCCGAACACGAACCATACGGGACTGTACGTCGCCAAGGATAAGGGATATTACGAGGAGGAAGGCCTAAACGTAGAGATTGTGCAGCCGGGCTCCGGCGGTGCGGATGCCATGGTCGCATCGGGCAAAGTCCCTTTTGGCGTCAGCGTTCAGGAAAACGTAACTCAAGCGCGTACCCAAGATGTTCCGTTGATATCGATTGCAGCGGTCATCCAGCATAATACTTCCGGTTTCGCCGCTCCTGTTGGCCGGAATATCAAAAAGCCGAAGGATTTTGAAGGCAAAACTTACGGCGGCTGGGGGTCCCCTGTAGAGCAGGCCGTAATCAGTTCGATTATGGGCACCGACAAGGCGGACGTGAACAAGGTCAAATTCGTTAGTATGGGCGAAGCCGATTATTTTACAGCGGTAAAACGCGACATCGATTTCGCTTGGATCTTTTACGCCTGGACCGGCATTGAAGCTGAGCTTCGCAAGGAGCCGCTTGATATGCTGTATGTCAAAGACTTCTCGGATAAGCTGGACTACTATACGCCGGTAATCGTAACTAACGAAAAGCAGATCCAGGACGACCCCGAGCTGGTCAAAGCTTTTATGCGCGCCACTTC
This sequence comes from Paenibacillus sp., assembly GCA_031254035.1. Lineage (GTDB taxonomy): Bacteria > Bacillota > Bacilli > Paenibacillales > Paenibacillaceae > Paenibacillus_AQ. The sequence continues at coordinate 43,517 of JAIRVF010000070.1, forward strand.
CAAAGGTTATGAGTTTGCGATCAAGACTCCAGAGGATGCAGCCAATATTTTGCTCAAAGCTGTGCCTGAACTCGACAAAGATCTTGTAATCGCCAGCCAGAAATGGATCAGCCCGAAATACCAGGACGACGCTGCGCGTTGGGGTGAGCAGAAAGAGCAAGTATGGAAAGGATATTCCGATTGGATGTACGAGCATAAGTTGCTCGATAAGCCGCTTGATGTTGAGAAGGCTTTTACTAATGACTTTTTGCCTAAAAGCTAGACCGCTGCGGTTACGGATCATTCTTCCAATCGCTGTTGCCTCCAAATTTCCTGATTATATTCCTTAACGGAAGAAATTTGGATGCAAAGGCGAACGCTATCGCTTCTCCAGAATGATTCCGTCCCCTCCGCTGCCTAACGTCTTATTCAAGCGCCTATTAGTCTGCGCCCTAAAGTATTTATAATAATTGAAAAGGAAGTGATCGGGTATGGCTCATACTCTGCTTAGCATTCAAGTAATTCCAAAGACTCCGAACAACGAGGATTCCATTCCATATGTAGATCGTGCAATCGAAGTTATTCAGCAATCCGGCGTGAAATACGAGGTTCATCCACTCGAAACGACGATGGAAGGCGAACTGGAAGAGCTGCTGGAGGTTGTGCGCCGTATGCACACAGCGCTGGTGGATGCCGGAAGCCCAAGTATCATCTCCCAGATCAAAATCGCTCATAATCCGAGCGGCATCAGCATGGAGCGGCTAACGGAGAAGTACCGTTCATGAAACGCTGGTGGAGTCATGTTTGGCCGCCCTTTGTGGCGGTCCTCTTCTTTTTGATCGCTTGGCAGCTGTGTACTTCGCTTTTTAATATCGAAAAATGGATCCTTCCTTCCCCTGCGGATATCGCAAAGCAAACGGCGGAGGGCGCCAGCGATTTATGGGGACATGTCTTTGCTACGATCAAGCTAACCTTGGAAGGTTTTATAATCGGAACGTCTGTTGGACTTTTAATCGCACTCATCCTGCATATGATCCCTTTTCTCAAGTCGGCTCTCTACCCGCTGCTGATCCTCAGCCAAAATATTCCCACGATTGCGCTGGCGCCACTCCTGATGATCTGGTTCGGCTTCGGCCTGCTGCCCAAGCTGATCGTGATCACACTCGTCTGCTTCTTCCCTGTTGCGGTCGCAACGATGGGCGGACTTAAGCAAACGGACCGGATGATGCTGAATTACATGCGGATGATCGGGGCGAACAAACGTCAGATATTTACTAAGCTCGAGCTGCCGCATGCACTGCCTTCGATCTTTTCGGGCATTAAAATCGCGGCAACCTACAGCGTTATGGGGGCAGTCATCGCGGAATGGATCGGCGCCGGCAAGGGCATCGGCTATTATATGATGCTGCAAAAGGCCGGGTATCGCACCGACCGCATGTTTGTCGCCATTATGATCATCGTTATACTGAGCCTGCTTATGTTCGGACTGATCGCCTTGCTGGAAAAATGGCTCGTACGCTGGAAGCCGAAGCAGGAGAGCTAATGCCGAAATGAAGAAAGGAGCTGTAATCCATGTCTATAACAACAGAAGTACGGTCAACCATTCAGCCCGAGACAACTCAGATGGAGCTTTCTCCTGCTCTTGAAGCGTCTGGCATCAGCAAAGCCTTTCGCGGCAAGCGAGACAACCTGCAGGTGCTGGATAATGTGACGCTCACCGTCCAAAAGGGGGAGTTCGTCTCCATTGTCGGTCCGTCCGGCAGCGGTAAAAGTACACTGTTTCACATCGTCGGCGGCCTGGTCAAACCCGACGCGGGGACGGTGCGCATGAACGGCACAGATGTAACCGGACAGCAGGGACATATCAGCTATATGCCCCAGCAGCCTGCTCTTTTCCCTTGGCGGACGATTGAGGAAAATGTGCTGCTCTCGCAAGAAGTGCAGGGCAGCGTCGATAAAGAGGCGCTAGAAAATGCCCGCTTCTGGCTTGATAAGGTTGGTCTAGGCGGTTTCGAAAAAGCCCACCCGCATACCCTTTCAGGGGGCATGCAGCAGCGAGCGGCTTTCCTGCGTGCCCTGCTCAGCCCACAGGAGCTGATGTGCCTCGACGAGCCGTTTAGCGCGCTTGATGCACTGACGCGAAGCGACATGCAGCGCTGGCTGCTGGATATTTGGGAGGAAAGTCGGCGGTCTGTTCTTTTTATTACGCATAATATTGAGGAAGCGCTGCTGCTATCAAACCGCGTGTATGTATTTTCAGGGCGTCCGGCCTCGGTGCTGCAGGTGGTTGATGTACCGTTTCCGCGACCGCGCAGTGAGGAAATCATCGAGCATCCGGAATTCATCAAGCTCAGACGCGAGTTATCCGGCTGGATGCGTGAGGAGCAGCGGAAGATGCAAGGGGTTCATGAAGGATAACCCCATACTTTCTTGAATAGTTAATTATCACTAACACTCAGGAGATAAAAATGAACTTCCCCTTAGAAAAACAACTTGATTCAATCCTATCGGATGGGGATTTCCCGGTTGGCGGCGCCGTCGTCGTGATCAGGGAAAAGCAAATCGCGTATGCTAAAGGTTTTGGGTAGGCCCGACATGGCGTTGGATGAAAACTTGGGCGTAGTTGTTGTTTCCAACCATGACCAAACGCCTGCACAAGCGATTTGTGGCAAAGTACTTGATTTCATGTTCTCAATCTATCCGGAATCATGACAGGGAAGTAATGCCATCAGTCGCGGATATATGCTGCAGCGTCCTGGAATAATTCGGGCTGATCCTGGGGATAGTTTTGTACGAGGTGAAAACTATGAAAACCCGGATCCACGCGATGCTGCTGCTCATATCCATACTTCTGGCCACAGCGGCGGACACCGCTGCCGCTGCCGGGGCAGCACCAAAAGAGCCTAAGCTGCTGCTGTATCAGGATATGGTACTGGAGTTTCTTCTCCCTGATGTTCAGAACGCGGTGAACGATTATTATAAAAATCGACTGCCCGCAAACCCACTTGTTTACCCATACCAGATCGACATCCTTCAGGCTAAAAGGATTAACGGCGGGCCAGGGGACCGCGGTTTCCACTTCTCTATTACGCTGGAGACAACTCCCGTCTTGGGGCCTCATATAGCCGTGGGCAAAGATAGGATGACATTCGAAGTGTCTCCTCTCTTTCCCGATAAAGTCAAGCTGGTCGCCTTCAAACATCTACAAACCTTCGAGCTGCCTTCCAACCTGGAGGAACTGATGAAGAACGCTGGCGAAACTGGACAAGATACAAGATATCGTAATCTGCCCAAGTAGATTTCCTTGCAGTTTGGGATAAAAATCTGTGATCTCAAACTTCAAATTTAGGAGGTGCTTCTATGAGCCAGATCGGAGAAACAGCTTGGACCTTACAGACCGTCAAACAATGTCTAGAGGACGAGCATTCTTCAGCATTGGGTGCCCGGTTGGCACCGCTGATTGATGCGCATATCCATTTGGATTCTTATGAAGAAACCCAGCAGCGAGAAATACTAGCCGGGCTGAAAGATACGGATGTTGAGGGTCTAATCGCCGTCTCCATGCAACTGGATTCCGCTAGGAACAATCTGAAGCTGGCACAGGATTATCCGCTGCTTGTGCATCCTGCCTTTGGGCTTCATCCAGAGCAGGCCATCCCTGGCGAAGCCGAGATCAATCGACTGTTCGCCTGGATGAAACAGCATACGGATGAAATGATCGCCGTCGGTGAGGTCGGTTTACCTTATTACACACGCAAAGAAGCGGAAGAATCCGGACAGACCTTTGATTCCCGTCCTTATGAGGAATTGCTTGAACGATTTATTGCTTTTGCCCGGGATGAGGACAAACCGATCGTGCTGCATGCCGTTTATGAAGATGCAGATACGACCTGCCGTCTGCTTGAAGAATATGATGTTCGCCGCGCCCACTTCCACTGGTTCAAAGGCTCACCCGAGACCGCGCTCCACATGGCTGAACGTGGTTACTACATTTCTTTTACGCCGGATATCGCGTATGAAGAGGAAATCCAAGAACTCGCCCGCGTTTATCCCGCCAAGCAGGTCATGTCGGAAACCGATGGGCCTTGGCCATTTGAGGGACCGTTTGCCGGGCAGATGACCCATCCGCAGATGACAGCCGATGTGGCTGCGGCCTGGAGCCGGATTCAGGGTCTGTCCCTACCGGAAGCACGCCGTATACTGCATGCCAACGCCAAGCACTTTTACAGGATTTGATTGGCTCAAAAAGCCCATTTACCGTTTCATAAAGCCCTTGCCTTCCAAAAACTCCTTCATATGCATCCGAATTGGCTCGGCCATCCTGTCGGCCATCAGATGCGACCAAGGGGTATCCTTTTTGCCGCCGATCCGTTCACGCAGATAGGCCTGCATGGCAGCATCATATGACTTGACCGACTCCACGCTTTGCTCCTTAGAGTAGCCGTTCAGATGCAATACCGATTCTAGCGGTAAACGAGGGCGTTGTCCCGGCTCCTGGTCCGGAACTCCGACGCACATGCCAAATACCGGATAGACCAGCTCCGGCAAACCGAGGAGCTTGGACAATTCGGCGATGCGGTTGCGCACGCCCCCGATATACACGATGCCAAGCCCCATCGATTCCGCGGCAATTGCGGCATTTTGAGCCGCCAGAGCGGCATCCACCGTTGCCACGATAAAATTCTCCGTCGTATCTCCGTAAGTTAAACGTCCCTGCAGCGGCTCAGATGTTACCTGCTTCAACCGGTATAAATCTGCACACCAAACGAGAAATACCGGACATTGTTCCACATATGCCTGATTCCCTGCAAGCTCCGCCAACTGCTTTTTTAGCCCCGGGTCCGTCGCGGCAATAACGCTGTAAGCTTGGACATTGCTGGAGGTTGAAGCCATTTGCGCTGCGGATATGATGGCATGCAGCTGCTCTTCAGTTATCGGCGTATCTTTAAATTTTCGGATGGAACGATGGTTCATCAATAAAGTCAGCGTATCATTCATCTGGAAATCTCCTCCTTGTTCTTTCACCCGTGAGATAAATTTTTTTAGCTATATCTTTCCCAGTATAGTCTCCCTTACACCAAGATTATAGGCGTATAATGGTAAATATAGAGAAATGATATACATAGAAAGGTGATGGAGTTATGTTCATAGTTCTTTTAAAGTATGTGAAACCATTAAGTGTAGTCGAAGATTTTCTGAAGGATCATGTAGATTTCTTAGATAAACATTACAATGAAGGCAACTTCATTTTTTCTGGAAGACGTGATCCTAGAATTGGCGGGGTTATATTAGTTCATTCGGATCATGAGGCTACTGTTCAAGAAATTTTAAAAGAAGATCCCTTTTATATCAATCAAGTTGCTGAATATGAATTAATAAAATTTACACCGACTAAATATGACGATAGGTTCTCACCATTTATTAATGGATAATTCAATTTATAAAAGCCTTGAGCAAACTCGAAATTTTTGCTCAAGGCTTTTTCGTTGATCCGAATCTTTACAGCTTTACCCTCTGCAGACGCAGCGCATTGAGCACAACCGATACCGAGCTGAAGGCCATAGCGGCGCCAGCTAGCCATGGGGCGAGAAAACCTGCGGCGGCAATTGGGATCCCGACCGCATTATATGCCAGCGCCCAGAATAAGTTCTGCTTGATGTTGCCCATCGTGCGGCGGCTCATCAGAATCGCATCGGCAATCGCATTCAGATCGCCGCGCATCAGCGTCACGTCCGCCGCTTCCATGGCGACATCTGTCCCGGTGCCAATTGCCATCCCGATATCGGCCGTTGCCAGCGCCGGCGCGTCGTTGATGCCATCGCCGACCATGGCGATCCGCTTACCTGTCTGCTGCAGCTTCCGTACTTCCTCGGCTTTGCCCTCGGGCAGCACTTCGGCCAGAACATGGTGAATACCAGCCTGGGCGGCGATCGCCTTCGCCGTCCGTTCATTGTCCCCCGTGATCATAATCACTTCGATCCCCATGTCCTGCAGGCGGGAAATAGCTTCACGAGAGGTTTCCTTGATCGTATCCGCAACGGCCACCATCCCGGCATATTTGCCGTCAATGGCAACCAGCATGGCCGTTTTGCCGGCATCTTCAAGCTGTCTCATGGCAGGCAAAGCCGCCTCGACCGGAATGCCCCGCTCCGCCATCAGCTTGCGGGTGCCGACCAGCACCGCCCTGCCGTCTACTCTTGCCGAAACTCCGTATCCCGGCAAGTTGTCGAATTCCTTCGCTTCCGGCAGCGGCAGTGCTTTGCTGCGGTCACGGGCTCCGGCGACGATCGCTTCCGCGAGCGGATGCTCGGATTGGCGTTCGACGGCGGCCGTCATTCGCAGCAGCGACTGCTCCGTCATCAGCGGCGCGGGGATGACATCGGTCAGCACCGGCTTGCCGCTCGTAACTGTGCCGGTCTTGTCCAGCACGACGACCTCTATGGTCTGAGCCGACTCCAAATGCTCCCCGCCTTTGAACAGGATGCCGAACTCAGCGGCTCGTCCGGATCCGGCCATAATGGAGGTCGGCGTAGCAAGACCAAGCGCGCATGGACAAGCGATGACAAGCACGGCAATGGCCTTTTCAAGCGCCGGGGCGAACTGTCCCGGTTCCACGCCGAAATACCAAATTAGAAATGTCACGACAGCGATCCCAACGACGATCGGAACGAAGATTCCCGAGATAACGTCGGCAATGCGCTGAATCGGGGCCTTCGAGCCCTGAGCTTCCTCGACCACCTTGATGATTTGCGCAAGCGCGGTTTCCCCACCCACCTTGGTGGCCTGAATACGCAGCATGCCATTTTTATTCAAGGTGGCGCCAACAACGACGTCACCCTCGCGCTTGTCAGCGGGAATACTTTCGCCCGTCAGCATGGACTCGTCCACGGAAGATACGCCCTCAAGCACCTTGCCGTCGACCGGGATTTTCTCACCCGGCTTAACGATGACGATGTCGCCTGCTACCACATCCTCCACCGGAATGCTGGTCTCACGGCCGTCCCTAACGACCAGCGCAGTTTTCGCCTGAAGTCCCATCAGGCTTTTGATCGCTTCCGAAGAACGCCCTTTGGCCAAAGCTTCAAACCATTTGCCAACCAGAATCAGTGTAATTAGAACGCTGCTGGTTTCGTAATACATTTCCACCGGATGGTGATGCGAGCTCGCCGAGACTGTTTGAATCGTCAGATACAAACTGTAAAAATACGCCGCAGAAGTCCCGAGCGCGACCAGCACGTCCATGTTGGCGCTTTTGTTGCGCAGCGCTTTATAGGCTCCAATATAAAACTGCCCGCCGATCAGAAACTGAACCGGTGTTGCCACAGCCAGCTGGAACCAAGGATTCATAAACAACGATGGCACCGGAATCCAGGAGGTGAATGAGAAATGCCCCACCATCGCCCACAGCAGCGGCGAGGACAAAATAGCGGCCATCATCCACTTGAACCGCTTATGGTTGATCTCCTGCCGGCGCAGCTCGGCGCTATTTCTTGCTTCCTGCTTCGGCAAGGCCTTATAGCCAAGCTGTTCAACCTTTTTCATCATATTTTTTACGGTAACCATGCCTGCAGCATATTCCACATTTGCCGTCTCAAGCGCCAAATTCACATTGGCCCGGGAAACGCCAGGCATACGGCTTAAACCTTTCTCAATCCGCGTGGCACAAGCTGCGCAGGTCATGCCGGTAATTTCAAAATCCATCGTTTCCTTCATCGTGCCATAGCCGAGAGACTCTATCTTTTCTTCCATCTTGCGCATATCCGCCAGCTTAGGATCATACGTGACGGTTGCCTGCTCCAGTGCCAGGTTGACGTTAGCCCGGCTGATACCTTCCATTCGGTTCAAGCCTTTTTCAATTCTTGCCGCGCAGGCTGCACACGTCATACCGGTAATTTGCAGCGTTGCCTGATGCTCATGCTCCCGGTTCTCCGTATTATGTTCCATAATTTAAGCTCCTTTCCGGGAACATACCCTTGCGGGGTATCTAATGGAATACAAAAAAGGGCAGCGACTTCAGACCTCGAAAAGGTCCGGGGCTGCCCGGCAATCGTTACGGAATACGTTTCAGCCGATCCCCTTGGATCAAGCTTAGACTACATCGTAGCCTTGGTCTTCGATGGCTGCTTTAATGGCGTCGAGGCTTACTTTGCTTTCGTCATATTCCACGGTAACCTTGTTCCCAGGCAGATCCACCTTGCCGGCGGCACCTGCTTCTTTTACGGCACCTTCAACAGCTATTACACAGTGGTTGCAAGACATTCCTTGAACATTCAACGTTACGCTTTTCATGATATATTCCTCCTTGGATTGTACAATCCCTGCCTTGGGGATATTATTTCATTAATTTCTTAACCGTAACTAGTAATTCGTCAATCACATCATGGTCCCCGGATTCAATCCGTTCTACCACGCAGCTTCTCATATGATTCTCAAGAAGCAGCTTGCCCACTCCGTTCAGAGCAGCCTGGATCGCGGCAATCTGATTCAGGACATCATCGCAATACGTATCCTTCTCAATCAATCCTTTGATGCCGCGAATTTGTCCTTCGATGCGGTTCAGGCGGGTAATGAGGTTATTTTTCGTTTGCTGCGAATGATGGCTATGCCGCTCACTGCAGCCTGTGCCGCAGGCCTTTTCCTGAAGGGCACCTTCCTGAATATCCTGCTCTCGATTGATCTCGGCAAACATCTCAATCCATTCCCCCTTTATCGAAGCTTTCGAAGTTATTATACTATACCCCCTATAGGTATACAAGTGGTGAAATCAGATTTATTCTATTTCCCGCCAAAAAAACTTTGACGCCTAAAGGGATTTGCATTGGGCAAGTCGAATCCTTCCTCCTATGACTATTGGTTCACTACTTCTTCACTACTTTCACACTATTTTTAACTACTTTTACAAGGTTTCTTGCAAAATACTAACTTTGGTTTGGCAAACATTTTCCCATATCATATACTACGTACGTGCTCCAGCTTCAGAACACATCATGAACAGACGGGGGAGATTCCATGTTAAAAAAACGACTATTTAAAGAGTCCTGGGTTACGAAAAACCTAAATGCTCTTTTGTTCTCTGTTCTCGGCACCTTCCTGTTCTGGCTCAGCATCAGACATCTTCCCTTGGATTATACAGCGAAGCAATGGGCGGTTCTCGGCTCCATGTTTATAGCATCGCTGATCCTGTACTTCTATACTTTTCAGATTCCCCCTGAAGGCAGCAAACAATCGATGGACTCCGCGGTGTATCTGGCTTGCCTTTTTATCTTTGGGACGCCTTCAGCCCTTGCACTTCTGTTCCTCAGCACGCTTGTGTTTGCCTTCATCGAACGTAAGATAACCTGGTGGAAGCATCTGACCAATTTTTCACTGTATACGATCATGATTTTTGGGGCAGGTACCGTGTTTAACAGATTTGGCGGAAGGCTTGGACAGCTGGAAAACAGCCATTTATTATCCTATGTTGGGGCGCTGGTTATATATTTTGTCCTAAATGTTCTATGTATCGGGATTTATTACTACATGGCTGATCGGAGCAGCATACACCGGATACTGAAAGGGTACCTTCGGGAGTCGGCGATAGTCTATCTGTGCATCTTGATTCTGTCGCTTGTTTTGACGATTCTGATCGTAAACAACGGGATTGCCGGACTCATTTTATTCCTCGGCATTAGCATTTTTCTGTCCCATCTTTTTAAAAAGCTTTTCGACATGTACCTCCAGCTACAGGAGCGGGCCATTCGGGACCAGCGGACGGGGCTGTTCAACCATAGCTATTTCGAAAGCCTTCTCGAAATGGAGATCCAGTACGCTCACAATGAAGACACCCCCCTGTCCCTGGCTATGATCGATATCGACGACTTCAAGCGTTTTAATGATCACTTTGGCCATTTGGAGGGAGACAAGCTGCTTGGTCTGCTGGGTTCCATTCTCAATGAGGAGGCCACACAGGCCGGCGTAACGGCTTCCCGTTATGGTGGGGAGGAGTTTACGCTGCTTATGCCCGGTTATACCGAGAAAGAAGCGCTTGTTTTCGTAAACCATCTACGGAAAAGAGTTAATGATACCCCTTTTGCCGGGGTAGAAGTTCTGCCGCATGCCTGTCTCTCCTTTTCAGCAGGTATTTCTGGATACCATATCGATATTCATGATAAATCGCTGCTCGTGCTGCAGGCGGACCAGGCGCTTTACGATGCGAAGAAACAAGGCAAAAACATTGCATACATATACGGAAGCTCCATGCCGCTGGAACAGGAAATCGAGATCGCCCAGGACGTGCGTGATATCGAGCAGCTGCTGAATCTATTTCTGTACAAGGATATCAACACATTTAAACATTCCAAGCGCGTATACCGATACGCCATGGATGTGGGTATGATTCTGAAGCTGGACGCGGGTACCCACAGACAGTTCGCGCTGGGAGCCCTGATCCATGATATCGGCAAATTGGAGATCCCTTGGGAAACGCTGAATAAGAAGGGCAAGCTCACCCCGGATGAATGGGAAGTGGTTAAGAAGCATGTGAATTGGGGCAAAGAAATAGCGATGACCAATGACAAGTTCAAGGAACTCGCCCCGTATATTGAACTTCATCATGAACGGTTTGACGGCAAGGGCTATCCTAATGGCTACAAAGGCGCTGAAATTCCGCTTCTATGCCGCATGCTCACCATTATCGATTCATTTGACGCCATGACCTCGGAGCGCCCCTACCAAGCTACCAAATCCATTCAGGAGGCTGTCGAGGAGCTCCGCTTCTGCTCCGGAACCCAATTTGATCCCGATCTGACTAGGCTATTCATAGATTACATCGAGGGGAAGACTGGGCTGACGCCCGTTCATGCGGAAGCCACCTGAATTCGGCCCATAATATCAAATGGGGCTGCTCCGTCGCCAGCATCTCTCGCTGTGTTACGGGCAGCCCCTGCTCATTGTTATTTAAAAGAGTAAAAGAGTTCCTCGCTCGTTTATTTGTTGCTGTTCATTTCATGCGAGGTTTGATGAAGTTCTTTGATCATTTGCTGCAGAAACATGCTTTGCTGACGGCTGATTCCGTGCTGGTTATCCTTTATAAGCAGACGTTGAATATGCTTTTTCAGCATTTCGCTACGGCGTTCCAATACAGCTTGACTCATAAAATTATATCACTCCTGGTTTGATTTTCGCCCGTTCTTTCTGGGAAGTCCTTTATCATTATAGAGCGTTTTGAAAAATATCGAAAATGTGCTGAAAACGCGTGAAACTCCCCTGACCGAGCTGAGGATGCAAGAATGACGCTGAACGGCGCCAGTCCGAATGGATACTCCAAATTTCTCCTCTATACCACTCAAACCATCAAATTCCCGCCCACCATTTCCTAATTCACCCTCAAGTATCCAAATACATTAACGCATTAGTACTTCCGTTACAGTCTACATTTCTATGCCCACTTGTCCTCTCCATAATCCAGAAAAATCGTCAGTACACCTCTTTATCGCCGGGATGCTGCCTCTACTGCCTACTGGCTACTGCCTTACTGCCTGAATAGCCCACACGGGCCATTCTCTTATGTAGATCTGGGCTATAAAATAATTTCTGGGCTTAGGCAATACAATGAAACTGCAGCACGTACCGATCCAGGCGCAAAAGATACACAATCAAGAGGACAATCAGGATGTTTGCAAATTCGCCTTTGGATTAATCATTTTTTGCAAAGCTCCACATAGAGGGTGATAAATTGAATAAAAAACTTTGGCTTCTTCCAGCCATGCTGACCATGATGCTCATCAGCTTGCTGCTCTATCCGAGTTTCGCTTCGGCCCATGCCTATATCGTCAAGTCCACCCCAGCCGCAAACGAGGAACTGGCACAGCCGCCGGACAAAGTGGCTATTTATTTTAACGAACCTTTGCAGAAGGCTTTTCACTCGATCAAAGTCACGGACTCATCTGGCAAAACGGTGAATTCAAGTGAAAGCCGGTTTCCTGACAGGGAAACCTCGGCGCTTGAGGTTGACCTGCGGCCTGATCTTCGGAAAGGTGTTTATGCCGTCCAATGGCAAGCCGTTTCGGCAGATGGACACCCGATTGAAGGTACCTTTTCGTTTCAGGCTGGGGCCGGCGGCAGCGGCGGTAGCCCTTCCCACTCCGCGACAACGACATCTGAAGGCTTGCCCGGTGCCGATCTGATTATCATCCGCTGGCTGATCTATATAAGCCTTGCCTTTCTTGCAGGCATCTTTTTCTTTCAGCTATGCTTGCTCCCAGCGGGAGCCGGCATCCGTCCGGAATGGTCAGCCAGAAGCAGGAGGCTAACGTGGGTTAGCATCGCCATACTCGCTGTAAGTTTCCTGCTCAGTCTGCCACTGCAAACTGGGATTGATGCCGCTGTCGGTTGGAGCGGGGTGTGGTCCGATCCTTCCCTGCTGCTCAAAATGCTTCGGATTACCGGCTTTGGCGAAGTCTGGATTGTCCAGCTTCTACTTCTGCTTATGATCGCAGCCTTGGCCGCAGCCATACCAAGGATAAAAGATAAGGATAATGCATACATCGCTGGTACGGTCGCGTTTCTGCTCGTCTTGACGATGCTGCTGGCGAAGTCTTTTATCGGCCATCCTGCCGCTTCCGAGTACAAAGCCGTCGGCATCGCCATGGACTTTCTTCATCTGGGCGCCGCCTCGCTCTGGCTAGGTAGTCTGCTCGCTTTCGCCGCGCTCCTGCCTAAGGAGGTCTCTTTGCCGAACGAGCCAGAGGAACGAAAAAAAGGGTATTTTGCCGTGATTCGCAGGTTCAGCTTATGGGGGACACTGTTCGTCGTCCTGATTTTGATCAGCGGCATCTACGGCAGCCTGCAGTACGTGCCTACTTGGTATTCGCTTTTCCACACGCCTTATGGAAAAATACTGTATGGCAAATGCGCGCTGCTTCTCATTATGATCGTCTGTGCTGCTTGGAATTTTCTGCGCGGCAAAGAAGCCAAACAGAACTTAGGACCAGGCATCTGGCTTGAGCTAGCCTCAGGTATGCTAGCCCTGGTGCTCGCGGCTGTCCTGACCAATATGCCGACTGCCATGTCTTCCCCCGGCCCGCTTTATGTAAAGCAAACGCTGGATAACAAAAATGTGGTTTCGCTGCAAATTACCCCGAATGTGACAGGCGTGAACGACTTTGAGGTTCAAGTGCAGGATAACAAGGGACGGCTGGTAACGGGAATCCAGCAAATTACACTAACCCTGACCTGCCTGGATATGGACATGGGCAAATACGAGATCGTGATGCCGGGTGGCAAAGCGGAAGGCTTCAAAGCCAAAGATCTGATCAGCATGGCGGGAAAATGGAATGTCCACGTGCATGTACTGACAGATAAACTTGAAACCTTGGACACCGAACTTGTGATTCATGTCGGTAATCATTAATGCCATATATTTTAAATTTTATTAAAAATTTTATCGAACAGATAAGAAAAATTAGGAGAGAAAACACTATGAAATTATTCAAGCGTCTTCCATTTATCGTTACCGCTGCGGCGGGACTGCTCTTGTTCTCCGGTATCGCAAGCGCACATGTGACAGTAAAGCCGACGGCATCCCAACCTGGAGCCTGGGAAACCTATACGATCAAGATTCCATCCGAAAAGGAGATTGCGACGACCAAAATCACCTTAAAAGCACCTGAAGGCGTAGAACTTATGCAATATCAACCGGTTCAAGGCTGGAAAACCACTACCGAAAAAAACAACTCTGGCAAAATCAGTAGCATCACCTGGACTGCAACCGATGACGGCATTCTGGCCGGTGAATTCCAGCAATTCAACTTCGTGGCCCATAATCCCGATAAGGAGACTGAGGTAGCCTGGGATGCCTTCCAGTACTACAAGGACGGAAGCATTGTCGAGTGGACCGGGGACAAAGGCTCCGAATCCCCGCACTCGATCACGAAAATTACGACGGCTACCGATCATGCGGCCGAACCTTCCGGCCACAGCCATGACGACGGAGCCGCGGATCACAAGGATCAACAGCAGCAAGGAAGCGCAAACAGCACCGACACAACAACACACGCCGCATCCGACAGTTCGTCCGCCAATGGCGTACAGACCGCAACACTCGTCGTTTCCATTGCCGCTCTCGTGTTATCCGTCATTTCCCTCATTGCGGCTTTAACTAAGAAAAAACGCTAAGTTCAACATTTTGTAAGCCCGTGCCGATCTAGGCGCGGGCCTTTTCATGTCCATTCAAGGAGGACATGCAATACATAATATTTAGAATGATGCCTGAAGACCGGCCATATATTTTAAAGATGGACAGCGTCCAAGGCGCAAATATTTACGAAGGGAGGTTATCGATATGATCGAGTTTCGCGAGGTCAATAAAGCTTACGGCAGCTTTCAAGTTCTGAAACATATTAATCTGCGGATCGAAGAAGGCGAAGTTGTCGTCATTATCGGTCCCTCCGGATCCGGTAAAAGCACGCTGCTCCGCTGCATCAACCGGCTTGAAACGATATCCTCGGGCGAACTGGTTGTCGGCGGGGCGTCGCTACATGACAAAAAAATCGATATCAACCGGTTCCGTCGCGATATCGGCATCGTATTCCAGCATTTTAACCTATATCCCCATAAAAAAGTCATCGACAATATCACGCTCGCCCCCATCAAGGTGTTAGGCCTGAGCAAAGCGGAGGCGGAGGAAAGAGCCCTCTCGTATTTGAAACGGGTCGGCATCGCCGACAAGGCGGACAGCTACCCCTCCCAGCTCTCAGGCGGTCAGCAGCAGCGGGTTGCGATTGCACGCGGGCTCGCCATGAAACCGAAAATCATGCTCTTTGACGAACCCACCTCCGCCCTCGATCCAGAAATGATCGGAGAAGTACTTGATGTCATGCGGAACCTGGCCCATGAAGGCATGACGATGGTCATCGTCACACATGAGATGGGCTTTGCCCGGGAAGCCGCGGACCGGATCGTATTTATGGACAACGGGCAAATCATCGAGGAAGCCACAGCCGCCGCGTTTTTTCAGGAGCCACGCGAGGAGCGTGCACGGTTGTTCCTGAGCCGTTTGATCCGACACTGAAAAACGCATGTTTACATACCCGGGATTGTTTTTCCAACATTCACGTTTTATAAGGAGATCAATATCACAGAATATCGAGAAACTATGGAAGGGGTAAAACGAAATGAAAAAAAGATATACAAGTGTACTGCTAATCCTCCTGGCCGTGTGTCTGGCAATGGTCGGCTGTGGCGGTAAAAAGGAAGCCAAAGGAGGTACGCTCGAGGCGATCAAGGCACGTGGGAAGCTCATCGCCGGCGTGAAATTCGATACGAACCTGTTCGGGCTCAAGGATCCGGCTACAGGCAAGGTGGAAGGCTTCGATATCGATATCGCCAAAGCGCTCGCCAAAAAAATCCTCGGGGACGAAAACAAGATCGAACTGAAGGAGGTTACCTCGAAAACCCGGATTCCCCTCTTGCAAAATGGAGATATCGACTTGATCGTCGCCACGATGACCATCACGGAAGATCGCAAAAAGCAAGTGGACTTTAGCGATATTTATTTCAAAGCAGGGCAATCCCTTCTAGTGAAGAAAGGAAGCCCCATCAAAGGCTTGGAGAATTTGAAAAAAGGCACAAAAGTGTTAACTGTTAAGGGTTCTACTTCCGCGACTAACATCCGCGCAAAAGCGCCGGACGCCACCGTGCTTGAGTTCGAAAACTATCAGGATGCTTTCACCGCGCTGAAAGCTGGTCAAGGAGACGCATTAACGACCGATAACTCCATTTTGCTTGGCATGCAAAAACAGGATCCGAACTACGAACTCGTCGGAGGCAACTTCACCGACGAACCTTATGGCATCGCCATTAAAAAAGGAGATGCGGAATTCGTCGGCGTCGTTAACGACCTGCTGAAAGAAATGAAAGCCAGCGGAGAATACGACAAGTTATATGAGAAATGGATGGGTGTGAAGCCGGAGTAACAGGAACTGCGGTATTAAGGGAGGTCCTTGGCCTCCCTCCCGTCTTCCTTCGGACCCACCATCCGGGAAAGGAGAAACACCGCATGACAACAACATTCGACATCCACGTCCTTTTTGACCATTGGGATCGCTTTTTGGAAGGGTTTCTCCACACGATTGCTTCCAGCGCAATGGCCCTTGTCGGCAGCTTTATTCTCGGGACGATCATCGCCGTCATGCGCATTTCCCCCCTAAAGCTGCTCCACTGGATTGGCACAGCTTACGTTGAATTTATCCGCAACATTCCGCTTTTACTCGTCGTTTTTGTTTTTTTTCTCGGTCTGCCGTCGCTTGGTATTCCGCTGGACGGCTTTACGTCCGGCACCCTCGGACTGATGGTATATACTGCTTCCTTTATTGCTGAGGCCATCCGTGCGGGCATACAGGCGATTCCTTCCGGCCAAGGCGAAGCGGCGCGCGCAACGGGTCTCACCTATATACAAACGATGCTGCATATCGTCCTGCCGCAAGCGATTAAAATCGTGCTGCCTTCAATCAGCAACCAGTTTATTAACTTGGTAAAAAACTCATCCGTCCTTGCGCTTGTGTCCGGATTCGATCTAATGTTTTACGCCGATTTGATCAATTCCGACACCTTCCTGCCGCTAACCGTCTACACGATTGTCGCTATATTTTATTTAGTTCTTACCCTACCACTGAGCATGGTGGTTCATTACATGGAGCGGCGGTTTCGCGTTGCAGACCGCTGAGCAAAGAATAAATGCGCTTATCGTGAAAGGAGGCTTGTGGCATGGATTTTGCGGGAGCCTATTCCTGGTCGAACCTTTCCTTCATCTTGCAAGGATTCGGCATGACACTATGGGTCGCAGCAATTTCGATCGTGTTCAGCTTCATGCTGGGTACCCTTCTAGGCACGATTCGTTATGCCCGTGTTCCTGTTTTGTATCACCTGTTTGCCGTTATCATTGATTTGTTGCGCAATTTGCCTTTACTGCTCACCATCTACTTCATTTATATCGTCCTTCCGGTAATGGGAATCAAGCTGCCGCTGTTCTGGGCAAGCATTACGGCACTCAGCGTATTCGAAGGCGCGATGATCTCCGAAATCGTCCGCGGCGGCCTCAATTCCGTGGATCGCGGACAGATCGAAGCCGCCCGTTCCTCCGGACTTAGCTACATGCAAACGATGCGCTACATCATTCTCCCGCTTGCGCTGCGCCGCATGGTACCTCCGATCGTCAGCCAATTTATTTCCCTACTGAAGGATACCTCGCTTTGCGTCATTATTTTGCTACCGGAAATGATGCATAATATACAGATTGTACAGGGACACAGCCCAAATTACGTCATCCCATCCTTGATTTTGGCTGCCGTTTTATATTTTATTGTAAATTTTGCCTTGTCGATCATTGCTCGGCGGCTGGAGGCCAAAACGGCATAATCTTTCGATATTCCGGATATTTTTTACTGCCCATGGCAGAAGTTATAGCTTCAAAAAGTCGTTAAAACCCTTCCGGGTCCGGAAGGGTTCTTGCTCTTGCACTACAATTAAAGGCGGTAACATATCCCACCTCATTAACGTCTATAATCATGGGGCGTCCCCCATCCTCTACTTTACATCTTGATTTTCTTGCTATTGAAGGATTGCCCCGTCCCTGCTACTCAATTTACAAGGAGAGATATAAGATGAAAAAATCCAAAAGCATTGCCCTATTGCTATCCGCGTGGCTCGTATTTGGCAGTGTTCCCGCTTTCGCAGCTGAAGGCACCACCCCGAAACCTTTAAGCCAGGTCTTCGATCAAATGGTCATATTTCCACAAAATTTTCAAGGGAAAGCTTTTATCAATGGACAGATGTCCGATCTTTACGGTGATTATAAGATCATTCAGCGCGAAGGACGTGTTTATGTCCCGATCCGCTTGATGAGTACGCTCGCTAACTGGTCGGAGCAGGGCAAGGGAACATGGGATGCGATTTGGCAGCCGAAAAACCCCGATGACGTGATGTTATTAAACTCCCAGTTAAAAAAGACTATCAAATTAAAGGTGAACAGCACCACCATGAGCATCAATAACGAACCCCGCGAAATGGACGCTGCGCCACAAAAAATAGACGGACAAATCATGCTCCCCTTAAAAAGTACGGCGGAAGCGCTCGGGAAAAACATTCAGTGGTCCGACGGACTCCTCCTGATGGGCAATCAGCCCGTCAATTTGCAAGATGCGCAGTCAGCAGCCCTCAAAAACCGCATCAAAACGCAGCTGGCCGATCCGCGGAAGCCGCTCGATCTTAGTTCGAGCATCGCGCCCCTGACCAGATACGGAAATGCGATTTACTATATTAAAAGTACATATACAAGCAACGATACCATTGAGCAAATTTTCAAAAAAACGGACGGGCAAAAAGAGGTCCAAATCAAGTTACCGGGCAAACCGCAGATGACATCTCTCCAAGTCCAAGGCGGCAAACTCTATTATGCTACGTACATCAACAACGAGGCTGAACTGCATGCACTGGATTTGAGCAATCAAAAAACCGAGAAGATCTGCTTGTTAGAACCGATGAAAGAGAGCAATCTTTTGCTGGGAAGCGTCCAATCGATCGATAACGAATTGTACGTCACTCTGCACAATGGAGAACTCATCTTGGGCTGGGTGGGATTGTACAAAGTCGATCAAGGTGTTTTAAAATCGATTGCCAGTTCCAAAAGCTTTGCTGGCTACATCAAGTCAGGGAATTATCTATACAAGACCAACTTTAATTTTATGATCGACATGGCCGGGAATTTGGGTCGGGTCGACCTGAAAACAGGAGAATCTAAGGCAATCGGCCAGCCGGACTTTGCTTATGGGGTCGTTCGGCATCAAGATTCACAAGGTGGAGTCAGCATTGGAGGCAACGGTGCTATGTATGTTAAAGATGGCTACTTGTATATATTAGGTTATAAAGAAGCTGATCAGAGCGACCAAAGTGCGGTATACAAAATCAATCCGACAGACTCGGCACAAACAAAACTAACCCCTTCAGCCGACAGCTTTTGGCTTATTGGCAGCCAGATCTACTATATAGACGCCGAATCGGGGTACTTGGGAAAAACCGATATAAACGGAGCAAAACCCGAAATCGTCGTACCAAGAAAAATGCTGAACATTCAGTTTGTGAACGGAAGCTTTTATTACACCTCAAATGAGACCGGAACGCAATCTAATCCGGGGGATTTGTATCAATACAATCCGGTGGCGGGGAAAGAATTCAAACGAAACGATAAAATGGTCAATTCATTCTATGTGGGTAAAGCGGGCCTGTATTATATATCAAACAGCGATGAACCCGGATTGTACAAAGTCGATGCCAAAGGCAGCAACGTGCGATTAGTAAATGACCGTATTCGCGACGCCTTACTAACGGATGAAGGCATGGTCTATAAGCTGATCTATGTGGATGGGATATACTCCAAGTCATGAGGCGGACGCATCAATGATTTCTTGAAGGCAAGAGGCAAAAAGGATGGTATGATGCTGATCTGATCGCAGGCACCGTTTAAGGCAGATCATTTATTCCCACAAAAAAGAAGCAGGGAGACGGATGTTTATCACCCGTGCCCTGCTTTTCTTTTTCTTAAGAAGTTACTTTCCAACACAAGATTCCATTATAAAATTGATTGTTTATGCATACGTCGCAACAGCCGAACAGGTATCGAGAACATGGCTGAACACGTCCGAAATAGTAAATTTATAGGAAGTTATAAGCACTAATACTTAAAAAGGAAAAAACTAATCCGAAAAAATATGCAACATTTTGCATACATGCATCGTCTAGGATCGTGAAAGACATGCAGTAATTAATACTTACTTGTCTTTCATTTCCGGAAAATTTCTCTGAACGTTCATACCTAAACCGCATATACAGGAGGAATAACCAATGAACAAAGTATACAAAGTACTCGCTACAGCATCAATTTTGGCCATGGCAGCCATGCCGATGGCGGCAAACGCGCAGGATGTTCCATCCGGATCTGCACCGGAGAACAAGCAACTGATCCAGAACCAAGTAAAAGTGGTTCCGGGAACCATGGGACAAATTACGGATTTCGTTAATGATAAAACAGGCAAATTCATTACAGTTACAGGCCGTGGACTTGAGACAACCGATCAGGACCAAATCATCCTGGCCATTACCAAGGATACCAAAATCGTTGACGCTAAAGGGACAACCGTACCACTGAAGACGATCATGGACGAGAAAAAGGTCGTTAAGGCCTTCTACAGCCCGAACATTACGAAAAGCCTTCCAGCTCGCGGAACCGCACTGACGCTTGTCGTTCGAGATCAAAGTTTCACTGCCATTGACGGTAAAGTAACCGAGGTAAGAGACGGCAGCATTTTGGTGAAAGGCACCGATCTTTACAATAAATTCGAGGAAGAAATCGTGCTGCATTTCGCGGACAAAGCGACCATCCTCGATCAGGATCGCAAAGCGATTGCCCCCGGAGACATCAAAAAAGGCATGAGCATAAGAGCATTTTACGGCCCTGCTGTAGCGATGAGCCTTCCGCCGCAATCCACCACGAACTATGTGATCGTGAATGCGGACAGCGAAGACGGTAATCCCGGGGATATTAGCGAGCTGACGGCAGGAACCGAAGGCGTCATTACCGAACAGAAAGACGGCCAAATTACGGTGATCGGCAAAAAGTTTGAAAAAGGCGGCGTCAACTATGTCGTGCTGTCCGTGGATGAAAAAACGCAAATCGTTGACGAAGACGGCAAGGCGTTGACCAAGGATGCGCTCCAAACAAGCAGCCATGTGGAAGCTACCTACGGCCCGGTCATGGCGATGATATATCCTGCCCATACCCATGCGGATAAAATTGCGGTAAAAAAGGCTGAATCTGTTAAAATCGAAGGCATCGTCAAAGCTTCAGACCGCACATCGAAAGATCAAGTGTATGTCCATGTTGGCTCTGACGATTCCAATGCCAACGACGTGATTCTGAACATCACTGAAGATACGCAGGTGATTCCGGTGATTGGCGGCGAGCCTGCTCTCCGTGCCGGCACGAAAATCATCGCTTTCCATTCGCCGATCATGACGAGATCACTCCCTGGCATCACCAATGCCGAAGTGGTTATCGTGACTTCCGACGAGGACGCTATTAAGCCTCGTTGATTATAGCAAAATGAGCTCCTTTTCCCGATAACGTAAACCCCAGCCGTTTCCATTTGTGGAACGGCTGGGGTTTTTATACTTTCACTATTTTTTCATCCCCCCCTTCTTTCGCACCCCACTCTTTTTTCGCACCTTCACTATTTCTTTCAT
>JAIRVF010000030.1 GCA_031254035.1 Paenibacillus sp.
TGTTGATCCATAGGTTGGATTTCCATGATATTCTCTCATTTCGTTTGGTTTCCCTATCACTTCGACGCGCAAAGTGGGAATCCCCCTAGATCGACAAACTTTAGTTGAACTTATATAGATGCACTTTTGCATCTATTTCGCTACTTGACGGGGTGCAGTTCGCCTTTTGGGATACCCTCTTTTTGCATCGAGTCGCTGTCGTTTTATTTTGAATTGGATTTTGAATTGGTATTGGTGTAGAGGCCCAAGTGGTCCCAAAAGTTAGTTTTAATCTTCTGTTCTAGTTCAATATTGGAGTACAGGGATTCCATCGCTTTTGTCAAATCGTCCTTGTTCAAATAAACAAATGGACTTTTCCAATCTCCATCTACGGTCAGAAGGTTGGTATGATCGGGCTTCATCTTTTTGAAGTTCAGCAGCCACCGCGTCAGTTTTTTCTCAGGAATATCCGTTTTGACGTTGTCGCCGACAATATCCAAAATATTGCCCCATTGGCTGATGCCGTTCAGGGAAGTCAACTTGTCCAGCATTTGATTAAGCACTTCCTGCTGGCGTTTGTTGCGTTCAAAGTCTGAAGAAGCAGCCGTTCCATCATTGGACTTGCGGTACCTGACATAATCAAGCGTGTTTTGGCCATCGAGATGCTGAAAGCCTTTGGTCAGATTAATATTCGTGCCATCTGCGGTATCCTTATACCGCATATCCATGGCGACATCGATGTCGAGTCCACCTACGGCGTCTATCGCCTGCCGGAATCCATCAAAATTAATGAGGATCATGTAATCGATCGGGATATGGAACGTGTCTGAGAAAAATTGCTTCGTTTCAGCCATAGCCGTCGTTTTGTCTTTAATGTAGTTATGAGCGTAGAAATAGTTCGCCTTATGGCTTGATTGTCCGTCTGGCGTCATTTTCAAGTCGCGCGGAATCGATAGCAGGGTTGCCGACTTGGTTTTAGGGTTCAGCGTCACAATCATGATGACATCCGTATTCATCGTTCCGCCGCTGCCTTCACGGTTGTCGGTTCCAGCGAGCAGAAATGTCATCGGCTTCATGTCATCTTCAGTCACGTCTCCGACCTCAGGGACAGCGTTTTCAGTTTCATCGCGCTGCGGGGCATAATAATCGCTGGCAGCGATCTTATGTACGGCGGACATAGCTTTATGGTGTAAAAATCCTACATAGAATCCGGCAATCAAAATAAAGAGTCCAATGACGCTGATCATGCTAATACATATTTTACGATAAACACTCTTATTTTTCTTATGGCGAGCCATATATTCCTCCAGAATAATGATGATTGAATCAGCCTCGGACATCACAATGATGACGATTTTCCTCCAATAAATAAATGAAGCCGAAAAATGAGTTTACTTCTCACTGCAATTCCGAATGTTGACAAAGCGTGTACTCCTTTCTAAAAAGTCCACCTTACATATGTATACTATAAAATATGCAATCTATCAAATTCAGGTTATAGAAGGGAACCTTTTCTCCTGCTGAGTTGTTAACTTATTATAGTAGAGCACAAGAAAGGTGGAGAACCTGCTTGACGGACAGGGAATTTTTTGAACGGTACAACAAAGACGTGTACAGGACCTGTTACTATATGCTGCGCAATGCGTCGGATGCGGAGGATGTATGCCAAGAAGTATTTATGAAGGCGTTAGCCTCCGGCTGGCAGCAGGTGGAGTATCTCAAGACTTGGCTGATGCGCATTACCGTCAATCATTGTTTGAACCATCTGCGGGCGAGCAAGACAAGACGTATGAAAGAGAAGATGCTTCTTATACTCCAGCGGGAAAAGGTGGCGCCATCTTCGTTAGCTCTTGTAGAGCAGCAGGAGACGAAAGATGAGTGGAAGCGCCGTATGGACCGGCTGCCGGATAAAATCAAAATTATCGTCATGCTCCGCTTCACCAATGATCTGCAGTTGGCAGATATCGCTGAAGTACTCGATATTCCACTTGGTACGGTGAAGTCCCGCCTGAATAGAGGGCTTAAGCTGATGAAAACTATGGTGAACGAGCTGGATGAAGAAGAACTTCCGCCAGGTCAGATTGCCCAAAAGCAAACAATTAGTGGAAAGGAAGGTGCGGAATATGAACAAGCAGGCACCCGAGGAGAAAGTTCTTGCACAGCAACTGGGCGGTGAAGGCGACCACACCTATCCGGACTTTGATGCAATGTGGCTTAAAATTGAGGTCGACAGACAACAGGAACAAGCACCTACAGTGGTTAAAAAGACAAAGCGCACTGGACTTTTGCATGGACGTCGTCTTGCTTTTTTATCGTCGCTTGCTTTTGTTATTATTGCGACTCCAGTGCTGGCTTCCATGTCCGGGAAATGGGATTTTACGTTTCGGCCGGGATTGAAATCGGCGCTTAATCAAGGTTTCGGACAAACGTTAAACAAGAGCGTTACCGAAAGCGGCGTCACCTTTACGATAAATTCGGCGATGTCCGATGACAACGGGACCACGCTGCTGTACAGTTTTGATCCGAAAGACAAACAGGCGCGGAAGTGGGGGTTTTCTGAGGTGGAGCTGCGCAAGCCGGACGGAGAGAAAATCGCGCAAGTCGAGGGCGGCCGAGTGATGGATATGAACTGGAAAAAAGGACGTTACTCGCTTACTTGGGATTCGGAAAATAAACAGTATAACGGTTTTCTCGAAACGCCTTGGACATTTTCCGGCCTGGAAACGGATGTGCAATTTATTGCGCGGGGGCTGCAGGAATATCTTGACGAGCGGGTTCCACTTAACCTGGACCCTTCGCGAAACGGCATCCAGACCTTCCCGATTAAAAAAGATGGGATCGACGCCTTGAACATTGAGGTGGTGGATCAGGGAGCGGAGGGGGTCCTGATCAAATCATCTCTTATATATATGGATAAGCAAGCGGCGAATACAACCTCGCCACGAATCCAGGTAATGAAAGACGGTAAACTGGTGAAATCGGAGTGGCTCGGAGTGGCTTGGCCAGGTACGGATGGGGTTTATGAATCGCGGGACTACTATAGTTGGAAGGATATCAACCAGAAAGGCTTCACATTCGATTTAGTTTACTTGACGGAGGGGCAAAAAATAGACGGCGAGTGGAATGTCGGCACTTTAAACCTGAACAAGGAGAAAGCCCTGAATGCTTCGGCTACGCGAGAACTGAATATTCCTTTTGAAACTTCGTTTGGAACTTCTAAGATTCGCAAACTGATTATTAGGCCGACAGGTATTCGGATTGAGGTCGAGACCCCGAAGGCGTCTCAATACCCAACCTACCAAGATACCTTGTTGTCCATCAGCGGCCGGAAGCTCCAAGGATACACGGCAATAGGGGACGACGATGAACTTGAATCTGACATGAAGACGTTAATGTTTGATGTTCCGCCGGATCTTCACATTACTCCTGATACGCCGATGGAACTGATACTGCAAAATGAGAAAGAGTCGAAGTTGGATTACGCGCAACCGGTTTTGCTTAAGAATATATCTGGTGAAAAACAAACTGTCACCTCTGACGTTGAAGGTTATCCGGTTAAGTGGACGTACTACAAAGCAAACGGGAAACTTTATGTGGAAACGAACAGCGCGAATGGACGATTCGGAGGTGTTAATCAAACATATTATAAACAGGGGAGTGAACAAGTCCTCTCCAGAGTTGTTTATATAGAGGGAAGCACTCCGTGGGTTTCCAATGAGCGTGTTAATGTCTTCCCGGGATTTGAAGGAACTGAACTTGAACTTTATATCAAGGTATACCATATATGGCATCCCGACCTAAATTTTAAATTGAAGCTGCAATAACTTGATAAGCTGGCGTCGATCTTGATCGGCGTCAGCTTGTTTGGCGTTCTGGCATATCCCTTGTGATGGAAGTGCACAAAATGCCACCAAGAATCATACGATCTGCAGAATTGCATTTTTTCAAAATCTGGATTTTGAAAAGTTCAATTCCATACGTTCCCGAGAACAATATGCAAAATCCTCGGATAAGTGAACCAAATTTTCCCGAGCTGTGTTCATATCATAGAAGCTGGCACGGGAGAGGCTCCAAAGGATGGCGGCCAGCCGGGGCTTACGATTTTTTAATAGAACACGCACAAGGGCAAAGAGAGGGGAAATATCCATGAATAAGGCAATGAAGGCTGCGGTTGTTGCAGCAAGTATCGCGATGCTGTTTGGATCAGCGAATATGACGGAAGCAGCTCAAAGCAAAGCGGCCAATAAATCGTCACAGGCGGCGGCAAAGACTTCGGCTGCTGATAAAAAGGCTTTTGAAGCCGCCAAAGCGGAACTTTCCAAGAAACTCGCACCGGGAGATTTATATATCCTGTACGTACGGGATAAGGCGCTGAATGGCGGCGAAGAGTTTATGAATTACATGAACATGTTCCAGTTCAAAACATATGAGGATTATCTGAACCAAGCAGCCAAACTAAAAGGACCAACGCTAACGAAGCCGGAGGGCCTGCCAGATGGATATAAGTTTGTGAAAGGAAACATCCAACCTCCATTTGAAAAGTATCTCACACAGTATCAAAAAGAAGTCAAAGCTGAGGCTGCAGCCAAAGGGAAAAGCGCTTATTACAAAAAGTTCGATTGGAAGGAACCTGGCGAGATCAATCTTGCATTTGCAAACGGAAAAGACAATTTGCAGATGCAGGTATCCTACTCTGTGAGCAAAGATAAGGGCACCAGCGGATATAGTTACAGAACTGCGGATGAATTCGATTCTGAGCTAGCAAAGAAGCATCCTGAATGGGTTAGAAATAAGCTGAGTTGGTCAGATGAGGATCATGTATATAACATCACAACAAATCCGGGCAACCCGCTTACAAAAGAAGATTTGATCAAACTCGCGAAAACAGCTGTAAAGAAATAAACTGTCTTAGTCACGGCTTGCCGCAAGGAGCAGGCAAGAGACTTGTGGACCAATGATTAAGCAGCGGTATATCGGTATATAGCAAGGACATGAAGAAATGCCGGTCGGATTCAGCTTATGGGTCTGACCGGTTTTTGTATGTCAAAGAAATACCTTTTTCCGGGCCCATTGATGTCGATTCCGGGGTAGCTTCTCGTACCCGTTTCAAACCTTATTTATTTTCTTGAATTTTTTATAGAATTGACCAAAAAGAGTGAACCAAATTTTCCTGGGTTGTGTTTATATCATAGAAGCTGGCACAAAGGGATCCCAAAATGATAAGCCTAGTCTTCACACACCAATTAAGCGTAAGAAAAGAGAGGAGAAATACACATGAAATTCGCAATAAAAGCGGCGGTTGTCGCAAGTGGTATCGCAATGCTGTTTGGCACCGCAAATATGGTGGGGGCAACTTCGGCGAATAATTCCGCACAGGTGGTCACAGCGAAAGCTCCGGCTGCTGATCAAAAGGCTGTTGAAGCGGCAAAGAAAGAACTCAGCGAAAAAATGCTGCCGTCAAAAAATACAGGAGATATGTACCTTTTGTATGTGGCAGATAAAAACCTCAATGGCGGCTCTGAATTCTTGTATTACCTGGATATGTTCCAATCCACAAGCTATGAGGATTACTTGAACCAGGCAGCCAAACTGCAGGGTCCTGTGCTTCAAAAGCCTGAAGGGCTGTCTGAAGGATATAAATTTGTGAAAGGTAATATCCAACCTCCGATTGCCACGAATCGCGCGGAGTACCAAAAAGAAGTCAAAGCCGAAGCTGAAGCTCAAGGAAAAGGCGTTTATTACAAAAAATTTGATTGGAAGGAAATGGGTGAAGTCAATCTGGCATTTGCAAACGGAAAAGACAATTTGCAAATGCAAGTAAGCCACAAGATTGATAAGAATAAGCCGAACGGCGGATATAGTTACCGCACTGCGGATGAATTCGATGCTGAGTTAGCCAAGAAGCATCCTGAATGGGTTAGAAATGTACTGAGTTGGTCAGATGAGGATCATGTATATAACATCACAACCAATCCAGGCAACCCGCTCACGAAAGAAGATTTGATCAAGTTTGCAGAGACGGTTGTAAAGAAGTAAGGACGAGCGGAGTTATACCTGCGTGAGCAGGTATAAAGAGCCGACGATGCAAGGATAAATGTAGGCATACGTAGTAAAAGTTTAGAAGAAGCCGGTCAGATCAAACTATGGATCTGGCCGGCTTTTCGTATGGGACATTACCGGAATTTTTACATTTAAGTTAAGAATATGGAGGGTTATGCCGATAACTATATATAGCTTGATATTGTATTTGGGGTTATATGAGGAGGCATACCATGAAAATCGAAAGTAATGTTATCTCATCCCTTCCAAGACTATACACTCAAAATCGAGAGAACAACCAAACGAAATTGGAAGTAGGTCCTGCTCTTCTGGGACATGACAGCGTGGAAATCAGCGAAGCGGCCAAGCGCTTGGCCGAAGGGATTATTAGCCGCCAATTGCCTGTAGGCGCGATTAAGCACAATTATTCGAGGCCGTCTTTTACTGCCGAAATTGATTCTTCCTTAAAGCAATTGCTCAACGGAAAAGGGCCTGAAGTGGAAGAAGCCGTAAATTTCTTAATTAGCGAGAGTCTTGTACCGGATGGCTCTGTCTCGGATGAAAGTGAAAGAACGGCGTTGCTTGAGAGCGGGCTGTCACAGGCGAAATTTATTGCGGATAATTATATGACAGGCGACGAAGCGAAGGAGTTCCTCGCCACCATGGATATGATCGCAGCGTATGCCAAAACCAGAAAAGTCAATCCGGAGACCGGTCAGGCAAGCTATATCGACATCCCGCGCAAACCTGAAGGTGCCCCCGATGATTATGTCGATATCGATTACTTGATGAAAAAATATGACCCGGAATCCGCAAATAAAATGGCTGAGATTTTCAAAGATGCTATAAATGGCGGCAGCGGCGCAGGCTTTACGAAAATTGTGATGGAATTTACTGAAAAGCTAGCGCAGAACCCGAAATGGTCGAGGGATTATGGCACTGAAAACAATGCTGTAAATATGGCTTTGAAGAACACGAAAATCGACAACCGGTTTGAAGGCGCTGACACCTCAAATATGACCGCGTTTTTACAAGATATGGGCAGTAAATTCCAGAATAGCTCCTTTGAAAGTAAGGGCTTTTTAACAAGAAATATTCAATATTTCGCGCTCATATTCGGACAACAAATATAAAGAAGTCGCATTCGCATCCATTCAATTTTCAACAAGAGTCCTCCCTGTCCCCTATTCCACCCACAGCGAAATATAGATAAACGAGATAAAACTAATTACCGGAAGGCTGAGGCCTGCAAGCAGAGATACATAAAACCATGGAGATTTGAATACGGCCCTTAAGTTCTCGAATGAGACCTTTCTTTGCACTTTGATGACTTGCTGCAGCTGAACCTGGCTTGAGAAGCTGTCCAATAGTTCCTTAGCTTTATTCAATTGCAATGCGGACAGTTCGTCCCATAAATCGGCATGCCTTTTTTGTAGCAGATTCCACTTTATATCGTCGTTTACCCTTTCCCCGTCCATTAGCTCATCACCTCTTACTAACCAATTTCGAAAATCCACCTTATATTGTATATAACATAGTTTTATTCCCTAAAGTTACGATGAAAATCCCATTAAGTTCAGAAAATTATCCGAGCAGAGATTTTGGTATCAAAAACTATGGATGTAACAATTCCGAAGACATGTTCATCTAAGAGATAGAGGGCCCTCAGAAGGAGTGAATGTTAATCGTGATAGATGAAACGGATATTCGAAAAGCGCAGCAAGGGGATCGCGAGGCGTTTATCCGGTTGTTCCGGCAGCTTGAACCTGAAATGTATGGTTTATCTAAATCGATTCTAAAACAGGATGCAGATTGTGCGGACGCCATGCAGGAAGCTACGCTTAAGGCGTTCAAATCCATAGCCGGATTAAAACAGCCGCAATATTTCAAAACTTGGGTGCTACGGATCGTAATCAATGAATGCAACCAAATACTAAGGAACCAGAAAAGGGTGGTTATGATGGCTGATGTGCCTGAGCCGGAGCCGGAGAAGCTTTCTTGTTCTGACAGCGGCGACATCGGAAGCGATATAAGGGAAAAGGTGAGCCGTTTGGATGATAAGCTGCGGATCGTAACGGAGTTGTTTTACTTTCATGATCAGTCGGTAAAGCAAATTGCGCAGGTGCTGGATATTTCGGAAACAGCCGTACGGACAAGACTGCATCGGGCCAGAAGCCGATTAATGAAGTCGTATGCCAAATCGCAGAAGGGGGATCTTAACTATGGATCGATTTGAGTTGGAACAGAAATTGCAAAGATCGAACAAAGAACATCCGGCAAGCGTGCCTCAGATTGTACGAAATCGTCAAGAAGCCGTATATGCTTCACTCGATGGTATAAGCGTTGAACCGGATCAGAATATGAGGTGGGACCAAAAAAGAAACGGCAGGCGTTTACGTCGGACCTGGATTGCGGGATCGGTGGCGGCTGCGGTACTTGGGTTCATAGGCAGCGGTTTTATTTCGCCGGTGATGGCGGAGTCTTTGCGGGAAATTCCGCTTGTCGGCAGCTTATATCAATTTACCGATGATTTAGGATTCAGGACCGCGGAGAAACGCGGACTGACATCGATCGTAGGCGCGCAGCAAACACATGAGGGAATACGTCTCAGCATTCCTGGCGTTGTTTATGACGGAACCCGTCTTTCTTTCGAGCTGAAACGAGATGGCGAAGGATTGCGGAGCGGATTATCGGGATTTTCTCGGGATGGCAAGGTCTATAAAGGAGAGGAAAAAGGCACCGTGAAGGGAGTTGAAATCTCGATAAACGGTCAGCCTTTGGGCCCTTACCACGTGATGTTCAAGCCGCAAGAAGATCCGGATACCGAGTTGTTTACAATCACCGATCGCACCTTTATCGATGAAAACTCGCCGATGCTGCCAGAACAGTTTGACATGCATGCTAAATTTACGCTGGAAGGCGTGAATTCGCCGTATGAGCTGGATATTCCCATCCGTAAAAGCAAAGAGAATCCGCGAATTCTAACCCCTAATCTGAATAAAAAGGCAGATGGAATCGACATTGCTTTGAAAAAGGCGCAGCTGACGTCGCTTTCGACGCGGTTGCAGTTCATCATCAAAGGTACGGGCGAAGATCAGCAACTGTTAAGTTATGATATCGTGGATGATAAGGGGAAGAAGCTGGGACTCATCATGGGAGCGTCGGAAAGTAGGGACGGGAATACAATAGTGGATTATGTGGTCGACCCGGCCGATCTAAACGCTTCTTCCATTATAATAAAGCCTTATTTCCCGGTCTTTAAGAACGAAGCCGCCAAGACAGGGGAATTCCAGCTGGACAAGGAAGGGAATCTGGTAAAGCGCGAGGTTGCTGGGCTTGAGATGACGGTTCCTATAAATCGCTAACCTAATATGAACTAAGGCTTTGGATATCTATGATAGTTTAGCAAAACCTCTGAATTTACTTATTTAAAATGGAGTGGTGCGCGTTTCCGGCGGGCACACTCCATTTTTTTGTTTTGGGTGATATCAAATTAATGGGACGGAGGGAAAAAAATGAAAATATAAGTTTGAAACTTTTTTATCGCCTTCTCTGTCTAACGAGCACAACAACAAGCAAGGCTATTAACAAAGCGCAAGTGCTTAATTCATGATCCATGGGGGTGAACAAACTGAACACAGAATACTCGAAATTAACCGAACAGCAGTTCAGCGAAAGGATCGAGGCCTCTAAAGAAAAACTCTACCGTTTTGCTTTCTGTTATGTGAAAAACGAACAGGAGGCTTTGGAAATCGTATCTGAAGCAACGTACAAAGCGTATCTCTCCTATACAAAATTGAAAAACCCGGAGTATTTTGATACTTGGATCAGTCGGATTGTGATCAACTGCGCCATGGACCATATAAAAAGAAATAAAAAATATACCTATATGGAAGATAATGTAGTGGAGTTTTCCGCAAAAGAAGATCCGGTTTCATTAGAGGAAAAATGGGATCTCTATCAGGCGCTGGATCGGCTGAAGCCGGAAGATAAAGCTTTTATTATATTGAAATATTTTGAGGACCAGCGGTTTAAGGATATGGCGGAAGTGTTGTCCATGCCGGAAAACACCGTCAAAACCAAGCTATACCGGATTCTGGACAAACTAAGAAAACATTTAATCAAAGAAGAAGAGGTGGACCTCACATGAATGGAAAAGAACGTTACGAAAATATAGAAATACCTCCCCGACTCTCGGGAGTTATTCATGAAGCTACAAAGCGGGGGCGAAACCATAAACGGAACATGAGGCTGCTTCGCGGCTCATCCACTCTTGTAGCTGCTTGCGCAGCCCTCATGATTACCGTCAATGTACCGAGCGTGGCTATGGCTTTATCCGATGTGCCTGTCGTGGGATCGATTGTTAAAGTTTTGCAGATTGGTAGCGGTGGAGAACGCACAGACGGCGTTTCCGTTACAACAACGGTTCAGGAGAATACACTTAATATCAATTTTACGATCGCTGGGGAGCAAACCGCGAGTGCGCCAGCTTATACAGTCGATCATAAGGAAGCGCCAAATCGTCTGATCTTTACTTTTAATGGCGTCCGGGACTTGGATGTTGCGAAGCTGAAGCAGGACATTCAGTCACTCTCAAACGTAAAAGATGTCTATAGCAATGTCATTCTGGATGATTCCGCAGTCCGGTTTGTGGTGGAACTGAAAGACAACGTTGATTATTCCGTGTCGGAATACCAGCAGCCTGGATATATTCAGCTCAAGCTTTTTGGCGCAGCGGAAAAGAAAAAAGCCCATGAGGTTTTCTATGTCCGGAGCCAGGAGATGGAGCTTGGTGAAATGTTGGGCATCCTCGACGAGCAGTATGGACAGGATGGCAGCACCGTCATTAAAACAAAAACCGGAAATTATATCTTGGCGATCGGCGGCTTCGAGTCGCGTGCTGAAGCGGAGGAACTGCTTCATAAATTGTCCGCCCGTGAGGATTACAACGAGCCGCTTCAAGTGGACAGCTGGATGAGTAATGAGAATCCGCAGTAAGATTTTGTACGAGATGGCTGTTGCGGGACCTGATCGTTCTTCCGACCGATCAGGTCCCCTTCGCCTCCTCGCATATTAGTTTTTAGTAGGGGCTTCGGGCGTCGGTATCAGAGCGGTATCAATTTCTGATTTGTCCGAGTTCCATGGGTATCAGTTGTTTGCATTGAAAAAGAGTCAGGGGCGAGTTTACTTGCCCTGGCTCTTTTTGGCAGCTGCCGGATACTATCATATATCCATACAGCCTCGGAATTATGAATAGTGTAAGCTATTTTCAAAGCCTCATGGTAAAATAGGCTAGGGACTTAAAGCGGTGGAGCGGTCACGGCGTAGCACACTCCGGAAGGAGGTGTTGCCATGGCCGCACTTGTGGCGCTACTGGATATCCTTAAATGGATCGCTACCATACTAAGCCTGGTGTTTAGTATTCGGAAGCTCTATCGATGGATCAAACGGAAGCTGAACAAGCGAAAACCCACCGCATAAGGTTGGACGCCTTCGGTGGGTTCTTCGTTAAGATAAATTAACTTAGCACGCCGTGGGGTTTCACAGCCTTTTGTCCCTGAGAGTCTTCACCGTTCGCAGCGGTGGAGGCTCTTTTTAGTGTATGCCGAGAAATTGTTTCTTTATACTTAAATTCTATCATTTGTCCGCTACTGGATCAACTGATTTGAAAGGGGAACTGCGCCAGGCAAATACCGGCAGCGGGAAGATAATCTGTTCCCAAAGTCCGGCTGCACGGCAAAAGGGCCTCGAGCCTTTATGGGATACCCCTATTCTTGAAATGGATATATAACGGATATACAAGATATATAACGATAAATGCGATCATTTAGATTAGGTCGGCACGGACCTGAAGTGTTTTATAGTATTTTTCTATTTATGAAGCTTGAATATGATCACTTTGTTAGTCATTATTGGAAATTTGGCAATTGCTATTTGGTTCAATCATAATTAGTTCATGACAAAAAGCGAAAGTAGCGGAGGGGACGGAATCGTTCTGTAGCATCGGAAGCGTTCGCCTAAAAGCTTTCCGAAGGAAAGCTAGCATTGGAAGCATACGCTGTCTCTGGATTTCTCCCCTAGGTGGAGCTAAATTCAAGAAATCCGGAGACAACAGCGATCGGAAGAACGATCCGTACCCGCAGCGGCCACCCCGCCAATGCCAGGAACTAAAGTTTGAGCCTCTTACTTACCGCTCATTTTTTTATGATAAGCTTCAGTCATTTCATTCGCCACCTGCTTGAGGGTTGGATCATTACGCAGCTGCTCGATGAGCTTGTCATAATTTTCAATCGTATCTTTGCCAATGATGACCTTCGTGCGCATATCACTTACTTTTTTCGAAATCTCAGGATAGTATTTGTTGTAGGCTTCCGAATACAGCTCGTTGCTAGGGTACGGCGTCTTGATCTTTTTGCGCTCATTCACGATTTCGACGTTGCGGTTATAGACGTCATCCGGCATGCCGACGGCGCCAATCGACATATCGTCGCTGATCAGGTGGACCAGATTATTCATGTTGCCGTCACCCAAATGGTCCGTTTCGCTTTGAGGTGTTGGTATTTTACGGCCATTCTCGACGTTGTAGTGCACGCCTTCGATTCCGTAAGTAGCCAGCTCATTTCCTTCTTTACCGTAGGCGTAGTCGAAAAATTCCAGAATCTTTTTCACCTTTGCCTCGGGAACCTTTTTAGGAATCAGATAGACACCGTAGTATGGGGATCCCGATGGGGTATATTTCTCCCCGCTGACATTTTCTAGATACGTGATCGGCATGTAGTCGGCTGTCGGAACTACTTCATGGATTTTGGAGCCGGTTACCCAGGCATGGTTCATGGATTGGGAGGTACCGCCCGAATTGCCGCCGCGGATCAGGTCAACCGTTTGTGAGTATTTCATGATGGCAAAGTCTTTCGGGAATAGTCCTGCGTCATAAGCCTTTTTGATCCAAAGTACGGCGTCGCGGGATGCATCCTCGGTAATCGTAGGAACGAGTTTGTCATCCTTGACCTTCCACTGGCCTTGAACCCCGTTGAATACACCGTACACGAAGCCCATGGTGTCGGGATTAGCCGCGTATGAAATTTCATCCGCCTGGCCATTTCCGTTCGGGTCTTTTTCTTTAAAGGCTTTCAACACGTCGAAAAATTGATCCATATTGGTTGGCGTTTGCAGTCCCAGCTTATCCATCCAGTCCTTGCGCAGGATCGGGAATGCGCCGCCGCCGTAGCTCGGATAATAACGCGGAATGACGTAGTTTTTGCCGTTTACCTTGGAATCACTCCACATTTCCTCCAGGTTCGGCGCACTGAGATTTTTGTAGTCCTTGATAAACGGGGACAAATCCCAGAAAACGCCCTGCTGGATCATCTTTTGCAGCTGCGGATTGACCAGGGATTCCACGAATGTCACTTCGGGCAGATCACCGGAGGCTAGCATAACATTGATTTTTTCCTCGGAAGTGGACGGCGATAGCCATGTGATATCCAGCTTGGTGTTGGTGCGTTTCTCAAATTCTTTCCAAATCACATTGGTATTGTCAATAAATTCGGTGGCGTAGTTCAACGTTTGCATCTGGATTTTCGTCGGTTCGGAAGAGCCACTAGATGCACCCTTGGAACCGCCGCAGGCCGTCAGCAGCACGCTTGTGCCCAGCACGATCAACATGGATTTCATAAGCACGGATTTCTTGATCTGTTTTCTAGTTGGATTCATTTTCTATAACCTCCTTTTGATTTGGCGATACTTGTATATCCATCCATCATTCCTTTACAGATCCGACCATGGCGCCTGTCGCAAAATGCTTCTGTAGGAACGGATACACCAACATGATGGGAATGGTTGCAATGACGACCGCAGCCATTTTCAAGGTTTCTGTCGGCAGCTGACGGTTCATTTGCAAGGACACGCTCTGGCTGTTGCCTCCGCCGCCCATGGTGGTCGGGTCGACAAGCATGTTTTGCAGAAGCACCTGCAGCGGCCATTTCGACTGCTCATTGATGAACATAATGCCGTTAAAATAGGTGTTCCAATAACCCACGGCAAAAAAGAGTCCAAAGGCGACAATCGCCGGCAGCGAGAGCGGAATAATGATCCGCCAGAACACGCTGATTTCGGTACAACCGTCAATGCGGGCGGCTTCATCGAGACTGTCCGGTATGCTGTCAAAAAAACCTTTCATCAAAAGCACATACCATCCGCCCGTCAGCGAAGGGAGAATGAGAGACCAGACGCTATCGATCAGGCCGAGGTTTCTCACAACCATATATAAGGGGACAAGCCCCGGAGTAAACAAGAAGGTCAGCAGGATCATGAACATCATCGTTTTGCGGAAACGGAGTCGCCGGCAGGAGATGGCATATGCCAATCCCCCCGTGACGAGCAGACTGAGTGCCGTTCCGACCGTCGCCAGGAAAACACTAACCATCAGGGAATTTACGAACAAGCCGTTACCTAGCAGATATTTATAGGCGTCGAGTGACCACTGCCGCGGCCACAGGATCAAATCGCGAGTGTAATATTCGGTTGGATCGGTGAATGAAAGCACGATGGTGTAGTAAATCGGGAAGATCATCACCAAGCTGATTAGGATCAGAAGCCCGAGATTGGTTACGTTGAACAGGCGGTCCTTCCAGGTGTTTTGCAGCTGCATGATCATGTTAGGTGGTTCTCCTTTCCGCTAATATAAGCTTTCCTCGCCGAAGCGCTTGGCGGTTTTATTTGCGCCGACGACCAGAATGACGCCCACGATGGATTTGAACAACCCGATCGCGGTGCTGTAGCTGAATTCGCCCTGCCGGATGCCGACACGGTATACGTAAGTATCGAATACTTCTGCCACCTGGGTGACTGCGGCGTTCATCATCAGGTAAACCTGCTCGAAGCCAGTATCCATGATCGTGCCGAGGCGGAGAATGAACAGAATCATAATGACGTTCCGCATCGCCGGCAGTGTGATATGCCACATGCGGCGGAAACGTCCGGCGCCGTCGATAACGGCCGCTTCATATTGCT
The DNA here is from genome assembly GCA_031254035.1 of Paenibacillus sp. Classification (GTDB taxonomy): domain Bacteria; phylum Bacillota; class Bacilli; order Paenibacillales; family Paenibacillaceae; genus Paenibacillus_AQ. The sequence goes on from JAIRVF010000030.1 coordinate 15,031, forward strand.
GCGGATCGACGCCGGCAATGGCGGCAAGGAAGATGATCGTTCCCCAGCCGACCTCTTTCCAGATCGACTGCGCGGTCAGCATTCCCCAGAAATAATTCGGATTGGATAAAATATCGATCGTGTCCTTATTCATCGAAGTCAGCAGCTTATTAAACAAGCCCTCGGACTGGGAAAACATAAGGAAAGTGAGCCCGTATATCAGCACCCAGGACAGGAAATGGGGGATATAGATCAGGGATTGCACAGTTCTTTTCATGATAAGGCTGCGGACCTCGTTCAGCATGAGCGCAAGGATGATCGGCGCCGGGAAGAAGAAAATCAGGTTCATAACACTGATACCCAGCGTATTGCGCAGCAGAATCCAGAAATCCGGATTCGAGAAAAACCGGGTGAAATGCTCAAACCCGACCCACTTGCTCCCGGTGATCCCGAGGTATGGGGAGTAGTCCTGGAAACCGATGATCAAGTTGGTGATGGGAATATATTTGAAGATGATGAAAAATAAAATGCCTGGCAGAGCCAGCAAATACAGGTACCTATCACGTTTTAAATCCGGCCATACCGGCCGTTTAGGATCTTGCGCCTTCGATTGGGGCCTACGAGTTCGCATCTGTTTACCTCGCTTTCTTTGGGTCAGAAGTTAACGCATAAGCAAAATGTAAGGGCTTACATCGTTTTCGGCAATTCGATTTTATTTCAGGCGTGGCAAACGGCTTGAACATCCGTTGTTACAAGTATTCTCGGGACATCATTTCAGGCGATTGCACTTTTTTGACGGGCGATTTTTCGGAAGATGTTTGCCGTAAAAGCCACTTTTTTTCAATTGGAAGCCTTTTCATGTTTACTTCATTTCGCTATGATGGATTCAAACATTACCACTAATCATCAAGTTCATTCGAATGGGATAGGGTCAGGAGTGAGGAGATTGGGTAAAGAGTGGACGAGGAAATTGGCATCAAAAGGAATCATGTACTGGAAAACCATAGCGCTTGCCATATTGCTTACATGCGTTCCAATTTCGATTGTGAGCTTTATTAGCTGGCATGTCGGCAATCAATACCTCATCAGGCAGCATCAGCAGAACAATGAAGAGCTGGTGAAGGATACTGTGCGGCAAATTGACGAGCAGTTCTCCCAGTTGGTTCAATATGCCTTGCACATGATTTCCAATCCTATATTAAAGCCTTCCCTTGCCGACACAAATTTTGTGGATCAGTTTGAAAAGACGCAAGAATTAAGCGATACGATGTATTTTATCGAAAATGGGGATCCGCTGATCGACCAGGCTTACCTGTACGTGGAGAAGCAGAACAAGATTATGCAGCCTATGCTCGGTCTGCGACCACTTGAAGACCAAGCGGATAGGGCGGCCTGGAAAAACATCATGCAAGTCGAGAAAGGCATCTTCTGGACGAATCATCTGGCCCGGCCTTTTCACCAAGGGGGCTCGTCGCATGCGATTGTAATGAAATTGCCTTTTAACAGCCAGAAGCCATACGGGGCGCTTGTTTTGTATGTTAATCCCGCCAAAGTGAATCTGAATGCCAATTCTGAGCAGGTGGCCTTTGTTCTGGATGGGGAAGATACCCTGGTCGGACAATCCGATGCGAGCAAGCAATATCCGGAGGTCATTCCCGACATTCAGGGGGTGCTGAACACCATCAAACGTTCTTACGACACCCAGTCGCATTTCCAACTGCCGATAGAGGATGACAAATTGCTTGTGAGCACAGTCTCTTTCGAGAAAATGGGTGGCATCTGGACCTTTGTTTCAGGTACTCCCTCTTCAGCCATTACGGCTCCGACAGGGCCCTACAAGCATGTTGTGCTTGTCTATTGGGGCGTTTCTCTGCTGCTGGCCCTTGCTCTAAGTTGGTTTGCCTCCAAACGTATGTACCGGCCAATCGGCTGGATGGTGGATTTATTCAGAGAGGGCAAAGCCGAGACAACAATAGAAAACAACGAGCTGAAATATATCGAAGAAAAATGGCGTCAGCACCGCTCTGTGAACCAGACACTTCAGAGCAACTTGAACCAGTCCATCCCGAAGGTTCGGGAGGCGCTGATTAACCAATTTCTATCAGGCCAGGCAGCCCATCTAACGGAATCCGAGATTTCTGAAAAGCTGCAGGGTCTCAAGCTAGATATTACACAGCAGCATTTTTTCATCAATGTGTGCCAGATCCATTCCCTTAGCAAGGACCGTGGCCAGCTTACGGCGAAGGATCACCAGCTGCTTACCTATGCTGCAATCAATCTGCTTCATGAAATGTCCGAGCGTCTTGCTTCCTATGTGCATACCATCGATTTTATGGATGGCTCCTTTGCGGTGATCGGTTTTGTTCCGGCAGCTTCGCCCGTCAAAGATCTGAAGTCTCTATTGATGGAATTAAGTACAGACATGATTGATACACTTCGGGATGTGCTGAGCATGCCGGCAACGATCGTGGTGAATGGCCCGACGGAGGTATGGACGAATGTCCCTTACCTTCTTGCACAGGCGAGGAGGGCGCTGAGCTACCGCAGCTTTACGTCGGCCAGCCAGCTGCTCGAAGCCGCGGTTGTGCTTAAACAGGCAAATTTGGAGGTGGAGTTTCATTTTGAGCTGGAACAGGAATTCACGCACACGTTAAATCTGGGGCTTGAAAAGGAGGCCGTAGAGATTCTGATCCGGTTCGTCGAGGCACTTCAAAATGATGGAGCGCCGGAATGGGTTGTCCATCAGGGATTAACGCGCCTGAGGAATAACCTATTTCGCTCCATGATTCAGTCCAATCATAATCCTTACGCGATATATGACGGGATGAAGTTGCAGGAAGAACTGGAGGAACTTCGGGATGCCAATGCCTGCATTGAGTGGTTCCATGCCAAAATCATCAAGCCTTACATAGATGCACTGAACCGGAGCTATCACCAGTCCATGAAGCATATTGTGGATGAGATCATTCAGACGATTAACGTGAACTACATGAGCGATTTGTCGCTAGAAACGTTCGCCATGGAAGCAGACGTGAGTGTATCGCAGCTGAGCAAGGCGTTCAGGCAGATGATCGGCTCCAACTATATCGATTATTTGACCTCGATCAAAATTAGCCACTGCAAAAAGCTGCTTGTAACCACAGATATGAAGATTAGCGATATTGCCAAGGCGGTCAGCTACCAACCTCCTTATTTCAACCGAATGTTCAAGAAATTAGAGGGCATGACCCCTGGCCAGTATCGGGAGCAGTTTAATCCTGTTATCGGGGACAAAAAGCAGGCGTGAGTATACATATGCTTTTGATATGCCAAAAGATGAAATTCCAGAGTTATTGCTTATGATCGGCTGGATGACGATTTGCCGACCGTTCTCGACGGTCATGAAAATCAACGAGTGATCGCAAAAATCTTAGAAGATCGATAAATAAACGGCGCAAACCAAAAGCCCCCGGCACATAAAACTGCGCTCGGGGGCATGCTTATACCCGATCTTTCCGCTCGCTGCATTAATGCAGCCGCCGTTTAAAGATCGGCCCAATCCCGGTCACCCGACAGGAATTTTTCCGTCAGGATCGATAGAAGCTGGATACCGACTTCGTTTTCCCCGCCTTCGGGGATGATCAGGTCGGCGTATTTTTTGGAAGGTTCGATAAATGCCTCATGCATCGGTTTAACTGTGTTCAGGTACTGCTGATGAACCGATTGGATGGAACGGCCACGCTCTTCGATATCGCGCACGACCCGGCGTAAAATACGTACATCGGGATCGGTGTCGACGAACACCTTGATATCGAGCATTTCGCGCAGCTTTTCGTCGGAGAGGACATGCAGTCCTTCAATAATGATGATGTTGTTGGGTTTCAGCTCGACCGATTCCGTTGTAGAACGAGCGTGAACCGTGTAGTCATATACCGGAGCATAGGCTGGCTTTCCTGCCCGCAGCTCTGTGACATGTTCAATCAACAATTCATTATCGAAGGCGAAGGGGTGATCGTAATTGATCAAGGCCCGTTCTTCCATCGTAAGTTCACTATGATCTTTATAGTAATAGTCCTGGGATATAAAAGTAACTTTGCCCTTACCAAGACGGTCTATTACGGAACGGGCTACTGTCGTTTTGCCGGAGCCTGTCCCACCGGCGATACCAATAATGAGCATGGTTTGTATATAAACCTCCCTGATCGATTTACCACATACAATTTCAGTATTTTAGCATAGCCTCGGTTTTTTTTCACTATGGATTCGCACAAATTCGATCTAGCGGTTCATTCCTGCTTACTTTTTTTCTTTCCTAACCAGACGAGGGGTACGAAGAATCTGTTCAGCAAACTTGTCAAAAGCACTGGTGCGAAAGAGGTCGCGCCGGTATACAAAACTGACAACGGAATAACGGAATCTTTCCGGAACACGGAAACAGCGTATTTTCCCGGCCTCCTCCCAAGTTTTTACGGAGGAATGCGTCAGCAGCGATACGCCGAGTCCAGCCGATACGCCGCCGGCTAATTCCATCATGTACGCTGCGACAACACTCGGCTCTTGGTTTGCAGGCTTCATATATGCGAATTTTAACGGTTTTTATGCCATAGCTATATTTGCTGCTATATGCTTTGCCGGTTCGTTGTAACTTTTATACTCAGCGGTATTTTGACTAGTCACGCGAAAGCCAAAAAGGAACCTACATCATAAATGCATAGAGGGAAATCAAATACATATTCAGCCTATCCGTATTATTATCAGTACCTCAACTTCCTAATTTGCTTCGCTGCTTGTGCGGTTTTTCTTTTGCTGGCTGGGTCAAACTTTGAGATAATGGATGAATGACAAGTTAGGTTGAAAGGATGGATTGGAATGCAAAATAAGGTGATTTTTCTGACCACCGACAGCATGGGCAACGGAGAAAGAGAGCTGGGGACGCAAATTTTGGAGACCTTTTTTACATTGTTGAAGCAGCGTGAGCAGCTGCCTGCAGCGATCTTTTGCGCTAACCGTGGCGTATTCGCTTTGACCGAACAATCGCTGGTCTCCGTTCATTTGCAGGAAATAGCGGATAAAGGCGTGCCGGTACTGGCCTGCGCGACCTGCGTAGATTATTATGATGTCCGGGATCAGCTAACGTCAGGTGAAATTTCCAGCATGGGTCAATTTATGGAACTGGCTGCAAAATATGAAGTGATGACACTGGCTTAAAACTATGGAAATCTTAAGGCCTGCGGGAGGTTCTGCATCTTTCTAAGGTAGCAGGCCTTTTTTGTGCTTAATCGCTCTTTAAGTGCGTGTTCAAAAAGGTCGGTTTTCAGCACCGAAGCTTATGCTTCCGATGTGCGTTTTTTCAAAACGCTTAAGTTGAATGAAGCTAGGGACCGAGGAGCGGAGCGTACATTTAGGTACGTGAGCACCGGAAGGCCCGGCTGAATTCAAGATTCGATGTCGAGCCTACTTCCTGATTCACTTCGTGATCAAAAGCGGACTTTTTGAACAACCTCTTTAACACCATTTTTCGGCCCATTCCTCTACTGCTCGCAGTGCTCTGCCGAGTTCCGTTCCCTTGCGGGTCAAGGAATATTCGATACGAACCGGACGGTCGGCAATCACATTCCGCACAACAATACCACAATCCTCCAGTTCCTTCATTCTTTCATTCAACATGCGTTTACTCAGATCGGGAATATAAGCATTGATTTCGCTAAACCGCTTAGGTTCCTCCATCAGCGTATGAACAATCAGACTAACCCATTTTTTCCCTGTAATTTGGTACGCTAATTCTACCTTCTCACATAATAAGTTACCCAGTTTTTCATCATTCATGATGGCTCCTCCTTCATCACTTGGTTACGAAATATAAGTCGGTTACTTCATATGTAATATTATTCACAATCAATCTTTTCCTCTAATAATTATAACCATAAAATTGCAGAAAGCGCTACCACTTATTGATAAAAAGGGACTGTTCACAATTTGGACAAAAAGTATTTGACAGGTATTAAGAATGGGTTTAATATTGCCATGTTAAGTATATGGGTTATTTAAAGTAACCAATTTTCATAAAGGAATTGCTGCTGATGGTTTGTGGATCTTGGTGGAATGGAGGAATGAAATATGGATAATATGTCATTTGTCTTATTTGGCGGTACTGGTGATTTGGCAAGAAGAAAAATCTATCCTGCCTTATTTAATCTGTATACAGATCAAAAAATGCCTGAATCGTTTTCGATTATCGCGATGGGGAGAAAAGAGCAGTCGCATGCCGATTTTCAACAAATCGTGGCGAAGTCGCTGCAAACCTTTTCGAGAAGAACTGCAAGCGATCCGGCTGTCATAAATGCTTTCCTAGCGTCCATCCGATACTCTTCCCTCAATGTGAATCATGTGGAGGATTATCATAAGCTGCGGGGGGTTGTGGAATCTCGGGAGAAGGAGCTTAGCATTTCAGGGAACCGCATTTTTTATCTTTCTGTGGCACCAGAATTTTTTGAAACGATTGCTTTTAACCTTCAGGAAAGCAGGCTGACTGCGACAACCGGCTGGAAACGCCTGATTATCGAAAAGCCGTTTGGACGCGATTTGGAGTCAGCACGGCATCTGAATAGAGCGCTCGGCAAGGTGTTTGACGAAGAAGAAATCTATCGCATCGACCACTACCTTGGCAAACCGATGGTACAAAATCTCGAAATCCTCGAATCTTCAAATCCGATCCTTAAAGCGCTTTGGTCGAACCACCATATTGCTAACGTGCAAATTACCGCAAGTGAAACGGTCGGCGTCGAAGAAAGAGCCGGATATTACGACCATTCCGGAGCGATCCGCGACATGGTGCAAAACCATATGCTTCAACTGTTGATGATGATAAGCATGCGACTTCCATGCAAAAGTGACGCAAGCGAAGTCCGCATGAAGAAAAGAAGTATCATGGAGTCGCTGCGTCCGCTGAACAAAGAAACTATTGCAAACAGCGTTATTCGCGGTCAATATACAGCGGGTGAAATTCAAGGGAAACCTGTTCAAGGTTACACCGATGAACCAGGTGTTCCGGCAGATTCCAAAAATGATACCTTCATCGCGTTGCGTCTTTGGATCGACAATTACTTCTGGAGCGACGTTCCATTTTATATCCGTACAGGCAAAAGAATGAAGGAAAAATCTACGCGCATCGTCATTGAATTCAAAGAGCCATTAAAAGGACAAACTACCGCTAATGATCCTAATCTGTTGGTCGTTGAAATTAATCCGAACGAAGGCATCTTCATTCAATTGAACAAAAAAGATCCAATGAACCATGAAAAGCTGGAGCCGATACGAGTCAACTTCTTTTCCAATGAAAAAGAATTGCCGGAAGCATACGAAAACCTGATTTTTGATGCAATCCGTGGTGACTCCACATTTTTTGCCCATTGGGATGAGGTTGAGCTTTCCTGGGAATATGTGCAGCCCATTTTGGATGCATTCGAGCAGGATTCGATTCCTCTGTCCTATTATCCGGCGGGATCCAACGGTCCTGAAGCTTCGAACAAACTTGCCCAGGCGGATGGATTCAAATGGTGGCTGGATAAACCTGAGGATGCGGAACAAGCTGGGCAGAAGGAAGAAGCGGTTCTGGCGCAGGTTTAATCGGACAGAAGGGACAGGCATGGGGGCTCAATATTCTAAAGAAGTTACATTTTAGAATATTGAACCTAGGAGAAATGATTCTGGCTATAAGCTTTCCGTAGGAAAGCTGTGTAACGCTTTGTGAGCAGATTTCAACCATACATGAAGGCTCAACATCATGATTAGTGCTTGAAAGGAACGCGAAAGTAGCGGAGGGGACGGGATCGATCTGAAGAAGCGAAGCGTTCGCCTTTGTCTCCGAATTTCTACCTTTATGAAAGGTTATAATCAAGAAATTTGGAGACAACAGCGATCGGAAGAACGATCCGTAACCGCAGCGGTCAATTCGCATCATATCAAGAGTTAATTTCGGTTTTGAGCCGAAAATAATATAGAATACACAGCTAGGCGTGGAGGAATGAATATGCAAGTAGGATTAGTTGGACTCGGAAAAATGGGATTAAATCTGGGTCAAAACCTGATGGATCATAAACATAACGTGGTTGCATTTGATTTGAATACCGCTGCGGTGGAAGACATGAAAAGCAATGGCGCAACAGGCGCCACAAGCTTGAAAGAGCTGGTAGCCGCCTTGGAAACACCAAGAATCATTTGGATCATGGTTCCGCATGCGGTCGTTGATTCCGTCATCGATGAGCTGTCGCCGCTCCTGTCCCAAGGAGATATCGTGATTGAGGCTGGGAACTCTCATTACAAAGAATCGATCGCAAGATACAACAAGCTTAAAGAAATTGGTGTAAGCTTCCTTGATGTGGGTACTTCAGGAGGCATGGAAGGTGCGCGCAACGGCGCTTGTTACATGATCGGCGGGGACGAAGAAGCTTGGAATATCGTAGAGCCGATTTTCAAGGATACCGCTGTAGAAAATGGTTACCTGTATGCAGGCAAAGCTGGCAGCGGCCATTTCCTGAAGATGGTTCACAACGGCGTAGAGTATGGCATGATGGCTGCTATCGGCGAAGGATTTGAAGTGTTGGAGAAAAGCGAATATGATTATGATTATGAGAAAGTCGCACGCGTATGGAATAACGGCTCCGTTATCCGTTCGTGGCTGATGGAGCTTACTGAGCAGGCTTTCTCCAAAGATGCGAATCTGGACGGCATCAAGGGCGTCATGCAGTCTTCCGGCGAAGGCAAATGGACTGTAGAGACTGCTTTGGATCTGCAAACTGCAACTCCGGTTATTGCATTGTCCCTGCTGATGCGCTACCGTTCCCTAGAAAACGATACGTTTACCGGCAAGGTAGTAGCTGCGCTTCGTAATGAATTTGGCGGTCATGCTGTAGTCAAGAACTGATTAATACCCTAAGAATTTTTGTAGCATAAAAATTCTAAAAAACGGAGGTAGTGAGTAATGAAATTTTTTATCGATACTGCGAATCTCGAGGACATTAAAAAGGCATACAAAGTTGGCGTTCTTTCCGGCGTTACAACCAACCCGTCTCTGGTTGCCAAAGAAGGCGTGAAGTTTGAAGACCGCATTGCTGAAATTTTGCAGGCTGTTCCTGAAGTTGAATCGGTATCCGCTGAAGTAACTCCGGATGCGTTAACGGCTGGAGAAATGATAGCGCAGGCGGAAGAACTGATCAAGATCAACGGCGGCGATAAAAATATTACGATTAAGCTTCCAATGACACTCGATGGTCTTGAAGCATGCCGCTACCTCACCAAAAAAGGCGTTAAAACCAACGTAACCCTGATCTTTACCGTGAACCAGGCGCTACTGGCCGCACGTGCCGGAGCCACATACGTTTCTCCGTTCTTGGGACGATTGGATGATATTTCGGAAGACGGCGTTCTGCTGGTTGCCAAAATCGCTGAGCTGTTCCGTCTGCATAACCTAGATTCGCAAATCATTGCAGCATCGGTCCGCCATCCGGATCATGTAACCCGTGTTGCCATGGCTGGCGCGCATATTGCGACTGTTCCATTCAGCGTAATTGCACAGCTCGCGAAGCATCCTTTGACTGATCAAGGGATCGAAAGATTTGCGGCAGACTGGAAAAATGCAACCAAATAATGCTCCTCTATTCATGATGGAGTGTAATAAAGGCTTCTCTCAGTCAGATCTGAGGGAGGCCTTTTTTTTGACACCTGTTTGGCTAGAGTCAGCTGAAAATACGGGGCTGGAACAACATCCTCGTAATTTGTGATTTTAGGTAAATTTTACCTTTTTTTGGATCTGTAAAAAGTGTATTATATTCCGTACATAATGTGATCAAACCATGAATTTAGAGGATTTGGGGGAACAATGGAAAAACTTCCAAATGATATTGTAGACGTCTTGAAGACGCATGAAATCTCTCCAGAGCAGGTGCTGATCTGGATGTTGTGTGACCGGACATTGGATAAGGGTTTTAAGGATACATATGTGCTGCTCACCCATGAGCACGTACTGATCCTGACAAACAATCGGGAACCGTATCGAGAAAAGACGTACAACGGTTATACCGCGGAGACAAAAGTGAAAGGGATTTCAGCAACGGACACAGTGGAATGGGGCATGGAGAAGGTCCGAATCAAAGAGATTGAGTCCTTGACCATCGTAAATTTGGTAGCTTCCGGCATGGTCGTGATGAAGGCACCGGAGGAGCGGGTGATCGCCGCATTCACGAATGGCCACATGGGACGAGCTGCCAAACTCGCAGGGGTTTTTGACAGACTGAAAAAAAATGAAATTCCGGACCAGGAAGAGCTGGAAGATGACCTTAAGCGTACTGCTTGTCCAAAGTGCGGAATGATTTATCCCCAGGAAGGCAGGCAGGTCTGTCCCAAGTGTATGAAGAAACATGCCGTATTCGGCAGATTGCTGTCTTTTGCGGGCAAATACAAGGCTTCAATATTTTGGATCGTGTTTTTTATGCTGCTGAATTCTGCCGCAGGGCTTGTCATTCCTTATCTGCAGGGAACACTGCTGTTCGACCAGGCGCTCGGTGGGAAAGGAGCGTTTGCAGGACGGATTGGGCTCGTCATTATATTGATGATCGCCTTCCGGACACTGGCACTACTTTTCGGGGTTATTTATGGAGTCATCAATGCAAAAATGGCCGCGAATATCGCCTTCGATCTGAAAGCAAGTGTATTTCATGCGATGCAACGCCTGTCCTTGAGCTTTTTCGAGAAGAAGCAAACTGGACAACTGATGACCCGGATCAATAATGACGCGATCGAACTTCAGTATTTCTTTATCGACGGTATTTCTTATTTTGTGGTGAACGCCATGAATATCATCGGAATTGTCACGATTCTGCTTATCATGGATTGGCAGCTTACGCTGCTTTGCTTGCTGCCGCTCCCGTTCGTATTCTTCCTAGTCCGCAGAGCGTTTCCGAAGTTATGGCGCCTTTCCATCCGAAGGCATAAAAGGGTGAGTTCGATGAACGCCATCATCAGCGATACGATCCGCGGGACGCGCGTGGTGAAGGCCTTTGGGAAAGAAAAGATGGAGAATGACCGTTTTCAGAGAGTGAGCGGTGCTTTTTCCGATGCGGAACAATCGTTTAACAAAATGGGCGCGACGATGTTCCCGATACTCAATATTTTGACCCAAGCTGGTGGAATTCTGATTTGGGCCTTTGGCGGCTGGAAGGTCATGCAGGGGGATTTAACCTTCGGCAAGGTGATGACTTTCATCAATTATATGCTCCTGCTGTATGGTCCGATCCAGTTTATGAACAACATTATGAACTGGTGGTCCTACTGTATGTCTGCCGCGCAGCGGATTTTTGAAATTCATGACGCGGTGCCTGATGTTGCGGATAAGCCAGACGCCATACAGCTGACGGATATGCGAGGCGAAATTCAGATCGCGAACGTGACCTTTGGTTATGAACCCAATAAGGTGATCTTGAAAGGAGTTTCTCTGCATGCAAGGCCTGGCCAGATGATCGGTGTCGTCGGACATTCGGGAGCTGGCAAATCGACGCTGGTCAACTTGATCCCGAGACTTTATGACGTAAATGAGGGCGAGATCCGGATCGATGGATTTCATATTAAGGATTTGGCAACCGTTTCTTTGCGCAAGCATATCGGAATCGTATCGCAGGATGTGTATGTCATGTCCGGAAGCATCGCTGAAAATATCGCGTATGCCGATCCAGAATGTACGCTCGCCGATCTGATCCATGCCGCGAAAGTTGCAGGGGCGCATGATTTTATCGAGAAGCTTCCTGACGGTTACGATACTATTGTCGGCACGGGCAGACATATTCTATCAGGTGGCGAGAAGCAGAGACTCAGCATTGCCAGGGCGATTCTCCACAATCCGAAAATATTGATACTGGATGAAGCCACAGCTTCGCTGGATACCAAGACGGAACTGCAAATCCAGGAGGCGCTTGACACGTTGGTCCGGGGAAGGACGACGATCGCGATTGCGCACCGCCTGTCTACGCTCAGGAATGCCGATTATCTTGTCGTGCTGGAACAAGGGACTATCGTGGAGAAAGGAACTCATGAACAGCTGATGAATAAGGAAGGGGCCTATCACAGCCTGGTACGGAAACATGATGAAGCACTGAAGATGAAAGAGGTGATTATGGCATGAGTAAGTACAATGCTGGCGGATCACAAGCTCCTGAGCAAAGCGGCAGTTCCGGTCTGGCCGAAGCTGCCCAGATTCGTTATTTGTCCCCTGGGGATGTGGTGTTTGCCCGGACGGAAGGCCATATGCTGAATGCCAAAATCGGGGCTGACGAATTTCACGGGGTTTACATCCACTGCTCCTTCCCTCATACGAATAAACGAATCTATTTATCGGTTAGAACTGTGGACAATGAAGAGGTCGGTATGATCCGCTCTCTGGATGAATTTCCAGAGGAGACGCAGCGGCTGCTGGAAGAACAGGTCCAGTTGCGGTATTTTGCTCCGGAAATCACGAAAGTGTTGTCGGTGAAAGAGGAATTCGGTTACTCCTATTGGGAAGCGGAAACTTCTTCAGGACTCTGCCGGTTTACGGTCCGCGTAAGCGGAGGGAATGTCAAGCTGATGAACGCAAACAGGCTGTTGATCGTGGACGTGGATGGCAACCGGTTTATCATCCCTTTCCTGGACCGTTTAAGCGACAAGGAATACAAAATGGTCGAAGTATGTATATAGTGCATGTTCAACTACCTCATGTAGAACCAACACGGCATCTGCCGATAAAGGGAGGTACCCATGAATCTTAACTTTACACTGCCCGAGTGCGATGTCTATGCGGCCAAAGAAGCTGTTGGCGAAACCATCCGCTACTGTGTGCCGGCCGACCTTACGATTGGCGGGAAACAGACGGCAAGCTACTTCGTGATCGGAGAGCGGAAATGGGCCCTGCTGAAGGGAGGGGTTGTGATCGAAAGCCGACTTATCGCGGATGCCGGGTTGTACAAAGTGGTTCCGCTGATCGGCAGTGCCATTCTTGAAGGGGAAGAAGCCGGGAGCAAGTTTATTCTAACTAGGCTATCGATGAAGCATGCGGCAAGGTACGGATACATAGCACAAATTTTGAACGATATGTCCAGGCAGCGGAAAATTCGGATTTATAACGATGAAGAGGAGCCAGTTTGCGTGAACTGCGGCGGTCCGTTCGTTCACGGGACGAGGGTGTGCCCGAATTGCATGAACAAGGCGGCTGCATTCAAGCGGCTGCTTTCGGTTTCTCTTGCCCATTTCAGAACATTCGCTTTAGGACTCGCGGTCATCCTTGCGGCTGCTGCAGTATCCATGCTGGGCCCTTATTTCCAAAAATTGCTGGTCAATTCTTCCCTGCAGCCGCCAGCGGGCGATACGCCCAATATGCATGTGTTCATGCTGGCTATAGCGGGTTTGCTGCTGGTATTGGTTGGAGGGGAAGGGCTTGGCATCGTGAAAGGCCGGATTATGGCGAAAGCCAGCTCGGAGATTGCGGCAGACTTGCGCAAGCTGGTGTATGAACGGATTCAGAGTTTGTCGCTCGGATTTTTGACGACGCAGCGTGCCGGGGACATCATGAACCGGATCACTTCGGATACGAACCGAATCCGTAACTTGGTGCAGGAGCTGTTCACAACGGCGGTGTACCAGCTGATTATCCTTGTATCAGCAAGCGCGCTGCTCTTTACCGCCGACTGGAGGCTTGCATTAGTCGTATTGCTACCGGCTCCGCTTGTCGCTTACTTGCAGAAATACATCTGGAAGGGTGTGTTATGGAAGCTGATCCTGAAGCAGTGGAAGATTTATGATAAGTCCAATTCCTTCCTGCATGACGTACTGAGTGGCATTCGCGTTGTCAAAGCTTTTGGCAAAGAGGAGCGGGAGGTCAAGCGGTTCAGGCAATACAACAGCGAGTACGCGGCAGCGACGATTCAAACGGAGAAGGTGTTTAGCATTATGCAGCCGATTTCCAATTACCTGATCCAGTTGGGGCAGTATTTTGTGCTCCTTATAGGCTGCTACATGATTATCGGTAAAGAAATGACTCTGGGCGAGTTGGTTCAATTCAGCGGGTACGCCGCCATGATCTACGGGCCGATTGCCTGGCTGATGTTTCTGCCCAGATGGCTATCCGATGCGGTCATCTCCATTGAACGGATCTTCTCGGTGATTGACGAGCAGCCGGAGGTGATAGATACGGATTCTTCCGTCAAGCATTCCATTCAGGGGGCGATTACGTTCCGTGATGTTGTTTTTGGTTATAAATCCTACGAGCCCGTTCTAAAAGAAATCAGCTTTGAGGTTAAGCCGGGAGAAATGATCGGCCTTGTCGGCCACTCGGGATCGGGGAAGTCGACGCTCATTAATCTGGTCTGCCGGTTTTATGACGTGAACGAAGGAGCGTTATTGATCGATGGGGTGGATATCCGCCGAATCGAACAGGCTCATTTGCGCTCCCAGATTGGCGTCGTTCTGCAGGAAACCTTCCTGTTCAGCGGAACGATTCTGGATAATATCCGTTATTCCAAGCCAGACGCCACGTATGAGGAAGTGCTGGAGGCAGCGAAGATCGCCAATGCGCATGACTTTATCATTCGGCAGCCGGATGGATATGACACGCGGCTTGATGAGAACGGCGGCAATCTGTCCGGAGGCGAGAGGCAGCGGCTGGCGATTGCCCGTGCGGTGCTGAACGATCCGCGCATTTTGATCCTGGATGAAGCCACAGCTTCGCTCGATATTGATACGGAGACTGCGATTCAGGAAGCATTGCGCCGGGTGACGCGGGGCCGGACGACCTTGGCGATTGCGCACCGCCTCTCGACGCTCCGCCATGCTGATAGGCTGATTGTCCTCAATAAGGGAGAGATTGTCGAAATGGGAACCCATACGGAGCTGGTTGAGAAGAAAGGGATTTATTATAGTCTGATCACGGCGCAACGGAATATGGCGAAGCAGAAGACGGCGGTTGTCGTGCCGGATAGAATTTTGTCACAAATGTGATCATATTATCGAAAATTAGGTCTTGAAGGATATCTGGCATCGGGTAAACTGAGAGTCATAAGGATATTGAGGGAGGATATTTAACATGACGCAGAAATTCGAAACTCGCATTATCCATTCTTTAGTGAAGGTATTTCCTGATGAAGAGCTGCAGGCGGCGGGCCCGGTTAAGGGATCAGCGCTGCTGAATGAGGTGTTTTCCTATCAGATTGCCTTCCGGGCTCAGCATCTTATGCCAGCGGTTAAGGTTAAGCTTGAATCCAAGCTGGAGGAATGGATCACGGTCCGGAGCATCGGCTTGGTCCCTTCCGAACTGCCGATCTACCACGATCACGATGAGGACGTGTTGCGCGCAACACCGGGATTATACCCTGATCCTTTGATACCGCTTACAGATGGTGTGGTGCGGGGATATCCCGGGCAATGGCGTTCGTTATGGATTACAGTAGATCCGAAGAACCAGGTTGAGCCCGGTCTTTATCCGATCGTGATCCAATTCGAAACGGAGTCTGGAGAGAAGCTGGCGGAGGAGCGTTTTGATCTGGAGATCATCGGAGCTCATCTACCGCAGCAGCAGCTTGTGCATACGCAATGGTTCCATACAGATTGTCTGGCAACACAATATCAAACAGGGGTCTTCAGCGAAAAACACTGGGGGCTGCTCGAACAATACATACAAACGGCGGTCGATCACGGCATCAACATGCTGCTTACGCCGATTTTCACACCGCCGCTGGATACTGAGGTAGGTGGGGAACGGCCAACCGTTCAGCTGGTGGATGTGGAGGTCACGGGCGAAAATGAATACCGTTTTGGTTTCGACCGCCTGAAGCGCTGGGTGGATCTGTGCGAGAAATGTGGCATCAAGTACTTTGAATTCTCACATTTATTTACGCAGTGGGGAGCCAAACACGCGCCTAAAATAATGGCCAAAGTTAATGGCGAAATGCAGCGTATTTTTGGTTGGGAGACGGATGCTTCTGGTGAGGCGTATCATGCGTTTCTGAACCAGCTGCTGCCGCAGCTGGTGAACTGGATTCGGGAGAACGGGATCGAAAATCGCAGTTACTTCCATATTTCCGATGAGCCGACGCTGGACGATATCGAATTCTATGCCAGCGCCCAGCGGATCGTGAAGGAGCTGCTATCGGATTTTCCGGTTATCGATGCGCTGTCGGATTATGATTTTTACGAAAAAGGTCTGGTGCAGACGCCAATTCCAGCAAGCAATCACATCGAGCCTTTCCTGGAGCACGAAGTTACTCCGCTCTGGACATATTACTGCTGCTCGCAGTATAAGAAGGTGGCCAACCGGTTTTTCTGCATGCCTTCCGCCCGCAACCGGATCCTTGGATATCAGCTTTATAAATATAACGCCGCCGGATTTTTGCACTGGGGATACAACTTCTGGTACAAGCAATACTCCAAGGGGGTAATCGACCCGTTCCGCGTCACGGATGCAGGCGGAGGTTTCCCTTCCGGCGATGCTTTCCTAGTCTATCCAGGCGAGCAGGGGCCGATAGAGTCCATCCGTATGGAAGTAATGCGGGAAGCGCTGCAAGATATGCGCGCATTGCGCCTGCTGGAGGCATGGATCGGCCGGGATGCGGTGCTTGCGGCGCTGGACGAGGGATTGGACGAAGAAATCACGTTCAGCAGCTATCCGAGAGACGCGAGTTGGCTTCTGTCTAAGCGGGAGTGGATGAATAGCAAGATTAAAGAGCATATCGGTAAAAGCTCGGTTTCATCCTAAAAATAGATTGGGACTGGGCAGTTGCAGCACGCTTAAAGGGGGAACCCCCCATGGAACCGGCCTCAGCGGATTGAACATTAACGGATCCCCTGAGGGTTCTAAAATATCGCAAAAAAGGTCAAGCCTTACGGATGACCTTTTTTGCTGCCGATTTTTTTTGCTCATAACAAATGATTGTATTGAATCTCTTACATAGAATCTTTCTTTTTCTTACCGCCCAGGTTAATGCCCACCTGTCCGTCATGGGTGCCGACATTTCCGCCGACTTTGAAGCTTACGCCCTGACCGCCACCCACTTGAGCTCCTGCGTGGGCACCGAGGCCGTGGTCTCCACCAATCTGCGCGCCCGTGCTGATTAAGGCTCCCTGACCGCCGCCCAGCTGGCTTTTCATGTGGGCGCCGACGCCGTGATCACCGCCGATTTGGGCTTCAGTATTCAAGCCGATTCCATGCTGAAGACCAACATGGCCTTCCATATGAGCCTGAATGCCGTATTTGCCGCCCAGCTGGCTTTCGGTTTCAAATTGTAAGCCTTTGGCCTTGTCGTCCACGTTTACCCCACTTTGTACATTCAGGCCGTATTCTTCCGCACCGACATGGCTGCTAACTTGGTTGCTGACACCATGTTTGTCAACATGCGTCTCGGTTTGGAATCCGGCGCCATGTTTGCCGCCGACTTCAATGCCGGTGTTCACCTTTACCCCAGGAAAGCTTTCGGCTTTTACGTTTTCCGCTTTGACATTCTCAGTTTTGACATTCTCTGCCTTCACGTTCTCTGCCTTCACATTTTCCGCTTTAACATTCTCAGCTTTTACGTTTTCTGCTTTAACATTCTCCGACTTCACGTTTTCCGCTTTGACGTTTTCTGCTTTAACATTTTCAGCCTTCACGTTTTCCACTTTAACATGTTCCGCTTTGACATTTTCAGCCTTCACATTCTCCGCCTTCACATTTTCATGATTCTCCTGCTGTGGCTGAACCTTTATCTGGAAACCCTTGGGGGTCGGCTCAACCCGGCTAGTTTCTTCCGGCGGATAAGGCGAGTTGTAAGCAATGCCGGGATAAGTGGCGGGGGGAAAAGTTGTGTAAGACGCATAAACCGGATACCCAGTATAACCGCCCATATAGCCCCCCATATAGCCCCCTGTATAAGGGTAGGCACGTTCCGGCATAGGCCAGAAATAAAGCGAAGGGGGAAATGGGCTGCGGAATGTATAAGCAAACGGCTGACAAGCGAACGAAGGATAAGCATACGGGTTATAAGCTAAGGGAACCGGATATGTCTGCTTGAAGCCGGGTCCGAAGGAATGGCTGTTAATCGTCATGTGATAGAACCTCCAGATCAAATTTGATGATATAGCCTATTCAGGAAAACGCGAAATGACACATATATTCAGGCTATATAAAAATAAAGGAAGTTCCGCTCGATATATATTATGGAATCAGTGGGTTTTCATGGAGTTGAATTACATTATATGTGGAGATTTCAATGAATCGTTTCTTGTGCCTGGACTTCCGGATAAAATTGTTCAATTTCTGGAGGGGTTATTAGATCGACAGCATAATAAAGAGCAGCCCGCATATAGGCTGCTCTATTAAATATTCATGTCTATTTATTTTGAACTATATCAATCAGATCTTTCATCGGCTTCAGGTCGCGCGCCGCATCGTATGGATAACGATTCAACACTTCCAGCAACAGCTTATGCTGCTCGCCATTGCTGTTGATCTGACTCACCAGTTCCTCCATCTTCGTAATCAGCTGCTTATATTCTGGAATATGGCCAGGGCCGTATACCCTGAATTCAAAAAAGGAATTGCCGAATCCGGTGGCCCGTTTTACGCCCTGGAATTTGACATAACGAGCTTGCTGCGGGTCAAATGTGATGATATCCAGATTGCCTTTGGAGGTGATGATACCATCCCCCGCCGGATGCATTGATCCAGTTTTTCTTGTCCGTAGACACCAACAGCTTGTATTTCTCCGCATATGCGCTTTGCCATTTGATCATCACCTTGCCGACATCTTTGATGTCCCCCAAATCGACCAAAAACCAAGCGTCATCCACATAAGTGCTGGACCATCTTGAAGCTCCGGATGTGCCCCCGTTAACGGCCTTATCCGGAGAGTAATAAGGGGATTCGATTTTGGAGGATTCCGCCGGCTGATGCAAAGCCAAGTCGTCGCTGCTGAGCAGTTCGATGGCTTTGTTATAAATCATGACGTTATCCAGTACGCCCTTAAAGGCATTGGTATCGCTGCCGATCCGGAGCGTTGGCAGAACAAGGGTATTCATTTTAGGATATTTATCTTCCATCCGTTCCACATATTCATCCACATTGGCAAACAACGTGACGCCTTTATTGTCGCCCTTGAGTGTGAGATGCGTCCACTTGCCTTCCGGAACGGCGTAGTCAAAAGTGCTGTCATAATGCTCTTTCGTAAATCCAAGCTTGCCCGTTTTGCCTTGCTTCAGCTTCAGCGTTCCCGCCGGGGATTCCATCAAAACCGCGTCATCTGGGTTGCCCGGATCCGGTTTGACCCACATCGAGATAGTCCAGTCAAATCCTAGGGACTCCACCGGCGTTTCGATGTAGCTCTTTCCGCCGTTCAGACGGACGCCATTATCGTATTTGCCTTGCGTGATGCTGACGTTAACGCCTTTGCCATCAAAACCGTTGCCAGATGCATCATTAAATCCATTTTCAAATGTAAACTGAATGACGCTGTTTTCGTCGTTTTTGACGGTAATTTTATGGGACAGATTAGCGTTTGGCGCATCGCTGATATCTTTCATCCGCTGCTCGAAGCGGTCGATCGACCTGTCATCTCTCGTACCGGTCCACATTTTCTCCGATACGACCTGAATTCCGGGCAGCAATCGCTCATTCGAATCATCCATCGATAGTCCATTAGCTTCGGATATATCGTTCCATAAGGAGAACATGCCGCCTTTGACACGCGGATGGCCGAATGGAAGTGTCGTTGTTTCCCACTTAATTGGCTCCCATTCATTATATAGGAACCGGGTATTCAGGTAGTTCCCATACCGGGTAGGTACGATATACAGGTATGTACTTTGGGCATTGATGACATCATAGCCGAGATCCACCGCTTGCTGCGGAGAACCGTAAGATTCACGCCATATGTCCATCGTAGCGTCGGTGCTGATCGGCGTCGAACCGTTATATTGCGTAAGTCCGCCCCATAGATGAGGGTGCTTGCCTTTTCCGTTAATGTATTTGATAAGTGTATCCATGTACCCACGGAACATTTCTACATCACCAGTGTATTCATCCGTGCCAATGTTTACATCCGGTCCGATGAAAGTCGGATCATTACCGTCCATATATTCATCGAACAAGGATTTGACGAATTGTACTGTTTCAGGTTTGGTAATATCAAGCGCCCATTCGTTCCCTAACGCAGGTTTGTAGGAAGTAAATGCGCGGGAATGCCCCGGTGTATCGATTTCCGGGATGATGTTTACGCCGTACTCCATGCCCAGAAGCTGAAGGTCTTTGAATTCCTGCTTCGTATAGTAACCATTTGGACTTGCTAGCCCCGGATAAGTGGTGCTTTCCAGCCGGAAGGCCGCTTTCGTTCCGTCTGCGAACGGCGTGCCAACATTATCGTTCAAATGAATCTGGAACGTGTTCATTTTGTACCAGGACAGCAGTTTCACATAGCCCCGCAGAAAATCGATGGTGTAAAATTTGCGAGCAACGTCAATCATGAGACCGCGCTGTTCGTATTTCGGATAATCTCTTGCTTCACCTTTAGGAATGGTCCGGTCCGGATGTTGTTTAATAATTTGCAGCGCGGTCCTCGTCCCAAAAAATACGCCTTTGGCGGAAGCGGAGGTAATAGAGACGAATTGATCCACACGGAACAGATTCCCTTCGTCACCAAGCCAAGTCAAGGAAGGGTCAATCGATAAGAACAAGTCGCCTTTTTTCGGTTTGCCACTCTCAATCTTGAGGTTGTAGCCGGTAATATCTTGCAAATCCTGGCGAGTCAGTTCAGCGGCATTTTGCAGAGCGGCTTGGTCTTTCGAATCCACAACGATCCGCGCAGACTTCGACAGCGTATAATCGCCGGTGCCCCCGTACCATTCCCGCAAGGATGGGATGACATCCGGTTCGGTATTCCGGTCCGATGTTTGTTTGTACTGTCCCGGTACAACGACCGTAATATTTCCGGACAGCAATTTGCGGCTCGGATCCTTTTGGTCTTCGACCTGGATGATCAGATTTACCTTGGCATCCACCAGCGGTTTCCGGATAAGGCCTTTCTTGTCGATGACTTGAACGCGGTCGCTTCCATACAGGCTGGCTTGATAACCTTCGGGGATATGTGCCGTGGACCAATCAAGCTTTGTTTGTCCAGGATTTACTGTCATTGTTTCCGTTGCTTTGTCCGCGATCGTCTGCAAATCATGTAACTGGTATACCTCAAATTCATAAAACGAGTATCCGTGCAAGACTCCCTTGACGGGTGCTTGTTTGATGCCTTGGAATTTTACGTATCTTGCATGGGTCAGCGGGAACTTTATGGTTTCCACACCACCTTTGCACCTAATCACGCCGTCTTTTTCCTTCACATTCGTCCAATTCTTAGCATTATCGGATACGAGAATCTTGTAGCTTTCAGCCGGTGTTTGCCAGCGGATCACGACGCGGTCGATTTCCATTTTCCTTCCAAGATCGACATAAAACCATTGATCATTTTGGAAAGCGGAGGACCATCTGGTGTTGCCCTTTCCATCGACCGCCATGTCCGGAGTCAAGTAATCCACTTCATTGCCGGAGGAGAAGGCGGGTTTGTGCAGAGCCAGATTCGTTCCGCCGTACGTTGAATCAGAGAGCAGACTAAACACTTCATCATCAGCTTGGTTATCCTGCGTGCCATCCTTCTTCTCTTTCATCACTCCTTTAGAGGCAGTTTGGGCATGTACAGTTACCGGCTGAACGATGGGTGTCAAAAACATGGCCAGCACAAGCATTGTTGAAATGGCTTTCAAAATCGTTTTCCTCATAATCCTGTCCCTCCATATTATTTGGATTTGATGAAAAAGTCTCACACAGTAGAGACGAAGGAAAATTACATTTTGTTTTGTGAAAAATAGACTAATTATCCAACTATATTATATAACGGGTGTTTTTTAACCGTAATATACATCTCTTACATTATCGCGATCAAAGGCCCGGACATGGCTAATTCAAGGGGATAGCTGGGAATCCACAAAACAAAGCGGCGTATGCATAAATAACTTTTGGATGGGAAGGTAGAACCATACATTTGTTGAATATTATAGAACAAGTTATATCACGGTATTGGGGGAATGCGCATGCAGCGCAAATGGGTGAATTCACCGTATATCTTCGCGCTTGGTATGTTTGCCATGATGGTGCCAAGCCAGGCGTTTAGTTCGTATTACAGCTTTTTTTATGTGGAGAAATTGGGACTTGGGATCGGACTGGCGACGCTTGCCCGCACGATTTTCCTAATTTGGGATGCTGTAAACCACCCGCTATTCGGCCATTGGTCTGACCGGACCCATACCCGGTTTGGACGGCGTAGGCCTTGGGTGTTTGGTGCCATGCCGCTGTTTATGCTGACATTCATCATGGTCTTCTCACCCCCAGGGGGACTATCGCAAAACGGATTGTTTGCGTGGTTTTTGACGGCATTAATTCTGTTTGAGGCAGTGGCAACGGTACTGTGGGTCAATTATGGGGCTTTGTTCCCCGAGCTGTATCACGGTGACCGTTTGCGTGCCAAAGCATCGGCGATCCAGCAAAGTTATCAAGTGGTTGCGCTGCTGATCGGCTCCGCGCTTACGCCAATCATTTTTAAAGCGATGGGTTTTTCCAATATGTCGATCATTTTCGCCTTACTTTTCGGAGTTGCGATGCTGATCTGTATGTTGGGGGTACGCGAGCGCGAGGAGTACAGCAGGCAGGAACCCCTCAAGTTTGTTGCGGCGTTTAAGGAAACGCTGAAAAACAAAAAGTTTTGGCTGTTTAATATTTCGAACTCTTTCGCCCAGACGGTGAACGGTTTGGTCAGCTCGATCATCCCTTTTTATGCAAAATATGTGCTTAAAATCAGCGACGATCAGGTCACGATCCTGATGGCGGCCGTGTTCATATCGGTGATTCCACTTGTTTTCGTATGGTACTGGATTTGTCGCAAAATGGACGGGGTCAAGGTTTGGAGGTTATCGCTGGCTGTTTATGCCGTTTCGGTACTGCCGCTTTGGTTCGGAGTTAATCTGATCAGCGGCGTAGCGGCGGGGGTTGCCGTCGGCTTCGGACTTGCTGGATTTTTGGTAACACCTGCGATGGTCACCGGCCGGATTATCGATGAAGATGCGGAGAAGACAGGTCTACGCAGGGAAGGGATTTATACCGCTGTAGCCGGATTCATTACCCGTTCCAGCGGGCTCATTTCGGCGCTTGCCTTTTGGGTTGTTGGCGTTATGTTCGGTTATGAAAGCGGTGATAAACCGGGGCCGAATCCGGAAATGACTTTTCGGGTGCTGATCAGTCTCGTGCCATTTTGCTTGCTGCTGATTTCCATCATCATTTCACTGCTGACCCGTTTTGATTTTGCTGCGTATCGGAAAGGGGATGTCACACATGGGGAAGAAACTCATCATCAACTGTGACGATTTTGGGCAAAGTCCGGCTTTGAATCAGGCGATTATGGCTCTTTTGGAGGAGGGGAAGGTATCCTCCGCGACGATTATGGCGGTTGCTCCCGGATTTGAAGAGGCGGCCGCCTGGACTGCAAAACGGCGTCAACCCAATGTCGGGCTGCATCTGACGATGACAAGCGAATTCGATGCGCTTCGCTGGCGGAGCCTGACGGGCGATCCATCGCTTCATGACGACAGCGGCTACCAATACCGCACTGTGAAGGAGTTTGAGCTTGGCGCGGCAACGAAAGCGGTCATGAAGGAAATCGACGCGCAGTATGAGCGTGCGCAGAAGTCGGGCATCACCATCAGCCATGTTGACAATCATATGGGGAGCCTCTACGGTATGGAAACCGGAAGAAGCTTTCTCCCACAGACTCTTTGGAAGATATCACGCTGGAAGCTGCCGATGCGTTTCTCCCGGTATATTTACAAGGAGGACCCGCTTTTAGGCTCTCTAAAAGACATTGAGCGGCCGGTAGCTCAGGTTGTGGCGCTGGCCGACGCCTTCGGCGTACCGATTCCCGATTACTTGTTGTCGCATCCCTTCGGTGTCGAGGAAGGAGAGACATATGATAGTTTCAAACAGTCGATCATCGCCAAGCTGTACCGGCTGCCTGACGGTGTCTGCGAGACGTATATTCACCCTGGCGTACCTGATCCTTGGATGCAGGAGCATATACCCGAGTATACCAAGCGGGTGTGGGAATATCGGCTTCCCTTTGATGACGACTTCAGATATGCGCTACGTGATGCCAATGTCGATCTGACGAACTACCGTTATGTACAGGAGCATTTAAAGCGTCCGCGGCTGCGTTCTGGGCTGAGGTTGGTGCGGCTGTTGCGATAAGGTTCGGCATGATCGATCAGTCGGATGTCATTTGATAACGAGTCGGTATTACAATGAACATAACGGAAACGGAAAAACCCGGTCGGGCAGGAAATCTGCTCGCCGGGTTTTTTAGATTAATAGGGAAGTTTTGAAGTAGATGATGTCGTTATTCCTGGAAATTGCAGCGAAATGATCGCCCCGCCACCACTCCCGTTACCGGCCTGGATCAGACCCCCACAGCGCTCGACGATTGCACGGGAGATGGCCAGACCCAGGCCGGACTCACCGTCTTTACCTTTGACAAAACGATGGAACAGATATGGCAGCAAGTCCTCCGGTATGCCCGGCCCGTCATCGCTGATGCGGATCACGACTTGCCCTCCACGGATTTCGGCATGGATATAGATATGGTGCCGCGCATAACGCACCGCGTTAGAGACGACATTCAGCATCGCCTGCAGCAGTTTATCACGATCTGCATGCAAAGTGATTGTTTGCAAATCCTCGTACTCCGCATGAAGGGTGATGCCTTTTTTGACAAGCAGCGGATTGAGCCGTTCCACCGTTTCCGTCAGCAAATCCTGCAAACACACTTCTTCGCTCTTGAACACATCCTCTTCGCTGTCAAGTTTAGCCAGTAGCGTCATCTCAGTCACCAGTTTCTTGAGCCGGGCGCTCTCGCTCATGATAACATCAAGCCCCTTGCGGACGTTCTCCCCTTCAAAAACGCCATCACGGATGCCTTCCGCATAACCAGAGATGGACATAAGCGGTGTTTTTAATTCATGGGACGCGTTTTGGAAAAACTGTTTTTGTACATGGTTGAAACGGTTTAACTCCCTAGCCATGTCGAACACTGATTTAGCGACGGAGCCGATTTCACCCCCGGCTTTGATAAAGGTGACATCTGCGAAGCGGCGCTCCTTGACTTTATTCAGCTCATTGCGCAGTCGAATTAACGGCTTGATCAGTTTTTGTGTAAAAAACAGGCTGAAGAGAAACATGGCGAGCCCCGCAGCGCTGAAAATAATAAGCAGCCGCTTCAACAAGGCCTGTTCGATGGTACGGACTTTGCTTATCGGCGTGTATAAGGTCAGTTTCCCCTGGGGCGTCAGATTGTCCACCGTAATGTAGTTCTTGTCGTATCCATCTCGGATTTTCCGCACGCTGGCAGCCTCTGGGTTTGTTACTGCTATCGCTAGCGGCTCTATTTTCCTAACTTCATAGGATGATGGAGATACTGTTATGATGCTGCCCGTATTATCGGTCAGAATGGCGCT
>JAIRVF010000099.1 GCA_031254035.1 Paenibacillus sp.
GAGTTCACCTCGTCTCAAAATGGTTTGGTTTAGTCGCTTAACCTATTCGAGATTTGGGGAGGTACTCCCTTTTTTATGCCTGAAAAACCTTGTTACAGCAAGGGATTGGAATTATGAAATTGATTCAATTGATAAATATTTCTTATCAATATAATAATGAAGGCGGTTTTCAATTTGTAGTTGGACCCTTAACTTGTACGTTTCGTGCTGGAGAAACAACATTTATTACAGGTGGAAATGGAAGCGGCAAGTCAACGTTGGGTAAACTGATTACCGGGCTTTACGAACCTCATGGAGGTCAAATCCTGATTAATGGCGAAGCCGTAAATTCTAATGTTTTAGGAGAATATTACTCGGCAATATTTACTGATTTCTACCTTTTTGATCATTTGTACGGAATCGATACACATGGTAGAGAAGCGGATATTCAGAGGTATTTAGAGATGATGCAGTTGCAAGATAAAGTAAATATTAGTGAGGATGGTCGAGTAAGCAATACGAATCTATCAACGGGGCAAAGGAAGAGGTTAGCCCTACTGAATGTGTATTTGGATAATCGCCCGATTTGTTTCTTTGACGAATGGGCTGCCGATCAAGATCCTGAATTCCGGCATTTCTTCTACACTCGGCTATTGCCTGATATGAAAGCTAATGGAAAGTGCATCATAGCGATTACCCATGATGATGCTTATTTCAACAAAGCCGATAATATTATCAAATTAGAGTTGGGTAAGATTGTACAGGAAAGTCTCGCTATTGAAACATTCCGATAATCTATTAAGTGCTGGGTGGTTGACTGAGGAAGCTGGAATGCCGCTGAAAATGCCGTAGAGATGTAACACTAATTGTGCCAATATCTACATCGCATAGGGGTACTGTTAACTTCTCTGGAACTACAAATTCTTGAATATATTATTGGCATGTACAGTAAGCAAGACTGAATAAGTGGGATCCAGTTTCATCAGAATTTTAAAAGACCTGTTTTGAGGCAAATAACGTACTACGTTTCGTTAGAAAAGATTTGGGGTCAGCGGACCTTTAAAAACGATCCAGAGTTGCTCCAACCTCGTCATATTGAATTTTCAATATTGAACCGAAAATTGGAGGAATTGAACACATGAACAAGAAATGGTGGAAGCTTGGGATTGTTGTCATTGGCTCTGACGATGTCAGTAGGGCTGGCTGCATGCGGCGGAGGAGACAAGGAACAGCCAGCAGCCTCCGGTGATGACGGTGGAATGAAAGGATCACAAAAGCTGGTCTTCTACACGGCCTGCGACAAAAATGTCGTTGAGCAGATCAAGCCGCAGTTCGAGAAACCATATCCCGACATCGATGTCTAAGTGATGTCGATGAGCGCCTAGGAGATTATGGAGCGGGTGCGCGGCGAGAAAGCGAATCCGGCAGGCGGATTTCTGGTAGGAATGGTAATACGTCCCTTTCCTAATGAGCATCAATAGATGAATTGCATTTTTTGAGTGATTACTCAAATTATAGGCCTGGGAATATTTTCTGTCAATCAGACAAATAGCTATTCAATCGAAAAGCCCGCAATGCCCGATGATATCATCCGCATGTAGCAGCGTGGCCTCCGCAATTCCGACATGATTCCGGTTCATAAAGGACTGTACGGCCTTGTATCCGATCGCATAACCCGCAAACGGGGATAATCCGACAGGGGAATAACCCTGTTCTTTTGCATAAGTATCGCCAAACATATAGCTGCTAACCTCGGCAAAACCTTTGATATTCAGCGCATCTTTAACAATCTGGGTAGAATACTCCAAATCCTCCTCATCCAAGGAAGTCACCCAAGGGCCAAGTAAATCCTCTCCATACGATTTCCGGGCGAACGATTCTGCCAATCCTTCAATGATCAAATATTCTCCAACCGTAATGTTGCCATGATCCCAGTCAAAATAGGAAAACCGGATATTATGATGAAATTCATGCGCAATGACGGCGGGTATTCTCGGAATATTATAGGAGTTTGGGTGCATGGTTACCTGGATAAAGCCGGGAATCCCACCGAATCCGCAGTATCCTTTTACCAGCTCCAGTTTATGGGGATCGGCGATGAACAAGCCAAAAGCAAGTTCCTCCGCCTTGATCTTCAGGTCATGTTGGGTCGTGAAATCAACGCATTTCTGCAAAGCATCTTGTGTAGTAGTTAAGGCATCGATCTCTTTTAATTTTTGCAAAACCCGAGTGCCTGAGGAGGGGAGTGTTTACAAGTCCGCCCATCACGATCTGTCTGAAGATAGGATAAGGTATAACGTTACGTGAGGGTCAACGGAGGGAGATAAACTTGTTATGGGAGTTGCTTGGAGAAGAGGGGAGATGCGTGCTTAGTTTGAAGATAGAACAACCTGATCTATAACTTTATTTTCCCAGCTCATTAATATTTCTAAACTTGATGATGTGTTTTCAAAAACATATACATTACATTGAGCAGTCTCATAACAACTCTGCTTTTTTGTAGTATATTTATTTGAAAAATCAACATTCTCAATGGTTGAAGGTATCGTAGAATTTGAATCAAAAGATGAAGGATACCAAACAGCTTTAACAAGATAATCTTTTTCTAGACTGAAAATTGCTCCTGGACCATTAATTTCTTTATAATATAATTCTTTAACTTTACTGTCGGTAGTAGTAGTAGGATCACCCATTTTGTTAATGATCTGTTTTTCCGAAAAACCTAATTTTACCCTCCAAAAGGATAAATCAGGTTCCTTTGTTTTTGATGTACAGCCGCTAACCAATAGGAATAATATGATTAACATTATAGATAGCGTCTTTTTCATTAGAACCTCCTTAGGCCCAATCCTACTACCGGAATCAGTGTCATTTCCAGGCGCCTCAATGTGCCCCTTAATGTAATCTCTAGTTAAACAAAATAATTACAACACATAAGTCTAGTTTTTACAAATAAATCCTCTTTAGTAACGGGTGGCTTTTCACAAAAACCTAAAAGGGCTGTAGGTAAAAAGACCGAGCAGCAGGTCAACCCAATAGGCAAGGGAAAATCGGCAATGCATCCATGTAAAAACCCGTCGGGCTTTTGGCACAGAGTTTGGGCCGGGCAGAGGAACCTGGGAATCCGTTGAACTGGAGGGGAATAGTCCCATAGGAAAAAGATACTATTATTCCATTTTCTGATTGACATAATGAAAGCGCATTCATATACTATTGTTAAAGTTTGTTAGTTATATTAACTAAGTAAGGCGGTGAAGCAGATCGTGATCAGTAAGGGGAGAACCGGGAACATAAAATTTGTAAAACAGATGAATCGGGAAGGTATATTGCACCAATTGCGGCAGGAGCCCCGCTTGTCACGAGCCGAACTGGCAGCAAAAACGAAACTTAGCCGTCCCTGCGTCTCGGCGCTAGTCGAAGAGATGATTGCGGAAGGGCTGATTAGAGAAGTTGGCACAGGAGAATCCAAAGGGGGACGTAAGCCGATCCTGCTTGAATATAACGTGCAGGCATATGCGGTTGTAGGTGCCGTTTTTGAGGGAAGCGAACTCGAAATGGCTGTGGCCGATATGAAAGGCGAACTGATCACACAAGTACATACCCGCTTGAACCAGCCGGTGGACGGAGAATCGGCGCTACAAGCGCTCGAAGCAACTCTTACGCGTCTGCTTGATACAAGCAAGATTGACCGCGACCGGGTGATCGGTATCGGCGTCGGCTTGCCGGGAATTACGCAGCGCCTGAGCGGTACCGTCAGTTATGCTCCGAGTACGGGATGGATGGATCTTCCCGTAGGTAAGGAAATCGAAGAGCGCCTCAACTTGCCGGTCGTGTTGGATAATGACGTCAATATGATGACGCAAGGCGAATTTTTCGGTGGGGCAGTGTCTGGCGTATCCAGCTTAGTGTACATGTATGTCGGCACCGGGATCGGCGCAGGCATTATCATTGACAAGCAGCTATACCGGGGAAGCAGGGAAGCTTCTGGGGAAATCGGCTATATGCGCATCGGCGATTCGCCAGGACGGCGGAAGAACGAATTTGGCGTGTTCGAGAAAAATTTCTCGGTTGCCGGCATCCATGGGAAGGCGAAAGCGCTCGGTCTTCATGTGAACCCGGAGGCCAGCATCCTTGAGCAGTTGATCAAACTGGGTGAGGAAGGCCATCCGCAAGCGGAGACGCTGCTGAATGAAGTGTATCACGGCTGGGCATCGGGAATCGCCAATACAGTCAGCGTACTGGATCCCGAGATGCTTGTCTTGAGCGGGGAAATGGTACATCTGAACGAGGCGGGTCTGAACCGGATTCGCGAGCTATTGTTTGATTGGGTGCCTGTGGTGCCGGAAATCCGCCTGGCGGCATTGCGCGAACGCGCAGGTTTGCTGGGTGCGGTGCACAGTGTGTTGGAGGCGCATTCTTCAGCGGCAATGGGGGCTAAACTTTAAAGATGGCTCATATTTTAGTACTTGAAAAGAAGCGGAGTAGCGGTCACCCCGCATAATGTCAAGAACTAAGTATTGAACCTAAAAAACAGGGGGAATCAGAATCATGAAAAAGAAATGGATGAAGCTTGGCATGTTATCGATGGCTCTTACGATGACGGTTGGTCTGACTGCTTGCGGCGGAGGGGACAAGGAACAACCAGCAGCCTCCGGTGATAACGGTGGAAAGAAAGAATCTCAAAAGCTGGTCATCTACACGGCCCGCGACAAAAATGTCGTTGAGCAGATCAAGCCGCAGTTCGAGAAACTATATCCCGACATCGATGTCGAAGTGATGTCGATGGGCGCCCAGGAGATTATGGAGCGGGTGCGCGGCGAGAAAGCGAATCCGCAGGCGGATTTCTGGTGGGGCGGAACGCAATCCTCTTTTATTACAGCGGCTAATGAAGGATTGCTGGAATCGTATAAACCGAGTTTCGCAGACAGCGTGCCAGCCGAATACAAAGACGCAGAGGACCGCTGGTACGGCGAGATGCTGCTGCCTGAAGTGATTATGTACAACTCCGAGGCGATTAAGGAAGCAGATGCGCCAAAGGATTGGGACGATCTGCTCGACGCGAAATGGAAGGATAAAATTTTGATTCGGGGCGTAATGGCTTCCGGGACAATGAGAACGATCTATGATTCGATGATTTACCGCCAAGACCCTGCAAGTCCGGAGAAAGGTTACAATTGGCTCAAAAAACTCGATGCGAACACCAAAGAATACACCCAGGATCCAACTCAACTTTACTTGAAGCTGGCTCGGCAGGAAGGAGCGGTATCGCTCTGGAATCTTCAAGACATTCTGATCCAGAAGGAACTGAAGAAGCAGCCATTTGACTACATCTACCCGGCAAGCGGAGCACCGATTCTGGTGGATGGCGTCGGTATCGTGAAAGATGCCAAGAACATGGATGCAGCCAAGAAGTTCTTTGATTTTCTCTTTGATAAAGATCAGTTGAAGGAGAAAGCGGATAAATTGTTCCAAATTCCAACTCGGACTGATATCGACAAAAACGAGTTCCCAGACTGGTACAAGAAACTGGATACCAAAGGGCTGGATCTGGACTGGATGGTCCTTGCGGATAAAGAGAAAGAATGGATGCAATATTGGGATGAAAATATCAAAGGCAAAGGCGGAAAGTAACAAGTTTGAACGCAGGCGGGGGCAACCCCGCCTGACCATAATATGCCCGCTTTATGCACTTGGCGCCATGGCCGTTCACGAAGGCAACTGATCTTCCGCTTCGGCGATGTATCTGCATCTGGAAGAGAGAAAATTCCTGAAGGAGGACTAATTATGATAGGAGTCACGCTGGATCGCGTCAGCAAAAAATTTGACGGGGCCAGAGGTGTAGAGAATGTTGACGTAGATATCAAACCAGGTGAGTTTTTTACTTTTCTTGGTCCGAGCGGCTGCGGCAAAACGACCACTTTGCGCATGATTGCCGGATTTTATTACCCGAGCGATGGACGAATCCTGTTTGGTGAGCACAACGTCACCAACATGCCGCCCAATAAACGCAATACGGGAATGGTGTTTCAGAACTATGCTTTGTTCCCGCATATGACCGTTTTTGAGAATATTGCTTTCGGTCTCCAAGTCCGTAAACAGGGAAAAGCAGAGATTCGTGACAAGGTGACGCGCGCCCAAAAGCTTGTACATCTAGATGGCTACGGCGATCGCCGCATCGACCAATTGTCGGGCGGACAGCAGCAGCGGGTAGCGCTCGCGCGCGCTTTGGTGATCGAACCGAATATTCTCCTGCTCGACGAACCCTTATCCAATCTCGATGCCAAGCTGCGTGAAGAAACAAGACAGGAAATCAAAAGACTCCAGCTTGAGCTCGGTATCACAACAATATATGTGACGCATGATCAATCGGAAGCGATGTCGATGTCGGATCGCATTATGGTCATGAAGGATGGCGTTGTACAGCAGATCGGTGCCCCACATGAAATTTACAATCGGCCGGTCAACCGGTTTGTCGCTTCATTCATCGGCGAGTCCAATCTGTGGGAAGGAACGGTAGAGCGCCTGGAAAGCGGGATGGTGGACGTTCGCCTCACCCCCGATTTGCTGCTGACTGGCCTTGCCGAAAACGCATCGCCTGAATGCAAACTGGCTGTAGGGCAGAAGGTTACGTTATCGGTACGCCCGGAAGCGATCCGGGAAGCTGACCCGTCCGAACGTAGTGAGGCGAATATGATGGTGGTCAAGGTGCTGCTGTCGGAATTCACTGGCATCAGCGTAAATTATATCGCACAGGCCGGGCCGTTATCCGTG
This sequence comes from Paenibacillus sp., assembly GCA_031254035.1. GTDB lineage: Bacteria > Bacillota > Bacilli > Paenibacillales > Paenibacillaceae > Paenibacillus_AQ. The sequence continues at coordinate 6,751 of JAIRVF010000099.1, forward strand.
AAAGCGATGTTCGTAGGGCAAGGACACCGGATGCGGAATCGAGACGAGGAAGTATGGTTTACCGTGGCTCGGGACAGCATTTATTTTTTGGGATAAGGAGGTGAGCCGAAGCGATGAACAAACCAGAACCTCAATTGTCACCGCGGACCATTCGTCCGATTAGCCGCTGGAATTCGGTGGTAACATCGCCGCATTTCGTTTATGTGTTGATTGCGCCGTTATTTCTTATTCTATTGGCATATGTCATCTATCCCTTTTTCCAGACGTTCCTGCAAAGTATCAAGATGGATGGAAGCCTTTCGCTCCAAAACTACTCCCGTTTTTTCAGTCTGAAGCATACGTCGAATCTAGAGGCGCTTTGGACAAGTGTGTATATATCGGTGTTGAGTGTGATCACCTGCGGCATCGTGGGGGTAGGGATGGCGTTCCTGCTTGAGAGATACGAGTTCCCGGGACGCAAGCTGCTTTCGGTGCTTGTTCTCGTACCGATGGCTTTACCGCCGCTGATCGGGGTGCTCTCTTTTGAATTTTTGTACGGTTCAAGCGGAATTATTCCGCGGGGATTGCAGCATTTGCTTCATTTGGAAAAGCCGCCTTTTACTTTAAAAGGCATCTGGGGCGTGCTTGTTGTCCATACATTTACGATGTACACCTATTTTTATATGACGGCATCTTCGGCGATAAAGGGGCTTGATCCGTCGCTTGAGGAAGCTGCAGCTAACTTGGGAGCAAATCGGTTTACGGTCTGGCGGCGGGTGATCTTGCCGATGCTGACACCTGCCATCGTTGCGGCATCACTGCTCGTCTTTATGATCTCGATGGCGTCGTATACCGCGCCGCTTATTTTCGGAATCGAGCGGACGATGACGATGCAAATTTATCTGTCGCGCACCAACGGCGACCTGGATATGGCTGCAACGCAATCGACGCTGCTGTCGGTTGTGTCCATCCTATTCCTCATTTTGATGAGATGGTATCAAGGCGCGCGGAATTACCAAAACATGAGCAAGGGCGTCAGCGTTCACCGGACCGAAGTGAAAAGTAAAGCCGGAAGAAATACCTCTATGGTGCTGTCGTTCCTCTGCGTACTGGTGCTCATGCTGCCGATTCTCGTCATCGTGCTGCTCGCTTTTTCGGAAGACGGGAAGTGGACGACTCAGGTCTTGCCGCCGTCCTATACGCTGGATCATTTCAAAGATTTGTTCACTGACAGCAAAACATGGCGTCCAATCGCGAACAGCTTTAAGATCAGCATCGCGGCGACGATCGGCAATCTATTGTTTGGTGTCGCAGCGGCATACGCCATCGTACGTATGAAATTCAAAGGGAAGACGCTGCTCGATATTCTGATCATGCTGCCTTGGGCGCTTCCGGGCACGGTCGTTGCTGTCAACCTGATTACGGCATTCAGCGAGCCGAATGCGTTCTCTTTTGGACAGGTGCTGATCGGCACCTTCTGGATTTTACCACTCGCCTATTTCGTACGGCATCTGCCGCTGATCTTCCGCTCGACTTCGTCGACGCTTATGCAAACCGATCGCTCAGTGGAGGAAGCGGCCCGCAATCTGGGAGCATCCTGGTGGTATACGTTCCGCCGCGTTGTATTCCCGATGGCGCTGAGCGGTATCCTTGCCGGTACTTTGTTGGCGATGGTGGAAGGAATCGGGGAGTTTGTTGCCTCGATTCTACTGTATACAAACAAGACGACACCGATCTCCGTCGAAATCTTCCAGCGGATGTATGCATTCGAATTCGGTACGGCATGCGCTTATGGCGTGCTGCAAATCGTGATGATTATTTTCGTTCTTTATGTTTCCCGCAAGCTGACCGGCGGTAATGCCGGATCTGCCATTTGACGATAGATTTTTCCTGAACTTAAAGTACGTGTTCAAAAAGGTCGATTTTCAGCACCGAAGCTTATGCTTCCGATGTGCGTTTTTTGCAAAACGCTTCAGTTGGATGAAGCTAGGGACTGAGGAGCGGAGCTACACGTTTTCGTAGAAAACGACTTCGTAAGCATCTGCCTGTATTGGGTACGTGAGCACTAAGATGTTTCCGAAGGAAACATTACTTCGTAAGCATCTGAAATATTTCCGAAGGAAATATGCTTCGTAAGCATAGGCTTAGGCCCGGCTGAATTCAAGATTCGATGCCGAACCAACTTCCCGATTTACTTCGTGATCAAAAGCGGACTTTTTGAACAACCTCTTGAAGCGGTAAAGACAACATTCTTTCATTGCGTGCGGATGCCCGTCAACCCGGGCATCCCGCGATAATGATATAGGCAGGCGTCTGCTTTTGCCGGTGTTTGCCACAATTACGCTTGAGGAGGAGATGCGATTTGAGTCAAATCAGCATAAAACGCAGGACGAAAAAGTGGGTGGCGGCTTCCGTCAGCTTGGTGCTGGCCGGAACCTTGGCTTTCCAGGCTGGACCCCAGAAAGCGGCTGCAGACAGGGGGGTGGTCGATTTATGGAAAGCGATTAAACCTCTTACCACCATTGCAAGTGCGATGAATACGGGGGCTCATCCGGATGATGAGCACAGCGCGTCACTCGCATATCTTTCTTTGGGACTGGCCGTGGATACATACAGCGTCATAGCCAATCGCGGAGAAGGCGGGCAAAACGAAATCGGCAGCGAGCTGGGCAACGCCCTCGGCATCATCCGTACCAGGGAGCTGCAGGAAGCATCCAAGATCACCAACATTACCCTATCGAACCTGAGTCAGAGGCTCAATGATCCGATCTATGATTTTGGGTTCTCCAAAAGCCCCGATGAAACGTTGGCCACTTGGGGCGAGGATACCGCCTATGAACGGTTGATCCGTCAAATCCGGGAGAAACGTCCTGATGTGCTGATTCCAGCATTCCTGAACGAACCTTCGACGCATGGTCATCACCGTGCCGTTAATGTACTGACCGTACGAGCATTCAAGGATGCGGGCAATCCGCAAATTTTCCCTGAGCAGATTAAAGAAGGGATGCAGCCATGGCAGCCAAAGAAGCTGTATGTACCGGCCTCGGATAAGGATTATGACGTCTCCTTGCCGGTAAACGAATATAGTGAACTGTACGGTGCTTCCTATGTCCAGCTGGGTGAAGAATCCCGGTATATGCATAAGAGCCAAGGCATGGGAAAACAAATTGACGAGGGTCAAGGAACAGCGTATTACAAATTGCAAGAATCAGCGGACGGCAAGAAGGCCGGAGAAAAGCCGGAGACATCGCTTTTTGGCGGAGTCGCCTTCACGTTCGATGATCTAGCACAAGAAATTGAGGTTAAAGGAAAAGACAATAAACTAGTCAAACAGCTGAAGACATTGCAAGAAGATGCGAACGGAGTCATTGCTGCTTATCCATCATTTGCGAAAGTAGCCCGCGAAGTTCATGGGATGAGAACGGATGTGGAAACAGCGGTCGAGCTGGTTAAGGTTTCGTCTTTGGAGCAAACGGTGAAGAGCGATCTGCTGCATCGGCTGGCTGTGAAAGAGAAACAGCTTAATAAGGCAAGCCAGGAAGCAACATCCACCGTGGTCAAAGTGAAACCTGAAACCGGCGAACTGACTCCGGGACAAACCTCAAAAGTGACGATTACCGCCTTTAACGGCGGCGAGGTGGATATCAGCAAAGTCAATCTGAAATTGAATGTGCCTGAAGGCTGGACCGCAAAGGCGATTGGGGAAGACACCTTCGCTAAGCTCGCAAAAAGTCAGATGGTAAAAACGGAGTTTGAAATAACCGTTCCTAAGCAGGTGGAGGATTATAATCCGTATGCCCTTCCACTGATTTCTGCGGATATCCGCTATGAAGCATTTGGGACAGAAGCTTCGCTGCATGCAGTTCCAGATAATGCGGTCGCGGTACTGCCGCCGGTTGCATTGTCGCTTAGCCCTGAAGCGGCGGTTTTGAATACGCTGAAGCCGGATGATGCGGTATCGGTTAAGGTTACGGCAACGAACTATGCACCAGGTTCGGAGAAAACCAAGATTTCACTGAAAACACCGGATGGCTGGACAGTGGAGCCTGCTGTGCAGGAATTGAGCTTTGCAGCCAAATATGAAATCAAGACGGCAGAGTTTACCGTCAAGTCACCGGCTAATGTGAAAGTGGGAAGTTATGACCTGGCGGCAATAGCCAACGACGGGACATCAGACAGCAGCAGAACGGTGCAGATCATCCAGTACCCGCATATTGGCAAAAACTACTATGTTAAACCAGCCAACCTTGCCATTCAGGCATTTGATCTAAAGGTACCGCAAGGCCAGAAGGTTGGTTATGTTTCCAGCGGTTTTGACAATATCGATCAGGTATTACGCCAAGTGGGCGTAAACGTGACGAATCTGGACGCCAAGACGATCCAGTTCGGTGATTTGTCCCAGTACGATACGATCGTGCTTGGCATTCGGGCCTACGGGTTCCGTCCGGAGCTTATTCCAAGCAACCAGCGTCTACTCGATTATGTTAAAAATGGCGGTAACCTGGTTGTCCAATATCACAAGCCGGAGGACAAATGGTCGCCGGATCTGGCCCCATATCCGATCAAGATCGGTGAGCCGCTCATCCAGTGGCGCGTGACGGATGAAAATTCCAAGGTAACTATGCTAGCGCCGGAGCATTCGATCTTTAACACGCCAAATAAGATCACGGATGCCGACTGGCAGAATTGGATTCAGGACCGCTCCGCGTACAACCCGTCCGAGTGGGGCAAGGAGTATACGGAGTTGATCTCGAACGGAGACCCTGGGGAGGAAGAATTCACCGGTACTTTCCTGACCGCCAATTATGGCAAAGGAACATACACGTACAGCTCGCTTGTTTGGTACCGCGAAATACCAAATCTTGTGCCAGGCTCGATCCGGATGTTCGTCAATATGATCAGCTTGAAGCAAGCTGGAGCGGCATCAGCCGGTGCGGTAACGGCTCCGCATCAGTAAAAACGGAGCGAGAATTCGGGCAAGGAAGTAAAGAAGTCTGAAGTCTGAAGTCGGCAGGTTTTGAAAGGTAGGGCGGGCACGGCATAGAATCCAAAACTGCTTCACGCCGTGCCCTCTACTTTCTGTCAAACCGGATGCAGACTCGCGGCAATACGTAAGAAGGTACATAGTAATTGAGGCTCAAATATTATAATTAGTACAGGACAATAAGCGAAGTAGCGGAGGGGACGGAATCGATCTGAAGAAGCGGAAGCGTTCGCCTTTGTCTCCGAATTTCTACACTTATAAAAAATATAATAATAGAAATTTGGAGACAACAGCGATCGGAAGAACGATCCGTAACCGTAGCGGTCACCTCGCACAATGTAAAGAACTGATTTCGGTTTTGAGCATGAAATAATCACATCAAAATCATAAAAACATTACGGAAAGGATCTGAACAACATGAGAAGTCGGGAACAAATTTTAGAGGAAGAAGGCAAGCTTTTTCCTGGTCGAACCTATACGGAAGCTGTGCTTGCACCTGCATTTGATGAAGCGAAGACGAGTCTGCTCGCGCCGATGATGGCGATTAACAAAGCGCATCTCATCATGCTGAAGGAACAGGGTCTTGTAAACGAAGAGGAGGCCGGACAAATCGCATTGGCGATCCGTGGTCTCGATTTAGAGGGGCTGCGCCAAGCAGAATATACTGGACAATTCGAGGATCTGTTCTTCCAGGTCGAGCATGAGCTGCTCGAAGCGGCAGGAAACATCGCTGGAAATCTGCATTTGGCCCGCAGCCGCAACGATATGGGCATTGCGATTTATCGGATCGTGCTGCGGGAGAAGCTGCTCGTGACGCTTCGCGGAGCTCTTGCATTGAAGGGCCAACTGCTTGCTTTTGCCGAGGAACATGCCGATACGGTAATGATCGGGTATACGCATACGCAGCAGGCGCAGCCGACAACGCTGGCCCACTATATTATGGCGATGGCGGACTCCCTTGACCGCGACATTCGCCGGATGCAGGCCGCTTATGCGAATTGCAACCGGAGCAGCATGGGATCGGCAGCACTGACGACTTCGGGGTTCGCGATCAGCCGGGAGCGAATGCAGGAACTACTCGGCTTTGATGAACTTGTATATAACTCGTACGACGCGATTGGCGGCGCTGATTATGTAGGCGAGATGATGACTGCCGTCCAATTGGCGGCTATTAATTTAGGCAGATCATCGCAAGACTTCTTGTTGTGGTGCACTCAGGAGTTTGGCACGCTCCGCGTAGCTGATCCATATGTGCAAATCAGCTCCATCATGCCGCAGAAACGGAATCCGGTTTCGTTCGAGCATATGCGCGCGCTTTTGTCCAGCTGTGTCGGCAATACCCAAACGGTGCTGACCATGATGCACAACACACCATTTGGTGACATTGTTGATACCGAAGATGATATGCAGCCTTATGCCTGGAAGGCACTTGGAGTGCTGGACCGGATGTATCGGCTTCTGTCATGCGTCATGGGGACGATGGATGTAAATAAAGAAGTTCTCCGGAAGAGGACTGAAGGCAGCTTCGCAACGGTGACCGAACTGGCGGACACGCTTGTACGCACCGACGCCCTGTCGTTCCGCAATTCCCACCATATTGTAAGCGGCGTCGTAAAACACGCTATCGCTGATGGGATGGCTGCGAATGAAATAACGCTGGAGCTTGTTAATGAGGTCGCGATTCAAGTCATTGGCCGGAAGCTATCGCTCACTGCGGAGCAGCTGCGTTTGGCGCTGGATCCGGTTCATTTTGTGGACATCCGGACACTTCCAGGAGGACCTTCTCCGGTAGAAATTCGGAGCATTATCACCAAGCGGAAAACAAGCCAGCAGAGTCAAGAGCAGTGGCTGGACGCGGCCTACGCGAAGGTAGAAGGAGCGCTTGCGGAGCTCGACCGTACGCTGGCCGGTTGGGACGTCAGCATATGATGACAGCCAAGGTCCCTCTGCTGGCCGTAGACGGCGGAGGGACGAAATGCCTGGCTGTGTTCACAGATGAAAATGGCCGGATGCTGGCAACCGGGCGATCAGGATCATGTAACTACCAGGGAACGGGCCGGGAAGCGGCGGCACTTGAGCTGACGCGAGCGATCGAAGAGGCCAAGCGTCAGTTGGCTGGGTCCGCTGCCGAAGGGAGCAATGCGCCAGAGTCCAGTGTTCCCCCTGTTTCCCCTGCACCGCAGGAGGAAGCCACCATTACGGAAGACGGGCCACTTCACGTGAGCTGCACGGTATTTGGCATAGCCGGTCTTGATACAGAGCATGACGGCCAAGTGATCGAAGATATGGTACGGGAAGCTCTCGACCGCACCCAAGTGGTGGCGGACCTCATCGTTGTTGAGAACGACGGTGTGGCCGCCTTGCTGGGAGCAACGGGCGGGGCGCCAGGTATCCTTATTATTGCTGGTACCGGTTCGATCGTGTACGGGATCAATGCCAACGGGGAAAGCGCCCGTGCAGGAGGTTGGGGTCATCGCGTTGGCGACGAAGGCAGCGGTTATTGGATTGGCAAGCAGGCAATCAACGCCGTTCTGCGCGAATTCGATGGACGGGGCCGCCGTACGGGGCTGACCGATAAGCTGCTGAGGCATCTGAGGCTACAGAATGAAGAGGAATTGTTCAACTGGGTGTATTCTGCTGAGTACAGCGTGAACAAAACAGCTGAGCTCAGCAAACTCGTCAGCGAAGCGGAACAAGAAAGGGACGAGGCCGCGCGTTTGATTCTGGAGACGGCAGCTGATGAACTGTTTCTGGGAGCGAGGTCGGTGATGGATAAGCTCGGTATGGCTGCGGCGCCATTCACCGTTATTTTGCAGGGAGGCGTTCTGCAAAACAATCCCTTTGTCAGAAGTCGGTTGGCGGACAGCTTCCGAGCGGCCTCCCCTCTTGCGCAAATTGACGAGGCGAAAAAAGAACCAATTCACGGCGTCATCGCTCAGGGCCTCCAGCTTTTGCGGCGTGGGAAATAGAGAATAGAGGGCCGAACCCCAAAAAATAAATAGCAGAGCTGTTCGGGGCTCGTGATCATTGCGCTGCCGACTGCCTTCTCTTCGATGCCTTTAGGGCATATGTTTTGGGGGACGCGAGGTTGGCGCTTTTTTTTGCGTTGAAAGAGGAGAGGGCCATTCTTTTTGAATGAGCAGCTATTTATCAATTGGAGATCGCTCATTCTGATGCCCAATGGAGATCTTTAGTTCAATAGTTTTACATCAGCTTTCAGCTTTGAGGTACATAGCCCTAAATTCAAAGGATACCATATGCCTATCGCGAAAATATGGAAAATTATCGATAAATTAAATATGTATCATATGGCCATGAAAGAAGGATTTACGAGATAAGTTAAATATGCATCATATGGCCATGAAAGAAAGATTTACGAGCAAGAAAATATTGTGAACTATTGGAGGAATTACATCATGAACAAATTCTACAAAGTACTCGCAACAGGGACGATTCTAGCTATGGCAGCAATGCCTATGGCAAGTGCGCAAGAGGCGCACCTTGCAATTTGCCCTCCAGGGCCAGTGACTCAAGTGGATCAGAAGAAAGACGTATCGATCTCGCATGAGAACGGCAAACAAAACGAAAACAAGGAAAATAAACAAAACGAAGATAAGGAAAAAAAGGACCATAAGGAAGATAAAGAACATAAGGAACAAAAACAAGATAAAGAAAATAAGGAACATAAAGAAGATAGAAAAGATAAAGACGACAAAAAAGATAAAAAAAATAAAGACGACAAAGAACATAAGAAAGAGGATAAAAACAAAGAGCAGCAAAAAGTTCTCGGTACCCTCGGTCAAATTACGAAATACACCATGGATGCGAACGGTAAATACATCACAGTTGTAGGTAGAGGACTTGCACCTAGTGACCAAGGCGAAGTGATCCTAACGATCACGAACAACACGAAGATCACCAACAGCAAAGGCAAGAAGGTTAGTTTGGAACAAGTGATTGTACAGAAAAATGCCGTTAAAGTGTTCTATAGTCCGGTAACGACGAAGAGTTTGCAGCCAAGTGGAACAGCGACTACTGTTATCGTTCAGGATCAACAAATGAACGGTATCCAAGGGAAAGTGTCCCAAGTGAAGAATAGCAAGATCGTCGTAACAGGCAAAAACCTCTACACTTCGAAAAAAGAAACGATCGTGCTTCAACTTACGGGCAACACGCCTATCGTCGATCAAGACGGTAAAAAAGTGAACCGTCAGGATATTAAGCCAGGCATGACCATTGAAGCGTTCTACGGACCGAAGATGACGAAGAGCATTCCTGCGCAAGTACAAGCGAGCTACATCATCATGAAGAAGGAACAACAACAATTGCAGGAGTCTGGTACAACCGGTGTGATTACTGAGAAGAACAACGATCAAATTACGGTTGTTGGTATGCCTGCAGCGCAAGGCGGTCAGAAGGAAATCAAACTGAATGTGAATGACAATACGGTAATCGTGAATGAAAAAGGTGAATCAATTACGAAAGACACTCTTAAAGCAGACACAAACGTGGACGTACTCTATAGCCCGGCAATGACATCAAGCTTGCCGCCAGTTGGCAATGCAACCAAAATCGTCGTGAAAGATCATGAGTCTGTGAAAGTCGAAGGGACAATCGAGAAATCCGATACCGCAAACGACAACCGCATCTATCTGAACGTCAATTCGGATGATAATAAGAATAACGATATCTTGCTGAATATCAGTAAGGAGACGAAGATCGTGAACCTTCGCGGGGACGAAACAGAACTTACGCCAGGCATGAAAATTGTTGCTTACCACTCTCCTGCAATGACGATGTCGCTTCCAGGCATGACAAATGCGGAATTGATCATGGTGATCTCAGAGTAATCGAACCGAATCCATAAAGTGTTACACCGTAAGCAGCCGCTCCCAAGCATGGGGCGGCTTTCTTTGAATCAGAAAATTACAATCTATACATCTAGCAATTAATGAAGTATATTCCAATTATGTTATTACCGAGGCAGAAGAGAAGCTCATTAGTTGCTTACCTTCTACAGAGAGCTTTACGATTGCTACGTTAATATATTCCCCATTTCTTCTCGCGGTTTCGTTTCCCATTAACCTGTTAGTCTCTATACCTAGTTTAAGTATGATCTGGTTGTCCTTACTTGCTGTGATTTATATACAAAATAATCTAAAAAAATTTCCGGAATTGATGTCGATTTTCTCTTCCTGTGTTCGTTGTCTAGATAACGGCGAAGTTCAGCGAACTACGTTGTGGTCTCAGAGAGGGAAATGAGAAAACGACTATGCCCCTTGTTGACGTCAAGCCGCTGAAGTCAGGTGTCGCTATTTATACTTATGAGCTCGAGAAATAGATATCAAAAATATAAATGAAAAGGAGAAATGCACGATGCATTCACATTCAGTTATTTCAAAAGATGGTACGTCTATTGCCTATGATCGCGTTGGTCAAGGGCCGTCACTCATTCTGGTAGCGGGAGCATTCAGCTACCGTAAATTCCCCGGTCAGGTGCAGCTGGCTAATTTGTTGTCAGAACATTTTACTGTCTACAATTACGATCGTCGCGGACGTGGCGATAGCGGGGATGCATCAACATATACGATTGAGCGTGAGATCGAAGATCTTCAGGCGATGATTGATGAAGCCGGTGGATCAGCCTATGTGTGGGGATTGTCATCCGGAGCAATTCTAGCTTTGCAGACTGCGGCGAGGGGGGCGAATATTAAAAAGCTTGTCTTGCATGAACCTCCCCTTGTCGTCGATGATGCCGGTCACAAACCGCCAGAAGATTTCACTAAGCAGGTGTCAGTACTAATGTCCTCGAACCGCCGTAGCGAGACCGTTAAATATTTTATGACCAAGGGGATGGGGGCGCCTTCGTTTGTGGTTAGCATGATGAGAATGATGCCAGGCGTATGGTCCAACCTGACGGCGCTTGCTCATACGCTGCCTTACGATGCGGCTTTGCTCGATGGATATATGGATGGGAAGGCCCTGCCTAAAAACTTGTGGGATACGGTGAAGATGCCTACGCTTGTCATCGAAGGAACGGAGAGCCCGATTGCGCTGCGCCATGCCGCCCAGTCATTATCGGACGTACTTCCGAATGCAAGGCTGCTGAGTAAAAAGGGACTCGGTCATACTAAAAAACTCAATACCAAGCAGGTTTCATCCGAGCTCGAAGCGTTTTTTAGTAATGCACAATAACCGATCATTCAAACATTCACACGTACAGGGTTCGATATTGAATTTAATATGAGGAGAGAAAAAACTTATGAGATTTATGATGATTGTCAAAGCCACAACTGATTCAGAGGCTGGAGCTATGCCCAGCCAAGAGCTTATCGATGCGATGCAGAAGTATAACGAGGAATTGGTGAAGGCTGGCGTACTATTAGCGGCGGATGGACTACAGCCTAGCTCAAGCGCAATCCGGATCTCTTATCCGGAGCCTGGAGGCAAACCGAAAATGGTTGACGGTCCGTTTACAGAGGCAAAAGAGCTAATTGCTGGATATACGCTGATTGAGGTCAAATCGAGGGAAGAAGCGATTGAATGGGCTTTACGTATGCCTGATCCCCATGGATTTGGACAGGGAGAAATTGAGCTTAGGCAGGTGTTCGAAGTTGAGGATCTTATGGATAATCCCGACACGCTGGCCAAAGAAACGGCGCTTCGCAAACAGGCCCTGGAGCAGAAGAAAGCGTGAGTTCATACCAGACTCATCGAACTATTGATGCGATATGGAGGATGGAGTCAGCGAAGCTTATTGCAGCACTGATGCGAATGGTGAGGGATGTAGCCCTCGCGGAAGATCTTGCTCAAGATGCTCTGGTGATTGCCCTTGAACGGTGGCCAGAGACCGGCATTCCAGACAATCCGGGGGCTTGGCTGATGACGACCGCGAAGCGGCGAGCCATTGATTTTATGCGAAGGAACAAGCTGCGCGATCAGAAGTACGGAGAGATTAGCCGAACGGCGCCTTTATATACAGAGGATGATGTAGATCTTCATTTGGATGGGGAGATCAGCGATGATCTCCTTCGCCTGATCTTTATGACCTGTCATCCGGTACTATCACAGGATGCCCGGGTAGCCCTGACGCTTCGTCTATTATGCGGACTTACTACGGATGAAATTGCACGCTCATTCCTTGTAGCTGAGTCTACTGTGGCCCAGCGGATCGTGCGGGCTAAGAGAACCCTTAGCGCCGAGAAGGTCCCTTTTGAAGTGCCTACAGGGGAGGAACTGAATAATCGTATGGCTGCAGTACTTGAAGTCATCTATTTGATGTTCAATGAAGGGTACTCAGCGACCTCTGGGGAGCACTGGATTCGACCTTTACTATGTCAAGAAGCGCTTAGACTGGGACGCATACTGGCTGAGATCGCACCTGATGAACCGGAAGCTCACGGGCTGGTCGCGCTTATGGAGATTCAAGCTTCGCGACTGAAGACACGGATTAACGCTGAGGGGGAACCAATCCTTCTTATGGATCAAAATCGTGCGAAATGGGATCAACTGCTAATTCGCCGCGGTATGACGGCACTGGAGCGGAGCCGGAAGCTAGAACGGCCGCTAGGGCCTTACTCGCTGCAGGCTGCTATATCCGTTTGTCATGCCCAGGCGCATTCCGTAGCTGAGACGGATTGGATTCGCATCGCGGCTCTTTACGAAGCACTAGCCAGGTTAGCGCCCTCGCCTGTCGTAGAATTGAACCGTGCAGTTGCTATATCGATGGCATTTGGTCCAGCCTTCGGGCTGCAGATTGTTGACGAGCTGAATAGTGAACCTTCCTTAAAGGGATATCACCTGCTCCCAAGCGTCCGTGCTGATTTGCTTGCAAAACTGGGAAGGTATGATGAAGCTCGAACAGAATTTGAACGCGCTGCATCGATGACCCGGAATACTCGTGAGCGGGAGCTACTGCGTAGGCGGGCAGCTGAATGCGAATCGGGTACATATAAATAATTTTTCGCTCATGTCGATAACGAGGTTCTCTGTTCGTCGTGTTAGTAGGGAAGGGGATGGTAACGAACTGCTGTCTCAAGTCATCTTCCCACAGAAGGGAGACACCCCATATGCGATATATGTTAATAGTGAAAGCGAACGGATTTTCGGAGACTGGGGTCAATCACGGTCAGGAACACGTCGATACGATGATGAATTACAAGAAATCTTTGGCCATAGTCGGTGCGCTTCTAGCCGCTGAAGAGCTTCAGCCCAGTGCAAGCGGGATCAGGGTATGTTATCCGCCGGGTGGCGGAGAGCCGGAGATACAGGTGGGCCCTTTTTCGGCAGATCAAGAGCTCGTTGCAGAATATGTACTAATCGATGTAAGGACAGAGAAAGAGGCTTTGGAATGGGCTCTTAGGATACCAATTCGACTAGGTGTTAAGAGTACGATCGAAATTCGAAGGCTCGAAGAAAAGACGGAGTGCCTACTGGATGCTGGCACAAAGGTCATGGAAGCTAATTTAAAGGATCATCTCCACATGTTAAGAAAATTTTAAAGGAGTGTATGAAAAATGAATCAGGAAGTACCCAATTTTATTGAAGCATTGAAGGAACCTTGGCATAAGGGATTTACCCTCAGACTGCGTGACGTAGTTCACCAAGCGATCCCGGATGTGCATGAACGTATTCAATATAAGAAACCTCACTTTTTAAAAAACGGTAAATATGCAGCGGCGATCTCAACCTCGAAAGAAGCAGTTAGCTTCACTATTTTTAATTGTTCAGATTTAGAGTTCCCGGAGGGAATGTTCGAAGGCCCGCCGGAAAGAAAGACGCTGAAGCTTCGTCAAGGCGATACGGTTGATCCCGAGCAACTGGTGTTACTGGTCAGCGAAGCTTCTAGCTCGCTTTAAATGTAAAGTCATCGCGGCATAATCGCTATTGGTAGGAATTTGAACAAAATTAATTTTGCAGCATGTCGATTTTCTTGTCTCGCGTACGTTGTATTTATAGGGGCAGGATCACGGAGCGGATAAATCGTCTGTAATCCTAGCACAACTAAATTTAGAGAGGAAGATTCATATGAATATGAAAGCAAATTTAACTCCGTATATCGTTTCGACAGATGCTAGAGCGCAAGCCGAATTCTATATCCAAGCATTGGGTGGCGAGATTCAATCGGTGATGACACACAGTGAGCTGCCCGGCGCGGCTGAAGAGATTAAGGACAAAGTGATGCACATGGTGCTGTCGGTAGCCGGAGAGAACGTGCTGTTCCTGTCTGATGCCTTCGGTCCGGTCGGTACGGAAGGCAGTATTGCGTTTGGATTAAACTTTGGCGATGTGGATATGGCACGCCAAGCCTTTGCTAACCTCGCCGAGGGTGGCACGGTGATTTATTCGTTGGAACTGCAGCCATGGGGAGCGCACTACGGCGAGGTCGTAGACAAGTTCGGGATCAAATGGATGATCGTGCAGCAAGGTTAAGTCTATTTCGAGTAAGGTTCCAAGGCAAGCTCGCCCAAAAGATTGTATTTGAAGCCCTAAGGATAACGAGTCCTGAGGGCTTTTTGTTATAGATATAGAGTTATCTAGCTACGCTATCCTCTACAGTTTCGGGGTTTTTGCGTTCACATGACAGGAATTTATGGTACAAACATGAAATAAATATAAGAGATAGGGGAAGGGGGGGAGCTGATGAAAATGAAAAAGGTAGATATCGATGAATTAACCCGTTCCGGGGTCATTTTTTTTAACTCCAAGCTGGAGATGCTGGAAGACCTGCCGTGCAAAATGTATAGAATGGACAAGCTAAGCAGCTTGTGGGTGCATTTTCATGATTATTTTCAAATCTGGTATGTGTCCAAGGGCGAATTCTTACATACGATGGGCGGGCAGGAGTATCACATTACAAAGGGAAACATGTTTGTCGTTCCTCCTTTTACGGAACATCGTATACAAGCCCCGCCTGAGCAAGAGGTTGAAATTTGGGGATGCGAATTCCTGCCGACATTCGTTAACGAGCGTTTTGGCGATCCGTCGGGAGGACAGCCCTTTTTTGACATCAGCTATTTAACCTATTTTGAGCATGCTGAAAGCGTCAGTTCGTATCAAATGACCTTCGATGGGGTTACGGATAGCCGAATTCGCGGTTTGATGCAAGAGATGCTAGGGGAATATGAACGGCGTACCCCGTTTTTTCAAATTGTACTGAAGGCCCATCTCCTGTTGCTATTATCGATCATCGTTCGCCAAGTGAACGGGGAGCTGGTGCAAGCCGGTTTTGAGAAGTCGGAAAAGTACCGCGATACGATGTCGAAGGTGGTTGAATATATCCAAAAAAACTCACACGAAGATATTAAGCTGGAGGATATGTGCACCATTTCGAATTTGTCGAAATCGACGTTTTGCAGCTTGTTCAAAGAATGGACAGGCAAGACCTTCAACCGCTATCTGATTGATCTCCGCATCAACAATGCGCTAGGGCTGCTGCAGCACCCGTCCTTAACGGTCACTGATGTGTGTTTCGCGGCAGGATTTAACGAGTTGTCTTATTTTTGTAGGATTTTTAAAAGTTACACAGGCATATCGCCCAATCAGTTTCGCAAACAAGCCACAACGAAACAGCCTCAAAATTCAATACGATAATCCTATTTTCACATACGATATTAAAATCAAATCATCCGCTTACATGATACCATGGCAGTAATTGGCTGGAAATGACTCATAGATGAAAGGCTGCTGCTTTGAAAAGGCGATGGTATTCATTTGGATGACGCTGCTCGGCCAAAATACTTTATGCAATCCGGGTCTGTCTTTACCGGGTTAAATAACCGGAGGGAATTTGCTATGACAAAAACGATTGTAGCGGTAATCGGCTGCGGTACCATTGCTAACAGTGCGCACATCCCGGCTTACGTGGCCAATGAGGGTGTCGAGATCAAGTATTTTTGCGATATTCGCAAGGAGCGGGCCGCGAAAGCAGTTGAACAGTATGGCTGCGGCACGGCGGTGGAGGATTATCGGGTCATTTTGGACGATCCTGAGGTGGCTGCGGTATCGATTTGTACCCCGAACAATGTCCACGCCTCGATCGCGATCGAATGCATGCGTGCGGACAAGCACGTGTTGTGCGAGAAGCCAGCCGCCAGAACGTATAAGGAAGCGCTGGAGATGCAGAAGGTGCAGCATGAAACCGGTAAAACGCTGAATATCGGCGTCGTAAACCGCTTCAATAAAGGCGTCAACATTATCAAGCAAATGATCGAAAGCGGAGAACTTGGCGAATTGTATCATGTTGTCGTCAGTTTCCGCTCCCATCGCTCGATCCCGGGACTAGGTGGAGATTTTACGACTAAGGCGGTCGCAGGTGGCGGAGCGCTCATTGACTGGGGCGTTCACTTCCTGGATATCGTTATGTACTGTGCGGGCGATCCGCAGCCGAAGACGGTGTCGGGACAGGCGTATTCCAAGCTCGGAAAAGATATGCCGAATTACGCTTACCTGAACATGTGGGCTGGTCCTCCGAACTTAGAGGGCAGCTATGACGTGGATGATTTCGTGACGGCGATGATTCGGACGGAAGGTCCGTCGATCACGGTGAATGGCGCTTGGGCGCAAAATATCGGCGTCGATGAAATGTATATCGATTTTCTCGGGGACAAAGCGGGCATTCGTCTTCAGTACGGCAAGGAGTTTACACTGTATTCGGCGAAGCACGGCTCTTTGCTGGAAAGCACCCCAAAATACCTGCAGAACAATGCTTACCAGGAGGAGATTGACCAGTTTATTGCCGGCATTCATTCCGGAGAAAAGCTGCCGTCGCACATTGATACGGTGATTTTGTCGTCACAAATTATTGAGGCCATTTATCATTCCTCTGAAGAAGGTCGTGAAATATCGCTCCTGGAACAGGGAGTGCTGGGATGAAAAGAATAGGTTTTATCGACTACTATCTGGATGAATGGCATGCGAACAACTACCCTGAATGGATCCGAAATGCTTCAGGCGGTACGATGGAGGTAGCTTTTGCTTATGGAATGAAGGATGCCGAGCAGGGGCTTAGCAACACGGAATGGTGTGCGAAACATGGCGTGACATGGTGCGCAGCGATTGAAGAAGTGATCGCTCAAAGCGATTACTTGATCGTGCTGTCGCCTGACAACCCGGAGCAACATGAGTTGCTTGCCGAGCTGCCGCTGGCTTCTGGGAAGCCTACTTACATCGATAAGACGTTTGCTCCGGACAGGGAAGCTGCGGTGCGTTTGTTTGAGCGGGCCGCGAAGCATCAGAACCCGCTGCATTCTTCATCAGCGCTCCGGTATGCTGCGGAATATGCAGAAGTTGAGCGCGCAGGAATCAAAGTAATCTCCAGCTGGGGACCGGGTGCGTTAGAAAATTACTCGATCCACCAGATCGAGCCGATTATCGCCCTGATGGGCGAGGACGCCAAGCGCATCATGTTTATCGGCACGGAAGCTGCGCCAGCCTTGCTGATCGAGTTTTCGAACGGCAGGCAGGCAACGATCCAGCATCCGGGTCAAGGATCTCCGTTCATGATGTCCATCAACTACGACTCGGGAGCTTGCCGCGTCGTGCAGCCGGTATCGGATTTCTTCCAGAGCTTTATCCGCGATTTGGTGAGGTTCTTCGAGACCGGAGAGGCGACTGTGCCATCCTCCGAGACCATTGCCGTTATAACCATTATTGAACATGCGCTTATTGCCGCCAAACAGCCTTATCAGTGGATAAAGCTGCCGGAGAGCTAATAAGCGGGATATAGTGAAGCAATCATTACCAAGGAGGATCGGTTCTTCGACGGAACTCTGATCGAAATTCTAACAGATGGTGGCAGTCCAAACACAAGAAGAAGCTGGCGATATTCGCTCAGTTTCTTTTTTGCGTCTGAAGATTTCCTCTTGAAGCTATATTTCTGATGCCGCTACTCGGGATGAATAAGAACTTCCTGCGAATCCTCAGGTACGTTGGAAGGAGCTTTACAACGTATCACAATTAACATAACACAGCTTTCACGGATTCAGGTCTTTATGACAGTATCTTCGTGCAAGATGGTACGATCCATCAATCGGTCGCTTTATAAATGAGGATACGTATAAAGGGGATATAAAGAATCCACTTAGTTTGAATTTGTATACGTATGTTGCGAATAATCCGTTGAGGTATGTTGATCCGAGTGGGCATACGAATGCTAGCGTTAGATATACAAATGAAGATAAAGATAGTATATTGATGTTTCAACAGTTGTTTGCCACTGGAAAATCACAGAAAAATGCTTATATGATGCAAGCTGCTCATGATTCTGCTAATATTATCCGACTAAAGTATGAAGATAAAGTTTATAGGACAACTTTTGTAGATTATTATACTGGAACCCCCGCACAGAATAGGGGAACATTCTTGTACAGCGCTTCGATGTACAAAGAATTATTGTCGGGAAATGCCCGTTCAATATCACTTGCAGATGACCCGGTATTTATGGCGGCTGGCTTTATAGGTGGACCCGGTGAAGTGAAAATTATGTATTCAATTTCTGAAGAGGCTGTAAAAGGTGTAATGAAGCAGTGGGGGAAGACCACAGGAAAAAAAGCATTAAATGCTTTCACAAAATCAGCCGAAAAGGGTTTTGTATCTAAACAAGGTTCAAATGGAATTAAAAATATATCTGGATTTAAGAAGGGAGGTAAATTCTATGATTTGGAACTAAAAGTAAAGAATGCTCAATTTGATAATTTTAGAATTTATGGATATCAAGATAAAACCGGAAAATTTATTTTTGATTATTTTGGTGACGCATTGCACTAAAACTATGAAAGGATGAAGGGCAAAATGGATACAAATAGCTTGAAACTTTTTGAGGAGAAGGAAAGACCATTTGAAAAAGCTATAGTGGGATTTTGGGAATATACGAATTCATGGAAAGAAGAGGAACCTTTTGAATTTCAACAAGCATTTAAAACTATGGATACATCTGAAATATCATTAATAAAAGAAAAAATTGCTTATGTAATAAATTATCGTTTTGACGAACCAATTGAGTATATCCAAACAACACTAAACGTTTTCTTGGATGAGCGTTTAATAGCACGGTATCATTACCTTCAACATTTAAATGGTGAAATTATGGATGATAGTTTAAGTTTTGTATAAGGTTATGTATAGGTAGTGTAATTTTCAAAAAAGTGATTTATTTAAGCCACATGAGAGTTTAACAACTCCCATGTGGTTTTCTTTTATTGACGAATCCTTTTCTACTATTTAGTGGTGAATCAATAGGCTTGCCTATGAAGCCATGTTTCCACTACCGTTAATTGGGGTTAATGATAACTTCTTGCGAATCCTCAGATGCCGCGAAATGAAGCAGACGCGCCCCCTCAATCATTAAAGCGTCGGTCTCTTCTTGGGAAAGTGTAATGAAAGGATCAATGCTCAAAACAGCTTTCTTTCGTTCGCGCACTAACTTCCAAGTTCCAGCAACATATCCGTCGATGAGTATTGTTGATCGGATGATTCCGTTTATCGTAAATACACGGCTGCGGTACCTGTCATCCAGTATTCTGCTGCGGTCCGCATAGGATAAAAGGATATTGTCAAACTCGCCGAGAAACCGCGGCTCTGCTGGGGTATTTCCATCAGGACGCGGAGCATCGGGGAGATCGAATAGTTCTGCCTCTTGCTCATCTCGAAAGGTAACCAGCTCAGGACGAAGACTTTCTATTGTTTTATTTAAACCGGTAAGTCCTGACCATACCTGGATGTCTTTGACTGTAGCCGGACCAAACGCCGCCAAATACCGCCGTATTAAGATTTCCGCATCAGGCCGTGGACATAATGATTGACCAAACCATGCTTCCAACGAAGTATGCGTGGCTTGTCCGCCTTCGCCCCAAATCCCCCGTGGAGGTATTTGTACAAGCGGCACTAAATTTCGAACGGCAGCCGTAGCAGCCTTTGAGGGAAGATCAGGCCAATGTTCCAGCAGATGTTGGCCCAATTCGCTGAACGTCATCGGATTGTCTTCGACTAATTTTCGTCCGTACGCAACCAGATGCCCGAGATCTACATCTTTGAGCTGTTTACCATAGGAGCCCTTTAAGCTCCGCTCCATGACGCGCTGCAGCCATGGACGAAGCTGCAGGGCATCAGGAGCAGAAACCAAGTGGAGGGTGGAACGCATGAGGGCCATCCGTACCACCTTCCGATCTCGAATGAGCTGCGATAGCTGTTCCTGCTGAAAGTTTTCCATTCGGGACCATAGGGCGAAGTACGGCGCGTTCGGGGCTTGTGCTTGCAGACCAATCAATTTTTCGACAACGTCCAAAATGGGAAGCTCTACGCGACAGAGCAGCATTTGCCTAGCGAGCGTGGCGCGATTCAAGGCGCGGGAATCGAGTACTTTGGCGGATTCCTTTTCACTTCCCGAACCTGATTTTCGAGTCGTCTTTTTTGCATTCATGCAGAAGCCTCCTGTCTCCAACTAGCATTTTTTCTAAGACATATGTGTAAGGACCCGGTGGAAGAAATGACGGATATCGCTAATCATTAAATCAGGTGCATCGTGCACTTTCATAATACATTCTTGCCGAGGAGTTTGCCTTTTCAGTCAGCCAGTACAGTATCAGATTCGTTAAAAGGCGATCGCGATGTTGATGTGGATCATTGTTTATGTTATTGTAACCGTCCCTTCTTGACAACAGTCTGTTAGGAAATAGGGCTGGCCCAAAAGGATGCTTTAATCGCAGCCTTTCGGGTCAGCCCCAATTTGTTTGCTGTTGTTCAGAGGGAAATCGTTCCTGAATTTTGAATCGCCCGCGCTTTTACAACAGCTTACTTCGCGCTTGGCAGCAATTTATTCAATAGGATCGCCGCAAGCGAAGCAGCCAAGATAGGCGAGCCCAACAGATATTGCACGAACGTTGGCAATGAATGTAAGAAATCTTGCGGAATCATCACCAGAGCCATGGTTAGAATCATCGGGATCGCAATGGTGTACATTTCTTTTTCACCGATTCTTACGTTTTTCATCACTTGTATGCCGTTAATCGCGATGATGCCGCAGACGATGCTGAATACGCCGCCGATGACGGCGGTTGGAATCGAAGAGATCAAAACGGCTAATTTACCCGAGCAGCCAAAGATGACAAACCATACCCCTACGGCAAGGAAGACGCGGCGGCTCGCAATGCCTGTGATGGAAATAATGCCCGCGTTGGTAGAATAACCCGTAACAGGTGTTGCACCGAGCAGAGAAGCGATAAGGCAGCTAATGCCTTCCCCAATGACGCCCCGGTTCAGATTTTTATCCGTTAACGGTTTATCGATAACATTACTGACGGCAAACCATGTGCCTGTTGTTTCGGCTAGCAATACGAAATAAATAATGACCATTGTGATGATCGCCGAAAAGTTGAAAGAAAAGCCAAAATCGGCAAAAGGGATGTGCGGCATGTTAAACCACTTGGCACTTTTAACCGCTGAGAAATCCAACACACCCATAATATTTGCAGAAATACATCCGACAACGAGCGCGACCATGACCGAAATAACTCTGAAGATGGAACCTTTATTGCGAAGCAAAGAACCCAGGAGCACGAAAAGAATGAGTGTAGCGCCAGAAATCAAGGCCAGGAGCACGTTTTGGTTGATTGTCGCATCCTTGGCATCGTAAATATTGTCTCTGATGGCCACAGGCAATAAAGAAAGTCCAACAATGAATATGATCGTACCGCCAACAATCGGCGGAATAAATGATTTCACAATTTTATTAAAAAACCCGGTAAAGCCCAAAATAATAACTAAGATCGAGCCAATCAAGCCGGCACCTAAAACGGAATTCCACCCCAATTGCCCGCCGCCGCTAGCGACATAAATGCTGACGATCGCGCCAAGTGGAACATAAGAAGGACCTTGGGCGACAGGCAGCTTCATGCAGAAATAAGTTTGTACGATCGTGGCAAGCCCCGCCGCAATGAAAGTCGCTTGAATCAAAGCGGTAGACTGACCGGACGATAAGCCAATCAACATCGCGATCAGGAAAGGCACGACATAGACGTCCATGGCTATAACATGCTGTAATCCTAGGATGGCGGATTTAACGACCGAAATTTTTTCGTCAGGTGAAACAGTCAATTGTGGAGCGTGACTTTCTTGTTTGTCTGCTTGTGTGTTCACTAAGATGTACACCTCGAATTTTCTAGTTTATTAGGGCACTTGCTTATCATGTTCTAATTTCCTTGAAGATACGTCGATAGACATTTTTCTTGTGTTAACGTGAATGAACTTTTTCCCCCTGTACCCAGACTTCACGGATATGTTCAGGCCGGGTCAGGTACATCATTTTTTGGAAAACGTCATGCAAATCTTCATTTTCGTTAAAGATCGGCAATCTGGCGGATGGCAGTTTGGTATCGATGATTTGCACATCCCAGGCATAGTTTTCTTGAACGCGGCCAATAGGCAAGCTCAAACTTTCGCCGCCGCCAGCAGTAGCAAGATAGAACGCTTCGTCAACCGTAATGCGTGATCCCGGCACACCGCGATCTTTGGCAGGAAGGGAAGGGTTCACGCCATCTTCCAGCATTCTTGAAGAGATGACGGCTTGTCTGACGTTATCAAACAGGCTAGGCGAAAAACCTCCCGAAATATCGGTCCCGAGGCCAATCTCCACGCCTTTGGAGTGGAAATGAGCTACCGGAATGACGCTATTGGCAAAATAGGCGTTAGATATTGGGCAATGAGCGACAGCCGTCCCCGTTTCGGCAAATAAATCGGCGTCATCGTCACTCAGGAAATTGCAGTGGGCCATGACGGATTTATCGCGCAAAAGACCAAAATCATGAAGGGCAAAAGCATCATTTTTATGGAATCGATCTTGTACATAACCGTGTGCCCAGTCGCTTTCGCTGCAGTGCGATTGCACATACGCGTCATATTTATCCGCCAGCTCTCCCAAACCTTTTAAAGCTTCATCCGTACAGCTTGGAATGAATCTCGGTGTCACGACCGGATAAACGCCTTGTTTGGTCGTTTTAGCTAATACTTTTACAGCGAGAATAAATTCCTCCGTATCTGCCAGTGCCGTTCGGGTGTCAGTATCTCGATAGTTTTCCGGATTTTGCTCCAAATCATCCATGACCACTTTCCCGACAAGTCCGCGTTGGCCTTTTTCGGCGCATATTTCGGCTAACAATAAACTGGCTTCTTTATGAACGGTGGCAAAATAAAGGGCTGTCGTCGTTCCATTTGCGAGCAAGGTACCAACCAAGTCATCGTAGACTTCTTGCGCAAAATCGAGATCTGAGAACTTGGACTCAAGCGGGAAGGTGTACGTATTCAGCCAATCATAGAGCGGAATGTCCAATGCCGTTCCGGATTGGGCCCATTGTGGTGCGTGAACATGCAAATCGATAAATCCAGGCAATACATACTGGCCTTCGGCAAACTGATGGAAGTTATCTTTACCTTGATAGGCAGCCAGCAATGGTTGATAGTCGGAATCCTCTGGCGCTACGACTTTTTCGATCATCCCGTCACGATTGATGCAGAACAGATGGTCTTTTAATATTTCAATTTCTTTGGGTGATTTGCTAGAAAATGCAGTTCCTCGAAATAATTGCATATATTTACTCATTTGTACCGCCTTAATGTTCGTTTTTTAATCGTGTATTTGTTATTATACCCCCTCAAAAATGACAAGTCTATATCAAAATACGAATAATTATGTTAAGCTGTTTGCGCACATGCTTTGTAACGAAATCCCCATTACCTAAAATTTTCTTTTCCATAATTTAAAATTTAAAATTTTTTTCAATTCTATGACTTTTATCACTTCCGAATCGGTAAAAAATAGGTTAATCTAACGGTGTGATATATTTCACAAAGTTACAGGGGAGGCTTGGAGATGAGAAAGAGATTAGTGATGATTGGCAACGGTATGGCAGGAGCGCGGTGTATTGAGGAGATTTTGCGCCGTGATCGTGAACGTTTTGATGTGACGATGATTGGTGATGAGCCTTATCCGAATTATAATCGCATCATGCTGTCCCCTGTGCTGCAAGGCAAGACGACTTTCGAAGAAATCACGATCAATGATTGGAATTGGTATCAATCCAATAATATACATTTGCTGACAAATGAGCGCGTCGTGGCGATTGACCGGGAGGCTCAGGAGGTTAAGACGGATAAGGGGACTGTCGTTCCTTACGATGAATTGATCGTTGCGACGGGTTCTAGCGCTTTTATCCTACCTGTTCCAGGGCATACACTCGAAGGTGTCGTTGGCTTCAGAACAATTGAAGATACGAAAATGATGCTGGAAGCAGCTAAACAATATAAAAAGGCGGTTGTCATCGGGGGCGGACTTTTGGGCCTGGAAGCGGCACGCGGTCTGATGAATCAAGGGATGGAAGTGCACGTCGTTCATTTGCTGCCGTATCTGATGGAGATGCAGCTAGACCCAGCAGCCGCGAAGCTGCTGCAGCGAGACCTTGAAGCCCAAGGTATGAAGTTCCTGATGGAGAAAAAGACAACGGAAATCTACGGCGACGGTCGGGTGCAAGGACTGAGATTCGAAGATGGAACAAGCGTCGAATGCGATCTCGTCGTGATGGCTGTCGGCATCCGTCCGAATGTCGCGATTGCACGTGAAGCAGGGCTGATGGTAGGCCGGGGTATTCAAGTCAACGATGTCATGCAGACGTCGGACCCTTACGTTTATGCGGTCGGCGAATGCGCCGAGCACGACGGAATTGCTTATGGACTCGTAGCACCGTTATATGAGCAGGGAGTCGTGCTCGCAGATCATTTAACAGGCCAGCCAACGGAAGGGTACCATGGCAGCGTGTTGTCCACGCAGTTGAAGGTAGCGGGCTGCGATCTGTTTAGTGGCGGGGAAATTCATGCCGACGAAAATACAAAAGCGATTGTCGTTCAGGACGAATTCGCTGGAGCCTATAAAAAAGTGCTGGTTCGTGACGGGAAGGTCGTCGGCGTCGTTCTTTACGGAGATGTGTCGGATGGCACGCGACTGTTCAGCATGCTGAAAAAGGAAAGCGACATTCAGGAATATACGAGCGCGTCCGTGCTGCATAAGGCTGGGGAAGATAGCGGGCTTGATGTCGCGTCGATTAGTGCAAACGAGACGATTTGTGGCTGCAACGGGGTAACCAAAGGAACAATCGTCGGTGCAATCCTCGAGAACGGATTAACCACCTTCGATGAAGTGAAATCGCTGACGAAAGCTGGCGGTTCGTGCGGTAAATGCCGCGGCATGGTCGAAGCGATCCTCGCGCATACACTTGGTGACAAATTCGACGCATCGGCACAAAAAGCGGCTGGCATGTGCGGCTGCACGACGCTCTCCCGCGATGAAGTGGTCGCTGCGATTCGAGAGAAAGGGCTGCAATCGCCACGGGAAGTTCGCATGGTCCTCGGGTTTACACATGAGGAAGGCTGCTCGAAATGCCGTCCGGCGCTGAACTATTATTTGCGGATGCTGCGTCCTGAGACGTATGCCGATGATAAGGCCTCGCGGTACGTCAACGAGCGTATGGAGGGCAATATTCAGAATGATGGCACCTTCTCGGTCATTCCGCGGATGTATGGTGGTACAACAACACCGGAGGATCTGATCCGCATCGGTGAGGTAGCGAAGAAATACGAGGTGCCGCTTGTGAAAATCACGGGCGCCAGCCGGATCGGCCTATACGGCGTGAAAAAAGAGGATGTGCCGAAGGTATGGGAAGAGCTTGAAATGCGTTCGGGATATGCCTATTCCAAATCGCTGCGCAACGTCAAATCGTGTGTCGGTTCGAGATTTTGCCGCTTTGGCACGCAGGATTCGTTAGGGCTGGGCATCCGGCTTGAGCAGGAAATCGAGATGGTCGATACACCGCACAAAATGAAAATGGGCGTTACCGGCTGTCCGCGGAACTGCGCTGAAGTGCTGACGAAGGATTTTGGTGTGGTTTGCGTGGAGAATGGGTACCAGCTTTATTTCGGTGGAAACGGCGGTACCGAGGTCCGGGAATGCGATAGCCTGACGACCGTAGCAACGGAGGCTGAAGTGATTCGTTTTGCTAAAGCTTACGTCCAGTTATATCGGGAAACAGGTATCTACGGCGAACGGTCGGCCCCTTGGGTGAACCGGATGAGTGCGGATTGGGTACGTCAAGCGTTGGCAGATGAAGCGGAAGTTGCTACATTGGTTGACCGATTTGAAGCGGCGAAAAAAACCTACAGCGAAGCCTGGAAAACCGCGCTGGAAAATGAAGAACGCCGCAAACTGTATACAGTAGAAAGACCATAATAGGGGGGATCCACATGAGCATTATAAAGGAACTAGTGAAAGTCATGAAGCTGGAGGATCTGAAGCCGCAGATCGGCAAAGAGGTGCAAGTGCTGGATCAAACCATCGCAATATTCCGGCTGTCAAACGACGAGGTGCGCGCCGTGAGCAACCGGTGCCCGCATAAAAATGGACCGCTGGCCGAGGGGATCGTATCGGGTGAATTCGTTTTTTGCCCGCTGCATGACTGGAAAATCTCGCTGACAACCGGTGAGGTCCAAAAACCAGATGACGGCTGCATCACGACATACGAGACGGCAGTCATTGACGGTTACGTCTACATTGGGGGGCCGATCCAACATGAAAAACACAATCCAAATCGTTGAAAATGCGGGAGCGGCGAAGGTCAACCTGCTGAACCGGAGTAAGGGCAAATACCTCGTTTCTTCCATGTTAGCTGGCTTATTCGTCGGGTTTGGGATCATTCTAATTTTTACGATTGGCGGAATGCTCGCTCCCGCTCATGCGCCTAGCACGAAGATCGTGATGGGGATTAGCTTCGGCATCGCCCTGAGCCTTGTCTTGATGGCTGGATCAGAGCTGTTTACCGGGAATAACTTCATCATGATGGTCAGCACGTTGAATAAGAAAACGACCTGGCTGGATACGATCAAAATTTGGTTCTACAGCTATGCTGGCAATTTTGCCGGTTCCATGCTGCTCGCGGCGCTGTTCGTTTACACCGGGCTTGCGAAGGGCGGCACGGCTGACTTCATCAACAACGCTGCAAGCGCGAAGATGAATGCGCCATTTATGGAGCTGTTCGTACGCGGCATTTTATGTAATACACTTGTCTGTCTCGCGGTTTGGTGTTCGATGAAACTGAAGGAAGAGATGGCAAAGCTGGTCATGATTTTCTGGTGCTTGTTCGCCTTCATCACCTCCGGGTTCGAGCACAGCGTGGCGAATATGACACTCCTGTCGGTTTCGCTGTTCATTCCGCATCCGGAGACGGTTTCGTGGGCCGGGATGGCCGCGAATTTGATTCCGGTCACGCTTGGTAACATGGTTGGCGGTATTTTGTTCGTAGGAATAGCTTATTGGTATATTACGAAGGATTAAGAAGCAGCGGTACTCATTCCATTAAAATGGGTGAATAAGCCGGTTGCCCAGAAAACGATTCAATGCCTATTATCGCCCGGTGCCTAAAAAGGTACTGGAACGAAATACAGGACCCAATGATAGGGTCCTGTATTTATGTTTACTGGTTTTGTTGGTTGTAAATACACTGGAGTATTGCTGCAGCTTCGGCTCTTGTAACTTTATCGTTGGGGCGGTAGTTCTTTACACGTTCCGTTCACTTCATCCCAAAATTCATTGTCCAAATCAATTTCTAAGGGCAATGCATTTAATTCAAAGGAAACCTCTAAATCTTTGCTTTTGAGTACTCTCAAAATCTTTTTAAATTGTTCTAAAGTATCTGCAATTTTAATCGGGATCCACTTTCCCGTTCCGTGATAAGAAAAGTAGATAGGAAAGCCAATATCTTTTTGAGTAAAGTCAATATAAAAAGGATCGTCCATCGTGTTCACCGCGAAAACATACCAGCCATCTTGCCAATCGCCGTTTTTATCTGAAACGAGAAATTCACTTGTGAGAGAGTTAAAACGATAGCCTTCCTGCATTTTATTAAAATCTTTTATGTCTGCATAATATGCTGGAAGCACTCCTATATAATCAAAACAGATATCAAGATTTATAAATTCTACTAGTTGCTTCGGCAAGTTTGGAATCTGTATGGCTTCCTCGGGGATTCGAGTTTCAACGGATATCACTTCTTCCGCATCATCCCTTTCGATGATTTGGAGGATCTCAGGGTTTTTTAGTCGCTTAACTAAATATTCGGCTGTACCAAAATACACCTTTTCCATAAGGGTATATGGTAATGACTTAGATTGTTGGTATAAATGTGTTGCATTAATGGTAAGTTGTAAGGCCTCTCTAAGATGTATAAACCCCTTCAAGCCATCAGGTGGAAACTTAACAAGTACGATATCAACCCATACACTGTTAGGTCTATCCTCCATCATCTAAAACCTCCTGTCTGTATTGCAGCATCTTTTTCTACCACATCATAGCCCGTATTTATACGAAAGTATATACTTTCCTGATTTATTCAGAGGGAAACATTGATAAGACTTGTGGGTTTCCTTTTCCAAGTTTTTGAACACGGAAAAAGCTCGGCAGGGAGTACAGTCCTGACGGGCCTTTGTAAGTCTTTGGCTATGTTAAATTGCATCGTTGATAAATAAGAACAATCGTTACCTGATAAAGTGTTTCATTAAGGCCAGTCTCAAGTACTGACTCTTAACTATATTATTCAATGGTTTTCAGGGAAAAAGTTGCGAAAGTGCATCCTTTTTCATTTGAATCGCCTAAAAGTCACATTGAAGAGCAAAATAAATGCACAATCGCAACAATTCTCCTAAAAACAAATATATAGCGTAAAAAGGATGCACAATTGCAAGCTTTTGGATACACGACCCATCTGGAGCGCTGAAAGATCGGCGTGATTCTTTGGTCGAAAGTTTTTTAGCGGCACAAATAGTAAAGCAGCCATTTCCGGCATGATCGGGAATGGCCTTTTTGTGTTTTTCACATGCTTTTTGTATTCTCACACGCTTTTTGTTTTCTCCATCTGCATGCTGCGTGTCCTTTTTTGAACGATAGGATCGAAGATTCGCTTGCTCCACTGACCGAGGATCGAAAGGGTTTTCGCATCGACGAAAAGATAGAACAAATGGGCTAATGCAAAGATGAAGGGGGTTGTTAGTATAACAGTGAGGGTAACGCTCAATCCGTACGAGAATAGGGGGTGTAATTGATAGAAAATGTAAGATCCGAGCGAACAGATTATCGTAAAGTGGAGCAGATATAAGGAGAACGATATTTTACCAAGATAGGAGAACAGTTTTCGGCTAAAAAGCGATTGGAGGCGAGCAGAATTCAGAAGGGCCGTGAAGGTGAAAAATGCGCCTAGCGTATGGTAGAACACAAAAAACGAAAAGGACGAACTCTTCCAAACCAAGAAGGAATATACGCTGTTCTCGATACCCACATAAGGATAGGAGCCGAGATATAACCCTACGCAAAGAAGAAGGGGGGTGATCCAAGGTCGCTGAATGACCGCCAGCCAATTTCGGCCACTGTACCTCAGATCGCTGAGCACCATGCCAAGCACGAAACCTAAATAATACGAATCAATAAGCAGCACGGCGAGAATCGCATATGCGATGAACCGAAGTCTGAATCTGCCGACAGTCAAAAGAAATCCAAAGATGAGGAAGGAGCCGAACAACTCATAAGTCATGGTCCACAACACTGGATTGTAAGCGGATCCATAATGAAAGAACGTGTGGAATAGGGCCTCTTGAATCATGACGGGGAGATTGGAGCTGGCCAAAAACGGATCAGGCATCGAAGACAACGTCGTTTGGCGAATATCGTCAAAATACCCCAGACCAAGCAGCATGACCCCATAGGCAAATACGACGGACAGGGTAGCCGGTACGGCTAATCGTAAATATCGACGCAGCGCGGAGGAGTAAATATGTATCTTATCTTTCGTCTGAAAATACCGCCAGCTCAGCACAAAACCGCTCAATACGAAAAAGACGCAGACAGAAAAATTGCCGTTGAACAATAGGTTCAGCGGTGTCCGTGCCACAAAGCTTTCAAAGCCGAAGTGGACAATCTCCGGTTTTCCTTCAAAGACAGAAGGCGCAAACACCTGAAAAAAATGAGAAACAACGACCACACAAGCCGCCAACCCTCTTAAACCATCCAAATAAGTGATTTTCGATGCCATACAGGCTCAACTCCCCGTATTTTTGTGAATTTCAAGGTTCAATTTTATTCGATTCCCGAAAGGAATGATTGTACTAACGTAACGAGTTGTAAACCACAGACGAATGGCAGACGAATGGCAAACGAAATGCAGGTGTTACGAAAAAGGGGATATATAGAGGAGTGATTTGAGATGAAAAAGCTCGATATCGATCAATTGACACGCTTAGGGGTGATCTACTTTAACTCCAAGCTGGAGATGCTGGAAGATTTGCATTGCAAGATGTATCGCATGGATTCCCTTGTCAGTTTGTCCACCCATTTTCATGACTATTTTCAGATCTGGTACGTATCCAAAGGGGAATTTCTGCACACGTTCGGCACACGGCAATACCAGATCAAAAAAGGGGATCTGTTTCTTGTGCCCCCCTTTACGATGCACCGCATTCAGGCGTTCGAAAAAGAGAAGGTTGAAATTTTAGGTTGCGAATTTATGCCGTCCTTCATCAACGAGCGTTTTGACGACTCCATAGGGGAGCAAACGTTTTTTGACTTCAACTATTTGAAGCACTTCTTAAATCCGGACTGCTCTCGTCATTCGCAGATTGTGTTTGATGGAGTAACGGATGGGAAAATCCGCAATTTGCTTCAGGACATGCTGACCGAATATGAGGAACGGACGCCGTTTTTTCCAATCGCGCTGAAAGCGAGTCTGCTGCAGCTGTTATTGATCATTATTCGCCAGGTGAACGGGGAACTTGTAAAAGCCGGATTTCAAAAAATCGAAAGGTATCGAGACACGATGAATAAAGTGGTCGAATATATCGATCAAAACGCGCATGAGGACATCAAGCTGGAGCATATTTGCGCCATATCCAATATGTCGAAGCCGACGATTTGCAGGCTGTTTAAAGAGTGGACAGGCAAGACCTTCAACCGCTATCTTGTTGATTTGCGCATCGCAAACGCGCTTGTACTGCTGCAGCGTCCGTCACTGTCGGTCACGGAGGTATGTTATGCCACAGGGTTTAATGAGCTGGCTTATTTCTGCAGGATTTTCAAAAAGTACACAGGCATTTCTCCCAATCAATTCCGAAAACAGGCCATGAACAAGCAGCCCTAAACTTTTAACGATAGTCCAACTTTAAGATACAAAAGTGAAATTAACTAAAACGCTTACATGCTAACATATGGGATAGTTGATGGCAGCAAACATGCTTCGTTGATGTTGCTGTCCAGATTTAAGGAGGGAAGTGACATGATGCGAAAAGGGAGTTTATGGGGGCTAATCTTTGTTTTTTTGCTTGTGATTTTATCCGGCTGCAGTGGTAAGGATACACCAAGCCCCGGAAAGGAAAGCGGCGAAACGAAAGGCGGAGATTCCAAAAAAGAGCCTGTTGAGCTTAGCTTTTGGTACGGATGGACCGGTCCAGAAGGGGAAGCGCTCGAAAAATTGATCAAGAAGTGGAATGATGCCAACCCCGATATTAAGGTGAAAGGGTTGTCGCAAAGCGATTACCAGAAGCAGCTGACGGCCATTACGGGAGGCAATCCTCCTGATGTCGCGTCGAACTTCGGTCAGGATGTCGTACCGTGGGGAGAACGGGGCGCCATGATGCCGCTGGATGATTTCATCAAGAAGGATAACGTTGATTTGGGCGATTTTGTGCCCGCTGCTCTCAGTTCCTCCCAATCCAATGGGAAGACATATGCCATTCCGATTGCCATGCACGTATCGATGCTGTTTTATAACAAAGATCTGCTGGAAAAAGCAGGCCTGAATGGTCCTCCGGAAACGATGGGTCAGCTCAAAGAATACATCACGAAGCTAAGTGTCAAAGAGAATGGAGGAAAACTTCAGTAGCTTGGCCTATGGCCGGGGGTTGATGCCTTTACGTTCAGTTACGCCTATGGCGGTACTTATTATGATGCGGACAAAAAGCAGGTGACTCCGGATAATGCGGGTGTTAAATCAGCCATCGAGTTCGGAAAGGGAATTTGGGATCAGTTCGGATCCAAGGAGCTGGATCGGTTCGCGTCTGGACTGGGCCAGTACATGTCGCCTCAGAATCCTTTCTTCACAGGCAGGTATGCGATGACGCTCGACGGCGAATGGCTGCCGACATTCATCAAACAGTTCGCACCAAACTTAAAATACGGTATTGCGCCAATTCCTTACGATGAAAACAATCCAAATCTTAAAAATCCGGGCAACGTATCCACTAGCGTATTTTATATTCCTAAAGGCGTAAAACACCCGGACGAATCATGGAAATTCCTGAAATGGATTACGGAACCAGAGCAAATGGCGGAGTTTACCGCGGCCCTCGGCAATTTGCCGACCAGAACTTCGCTGCAAACCAATGAAATTTACAAGGATGTGTCTGGCTTCCAGGAGTTTTTGCAATATGCTTCGAGTCCGAATCTGCATTCCTTCCCGGCCACAACATTTTCGTCGGAGTATATGACGGAGTTCTCGACACAATACAATGCGATTCTGCGTGGAGAAGTCAGCGTGGATGAAGGATTGAAAAGGGTAAAAGATAAGATTCAGCCTCTAGTCAAATAATCCGACATAAGGATCTAGCTCAGCCGCTTAGGACCGGGTTAGATCCAATCTATCAGGAGGAGGACGGATTGATGAGAGAATCCATCTCCGGCAAAGTTTCTTTAAGGAGAAAAGGTTGGACGAGAAGGGAATGGCATTACTTTTGGCTGGGACTTATCTTCGCTTCCCCATGGATCATCGGGTTCCTGATTTTTACCGTATATCCTTTCTTCAGCTCTCTATACTTCAGTTTGACGGAATATGATCTATTTAATCCCCCGAGATGGGTGGGCATAGACAATTACAAGGCAATCATGAAAGATCACAACTTTTATAAATCGATCAGCAATACGTTGTTTATGGCGTTTATATCCGTTCCTATCACGCTGTTCAGCTCTTTACTCATTGCCATGCTGCTGAACTTCAAAGTCAAAGGCATCAATTATTATTGCACATTATATTATCTGCCTGCGGTTATACCTGGTGTCGCGAGCGCCCTGCTGTGGACATGGATGCTGAATCCAGACTTCGGCTTCGTCAACATTTTTCTGCGCTGGGTAGGCCTTCCCGATCCGGCTTGGCTGCTGGACCCTCAATTCACCAAACCTTCCCTGATTCTAATGGGACTTTGGGGCTCCGGAGCGGGTTCGCTAATTTTTCTGGCAGCTCTGCAAGGTGTTCCGCAAACCTATTACGAAGCGGCACAGGTCGATGGGGCCAACTGGTGGTATCGGTTTTGGAAAATTACAGTCCCGGCGCTGTCGCCGATTATTTTATTCCAGCTCATTATGGGTTTGATCGGCGCGTTTCAAATTTTTACGGAATCTTATATTCTCGCGGGAGGAAAATCAGACAACTCCCTTGGCGGACCCGGGCAATCGTTATTATTTTACGCTGTTAATCTGTATCAGGAAGCCTTCATGAATTTGAAGATGGGCTACGCTTCGGCGCTTGCCTGGATCCTGTTCATTATTGTCATGTTGATTACGCTGCTGGTGCTGAAAACATCCAGACGCTGGGTCTATTACGGAGGTGAATAGCGGATGAGTGCTGCAAAACTGCTTCGAACGAAAATTTTTCCGCACACAATGTTAATCCTGTTTTCTGTATTTTTTCTATTTCCTTTCGTATGGCTTGTGTTCACCTCGCTCAAGTCGTCGAATGAAATTTTCGAGCTGCCACCGCGGATCATTCCGGCATCTTTTCACTGGTCGAATTACAAGGCCGCATTTGAAACCGTGCCGTTTGGCCACTACATGCTGAACACGCTCATTATTTGTGTGGTATGTATCATTGGACAATTGTTTGCCGCTCCGCTCGTTGCCTATTCGATCTCTCGAATCCCGTGGATGGGAAGCAAAATAATTTTCGCAATCGTCCTGGCAACAATGATTCTGCCGTCGCAGGTACAGCTGATTCCGCAATACATTATTTTTGCAAAGCTCGGATGGATCAACACCATTCTACCGCTTACGATTGGGGCTTTTTTCGGTGCGCCATTCTATATTTTCCTATTGCGGCAGTTTCTCTTAGGCATTCCCAAAGAGCTGTCTGAAGCAGCAAAAATGGACGGGGCGTCGGAATTCAGGATCTACGCGCAAATCATTCTGCCTACATTGAAGCCTGCGTTAGCGACCGTTGCCTTGTTTACCTTCGTGGGTGCTTATACCGACTTTATGGGACCTTTGATTTACTTGAACGATGCCGCCAAATGGACGCTTACGCTCGGTCTGCAGGGTTTCCAGCAAGATCACGGGGCGCAATGGGAGAGGCTGATGGCCGCGTCGACGATTATGGCGATTCCGATGATCTTGCTCTATTTCTTCGGTCAAAAATACTATATGCAATCGGGATCGGCTTTTACGGGGTTTAAGTAAGTGGGGCACGATCTATAATATGGATGCTAGTTACGGCCATGATCTGCATGATTTGGACAATTTCCAAGATTATGATTACTGAAAACGGGCTCACCGTAGCAAAGCGGGTTTATCAATGAATAAACTACAAGGGGACTTGCAGTGGGAAGAATAATGAAGCAGCCATTCCGGGAGGGCAAGGGATGGCTGCTTTTTGTGTGGACGTCTTTAATATGGTAAAAGCCAGAAATGAAGCATGGGAGAATATCTAATATATGACACACATTGTTCATAATTATTATTTAAAAATGTAGACATTTGGCAATTAAACGCATCTATAATTGAAGTTAGTTTTAAAAAAAAGCCAATTTTTTGTTTAAAAGGAATAACGTTCATTATTTCGCTAAGGAGTGACAAATCGTGGATGTGCTGAATATAAGCAGATATGCATTTATAACTGCTTTCTTCCTGTACTGTTTTGGATTTATATTCTATATGATTGCATCCGGAGGGAAAAAGTGGAGGAACCGCGATCCGGAACTTCATATGAAGCGTTGGGGAAAGATAGCCTTTGTCATCTCCGTGCTAGGTTTTATGTGTCATATCATTTATTTCTTTACCCGCTGGGTTGGTGCAGGACATGTGCCAACAAGCAATATGTATGAATTTATGGCTTTTTTGGCGCTGGTTATTATGCTTGTCTTCATCATCATTACCGCTATCTATCGTTCCTCCATTCTTGGGTTATTTACTTTGCCGCTTACCATCATCATCGATGCTTACGCCGCCGTTTTTCCACAAGAAGTTCAGCCGATCATTCCTGCATTAAAATCAGTCTGGCTCGGCATTCATGTTACGATGGCTGCTCTTGGCAGCGCATTCTTTGCTGTCGGGTCCGTGGCAGGGTTCATGTATCTGATTCGCGTGATTGATTTCCAAGGGGAATCGAAACGGGATAAACGCATGCAGCGCTGGCTTGAAGTGACGATTTATTTTGTCGTAGTCGTTGTTGCTTTCATCGGTACCGTCTTTGTTTTTCGGGGAATTGGATATGAAGCGGAATTTTTGCATAGAAATGAAATGGCAGCTGCCGAAGGACAAGCGTCCGTTTCGGAACATTCTGTCATTTACAAGATGCCTCCAATTTTTAAACCTTATAATAGCGAAGTCGTACATATGGATTCTTTCCTTGGTTTAAAAAACGCTGTTTTTGAAACACCTGCATGGATGAAAGGAGTCGATGCCGCACGTAAATGGAATACGGTCGTATGGTCATTTCTGAGCGGATCGTTGCTTTACGGAATAATAAGATTCTTATTGCGCAAACCGATTGGAGCGGTGCTCCATCCGTCCTTGAAGAGAATCGATCCTAATCATTTGGATGAAATCAGTTACCGGGCCATCGCTCTTGGTTTCCCGGTGTACACTTTAGGTGCACTTATTTTCGCCATGATCTGGGCCAGTGTTGCTTGGGGCCGATTTTGGGCATGGGATCCAAAGGAAGTATGGGCTCTGATCACTTGGTTGTTCTACAGCGCATATTTGCATTTGCGGTTGTCCAGAAGCTGGCATGGGCTTCGTTCAGCGTGGTTGGCCGTTATCGGCTATATCGTCGTCATGTTTACTTTGATCGGCATCAATTTAATTATTGCCGGGTTGCATTCTTATGCTGGGGTGTAGGTAACATCGATCAGGGAAATGCATCGAATTGAATTCGAACATCTTGTTTCTTATGTAATTTTTGCCGTCCTCATTTGCTTCATTTGTGATATGTAAGTTCATACTTTAGACGCTCCTTATCAGAAATCAATGGCAGAGAAAAAAATCAAGCTATAAATACAGCTTAGCACACCAACTGCAGCATCTGGTGGTAAACAATGTTTTATCTGAATCTTTACTGCCATCGCTTATTCGTAAAGATAGAAAGGCTAACATTAGGCATGGGAACCTGCAGGTTCTCTTGTGTTATAATCGAAATAACCGAATTTAGGTGATGGGATGGTGAAACGCATGAACCAAATAAAAGATTTGCAAAAGCTGATCAAACTCACTGGAGATCGTGCTAAGCTGGATGCCAAGGCTAACGAAACATATATTGTTTATAAGACAGAAGAAGGCCAGATTGTAAAAGAATATAGTGACGGTCATATCATTCCTGTTACGGAGCAGGACTCCCCTCATGTATGAATTATCACCGATGATGTATATTTTTGCTGGGAACAATGGAAGCGGGAAACCTATCGTTCAGACTCCATGCCATCTTGGGTTGAATGTATATTGGATAACTAGAGATTATAGTAAGAACAGTCAGGAATTTGGGGCTGTTCTTTTTTATTCTATGCCACCAATGTACTCGCCCAAAAAGGCTCCATATAGCGAATGATTTTCGCGAGGGATTTCGTTTGTTAGTCGTTATATCTAAAAAAAATTACCCCAATTTTGGGCACCCCCATTATCCAGTTTGCATAAGATATCAAAACTTCAATGGGCTTCGTTTTTTATTTCCCCATTAGGTTATACCCATGTTGCGCTTAAAGAGAGGTGTTAAACTCTGCATCTTATATTATTATCCGGTGGTTCAGGAAAACGTCTTTGGCCTTTATCCAACGATTCACGCTCCAAACAATTTTTAAAGTTATTGCCTTCAGATAAAAAGCTGAATAGACCCATTTCTATGCTTCAACGAACATGGCAGCAGCTTCAAAGGACAAATCTATCGGGAAGTACGGTTGTATCTACAAGTAAATCACAGATTGATATGATTTATAGTCAAATAGGAACTAGCATCCCTTTAGTTATTGAGCCTTGTAGGAGAGATACTTATCCAGCAATTGCGTTAGCATCGCTATATTTATATTCAGTTAAAAATGTAACGGAAGATGAAATTGTAGTCGTGATGCCTGTTGATGCCTATGTAGAAGATGAGTTTTTTCAATATGTAAAAAATTCAGAAAAAATCTTACAGCATTCCAATGCTGATCTTGCATTAATTGGAATCAATCCTACTTTTCCATCAGAAAAATATGGCTACATTGTTCCCTCTGATGTGGGCAAGCCAGAACAAGATAACAATGTTCAGGCTGTTCGTTGTTTTAAAGAAAAGCCGACTTCTGGGCAGGCGAAACAACTAATTTCTGAAGGAGGTCTATGGAATAGCGGGGTCTTTGCATTTAAATTAGATTATGTTTTAAATCGTTTGAAAGAACGTGGAATAACCTTAAGTTACGCTGATTTGTTACAAACATATTCTCATTTACCAGCAAGGAGTTTTGATTATGAAATTGTTGAAAATACAAAGAATATTGCTGTAGTTTCCTATGATGGTGAATGGAAAGATCTTGGTACATGGAATACCCTTACAGAAGAAATGGACGCATCTATAGTTGGCAAGGGGATTATGAGTTCTGATTGTAAAAATGTGCATATCATCAATGAACTAGATATTCCTGTTTCGGTATTAGGTTTATCTGATTTAATCGTAGCTGTAAGTCCTGATGGAATTCTTGTTTCGGATAAAAAAGAAAGCACGCGAGTGAAAGAAATAGCGAATCAGTTCGAAAATAGACCGATGTATGAAGAACGAAGTTGGGGTTGGTATCGCGTATTAGATTTTTCGAAATGTAATGATAAAGAAGTGTTAACGAAAAGAATTGGAGTCATTGCAGGCAAACATCTCAGTTATCAAAAGCATGACCTTCGCAGTGAAGTTTGGACCATTATCAAGGGTAAAGGATTATTTGTATTAAATGGGCAGATCCTTGAAGTTCAAGAGGGTGACGTGTTACAAATCCCAGCAGGAGCGTTACATGGCATGAAAGCTATAACAGACTTAGAGTTTATCGAAGTACAGGCAGGGACAGAACTCATTGAGGAAGATATCGTTTGTATCTTTATGAAATGGGAAGACATTGAAGCTCATTGTAAAAAATTCAAAATGATAAGTCAGTAAGAAAGGGGATTTATTGTGGCTGAATCTTCGGAATTTGTCACCATTGCGATCCTTGCTAAGGATAAAGCACATGTTTTGCCAAAGTATCTTGATTTAATTGAAAAACAAACCTACCCTGCTTCTAAAATCAAGCTTTATATACGTACAAATAATAATAACGATCATACTGCAGAAGTTCTTGAAAATTGGATTGAAAAAGTGAAAGATAAGTATTCCGAAATAGTTTACGATGCAAGTGATGTAGAAGAACCGGTTCAGGACTATGCTCCACATGATTGGAATTCACTAAAATTAGAAGTATTGTGTCGTTTGCGTCAAGAATCCATAGAATGGGCTCTTAAAAGAGGGACCCACTATTTCGTTGTCGATTGTGATAACTTCATCATTCCAGAAACACTCGAAATCCTACTCCATACGAATCTGCCTGTGATCGGACCACTCTTAAAAAATAGCGATTCTTCAACTAGTCTTTATGCGAACTATCATTACGTTACGGATGAAAATGGGTATTATAAACAATCCAATTATTATTTCGATATTTTTTATGGACGTATTAAAGGATTAATTGAAGTAGAAGTTATTCATTGCACCTACTTGGTGCGTAATGAAGTACTGGATCAAGTTAGCTATGACGATGGAAGTGCCCGATATGATTATGTCATCTTTAGCGATGTATTAAGAAAGTTAGGTATTCCCCAGTATATCGACAACCGTCGTGACTATGGAAATCTTACTTTTTCCTGAGGTTAGCTAAAATTAAGGGAGGACATCCATGAAAAGAACGCTAATAACGGGTATAACTGGCCAGGATGGTTCATATTTGGCTGAACTTCTTCTCGAGAAAGGGTATAAGGTTTATGGTTTAAAAAGAAGAACATCAACAGAAAATGTTGAAAATATTAAACATATACAAAAGGAAATTGAGTTTATTTCCGGTGATTTGGATGATTTATCATCACTCATCCAGGCTGTGAAACATTCTGACCCAGATGAAGTTTATAACCTTGGTGCCCAATCCTTTGTTGCAGACTCATGGCCCCAACCTGTGTATACGGCAGAGGTTACGGGGCTTGGTACACTTAGAATGCTGGAAGCAGTTAAGCAAGTTAAGCCGGATGCTAAGTTTTATCAGGCTTCAAGTTCTGAAATGTTTGGCAGGGTGATCGAAACACCTCAAAAGGAAACCACTCCATTTTACCCCCGAAGTCCATATGGTGTTGCGAAAGTATATGGACATTGGATTACTATAAATTACCGCGAGAGCTATGACTTATTTGCCTGTTCGGGGATTTTATTTAACCATGAATCACCGCGCAGAGGGATACAATTTGTGACACGGAAAGTCACGGATGCTGTAGCGAGAATTAAACTTGGCCTACAAACGGAGCTTCGCCTAGGAAATCTTGATGCCAAGCGGGATTGGGGTTTTGCAGGTGATTATGTAAAAGCAATGTGGCTCATGCTTCAGCAGGAAAAGCCGGACGATTTTGTAGTGGCAACGGGGGAGACTCATACCGTCCGTGATCTTGTTGAAGCCGCCTTTAGTCATGTTGGATTGGAATGGGAAGATTACGTTGTCCAGGACCCTGCATTTATGAGGCCGGCAGAAGTAGATTTGCTCCTCGGAAATCCCGAGAAGGCAAAAAAAGAACTAGGATGGGAGCCTAAGATTCCCTTCCAAGAGTTAGTGGAAATGATGGTGGAACGTGATCTAGAAAAGTATAGTCAAACAACATGATGGCATAGTTTAAGGCCCGATCAAAAAAATAACAGCCACTTTCTTGATCGTGCCTATTTGTGCGTTAAGCCATATTTGATCTGAAAATGGCCGGTTTCCTGTACGAAGGATA
This sequence comes from Paenibacillus sp., assembly GCA_031254035.1. GTDB lineage: Bacteria > Bacillota > Bacilli > Paenibacillales > Paenibacillaceae > Paenibacillus_AQ. The sequence goes on from JAIRVF010000099.1 coordinate 47,010, forward strand.
CCGGCCACTTATTACTTTTTACATATCTCGATATAGATGCGTACATCCTCGCAATTTCTGATGAATCAAAGGATACCTCATCTACCTTGACTTGTTCGTTTTACCATGGTGTTTCAGTTTTATGTTCAATCACGTGCAATACTTTTGGTTCAACGGCTTTTGACAGTTGTTCCATTTGTTTCTTTGAAACAGCACCATTAGCTTGTTTCTCAGCCTGTGTTTTTGCAATGACATCAATAACTTGTTGTTTAGCGACATTTTTAGAGGCTGCAACCTCCACAACAGATTTACCTTTTCCTAGTTCTTGTTTTAATTCTGCTGGGCTCATGTTTAGTAAGGAAAACAGTTTGTCGTCGTTTAAGAAGGAATCAGCAGTATAATCAGGCTTACCATTTGTAGAGAAGAAACCGTCTACTTTAATGTTTGAAGGTGTAGTCACACCTTGGATCAGTGAAACACTGATGGTATTGCCATGAATAAATGCTTGGTAAAATGGTCCCTGTGATCCCTTTTTGATGTAACTCAAAATAAACGTTTTTTGATTCGCATTATCCATTTGCTCCATACTAAACTGGTAATGATCAATACTACCATACATTTTATTAATCAGAATATCTGTCTTCGCTTTGATTTCTTGATCGGTTAAGAAACTGACTGGTTTCTCCTTTGGCTCCCAATTCTCTTGAATCACGCTGTCAATCTTACCCGCAGCACTGATATCAAGGCTAATCTTTTTGCCGGTGCCGCCTTTTTCCTGGAGTGCGAAGTTTGTTTGGATCGCTTCTTTGTTGGTTGAATTCGTGGTGTCTCCTCCAAGGTAGCTTGCATCGATAATCTCAAATGATTTTGTTTCGGGAAAAGCGCTATACAGTTTCTCAAGTGCTGGTTTGGAGGCCTCATCCACTTTGACTTGTTCAGACGTCATTGGTGTTCTAGTCAGCATGTCAATCAGGGTAGGAGCCGCAAATGCTGCGGTTGGAATCAAAAGGGCAATAGCAACAATACCACCAACTAATCGTTTTTTCATAGGTTTCTCGCTCCTTTTTGGTTGTAAATATTGAGAATATGATTGTTCTATTCGTTTGGAAATGGCGGGGGGGCATTCCATGGTTTCTGCCTCTTTGCGCAGATGTTCACGGATTTCGCGTTCAATAGTCATTGATCTTTTCCATCCTTTCCGGGGGGAGATTCCATAAGTATTTTCGAAGCGCCTCAAGGCCGGCATGATATCTGGATTTGACTGTACCCAGCGGAATATCGAGCAACGTTGCAATTTCCTCAAGAGTATAGTCGTGAAAAAAGCGGAAGATAATCACTGCCCGCTGTTTGTCGGTCAGTTTCCGTATGGACTGCGATATCATTTGGTCCGTCCCATCCAGCGCAGTATGTTGATCCCAATATGTCTCTTCCCGAGTGAAGGCGCGGATGCGTTCAAAAATTCGGAATCTCCTCCAACTCTTGACCCGAAACCTTTGCACTTGGCGGATGACCAAGCCGTGCAGCCAGAAGTGGAAAGGACGGTTCATATCGTAGTTATCAAGTGAGAGCCACATTTGCATATAGATCTCATTCATGACATCTTCCCGATCTTGCTGATGATCCACCAGAAAGGAGACTGTACGGTAGACATCCTGATAGGTAGCATCATACATCGCATGAAACGCTTGTTGATCACCTTCCTTCATCTTTTTGAGTAATTGGTACATAACTTCATTCTGCATCAGAGGGCCCTCCTGTAAGCTGCTTACACACTATATTGCCTCTCTATCGAAAAATGGTTCGGTTCTTTTCTTATTTTTTTGCAAACGATCATCATATCAGCCGGAAAGATGCAATCAACGGATCGTTGTACTTTATCCCAAAATGGACAAGAGCAGGCTGCCGCGGCATCTGCTCTTGTCCATTTTACAATCGTTCACGTTTAATTGTGATACCTAATTTACTTACAACACTATTCGGACCAGAGAAAACGGAACCGCCGCCCTGAACAGTATCGCGAATAAGACGTATCATCGATTCTCGATCGGCTTTCACCGCGGAAATCCAATTCTGCGGCGCATCAGTCTCAGCGTCGTGCTGGGCACCCCAATCGGCTAATTCAAGCAATAGTGGTATTAAGTCTAAGCCTTTGTCCGAAAGAAAATAAACCTCTTTGCGCTTATCTGTAGCGTGGGGCTTTTTATCGAGAATGCCTTTCAACTCTAACTGAGCCAGGCGGCTGGCCAGTATATTTGATGAAATTCTCTCATCAGACTCCATGAACTCCCCGTAGGTGTTCTTTCCGAAATATATGATGTCTCGGATAATTAGCAAAGACCAGTTATCGCCAAAAGATTCTAAAGAAAAATTAATCGGGCAGTGTGATTTAGGATCTGAACGTTTCATAAGACCAATGTATCATACTTGCATAATAGGGGCAATCCCACTTGCATTATGAAAGTGATAGTCGTATACTGGGGTCATTGCAGTATGTATAAAATTCCCAAAACGCGTAAGGAGGAATGAATGATATGAGTATTTCTTCAATGCCTCAGATCGTTTCAGAAGAAGAGTGGCAGGTTGCTCGTCAAAAATTGCTCGTCAGAGAAAAGGAACTCACCCGCAAGTTAGACGCACTTGCTGCGGAGCGCAGAAGGCTGCCGATGGTGCGAATTGAAAGAGATTACGTGTTCGAGGGACCGAACAGCACAGCAAGTCTGCTTGATCTTTTCGACGGACGTCGGCAACTCATCGTCTATCACTTCATGATGGCTCCAGGCTCCGACCAGCGCTGCCGCGGCTGCTCATCCTTTATTGACAACATTGGCCACCTAGCTCATCTGCACGCCCGTGATACTTCCTTCGTCCTCGTTTCGCCAGCACCCCTTACACAGATTGAACCTTTTCGAGAGCGCATGGGTTGGACGATCCCTTGGTATTCCTCCAACGGCGACAATTTCAATATCGACTGCGGTGCAGGTCATGGATTTGGTTTGAGTATCTTCCTCCGTAATGACGATAATGTATTCCGAACCTATTATACGACGGGACGCGGTGTAGACAGGATCAGGGCTGATTTCAATTTCCTCGATCTGACGCCTTATGGTCGTCAGGAGGATTGGGAGGATTCACCTGAAGGGTGGCCGCAAACATCTCCATACACGTGGTCGCGATTACACGACGAATACGAAGTATGACCTGTGTCACGATAGTAAGAGGAGTGAGCATATCGCTTAGAAACAAGTGATATGCTCATTTTTTTTGACTATGCACTATAGGGGATAGGATAAGGGGCTATGTTGCAAGGAAGCTGCAGCGTATCGCCAGCTCTCCAGATGGTGAGGGTCACTTGGTCACCTATCCGGTGTTTATGTATAGTTGCTTCTAAGTCTGAATAACTTGAAATCGTTTCGCTGTTTACTTTCAAAATGATATCTTCGGGACGCACACCAGCAATCGAGGCTGGGGAAGATTCTTTTACGGACAGTACCTTGGAACCAGATGGTTGAAGTTCATTAGAATGTGTGGTTGCATGTTGCACCCCAATCCATGTTTTCCAAAAGTCAACGCGATGATCTTGTTTGGCTTCATACACGCTTTTCAGGTTGGTAAGGAATAGAAAGGTCCCGTATGTCATGTTGTCGGGAGAGAACAGGAAAAGTTGATGGTTTATCGACTAGTCGAAGAAAAAAACGCCGCAAGAAAAAACAAAATTAGGCTATAGACAGACAAATTATCGGAATAAGTAAACGAAACCAAGGTGTCAGTACTGCCTCTTGACGGGGAAAGTATGGACACCTTTTCTTTATATGTACTATTTTTTTGCTAGAAATTCTTTAATAAGCTCATCACATGATTTTATCAATATAGTAGAAGGCGAGTTTTTATATAACGTACATAATGATAGTTTGTAATCCGGATCGATATCGTATTGAGTGAAAAAGCAACGAGGCATCTCTTCTTGAGAAGTAAGTTTAAATATTCCATTGTCACAACGGATACTAAACGATTTTAGATCTTGAGATAACCCTTTTCCGATATATTTGATATAACTCTCTTTAAGGGACCACAAGTCATAAAAATATGATAATTGCGCATTCGGAGGTTTTTTAATTAGATCGGCATGCTCGTTTTTTGAGAAAAATCTTTCAGCTATTGAAAGATCTATAGGTTGAATTTTTTCAATATCGATGCCTACTGGGCTCGAATCGATGGCAAGTACAATCCAATGGCCGGAATGGGATATATTAAAATGGAATGTATCAGGATGTACTAGAAATGGCTTACCGTAACGATTAGTATGAAACTGGATGTTATCATTCGTAAGTCCATGCATGTCCATTATGGATACTCGAACTAACAATTCACCGAATAGTGTCCTTAACGCATCTTCGTATTGCCGGAAACGATTAATCTTAGCTTGTTTCTCCACTGGGAGATGTTCCAGCAATATACGAAAGGTATCGGAGTTAAGCTTATTGTCTAATTCTAATGCGATAATTTGAGGCATATTCTCATTCCCTTAAAAAAATTAGATGGCATGACCAAACCAAAAACCCAAGTGATGGAAGGAAGCCATATTGTATATTCTACAAGGAAGTCTATTTTCCTGTCTAATGTCCAACCACGGAATTATGCAAAATGCTCAAGCACCAAAAAAAGACCGTCTATTGACGGTCTTTTGATATACGAATGACGAATGTACCAAAGCTTTTCATGCCACGTACCAAGCCAAGCACGCATCTTCCAGCTGGTGTAAGTCTAGTCACGAGAGAGATGCTGTTGTTACATGATTTTTTCTAAAAAAACTAGTTATCGATCGTAGATATGGTATTGGATTTTGTGGATGAGGAGAATGAAAACTTCAAACTGACACACGCAGCCAATACAAAGATGACACCTGCAGTAATAAAGACCGTAATCAACGATGTATTGGCCAAATAAACACCGGAAATACTTGTTCCTATAAGCAAAAATCCGGTGAACAATGGAGTTATGAGCCCGTTGATACGGCCAATGTAACGCTCTTCAACCGTAGTAATCATTAGGGTAGATAGAATCGTTTGTACAAAAGCCATAAAAATCCCTGTAGTAAAACGCATGCTTCCGGTTAATATCGGCCAGATCGACAACACTTCGACAATCGTTGCTGCACCAAGAAAAGCTAGTCCTGTGAAAATGGTCAGACGTCCGTTGATACGCTTGAAAACGGCGGCCGATATAATAGCTCCAAATAAAGTTCCTACGCCTGCTAGGGCGGTAAACCACTGGAGATTTTCTTTTGCAATGCCCAAACGATCCGTAATAATAAACACATCTAGAGGCTGAATCAATCCAATGCCAAAAGCTAGCACTGAGAACATGAGCATCAGAGTCTTTAAATGCCGATGCAACTTCACGTATTGAAATCCGGATTTAATGTCTTGAAGAATACTTGTCTTCTCAACTTCTCGCGTAAACTGGGAGCTAGGAAGAAAACTGAGGATGACTGCGGAAAGCGTGAATAAGACAAGCAGACTGAGGAGAGAATATTCAACTCCAAACAACTGGTAGATGGATGTCCCTATGACGGGACCAACAATAATAAACAAGGACATGATGGTTTGATTTAGACCCATAGCGATTTGAATATGCTCTTCGGGAACATGGTGCTTAATAATTTTCATGGAAGACGGTTGGGAAAACTGAGAGGCGATAGCAGACACGGCTGTTGTTACAAAAACAGCTTGCCATAATCCCGATGCAACAACAATCAAGATGGCCACGATAGATGCAAAACTTAGAACATCGCCCCAAATCATCGTCCGTTTCGGCCGCCACCGATCAGCCAAAATACCGCCCACAACGGAAAATAAAAAAATCGGAAAATATTCAACAATGGTAAGCAGGGAAACGGCAATCGGATCCCCTTGCGTTTTTTCCATAACAAAAAATAACAAGGCCATATTCCGAATCCATATCCCCGAATTATGTACAAGACTTGAAAGCATCACGATCAGAAAAGGCCGATTAGCTAAGAGTCCCTTCATCTGCATCCTCCTTATAAAACGAGTATCCGAATTTATTTCATTTGGACATTACTTTTTGAGCATTCCGTTTAACAAACAAGTGACGGATGCATGGTAAAATTTTTTGCACTCAGTTTCTGAATATTCATAATAAATAGTTCCGAGACCGTCCAGCAATCCTGAAAAAATGATGGCCAATTCTCGAGGCGAGTCGATGCTAAAAGCTTCAACTTTAGCAGCCTCCGTAAAGATTTCTTCATAAATGGCTCTTGGCCTCCTGACTAACTGGAGCAAGTCATTCCTAAAATCCTCTGCTCGCTGCGGCTGACTAAGAAAAAATTCCTCGGAAATTTTAATTAAAGGATTTTGGAAGTCACTTACATAATGATCCGTAATCCCATAAATTTTTTCGGAAAAAGTGCCGTAATTCTTTTCCTTCTCCCGCCATTGAGACTCCCATTCGAGGGAATTCTTTTCTATAAGGCGGAAAAATAAGTCCTCTTTATTTTCAAAATGATAATAGATGCTGCCTTTACTTATGCCAGTAAAATGAACTAGATCCTCCATTGATGTAGCCGCGTAGCCTTTCTGTATAAATAAATCTTTTGCCCTTTCTAAAATAAACTCCCGCTTTTGCTGACCTTTTGGCGTGCTCATAAGCTCCTCCTTTTATAAAACTGACCGTTCGGTTTAATTATAATTAATAACAAAAATAAAATCAAATTCCTGGGATTCCAACAGGCTGTTTTAGGAGACGCACAAAATAATTCTTGAAGCTGGTCATATCTAATGATGACCAGCTTTTTTATCAATAAGTTATGCAAATGATGGGACAGAATACTTATTTATTCTTCAAATTAATTTTAAATACATCTCCCTGAGTACCACCAAAAACGATCATCCCACCTTTAGGCAGTACTACCGAATGATTGTCGCTCGCCTTTGAAAAGTTCACAAGCATTCCCTTCGCGTCATAAACGGCAAATCCTCCACTTACCGGAACCTTTACGGTCATAGCTCGATTGGCTGATTTTTCATCAATCTTATACCATACGGCCTCACCACTTACTGGTATGGTGCAAATCGAGGAGCTCCCTTTATCAATAGGTTGAATACCATCTTCACTGATATAGGATCGTCCATCGATCTTTAGATGCTCTGCATGGTTCACGTTATAGAAATTCAAATCAAAAGCATCTCTGCCGCTCATAATAGGAATTTCAGCTACATTTACGGCTTTATTCTCGTCAACAATTTTAGTGCCGGATGCATATCCATGATCGACATGAATGGATACATTCAGCTCTGAAGATAGATAATACATGACTGAAGATATCTTCTCATTCAAAGCGTAGTATTGTTTCCCGTTTCGATGTTCCCATACCGTTTTCGTCGCCTGATTTAGAGGATTGGGATCTAACTTTTGAAATTCATAGGTTGTCATACCAACTTGACCTAATCCGGGTAGATTTATATAGGTGTTAAGCTTTAAATAGGTTTTTCCATTCTTTTGCTGGTCAAAGCTAATGGTTTCACTCCCATCTTTGTTTTTGAATTGTCCATTGCCGGTATATACATAGGTCTGAGACGGTATCGGTGAGCCTGCCATAGCGGGTAACTCAATCTCTCCATTCTTGATCTCCAGATTTACGGTTTTGCCTACGGTTCCGTATAATCCAGAGTAAGAAGTCATATCCGATGGCATATTCACTTTCGAGGCAGGCTTAAATGTTTTTTCAGGCAGGATCTTTTTAATGATGCCTTTGGATTTTGCATATTCTAACAAAACATTCGATGCAAACAAACCATCCACGAAAGAACTTCCTCCCGACGAAAGCACAGCCATAGAAATATCCTGTTCGGGAAGGGCGATCAATGAAGCGTGATACATAACGGAATCCCCGCCTTTGGATAATGCTGTTATTCCGTAATCACTAAACGGTGCTAAACGAACGGCATCCCAGCCCAGACCGTAATTTATGAAGTTGGTTTCTTCAGAAACCCACACTCCTTTTCGATACTCATGGCTTTGCATGGACTTGGCTGATTTCTTAGATAAAATATCTGTTTGATCCCCAATCAATACTTCAGCGAACTTATTTAATTCTTCTGCAGTGGAGTAGATGCCTCCTGCCCCAATCGTATTGACATTCTCAACGGGTAAAGCCTGTTTCATTGTAGGAAAATAGGTTTTTGCGAGCCTGCCCCGATCAAATGGATCAACCGGTGTTTTCGTAGAGCTTAAATGAAGAGGCTTGCTAATATGGGTTGCAAGGAATTCGCTATAACTTAACCCGCTCACGCGTTCAATCAAGATTTCAAGCAGCTGAAAACCATCGTTACAATATACCGAGAATTCGCCTGGGTCCGATTTTAATCTTTCTGACTGTAATCTTGCCAATAATTGATCATGATTTTCCGTATCATTGTCATCAAACAACATGCCATTCCCATAGTGAGTACCGTAAAGTCCTGAAGAATGATTCATTAACATGCGTGGTGTAATCTCTTTATATCGATCATCAGCCATTTTAAAGTCTTTGATATACGTGGTCAGTGGTTTATCAATATCGATTTTATTAGAATCCGCTAGCATCATGGCTGCAGCAGATACATACATTTTGCTTACCGAGCCAATTCCAAACATCGTGTCTTTGGTTATGGGAGCCTTGGTGGCTTTATCGAATACACCAGCGCTATCAGATAAAACAATGGATCCATGATCCATAATCGCATACTGTATTCCACTTGCCCCATAATCGGACACGATCTTCGAAGCCAGCCCCTGTGCCTTTACCTTTATGGTATCATGATTCGTTTGAGCCAAAGCAGGGGTGACCGGTATTGCAATAAGTAAAGCGGTCATTAAGACAGAAACCATCTTCTTCATTATTCATTTCTCCTCGTCATTCTTTCTGGATTTCACTTGCTGGATTCATCATACAAGGAAGATGGCTGAACTATTTAAAAACACCCTGAAACGAAAAAAACAATCCCTAAACAACATGTTGTCTAAGAATTGTCCGTTTGGAATGGCAGTAGGACCATATTATGAAATACTTTATGTTTCGTTTCAATGGTCATATGACCACCGTACTTGTCGCAGATTCTAGCTATATTTGTTAATCCAATGCCATGGAATTCAGGATTTGGCTTTTGGCTGTGCAGATGGGCAACTTCATTCTCCATATGATTCAAGATGTGAATGAGAAGGGTAGACTCGGTAGAATGTATTTTGATATGAATGTACCGATCCTCTGCAAGGTTTACTTTTTTAGAAGCTTCGATTGCGTTATCTAACATATTTCCAATGACAACACATAAGTCATAACGGTCAATAAGGATGGATTGCGAACCCAGCTTAAGTTTGGTATCTATTCGGATGCCATTGGCTTGTCCAATATTAAGCGTATTTGAGACGAGGGCATCGATAACCAGATTCCCCGTATTCACCCGTTGATAGGCTCCTTCGACTTTATTTAATGTCGTCTTAATATGTTCCATGGCTGCTGCTAACTCATTTCTCTTAATGCACTCTTCAATATACAGAAACTGTTGATTCGTATCGTGAATGATTCTTTTAATGGATTTGAAGCTGTGAACGACTTTTTCGTAATTCGCATCCTGATAGTCCATCTGATGCTGCAGCTGCGCATTCTCATTCATGAATTGAAATTTATCAATGATATTATCAAAAATATAGACGATCATAACGTTCAAGAAAAGAAGTCCGATGACGGAAATGAAAGAATAGACGTTCTCATAAGTGATAACATTCAGTTGGTATAAACTTATGATCGGAATAACCAAAAATAATAAGTGATAACGATAATGCAAAGAGAAACTTCTATGTTTGGCAAGCGGTCGTATGACCAGAATGACAGCAAACATGATGATGAAATTGAGTATAATAACCTTCATGTAGGCGATTTGAATTAGTTCATTTACAGGTTCATTAAAGTCAACGGATTCTAGGACGTGAATAACATAAAGAGATATAAAATTAGCAATAGACATTAAAACGCCGTAAAGCATAGAAAAAACGAGCTTGGTTTTTAATTCTACGGTATAGGATTGCGCCAAACTAAAGATCACAAACAAGGGGAGAAACCAACTTAGAACAGGAATGTTGGGAATAACTAGATATAGGTAACTGAGCAACCCAAAGATGATGAAGTAAATGAAGCGGTTCTGTTTTTTAGCTGATTTATCAAAAACTGAGTTGAAGAAAAAGTTCATTTGAACGCCCAACGCAAGGATGATGCTGAGGACAACAGGCAAACTATATTGAATCATATCAATCGACCTTCATAATCATAAATTTGGTGTAAACATCTTTAACCTCTTTGATTTTGGAACGGCCTATGGGTAACTCCAGCCCATTGGACATGAGAACGACTCCACTAGCAAACTTCCTCACATGAAGCAGATTAATGATAATGGAACGATGGATTTGCAAGAAATTACAGTCTTTTAAGGCTACAGCATAATCTGAAATGATGCCTTTACTTTCATAGGTTTGATTAGAGGTAACAAAAAGCAGTTTGCTCTTGATGGTTAAGCTTTTGGCAGCTTCAATACTAATGAGGTCATCGTATTTTACAACGATTTCTTCATAGGCTGACTTGATGACCATAAACTTTTTATCTTGTGCTTGAAAGTATTGGCATAGCTTGATGATTTTCTCCTCCAAGATGGAGGGGGCAATGGGTTTAATCAAGTACTGGAATGTCATGACGTCAAAACTTTCCACCATGTATTCAGGGTAGCTCGTCAGAAAAATAATTTGTTCATCCAGATTATTTAACCCTCTGATCCTTTGGGCGGTTTGAATCCCGTTTATTCCAGCCATTTCGATATCCAAAATTAGAATGTGGAATGGAGTTCCATGTTGCTCATAGTGGGATACCAGCTGCTCTCCCGAGCCGAATAACTCGATTTCAAAATCTATATTGGTCTTTATCGACAAAGTAATCAGGATGCCTTTAACAAGCTCTCTTTGTTTGTCCTCATCATCGCAAATCGCCACTCTATACATCAATAATACACCTCTGATTTCCAATACATTGATTCTAGACCTCTAGATGGCAGCATTCATATGGTGTTTTAAATTTAATCATTATCCGCTTCATCACAAAGAATAAAAGAGACAAATGAATTACGAATTATTTCAATCCCTTTGCTTTTTGTTGTATCTTTACTATGTATTCATCAAGTAGCTTGCTGATCCGTATCACTTCGTCATCCGTGAATTTTGTTTTTTCTTCCGCTGCCTTGACTAGCATTTCCCTTAACTCATCTATTTTTATCTCTATTGACTTATCAATAATAGTTCACCTCACGTACATTATCTATGCCTAACTATTAAATTTTAATGTACGTTGCTAAGAGATACGGCTTTAACGTAAAAACAATTTTTTGTCAAAAAAAAAGAAATAAGCACCCTTTATGGGTGCTTATCCTTTATGGTGCTTGTGTTATCAATATGGAAAAGTACCAGAACCAGCTAATGTAGACACTGTTGTTACAAAGGCTGCTGCGTAGAGAAGAGATTTAAAACCCAGATTTTTAATTACGACTTTCATGTTCAGCCCTCCGCTTCTTTTTCATTAATAAGGATTAATGCCGCCATTAGCTAATGTAGTTACTATTGTTACTAATGTCGCCGTGTAGAGAAGGGATTTAAGACCTAACTTTCCGAATAATTTTCTCATGTTCAGCCCTCCACTTCTTTTTCATTTGTAAAATAAGTATTCAGTTTTTCAAATGTAGATTGTGAGGGGATACTGTGCCCTAATTGAATTTGCATGACTCTACTAAGGCACTCTTTTTCTTTGACAGTATCGATGATTTTGGAGTAATGCAACGCCCCTTCCAACATGCAAGTAATACTTTTTTCATAATCGCCTACAGCTAAATAATACTCGCCTTGGAAACTAAGAAACTCAGCGTATTCATCTTGAACAGAGGGATTACTAATTAGCGAAGAATCTGCCCTGCAATTATTTATGATAGTCCCCGCTTTTTCCAGATCACCTTGTTGTAAGTATATTTGTAAAAGTTGGTTTGTAGCTGAAAGCGCATAGTCATGGTTACAATTTTCCAGGAGTGCTGTAAGTTCTTCAATGGCTTGTCCGATATTCCCTTTCCTTACGCTAAATAGCGCATCCATAAGAATGATGTTCTCACGGGTATGTGGGTAATTGAATTGTTTGTATTGTAAGGAATAAAGTTCGGATTCAGTGAATTCCCCTGCTTTAAAGCAAGCATCTCTGAGAACAGAAATTGCATTTATTCTATGATGGTTTTCTCCATCATATTTAAGTACGCCTTTACAGTGTGTAATACTTTCATTATAAAGTCTTATATTGAAAGCTTGAATTCCTAGTCTGTAATATAACTCAATTTGCTGATCTCGTGGCAAGAAATTCACATAATTCAAGATATACCTTCCACTATAGTATGAATCCTTCAATTTGCTGAAATCATACCGTTCTATCATGTACTTTCGAAACAATCCTTTGGCGATGAAAGGCATAATTCCATGTAAACGCGAGTAGTCAATAACAAGGTCGTACAACGATAATTTTATTGAGTTATCTTCGATGGAATGGGCTATTTGGAAAAGATTATCCGTTAATTCAAAGCTATCTCCATTGGACTCCAGATATTTTTCCGCGACTTTTCGTATTAGATCAACACCGCTGCCCTGTTTGAGAACTTCCTCAAAAACAGGCATTAGATGATCCGATCTGTACTCAGATTCAACGTAATATTCTGCCATTATTTCAAAAGGTATTTTTAGTGCCTCTGTCAATTGGAGAACCGTCTGAAATTCTGGTCGGATTATATCACCTTTTTCGATCCTTGATAGGTTTCCTTTGTTAATACCAGATAGCTCCGACAACTGTGTGAGTGTTATATTTTGTGAGCACCTGGTGTCGTGTATCAATTCTCCGATTGATTTGTTTATTACTACTACTTCCAAGTACCATCCCCCCTTAATTACACTATTCGACCATATATTACCACATCGTAAAATACATGTAAACGCTTGTACATATGATTAATTAGGGCACTGGTGTTTATTTAAACGAGGTGAGTAAACCGGTAAAGTAGCTTTTATATATGAAACAGGGAGATACATCGGGTGAGAGACTTGAAAGGAAAACCGAATGTAAGCGAGAAGAAGATATTGAGCGCTGATATATTTATAACACTGACCCCGAACTACTTAATACACCCTATATTGAAGTTCTAGAGTTATAGTCGGGTTAGTTTGTTATAGTAAAGTTCGCATTTAACTGACAACTGGATAGAAGAAGACAAAGAAAAGCTGATCGAAAAATACGCTGCAGATGTACGTTATGCAACAAGTTTAAGTTCAACGACGACGGAGGACAAAAAAAGCCGACGACACTGTATTGCCGCTGGTAGGCTTAGGATTGTCACGTTTTTCCCACCCCTGCAGGATTATGATGGATTCGACCAGGTTCTTGTTGTCCCAAGTTATATATAGATTATCTTCCAGATTTATCAGCGCCTGAGTAATTTCCTTCTGACTCTTACCCGTAAAACGTTTTGACGTTGTACAGATAACTTTTGGATGAAATGCAGATTCGAATCCCTTAAATGAAGTTCTTACGCTTGGAATAAGAAAACACCCTATTTTTATGATGAATTTCTTTCATGAAAAATCCCCTTTGGTCAACAACGTAAAGTCCATCTTAAACAAATGGTCTTTTTTGTTGTCAACTATGAGGGGATAATCAAGTACATCATATTTTCATATAAAATCATAATTTCTTTTTTCTGTTCGTGATTAAATCAATAATAATAAGTAAAATTAATAAAACAATAGATTGCAGTAGAGGTTTAAAATAGCTTGATTGATCATAGATGTAGTATGCTGCTATAAAGTTAATAATAAATAAAAGAATATACTTCAACACAAGATCATCTCATTTCAAAGCCAAGGTTAGGACCCAATTCGCGATAACAATATTTAATAAAGGTATACAGGTCTTCTGCGTCACTGTTTAAAAAATAATGGGATTAACCTCTATCCTCCTTTGTTATTTTTGGGCTCTGATATATAAACAGCCAATAATAGGGGATGTTTCATATAATATACATTTATTTAAATGCTAAGTGACAGGGTAGCTGCTTTAGACCGCAAAGTATTGTTTCGCACCATAATTGATCATTCTTAGAAGAGTTCACATGTATTTTATAATGTGGCAATATATGGTAGAATGGTGTAATTAAGGGGGGGAATGGTGTTTGGAAGTAGTAGTAAACAAATCAATCGGAGAATTGATACATGACACCAGAGGGCCGACGCTCGAAAGCCTTGGAAAATACTTCAATGTGGAGGGTTGAGCATGAGAAAATTCATTAAAAAAAACCGTTTTCAAATTTTTTTCTACGTTGCTACTTTAATGATAATTACAACTTTAGGTGACACAGGGTATATTCATCCGTATTGATAGTAGAAGCACCCATAAAGGGTGCGAAATGGAGGGTTAAATATGAAAAACAGAATTAAAAACCTTTATTTCAAATCCCTTATTATTGCAGTAGCATGTATTGGGATCGTAGTTACTGTCGCTGGTGTTCCTGACATTACACATCCTTATTAACAGTGTAAGCACCCATAAAGGGTGCTTATTTCAATTTTTGACAAAAAATTGCTTAAAATTGTTTTTAAGTAAAGCCGTGTCTCTTCGCAACGTACATTAAACTTAATAATAAGGAACAGATAATGTACGCGAGGTGAACGGTCATAGATAACTCTATAGAGGAAAAAATAAATGAGTTAAGGAAAATGCTAGTCAAGGCAGCGGAGGAAAAATCAAAATTCACAGATGACGAAGTGATTCGGATCAGTCAGCAACTGGATGCATACATATTAAAGATGCAACAAAAAGCAAAGAAATTGAAATAATTAGTACCGGGCGATACTCGTATCAGCCATAGCGGTATTATTCTTTTGTACGACAAGGTTTGCGGCCTCTTCGACCGTTTTTGCTCTCAGATCGGCTCGGGGATACACTTGCCAATTTCGATCAATGACTCGAAAACATAGCGTTTAACAGCTTCAAGCTCTCTCAATGCTTCCGCCTCAGTCTCCCCATGCGCGTGACAGCCGGGTATTTCTTTAATCTTCGCAAAAAAGTAAGGTCCATCGGGCTTTGCTGTTTTTTTTACACCGATTCCCCTAGACTTTAGCCCAGGCTAAAACTAGACTATAGACGATTTCGCGCGGATCATAAAAAAACTAAACTAGGATCTGTTGAACATATACCGAGTTAGAGAGAGGAAGTCATCACGTGAAAAATAAACTCGCATTGGCGCTAGCAGCTACATTAGCACTCCCCATGATTCTACCAACAGGGTCGACAGCGGCTCCAAGTAATAAGACTTCAGTTGTAGCAAGTCAACCAGGACTTACGAAGATTGCAGCGGAGAAAGCGGGACTCCTGACGAAGTCCTATGGGGCATACAGCGTGCAATATGCACTGATTGATAATGGGAACATTATTTTATCCGGTCAGACCGGTAAAAACGATATGCAAGGAAAAGAGCCGCTCACCAAAGATACGGTATACGGCATTGGATCGGTCAGTAAAATGTATACGGCGGTTGCAGTGATGAAGCTAGTGGACGAAGGCAAGATCGATTTAGATACGCCGATCACCCAATATATTCCTGATTTTAAGATGAAGGATGGACGGTACAAACGGATTACACCGCGGATGTTATTGAACCATTCCTCCGGCCTGCGAGGTTCCACTTACAGCAATGATCTTTTATTCGAGGATAAGAATACCCATGAACATGATACATTGTTGCAGCGATTATCCGGCCAGAGCTTAAAGGCGGACCCAGGTGCGTTCTCCGTATATTGCAACGACGGCTTTGCGCTGGCTGAGGCTATAGTGGAAAAAGTTAGTGGCATGAGCTTTACCGACTTTGTACATCAACATTTTACAGAGCCGCTAAAGTTAAATCATACGAAGACATCGCAAGACCCGGGGGAAGACATCAAGCGGGCAGGGCTTTATTTTCCTACATATCAAGGACAACTTCCGAATGAGTCGCAGAATATGATTGGTACGGGGGGCATCTCTTCTACGGCAGAAGACATGGTGCGATTCTCCGAATTATTTATGGGAGGGACCGAAGGTGTTCTCTCAGCCAAGGCAGTCAAAACGATGGAGCAAGAGGAATATAAAAAAGGAATGTGGCCGGGGGATGCAGATAGCATGTTCAATTATGGCCTCGGATGGGATAGTGTGAAGTTATATCCATTCAATGAATATGGGATCAAGGGCTTGGCTAAAACCGGCGACACGCTATTGCAGCATGCTGTAATCGTCGTGCTTCCTGAACAGAAAATGGCAGCGGCTGTGTTGTCCTCCGGCGGCCGTAGCTCTACCAATCGATTGTTAGCTAATGAATTGCTGCTCGCGGAACTTAAAGAAAAGGGCGTCATCAAGACCGTCAAGCCGGGTAAATCATTTGGCAAACCTGTTAAGGCCAAGATGCCGCAAGAGGTGATGAAGCAAGCAGGATATTATGGCGATAGCAGCAGCCAATTCAAACTAAGCATTTCGAAGAATGGGGAATTGTTCTTAGCTAAGGGTCCAGAGGAGAAATATGTGTACACTGCGGATGGAAGTTTTGTCAACAAAGAGGGTACCTCCAAGCTCAGCTTTGTAACCGAGAAAAATGGACGCACCTATTTGAAGAGGAATTCATATCGCACGGAGCCAGGATTGGGGCAAGATGCGATGTCTGAGTATATCGCTGAGAAGTTAGCAGATAACAAGCTATCCAAGGAAACCGCCTCTGCTTGGAAGAAGCGGGAAGGCGTCAAGTACTATCTTGTGAACGAAAAATTCAACTCGATGATGTATTTCTCTTACCCTATAAACCAGATTACTCGTGAGCAAGATTTTCCTGGCTATTGGGAGGGTAAAAAAATAACAGGCCCGAACACAGCGGCGCATGAGATCCAGATCCCCGTGCTGGCAGGCCGCGATACAAGTGAAGCTCGCTTCTATACGGAGGGCGGCGATGAATACATGGAAGAGTCCGAAATGCTATTCGTGAACGAGTCCAATGTAAAGCCGCTCCCTACAGGCCAATCGTCCAAAGTTACGCTGCAAGCGAATGGGCATGCGAAATGGTTTACGATCCCGCAAAAGGCAGCAGGGAAAACGATGACCGTGAAGCTGCCCGCGAAAAGTTCATTCGTAGTATATGATGAAGAAGGAACGTGCATCAACTTTAGCTTTGTGAGCGGCA
>JAIRVF010000133.1 GCA_031254035.1 Paenibacillus sp.
GATTTGTAAAGACACAAGAGGTGAAGGGTATGGCCGGTCTATGGATGCGTGTAGATGGCAAAGATGAGGCGGTTTTAAATTTCGACAATATGAGTGACCGTCCCATTTCGGGGACGACGGCGTGGAGCCAATATGAGGTTGTGCTCGACATTTCCCCTTACGCCGAAGCAATTGCATTTGGCGTACTGTTAAGTGGTCCGGGTCAGGTATGGCTAGACGGCATCCGTTTTGATATTGTGGATCAATCTGTGCCGGCAACCGGAGGCGTAGTAGATAACGGTCAATTGCCAGATGAACCTGTTAACCTAGACATTGAATTGGGTTACGAACGAACTGGAATGCCTGGACAATGGTAGGAACATTGTTGATGTTCAGCCTCGGATTTCTATGGCATATGCTGAAAGGTGAGCTGCCGATTTCAGTCGTCGGGGCAACGCTTGTACTAGGATTACTATTTACCATATTCGGAGAATGGGGCCATCTTAGATCTCAACGATTGAAAACGGAGGGGGAGTGGTATTCCCAAGGTAAGGATCGAGGGTTGCTAAAGATCATAGGTGAAGGCCTGATCATAGTCGCCTCTACCTTCATAGTTGTAGGTTTCGTATATGGAGCTTTTCAAGTTGGGGCAAAGCCTTTCTCGGCTTGGGGTTGGCCGATTTTAACAAGTACCCAGCTTGCGCGTCTTAGCCTAACGGTGGTAGGCTGCGCCTTGGTTGGCGTGATTATGCTGGGATTATTACGGAAAAAGTATCTGTATCCGGACGGATTTTGGATCTCGTTTACGCTTGTGTGGGCCATGTTATCGGCATGCGCTACCAAGTGGGCCTATCCACTGCCTAGCAAGACGATATCGATATCGCAGCCGGCATCATTAGCGCCGTATTATGCCTTTTGCTTACATATTTGCAGCAACAAGAATATGAGGCAGTAACACCAAGTGAGGAAAGCGCCTCAATTTCTGTTAACAATTGACACTGGTTGCATCTTTGCAGCAAATCGTCTATACTAATCTATACCGCGCTAGACGGGGAGGTAGCGGTGCCCTGTAACTCGCAATCCGCTGTAGCGAGGTTGAATTCCTGTTAGAGGTTTTGTTGATGTGAGGTTTGGTCCCTGCGTGCAATGTTGACGGTTGGGTCCTCCGCAATGAGCACTTGTGAACCTGGTCAGGTCCGGAAGGAAGCAGCCATAAGCAAGCCCGCTCTTGTGCCGGAGGGTAGCCTAGCCCGAGTTGTTACTCAGGGGTGCCGCTTGGATCACAATTATCAATAACAGGTGCGCGGTATTAACTTATGAACGTAATCAGCATCTTTGCCTTCGGGCAAGGATGTTTTTTGTTTTTAAAGTACTGCCGGTAGACGTTTTGCATGACGCCGGATTATAGTATAATGATGAAGCGACAAACATGCACGCAAGTGGAAGTTGAAAGAGGGTATAGCAAGTGAAACATATAGCGCTCTACCGTGCCTGGCGGCCGCAGTCGTTTCAGGACATGGTCGGACAACAGCATATTATTCAAACGCTGCAGAACGCCATTCGCGAACAGCGGGTTTCCCATGCTTACCTGTTCAGCGGTCCGCGCGGAACCGGTAAGACAACCGCTGCCAAGGTTTTGGCCAAGGCAGTTAACTGCGAACGTGGTCCGGCAACCGAACCCTGTAACGAATGCGAATCCTGCCGGAGAATTACATCCGGAGCGGTTATGGACGTACAGGAGATCGACGCCGCATCGAACCGGGGTGTGGAAGAAATTCGCGATCTGCGTGAGAAAGTAAAATACGCGCCGACGGAAGTTAGACAAAAGGTGTATATCATCGACGAAGTGCATATGCTGACGACAGAAGCGTTTAATGCGCTGCTCAAGACGCTGGAGGAACCGCCTCCGCACGTGATGTTTATTTTGGCGACAACGGAGCCTCATAAGTTACCTGCGACTATTATTTCACGTTGTCAGCGTTTTGACTTCCGGAGGGTTTCCTTGGAAGAGCAGACGCAGCGGCTGCGGCAAATTGCGCAAGAAGAAGGAATGGAAGCCGATCATGAGGCCCTTCAATATATAGCCCGCTTATCCGATGGCGGCATGCGAGATGCCTTGAGTATTTTGGATCAGATTGCATCTTTTACAGGCGGTCATGTATCCTATGAACAGGTGTTGAGCATGACTGGAGGCATAGCCTCCGAACAATTCGGCAAACTGGCGGGAGCCATTCAAAAGGGCGATGCAGGTTTCGTGCTGCAAATGGTGGAAGATTTTATGCAGGAGGGCAAAAGTGCCGATAAATGCATGGAGAACCTCCTGTATTATTTCCGCGATCTTCTCATGATTCAAATGATTCCAAACGTCGATAAGCTGACGGACCGGGTGCTTCATCCAGAGGAATACAAAGAAATCGCAGCTTCTTTTTCCAAACAGCAGCTTTTCCATATGATTGACACCTTGAATCATTATCAAAGCGAGATGAAATATGCTTCTCAGCCGCAGACGCTGTTTGAGGTTGCACTTTTGAAACTATGCGGTCCTTCACAAGGAATTCCGGCAGGGCATGAACAACTGCAAGTACAGCACCAAGCTACAGTACCTGCAGATTCAACAGAAGTAAATCAACTCAAACGTCAGGTTGCTGCACTTGAGAAGAAGCTGGAAAAGCTAATACAGAGCGGTTCGGTGCCAACTGGCGCTTCCTCTGGAGGAGCCCGGTCTTCGCATAGCGCCCCAGCCCCGCGAGTTTCTTCCGCTGCGAAGATTCCGGCGAACATGGAGCAGTTTCTGGCTCATAAAAGCAGCCCGGAATTTGTGGCAGTACAGCGCCAATGGGGACAGGTTCTTCTAGGTGTCAAGGAAGAGAAGGTTACTGTTCACGCCTGGTTTATGGATGGGGATCCGGTATCGGTACTGGAGAATGCCGTTCTAGTTGCTTTTAAAAACAATATTCACCGAGAGACGTCTGAAAAGCCCGCTAATAAGCAGGTTATTGAGAGCGTTCTGCATGAGAAGCTCGGCAAGCCGTACCATTTGATCACCATGATGCAGAGGGATTGGATGGCAGCCTTAGAAGGTGCCGGCACCCAGCAGAAAGAGGAACTGAAGCTGGAGCATGAGCATGAGAACAAAGATCCGAACGCGAAACCATGGATTGATGAGGCACTCCAAATCTTTGGAGAAGACCTCGTGATCATAAAAGATTAATCCGCACATCATGTGAGCCTCGAAGTTAAAAAAAGGAGACGATACTTATGAATAATATGAACCAAATGATGAAGCAAGTAAAAAAAATGCAAGAGCAAATGCTGAAAGCCCAAGAAGCTCTCGCTGACAAAAAGGTTGAAGGCAGCTCCGGCGGCGGTGTGGTTATCGCTGAAGTTAACGGCCATAAAAAATTGCTTTCTATTACCATTAAACCAGAAGCAGTTGATCCGGACGATGTAGAAATGCTACAAGACCTTGTCATGACGGCAGTTAACGACGCATTGACTAAAGCGGATGACATCGCAAATTCGGACATGAGCAAATTCACGGGCGGTATGAAGATTCCTGGCCTGTTCTAATTTAAAGCAGAAGGAGATCCTGCACTTTGTATTATCCTGAACCGATCGCCAAGCTGATCGACGCATTTACACGACTGCCTGGGATTGGGCCGAAGACTGCGGCTCGCCTGGCTTTCCATGTGCTGAATATGAAGGAAGACGACGTTATCGATTTTGCAAAAGCACTCGTCAGCGTGAAGAGGAATCTTCATTACTGCTCCGTTTGCTGCAACATCACAGACACCGACCCTTGCCGGATTTGCCAGGACAAAACGCGCGATCCATCCGTCATCTGCGTGGTGCAGGATCCCAAAGATCTTGTGGCCATGGAGCGTACCAAAGAGTTTAATGGCTACTATCATGTCCTCCAAGGCGCAATTTCGCCTATGGAAGG
This sequence comes from Paenibacillus sp., assembly GCA_031254035.1. GTDB lineage: Bacteria > Bacillota > Bacilli > Paenibacillales > Paenibacillaceae > Paenibacillus_AQ. The sequence goes on from JAIRVF010000133.1 coordinate 3,923, forward strand.
CATAGGGCCTGATGATATCCGGCTGAAGGAGCTACTGACACGCCTCAGCGATGAACGCGTTAAAGAGCTTATTATGGCGACCAATCCGAATATTGAAGGTGAGGCAACCGCAATGTACATTTCGCGCCTTGTCCGACCTTTTGAACTCGTTGTCACGCGGATTGCCCATGGATTGCCGGTGGGCGGAGATTTGGAATATGCGGATGAAGTGACGTTATCCAAGGCACTGGAAGGAAGGCGTCAATTGAACTAATATCATGTTAGCTTGATGCATTAGCAGCAAACTGAGGAAGTCCCAGCGGGGCTTCCTTTTTTTGTTTTGCGGAATCGGTATGTTCTTTTGCCAAACAACAATTTTATGACTGCTATAAGTCTCTGCTGCATGCGCTTTTTTTCAAGAAGTATGTCGATTGTGTTTTTCTTAGGTTCTAAGTTTGTCCTTTGGACCGTATGAATGAAAATGGGGAGCAGCAAAGAAGGCGCATTATTATTGTTGATTGGGGGTTGCATTATGGGATGGTTCGGGAATAAAGAATCGAAGTTGCCTGCGTGGCAGATGAGGGAAAAACGTGAAGAAGAGCTGACGGTCTATATGGATGTAAGAAAGGCACAGTCAGAGTGGGAACAAGCGAGGCATGTTTTTGAAGAGGCGGTGGGTGAGGATCAGATTGACTATGCGATCTATATGCTTGAGGCAGCAGAGCGTAAATACCAAATGAATTTAAGGGCAGCTAAGCGCATAGGGCTTAATCGGGTCCAGCTTCCAGCGCATAGCGCAGAAGTCTAAAATTCTTGACGGGATCGCTTTAATTAAGGGAGGGGAAAAGAATGAGGCTGGCGGTTATCGGAATAATGGTAATGTCTTTATTATTGCTATTGTTTATCGTATTTCGAAAAAGAATTGGGTTTGGCTGGCTGACGGCATTCGGCACGCATTTGGTGTTGGCTGCATTGGGACTGTATTTGGTGAATTTTTCAGGGCTAATCCCGGAGGTGTACATCCCTCTAAATCCTACTACTATAGGAACAGTGATGGTTTTGGGTTTGCCGGGTGTGGCTCTTTTGTACAGTTTGAAAATTTCTTTGATTGGATAGTTGACGAACACCTCTGTTCCGTGATATATTAATTCTCGCCCCTTTCAAAAAGGTACAAGCTTGCCGGACCGGTAAGCAAAGCGAAAAAAAAGATTTAAAAAAAGTACTTGACGAAATGACGGGCAGCATGATAAGATATAAGAGTTGCTGCTGAGATAAACGAGCAGCTTTGAAAACGAAAGAATTTGATCTTTGAAAACTGAACAACGAGTGAGATAAAGACCTTGCTTGCAAGGTCGACCGCGACGTGGATTGGTTCGAGTCTTCTGACTGAATGATTCACGGAGCAAAATGAGATTTTAATAATGAAATTTCCGATTTGGCCTTGCTCAATCGAAAAATTCATTATATCTCGCCAGATTCAAAATGAGCTACAAACTTTCGTTGGAAAACTACTCCCCTTCGGATGAGTAGATTCTTTCAACTTTCTTGGAGAGTTTGATCCTGGCTCAGGACGAACGCTGGCGGCGTGCCTAATACATGCAAGTCGAGCGGACTTGATGAGGAGCTTGCTCCTCTGATGGTTAGCGGCGGACGGGTG
>JAIRVF010000146.1 GCA_031254035.1 Paenibacillus sp.
GTAATGTCTTACAGTAGTCCTAACTCACTGACAAGATAATATCCTGTTTTGATGCATGTTGTAAAGCGGGAATCAACCACGTTTATTTGAATATATGGTTAAAAATTTGTAATATTCGCCGTTTTTTCGGTTAAAATTCTTTAATACTTCGCTCATTCTCATTTTCTCGGCTGTTTTTCTCCTGTTTTCAAACAATACCAAATTGTTCCATCGCATTTTGGGTCGTGATTTGAGCAATTTCCTCCACTTCTACCCCCTTAATTTGGGCAGCAGCTTCAGCCACTAACCGGACGTTAGCTGACTCATTTCGCTTCCCTCTAAACGGATGGGGAGTTAGGTAGGGAGAATCTGTTTCAATGAGTAAACGGTCCATCGGAACCTGTGCGAGCACCTCTTTGGGTTGCTTTGCATTTTTAAACGTGATTGGCCCTCCGAAGGATAGGTGAAAACCCATATTCAGGCATAATTTAGCCGTTTCCCAGCTTCCAGAGTAGGAATGCATAACTCCCCCGACTTCACTGGCTTTCTCTTCCCGCAAAATTTTAACGATATCCTCATGCGCGTCCCGATTATGGATTACGATCGGCATCTTCAGCTCCCGTGCGAGGCCGATCTGCTGGCGCAGAACGTGATGTTGGACTTCCTTGGGTGACGTGTCCCAGTAATAATCAAGTCCGATTTCACCAATGGCGACGACCTTCTCATGACTGCATAAGGATGCAATCCACTCTAGGTCGCCCTCTTTCATCGTAATTGCATCCTGCGGATGCCAGCCGACAGCGGCATAAATAAAATCATATGTTTCTGCAAGCTTCATCGTAGACGGAATCGTTTCCCGGTTAAAACCAACATTAATCATTCGGCTGACGCCGTTATCCAGTGCGCGCTCAATGACATCCTCGCGGTCCTCGTCGAACTGCGGTGCATCTAGGTGGGTATGTGTGTCGAATAAATTCATCAGTTTTACTCCCTTCATGTCGCAAAGCCTATTCTGTCATTATCATCATTTTTGTCGTTATCGCTTGAAAATACGGGATACCGGGTCGGAAAGAGAAGAAATGGCGTCTTTCAATTTCGCACCCGGATAATATAAATGGTATTTGCCGCGGTGAATGCCGCTGATGGAGCGGACAATATCTGACACCTCCGAAATTTCGCGAAGTCGATCCTCACGATCAAGCAAAAGAATTTGCGTTTGGCTGGAAACATCGCCCGGACGAAATACATCGTACGGAAGATCTGTCGGAAAATCAATTTCGAGATCATATTCAGGGTTTAATCCCACCCGTTTGAACTCGCTGCGGATCTCTTCGATCATTTCAAGGTCCACGGATTCAACTTCTACATATTTATACAACTTGCGATGCATAAAACGGTAGCAAAGCTCACGAAGCACATTGTCTTTCTCAGTTGACCATTGCATGAATGTCGTTTGGATTAGCGCTTCATCGAGTTTAAGATAATCCTGCACGGAAAGTCGGTCCTCAAAAAGGGCGGGGAGAGGTTCGATCATGAAGCCAAAGGAATATCCATCCTGGAAAATCTCCTTGGCACGCCGGAAAATTTGCCGTAAAATAATTTCCGAGCTGCGCGTCACTGGATGAAAATATACCTGCCAATACATCTGATACCGGGACATCAGGTAATCCTCTACCGCATGCATGCCTGAATCTTTGACCACGATTCTTCCCTGATAAGGACGCAGCATACGGAGAACCCGATCAATATCAATGGTTCCGTAATTTACGCCCGTATAATAGGCATCCCGCAGCAGATAATCCATCCGGTCAGCGTCGAGTGGACTGGATACCAGGTTCACCACGATCGGATTGATATAATCCTTAGCGATTACCGACGCGACCTTGGACGGGAAATCGGCGGATACTTCGGTTAGAATTGCATTGACTTCGGTGTCGCCCAAAATAATTTTTCGGGTCCAGTCCTCATGATCCATATGAAAAGCCTCTTCGATTGAATGGGAAAAAGGACCATGGCCCAGATCATGCAGCAGGGCAGCGCAAAGTGTGAGCAGCTTCTCGCTGTTCGGCCAATCGGCATAACCGCTCCGCTCAAACTGTGAAATAATCCGGCGGGTAATCTCGTATACACCCAGGGAATGGGAGAATCGGCTGTGTTCCGCACCATGAAAGGTCAAATAGGAAGTCCCAAGCTGGCGAATCCGCCGCAGACGTTGAAACTCTGTCGTATTAATAAGTCGCCAAATGGTGGAGTGTTGAACATGAATATAATTATGTACCGGGTCCTTGAATACTTTTTCCTCATTTAAGGCATGCATGGCTCGCTCATCCCCTTTTTCAAATGATTAAATATAAATTTTTTTGAATTTTTTTCGACAATTCATGTCGAAAGGTGTCGTTATAGGTAGAAATTATGACTTCCAAATCGACAATATACTAATAACGTTATATAATGGGAAAAGAATCCTGAAATGTTTGATATCTTGGCATTCATGCAATCTGTATTTATTTCGATGACAAATTTACAGGTTGACTGTTTTGGGAATCGTTGGTATTATTAGTATCATAAAAGAGAGAACGTTGTCGAAATATGACACTATAAAACTATGGCGAGAGGAGCAATGATCAGTTATGATGAAATCAACTGGTATTGTAAGAAAAGTAGACGAATTGGGCCGGGTTGTAATTCCTATTGAATTGCGCCGCACTTTGGGTATCGGAGAGAAAGACGCATTGGAAATTTACGTAGACGGAGAGCGCATCATGCTCAAGAAATACGAGCCGGCTTGTATCTTCTGTGGAAATGCTGAAAACGTGACTTATTTCAAAGGAAAAATTGTTTGCCACGAATGCATTTCTGAAATCCCAACACCTGTGACAAATTAAGTTTTTTAGTATATAATAGTATTATTCTATTTGTTAATTCTAACCTTTTTCATATCTCCTTGGTGTCTCCTAGGCTAGAACCCGGCCTTGGGAGACATTTTTTTGTCTATTTCCCAGCTGCCTACTCATGCGGGAGTGCGATATAGCCGCTTATCTCCCGTCGTCAGGCTAATATTTTTTAAAAAAGTATTCAGAATCATCCTCAAATTGTGATCAAAAAAAATAATTGGGCGCGATCAAGAAAATGGCTGTTATTTTCTTGATCGTGCCTAGATCATTCGATTTGCCGAAAGTAGCCTAACCATGGGTGGTTTTCGTGCAAATCTCTGGTTCACTATTTTTTTGACCGCACCTAAATCAATGCGTTGTAGATATCCCGCTTTGAAACACCACGGTCACCCGCCGTTTTCTTCATGGCCTCTTTACGCGGTAATCCCTCCGCTTCATAATGCGAAACATGCTGCTCGATCGTCAGATCCTTCCACCAGGCGGAAAGTTGCTCCTGCTCTTCCTGTATGCTTGTCCCTTCCACCACCAGACAATACTCCCCTTGCGGCGGATGTTCCTGAAGATATTCCAGACATTCTTCTACGCTCCCCCGGACAAATTCTTCATAACGCTTCGTCAGTTCTCTTGCAAGAACCACCTTCCGGTTGCCAAATACATCTTGAATCGCATTCAAGGTTTTAATTACCCGATGCGGCGATTCGTAAAACAACAGCGTCCCCAGTGATGACCGGAATGATTGAAGAATCCCTTCGACTTCTTTGCGCTCCCGTGGAAGAAATCCAATAAAGGTAAATCTCCCGGTTGGAAGACCAGATGCAATTAAAGCCGATAACGCGGCGTTGGCCCCTGGAATCGGAATGACAGGAATCCCTTCTTCAACCGCAAGCTTCACCAGATCGGCTCCTGGGTCCGAAATCGCTGGCAAACCGGCATCGCTGACAAGGGCTAAGCTTTTTCCTTCTATTATATAACGTATCAGCTCAGGGCCGCTTGCCGCCTTGTTGTGCTCATGATAACTAAACAGCATTTGTGGGCTAATCTCAAAATGCGTCAGTAATTTACGAGTCTGGCGCGTATCTTCCGCTGCAATAATATCACATTCCTTTAACGTCCGGATGGCCCGGAACGTCATATCCTCCAAATTCCCAATTGGCGTGGCCACGAGATAAAGCGACCCCATGCCATTATCCGGCTGTTCCTGAAAGCTGCTTTGGCGTGTCAGACTCATACTTCTCCCTCTTTGGAACCGTAGTAAATTTCCATGATCTCCGGGCAATATTGATTATGCTCATTGTAAACAATTAGCGGCGGCAGAAGCCTAACCTCCGGTTTACCATCCCGCGCTGCCTCAATCAGTACCATATTGGCCTCCAGATGAGCCCGTGGATGCACAAAACGGAGCCGTTTCGGCTCAAGCCGATATTGCCGCATTAATGCCATAATATCACCAAGCCGCTGCGGTTTATGTACCATACTTATCTTTCCGCCTGGCTTAACTAACCTGTAACAGGCCTCAATGACCTCCTCCAAGGTACAGCTGATCTCATGTCGTGCAATCGCCTGATGCTGGTTCAGCTTTATATCACTTCCGTTAAGCGGCATATAGGGCGGATTCACCGTAATGGCATCATATACGCCATAACCGGTCTCCTTATAAAGTTCCCTTAAATCCCCTTCCCGGATCATAATTCTCTCCTGCATATCATTCATGTTCACGCTGCGCTTTGCCATTCCCGCGAGTCGCGGCTGGATTTCAATTCCTTCAATATGCGCCTTGGTGCGAGTGGTCAGAAGCAGAGGAATGACGCCGTTACCCGTACAGAGATCCAATATTCTCCCCTTAGGTGGAATCCCTGCAAAGCGGGCCAACAGAACAGCATCCATCGAAAAGCTGAACACCTCATCGCTTTGTATAATATGCAAATCATGGGTCAACAGATCGTCAATACGTTCTGATGGCTCCAAGAAACAGTTGTCCATGTTCATCGGTTCTATTTTCCTTTATTCGTTGTTCTTAAAGTTTCCACCATTTATCATTACAAAATAAATGGAGTATTGGCTTCAATTCGGATTCCAGATACTTGCGGGGTCCCGCATATCTGAAAAAAAACCGTAGGAGTCGCTCCTACGGCCTCATTTATTCAAAAAAGACAAGCAGAAAAGACAATCGCCTTCCATACGTAGATGTCCATAATACACGTTACAGATGTGAAAACCCTCATGATACAGCCGTGCCAAGTTGTCGTAGCCTTCTCCCACCACATCATTCGGGTACTCAGATTCAATCGAAACATGTGGCTGGGGCAGAGAAGCTCCTTCTTCAGCAGGCAAAGCTTCTTTCAGTATTTTGCGGAGGTGCTCATTTTCTAACGTCAGACGATGATTCTCCTCCAGCAACTCTTTCATAATCAGCTTCATTTCACCCAGATCACTTTGGATCTGTCCCATTTGCGTTTCCATTTCTTGAATATGTGCAAAAATACTTTTCTTTTCCAAGTCTCCACCCCGAAAGTAACCCTATGGTCTACTTAATGACAACGTCATCCATTTGCAGTTCCTTGACCTTGCCGACTTCAAACAGCTGGACATGAACGGAACGGTTGTCGGCGTTGATGCCCACCACTTTGCCTTCGCCCAAAGATGTGATGACTATTTTGCCTACCGATGGCAGTTCTTCCTTGACGCTTTCATAATTATCATGCTCAAATTTCAGGCAGCACATAAGTCTTCCGCACAAACCGGAAATTTTGGTTGGATTCAGCGATAAGCTCTGGTCCTTGGCCATTTTGATGGATACCGGTTCGAAATCGCCGAGCCATGAGGAGCAACAAAGGATGCGACCGCATGGGCCAATACCGCCCAACATCTTCGCTTCATCCCGGACCCCGATTTGTCTGAGCTCGATCCGCGTCCGGAAAATCCCGGCCAGATCCTTGACCAACTCCCGGAAATCCACTCTTCCTTCAGCCGTAAAATAAAAAATAATCTTATTACGGTCAAACGTAAACTCCACATCCACCAGCTTCATTTTGAGCCCATGGTCACGGATTTTATTTAAACAGGTGGTAAAAGCATCTTTCGCAGCCTGCCTGTTCTCTTCCACAACATGTGCGTCAGAGTCGCCAGCGATGCGGATCACCCTTTTCAGAGGCAGAACAACATCGGCCTCCTGCACCTCTTTTTTTCCAACGACAACTTTACCATACTCGATGCCTCGCGCCGTTTCAACTATAACGCTGTTATCCTTTTCAATCGGAAAATCGAGCGGGTCGAAGTAATAAATTTTGCCCGCTTTTTTAAAACGGACACCCACTACACTGTACAAAAACTAACCCCCTTGTATGCCAGAGAAAATTGGCTGGCCTTGAAGCTATCCTTCCAAACCGATCAAAAATTGTTCAAGACAAAGTTGGCCATTCACATTGTAGCGCAATTTTTTCCGGCACTCTGCAGCCATGTCCATATAGGAGACCCATTGTGCTGTGCTGCGGGATGAAGCATGTGTGGATAAGAACTCCAACTGATCTATGAAAACGATACTTTCGTGCTTTCCGTATTGGACGTAAAGCATATCTTTGAACCACAAATGAAACAAACTAAGTAGTAAATCCAGATGGTCGGAGAGTCCGGCCTTGAACACCTTCTGCCCTGCGGTCACTAGAGCGGAGCTGCCTCGTCCTAGAGCTTCCTTCCCTAATTGTAACACTACGTTTCTAATTTCTGCAAACCAATTCTGCTCAATCAATTCGCGGCAGCCGTCGAGTCCTGAAGATAGATGGACCGCGCAGCGAGCAAGAAGTGGAGGATTCCCCTCATCTACCAGTTGCTGCAGCATAAGCCCTGGATTCAACGCAAAAAAAGGGACGGTCTGGGCACGCGATTGAATCGTCGGCAGCAGTGCCTGTCCATTTTCGGTGATCAGCACGGCCACGGCTGGAACTGGCGGCTCCTCCAAAAATTTAAGCAGGCTGTTAGCCGCCTGAACGGTCATCGTATTGGCCTGGTCAATAATATATACCTTCGGATTTTTCGATTCCGAACGATAGGAAAAGACCCGCTGCAATTCGCGGATCTGGTCTATTTTAATGGAAGATCCGTCGGGAGCAAGGAGATGAAGATCGGGGTGATTGCCGTGCTGTACTTTTCTACACTCGAGACAATGTCCGCAGGCATCATCTTCACTTTCGGTACAGAATAATGCTTGCGAAAATGTTACCGCCGTCTTCATCTGCCCAGATCCGGCAGGCCCGCTAAAAATATAAGCATGGCTGACGGAATCGCTGCGAAGCGCATTTTGCAGAAGCTTCTTAGCCGCATCCTGTCCCATAATATCCTGAAAAGACATAATTCCTCTCTTCCTTTAGTTTTGCAAAATTCAGCTCGGGTCATTGCCGTGTACATTCCATAGATGATTTTAATCGTTTTCATCTATTATTTCAGCTCACCAGGCCTCAATTTGATCTTTGCAAAATAATCTTGGATCGACATCCATGGTCGTATGATTACTACCCTACGTCGTATGATTAATGCTCTACTTAGTTTATCATGTTAGGACGATCATGTTCATTCCTATTTCTTCAAAATACGAGATTTATCAACATGCCGCGGATTTCGCCGATGCGTTGTAGAAGATCGATTTTTCCTTGTTCGCTCTCCAACATGTCATCAGCCAGCCCCAGCAGCGCAGCATCAATTTCATCAATTAGCTTATAACGTTTTCCCCGTCCACGCCGGTCCCAGCCCCTCGATTCCTTCATGGTAACTCCACGTCTCACGGTATCCTCCAAAAACCGCTTCACCAGCATGCGGTAAGCCTTGAGCTCGCGGACCGTCATGGAACGAGCTAGCCGGTCTCCCTGTATCTGAATTTCCTTCACCCGCGATTCAAGCTCTTCCCGGGAAGCATGCCCCGTTTGCTGTTGCATCACGTCAAGGAATGATTTTTGCTGAACTGGTTTCGCCATACCGTCCGTTACCGGAAGTTCGCTTTTAATGGGCCTAAATCCCGGATTAATTTTCACGATGATCTCCTACCTTTATATGCCGAGAATAATTAATTTTACTAATGTGGCCACTTCAGTCATTTTTTAATGAATCCAAGGCCATATTTCAGATAGTTATGTTTAGCCTAATCCTCGAATAATTAGAAATGTTCAAACCGGTCGACTGGAAGTACAAATACGGTGGCTCCGCCCACTTGAACTTCAACGGGAAGAGGCAAATAAGAATCTGTCGTACCGCTCATCGGCGTAACTGGTGTTACAAGCTGTTCTCTGACTTTACAACTGCTGCGGATGACATTCATTACAGCCTCGACCTGACTGTCGTCCACCCCGATCATAAATGTGGTGTTGCCTGCCCGAAGAAACCCGCCGGTACTTGCCAGCTTAGTTGCCCGGAAATTGGCTTTGACTAGTCCTCCCGACAAACGGTTGCTGTCTTTATCCTGTACAATCGCAACGATCAGTTTCATCCTGCATTCCCTCCTCTTCGAATTAAAGCTTGTTGAAAATAACTTTAATAGTTACAAGCCCATACCTTACTTATTTGACAAGGATCTTCAAAAATCCTTTAAAATCCGCTCTTCCAAGCTGCGAATAATGGCATACTCGACTTGTTCAATCGTTTGAGATGCATCTATAATAACAATCCGGTCGGCAAAACGTTCTGCAAGCTTTAAGTAACCTTCTCTCACTTTATGATGGAAGGACAGCTCTTCTAGATCCAGACGATTCACTTCGCGTTCCTTGCTCGCCGCAATCCTTGCCAGTCCAGCCTCGGGTTCAATATCCAAGTAAAAAGTAAGCTGCGGCATCCGATCATGAATCGCAAATTGATTGATGCTCCATACCTGGTCCACTCCGATTCCTCGGGCATACCCTTGGTAAACCAGACTGCTGTCCACAAACCGATCGCAAAGTACCAGCTTGCCCTCGGCTAGCGCTGGTTCAACCTTTTCCGCCAAGTGTTGGCTTCGTGAAGCCGCATAGAGCAAAGCCTCTGTTCTCGCATCCATCGCCGTATGGCTCGGGTTTAAAATGATCTCGCGGATTTTCTCAGCGATTTCAATACCTCCCGGCTCGCGTGTAATGATATGGGGGATCAAATGATTTTCCAAATAACCCTTCAGCCTGGCGATCACTGTCGTTTTTCCGGATCCTTCCCCTCCCTCCAGCGTCACAAATATTCCCTGGCTTTTGTCCATTCCATATTCTCCTATTCTGCTGTTTTGTATACGAGTATCGTGCGAAGCTTTGGATCCTGTGCCCCTTGACACTTGGCTCCGGCATCCGCAAGTCCTTGCAGCTTAACTGAGACTGCACCAGTAATTTTTTCTCCAGGATATAGGAGCGGAATGCCTGGTGGATACGGAATGATCATTTCTGCCGCCGTTCTGCCCGAGCTTGATCCAAGTGGAATAGCCTCCACCTCATCCGGATCCAGGGGAACTAAACTGAAGGATACAGGCTCCGAAAAGCTGGGTCCGGAAAAATTGTTCCACGTGGAAAATTCGACAAAGGACTTCTCTTCAGGCTTTCTAGCCCCAGAGCTTTGGCCATGGGTACTGCCTACTTTCACACTTGCAGCATGTAAAGGCTGGGTGTTCGCCTTCTCTACAGATATATGCGACAGCGCTGCCAAAAGGTGACAGGTGTCTTCCTCCGTCGACCCCAGACTGTAGAGCAGAACGACGTACTGGTCGTCGCTCATTTCAGGTATGCAGCCGCAGGCTTCCAGCCTGTGCTGCAGCTCGTAGCCGCTCAGGACCCCGGTGCGATCATAAATGACCACCTTGAAGGGGTCCTGCGTTGTATAAGCCGCCGTGGCTGCGCCGGCGGCGGTCCCCCGCTGCTGCTCCTTCGGTTGCAGCAGCCCAAAGCGTGGCAGCTCCGCTAGGCCGCGCTTCAGGGCTTTCACGGCGGCAAGCCCCGCCGTGAAGGCTTCGGCGCCCTGCACATGCAGGAGGCGCCGTGCCAGATCCAGTGAGCCCATTACGGGATACGATGGGCTCGAGCTTTGCACCATGGCGAGCCGCTGGCGGAGCAGTCCGCGGTTCACACGCGGACCCTGCACGTGCAGCATGGCTCCCATGGTGAGAGCGGCCAGCATCTTGTGCGTCGACTGCACGACGACGTCCGCGCCGCTGGCCAGTGCACTGATGGGCAGCTCCGGGTGCTGCCCATAATGGGCGCCGTGCGCCTCGTCTACGAGCAGCGGCACAGCGTGCCGGTGACAAGCCTCTGCGATCGGCGCTAGATCCGTTCCCATGCCATAATAATTCGGCATGGTGACGAGCACACCTTTAGCCTCCGGATATGCAGCCAGAGCAGCAGTTACTGTCTCGGCCGCGGGCGCCGTCGCAAGCCCACTTGATTCATCCAACTGAGGCTGCAGGAATACTGCTTTGGCTCCTGCAAGCATTAGCCCGTTTAATACGGACTTATGTACGTTTCTCTGTACCAGCAAAATATCCCCTGGATATGTGCATACGCTCAGAATCATCGCTAGATTTCCCGATGTACTGCCCCCCACAAGGAAGAAACTTTCTTCTGCTCCAAAGCAATCGGCTGCCAGCAGCTGCGCGTCACGGATGACCCCTTCTGGATGATGGAGATCATCCGTTCCGGCAATTTCCGTTACATCAGCCTCCATAATTTGCTCCAGAAAACCTGCCCCTCCTGAGGTTGCATAGGCTCTGCCTTTCTTATGCCCTGGCACGTGGAAGGAGGCTTGTCTGCTATTTTTATATTGATATAATGCCTCATACAAAGGCGCATGCTCTTTTTGCCGTTTCTCTCGGTCCATCACTCGATTCCTTCCGGTTAAAATCTCCTTCCTATTTTACCGTATATTGAGCCATCCGGCTAATTGGATGGGGCTTTGGACACTTGCTGTAACACTTCAACAGAATTTGACCACATTTGGCAAACATCCCCTTGTGGTATCAAAAGTTGTGGCAAGCTTTGAAGTTTCCCCTTGGTCGAAAAAAAACTCCAACAAATTTGAAGTACGCCGGAAAACTAATCCCGAGGAGGGATTTTGCAAAGACCCTTCATATCTCCCCTTATATGAACAAAAAAAGAGCAAGCTTCCGACGCCGGCCCTTTCTTCTCCGCAATCTACGCGGAACAACGTATATCTGATATCTTCGGATTTCTAAAAACTCACTCGACTCAAACATGAGTCTGCATGATGATCTGTCTCATTTGATGAATGAAATAATGGTATCTCGCGTCGCCTGCATCCGTATGAATCATTTCACTTTCGCAATCTTCACAAATAAACTGGGACACGATTTTAATCCCTTCCTTTTTCGCATGCCCGCAAATAATACAGACGTGTTCGGTATGATCTTCCATCAACCATCCCACCTTGTTTCTTTTATTACTATGAAGTATGGCTCATTTTCTATTATTTTAAACCCTTTCATAGTTGTTTCATATCCTTAATGCCTAGATTATTTATATTCTGCTGAGACTTTATGCGTGTTTGTACCGGAAAACTTAATAAATCCCTCTCTAATAACCGATATATGAGATAAAGACTGCAAGGGAGGAATACTATTTAACTATGGATGAAGAGAATATTGTTAATGCTACCTTTTATCATTATAAATTAATCAAAAAGATCCCGGTAACACGGATTCAAGTCCGCTGCTACCTCCTTCTTCCCTATATCGCAATCATCGCAGAATTGTTCCTTTTCTCTTGGATGAGCCTGTTCTACTTCGCAATAACCGCACCACTCGTCTTATGGATTCATTATGTCATCTCACGTTCAGTTCTACTTCTGTCCGGCTCCTCATATCACAAGCGTTGGAAATTCTCCATGCGGCTGCCTTGGATTGGATATATAACTGATCAGAATATCAGTTTCCGGATGTTCCGCAAAGTGTATACGTATGTTACAGGCATTGGTCTAGTACTCTTTCTCATTTTTCTGCTTATGTCTCCGTTTGAATTTGTAGTGTCCTTGCTGTTTTGGCATCTGTGGCTGCTACTTCCGCGCTTTTACGCCTTTGCGCGCCTTTCAGGGTTACGTAAGGATGGGATGATTAAATTCAACAACCAAGATATATCCTATTATCAGCAGTAATCATGTCCGCGTTGTACTCACCAACAAAAGCTTCCCCGATTCGGAAGCGGCACACAGCCTTGTAATTAGAAGAGATACTTGTAAACAGTAACTTTGGTCGATAATCCTTTTTATTTTTTAGAAAAAAGGCCGTCCCAAAAATGATATGCTCCCCTTACGGTAGACAGGTGAAATAAACAAACGACTACTGTAACGGGAGCTTTTTCGTACCTAATAAAAAATATAGTGCGTAAGAAAAACGTTATCGACGTACTCCCATAGAAGACAGACCGCGTTTAGCGGTAATTTTTCTTGCGATATAAGGATGCGAGATCTCCGAAGTTTATACTTTCTTATATCTTCAGAACAACTCTCTATCCTCGAGTTTTGAAGTCGAAATACAATTGATGCGATTGTGCAACCTTTTCAGGCGTTTCGTGGTGTGGGAGGTAGAATTGATGCGAAAGTGCATCCTTTTGACCATGAATGACCCAATTGCGCTCAAAAAAAAGAAAAAGCTTGCACTTTCGCAAGCTTTTTATCCAAATCAAGCCGTTGTGTTGTAAATAGATGCACTATTGCATCTATTTCGCTACTTGACGGGGTGCAGTTCACCTTTTGGGACACCCTCTTTATGGTTTTAGTGATTCCGTGCTTTTTACGGTTGCCTTGCCTTTTGTAAGGATAGTGACCGTGAAATAATCATCATGGATTGTTAGATGAACGATTCGGTTCTGCTTTTCAAATACCTTAGAAGTCTCCTCTGACTCTTCCGTATTTTCACGCCATCCCCACTCTTTGATTTTCTCCAAGTACGCCTTGGGGAAGTTGTCCTTTTCTTTTAGGCCATGCATAGAATATCTTACATAATCTATTTTTGTATTGCCTACATTACGATCGGTTCGATTGGCTTCTTTTGGCACGGGGAAGGTTTTCTCATTCGCAGCACCTTCAAAGGATGTCCATAACGGTTGAGACTTTCCGCACCCTGCAAGCAGTATAGTGACGATACCCAACAAAAGAAGAGCATGCAGCCAAGATCGTCTGCGCATGTATGTCCTCCTTCTTTTTAGATCGTTTCCTTTAAATACCTAAATACACCTCCTGACATGTACACTACTTATTATACTTACTACCTTTAACTCGCTGGTAACAAAAATGTCACCTTGTTTCACGGAAATAAAGGGCTCACCATAAAATCATCTTTAATACAATTCTCGAAAGGCAAATAACTCCCCTGCAGCTCCAATCCTACATTGGTGTTCCTTATCCTCTTCATATTGAAGACAAGCATTCGTGCTTATTGCTTTATTCCCGTAACCTCGTTCAGCCTTGTATACTCTCGGTTTATATTTGAGATACCACTTTCATACCTTTACTTTGTGCAATTTAATGGCTCCCGTTTTATTTGCGTTTTTGTATAGCTTCGAGAGAACCCCAATAAGACACTGTGATGCCTAACCCTTCTAAGTCGCTCTCCACTTCCAGGAATACAGGTTAGATCGATGCAAGCCTTTACCATCTTCATCTGCCTTTCAACATAATCATGATCCCCTTCTGTCAGTTCAAAAGGTGAAAAATACTGCATGCTATGGTGTTGTGGCGTTTTGGTAATACCGCTCGTATAAATCCTCTATTATTATTATCAACAAGATGATTTATCATAGCTACAACAAAAAAACCACCGTCGATTATACATCAACAGTGGTCCTTCGCTTGGCAACGTCCTACTCTCCCAGGACCCTTCGGTCCAAGTACCATCGGCGCTGGAGGGCTTAACGGTCGTGTTCGGGATGGGTACGCGTGGAACCCCTCCGCCATCGCCACCA
>JAIRVF010000054.1 GCA_031254035.1 Paenibacillus sp.
TAAATGGGTCTGCCTCTTCTTTGGATTTTTTTAATTCTTCTATGTACCGTGCATTCGTATAGACGGAAAATAATAATTCCATAATTTCATCTGCATCTTCTCTGGATTCAATTCCCCAACCTTCTGATAAAATAGATAATTCTTCCTCGCTAGAATCTCCGGAAGGAATCACTCCGCCAAACACTCCCAAATCCCTCCAAGTTGCTACAGCAAAAATAGCATAAGCCGCGTTAAACCATTTAATTGTCTCACTTGTTTCTTTATTACTTAATAGTGGCTTCCATTCTTGATCGAACAATTTTTCAAGCTTTTCTATACCCCTGCCTAGTAAAGATTCCGTTAAATCCAATCTCCATTTTTCTCCATTAGCACTTTTATATATTATGACAAAGCTTTTTTCACTAAACCTGTAAGGCTCTGCGATGAAAACATTAATTATATTCTCGAAGTATACTCTTTCGCTAAGGTTTGGATTTTGAAAATAGAAACCGTCATTGTAGGCGATAAAAATGATAGGTTTCTTAAAAAATCTTTTACGCTCTAATTTAAATAGCTCTTTGCTGATAACATTGGTTGCCAATTTTCCATCTCCTTTTAAATACCCCATTTTCCTTTATTATATATATTGGATTGGATTGGCAACAGTAAATTTCAGACAGGCTTTTTTAAGGGCTTCTTGGCAACAGGGGTCAGATATCCCAGCGTTTCGTGAATCCGATGTTTATTAAACCAGTTGACATAATCGTATTGTTCCAATTCCAGATGATGAAGGAAACCGTAACGGGGAAATCGATGACGTCATTATCGAAGAGCATGATTTTAGCATGCCTTGGAATGGGCGAGCGATATCAACTACTTGGGCTGTTCATCCCGACGGTATCGATCAGATTGGTTGTATCCATACTTCCCAAGGCCTTGAGTTTGATATTCAACTTACCAACTCTTAAATTACAGATGTGTAGGTTGATAGATCTAATGAACCACCCGAGTAGTTCCATCCAATGCACCCATTGAAGGGTGTATTTCTTTTCACCTAAATTAGAGGGGATATAGGATCAATTGTCGAAAAATGGATGCATGGCCGTATTCAAAGAAGCATTTCGGTAAATTAGCTATAGATTTAAACGTCTAAAAGGGGATGTAATAAATATGTTTAAGAAAACTCTGATGGCAATTATTGTAGGTACTACCGTTCTTTCGTCGGTCACTGTGGCGAGTGCAGCGTCTTCTGTACCTGCAGTACAAAAACCAGCCCTTGCAATTGATCTTATCGTAAATGGTAAGAAAGTTACTCTTCCAGATACAGAGCCGTTTATTGATTGTGCTGGTAATACAATGGTTCCTATTAGATTTATAAGTGAGAAACTGGGAGCCGATGTTAAGTGGGATAACGCTAAACAAATCGTAACTATCATCCACAAAGATAATACAATCGTTATGCCGGTTGATTCGGAGTGAGACTCTTAACGCTGATGTAAAATGGGACGGTAAAGCAAGCACTATCTATTCTTATCACGGTACTCAGTTCATCAGAACTAAGTTCAAATTCCGTGTACTGAATGCAATAGACGTGACCCAATTCAATGCCGACAGTTATAATCCTGGAGATAGAACTGATAAAGTAACTTGGGTGAAGAAAGGTCAATGGTATGAAACTTATTCCGATGTCTCTTTGTTCTCGAACAGCCAAGATATCCAGGGCACTCTAAAGATAGGCTCTACTGATAGTATGTTCATGAAGGGAGCGTACCTGCACAAGGAGCTGAAATAATAGATCAGGATATTTAAGGTCTTATTGATAATATCTCTACTCGTGACATTGCTGCCATCAAATTCGTATGCGGGATTAGGTGGTGGGTCGAATAACGGAGAATCCGGAACAGGCTCTCTTGGTCTCAGGTTTATATAGAATCCCAAAGACCCATATTACGGAGACCTTCACTATGAAGCATTAAACACCAAGGCAACCCCTCGAATACGCTATGTAGTTGCAAGTTCAGATGGAGCTCATGGAATTATCGAAGGGAGTCATCGAAGTCTATCAAGCGATGGATCAGAGCGTGAGTGGACTGCTCGAACAATGCTTTCAGCGGATCCATCACGGCATACGGAAAAGAGGTCTACTCATGGCAAATACGGAACTGAAAAAAATCAAGTCAAGCAAGCGGTTCAGAATAAAGAGAATCCTCCCCCTTACCCCAGGATGGAAGGGAGCTTCTATCTTACTCGCTATCGCCACATTATGCATTTACTGCGTTCAGGCGTATTTCCTTATGGAGTCGCGCGGAATTGGCGATGTCCTGATGGGAACATTCTTATCCTTGCTCGTGATTGTGCTCATCACCGGTGTATTCGCAGGTATACTTCACTTAGCCAAACGGATGCCTTCACGTTATGTCTGGATTGCCCTTGCTTCGCTTTGTCTGCTGGTCATTTGCTTCATCGGAGCAATGCCGCTCGGATTTGTCATTGCGTTAATGGCAATTGTCGCAATCACGGTGCTGGGTGCGCTCTTATATCGATGGATCACAGGTAAATACCGTGAAGCCAAGCTTATCTCAAAAATCACCACAGGGGTTGTGGGGGCAGCTGCGCTATGCTTTATTGGCATCAGTATGTATTGGCTGCTTGATAACGGCAATCCAGAACTGGCGAAGCCGTACACGTTGAAAGAAATGAAACCGGCGGACCGCTACCAGACCACTATGGGGAATCCGGCCCAGCCAGGTACCGGTAAGGTTAAAATGTTGACTTACGGCAGTGCAGACACTTATCGAAAGGTGTTTAATCAGAATGGATCGCTCGTGACCAAACCCGTGAACGGATCGGCTTTTGTCGATAACTGGTCATCGCTCCGCACGAAAACGTTCGGTTTCGGACCAGATCGAATGCCGCTCAATGGGTTAGTCTGGTATCCTGAAGGCGATGGTCCTTTTCCGCTGATCGTCACTGTTCACGGTAATCATATCGCAACAGACTACTCGGATCCGGGGTACGAATATTTAGGCGAGCTTCTGGCGAGCCGGGGGTATATTTTTGTATCCATCGATGAAAATTTCCTTAATATCTCTCCGTACGATGACTTGCTTATTATTAACGCACTGGCGAATGAGAATCCGGCCAGAGGATGGCTCATGCTTGAGCATCTGAAGGAGTGGAAAGCATGGAACAATACGAAGGGTAATCCGTTCTTTGGCAAAGTGGATATGAGCCGGATCGCTCTGATTGGGCACTCCCGCGGAGGTGAAGCGATAACAGTCGCTGCCGCGTACAACAAGCTGACGGCATACCCGGAGGACGCGAACATTGCATTTGACTACAATTTTGGAATCCGATCCATTATTTCGATTGCGGGTACGGACGGACAATACAAACCTGCAGGACAGCCAACGCCTTTAAAGGATTTGAACTATTTGGCATTGCAGGGCGCGCATGATATGGATGTCAACTCGTTTAGTACAGCGAATCAATACAGCCGTATCGGCTTTTCCCAGGGAAGCGATTATTTCAAGGCATCGGTATACATCTACGGCGCGAACCATGGCCAATTCAACACCGTATGGGGGAGAAAAGACAGCATTGGCCTTAACAACAAACTATTCAATACAGCTCAGCTCATACCACAGAAAGAGCAGCTGCAAGCGTCGAAGGTACTGATTTCGTCCTTCCTGGATGCGACCCTGAAGGGAGAGAGCGAATACCGGTCCATTTTCCAGGATATCGGTTATGCCCGGGAATGGCTGCCTGACACGATGTATATCGGCAATTATATGGACTCACATACGACGCTCATTAGCCGTTTTGATGAAGACATCGACCCCGGCACGACGACATTGCCTGGAGGGCGGCTGGTTGGGGAACATCTAAAGAAATGGAAAGAGGAAAAAGTTGAGATGAAATTCGCGCCTGACCTGTACAGTGCAGTCCATCTCGATTGGGATCAAGCCAATACAACTGGAATTCCCACCTATACGGTGGTCATGCCGGATCATGGGCTTCATGTGGAAGATAACAGCTCCATCGTCTTTGCGATGGCGGACCGGGACGACCAGAAGGAAGCCTCCGGCAAAGAGGCGCTTACTGATATAAGCATCAAAGTCGAGGACAAGAGCGGCAACGTGGCAACCGTTCCGCTGAGCAGCGAGGCGTTTTTACTGCCAATGTTCGAAAGCCGCACCGTCAAATCGCCGTTCACTTCATTTGTACCAACGAAGGAGCCTGTGTTCCAAAACTTCGCTTTCCGGATGGCCGATTTGAAAAAATCCAACCCGAATTTCCATCCGGAACAATTGAGCAAGTTCAGCTTTGTATTCGATAAAACGAAGAAGGGCTCTGTATTGATCACCGACATCGGTATCCGCAGTGATGCTGGCCAAACCAACCTGTAGACCAGAGCGGCCAGAAAGCCATCATCCGGCATGAGGATGAAATTCATTTGTCCTGAACGGAATGAGTCATAATCTTCAGTACACAGTTATACTCGCCGCTTAATCTGTGGCACTCGTAGACAAGGGGTGAGCTGGGCTGCCCAGTATTCAAGAAATTTGTCGCAAACATTCGTTTGAAAAAGAATATAGGCGATGGTCGTTTTACTGGGAATCCCTGTACGCTTGGGCATATGTTCATGCTCAAATTGCCAACGTATGCAGGAACACGTTTTCATTTTTTTTAAAATTCTTCTTGCTCAATAATTCCGATCCTGTTATTATGGAGAAGCATTAATTTTTGGAAAGCGAATATTCAATGTATTTTTAGGATCTTTCCAAGCAGATAAACTTTGACCACTTCC
>JAIRVF010000060.1 GCA_031254035.1 Paenibacillus sp.
ATAGCAATTCCTCCTCGTGTGAAAGTGTTGTGGTGACTACTTTTTACCACAAGGAGATGGCTATGTCTCTATTTTTATTTGGTTTACAGTTTACTGGAAGTGAATTTGCTCATTTATAGCTTTTATATTAAACACCGTAATTGTAATCCTTCAAAAGATTTGCAGAAATGAAAATAAGGTTTGGAAATTCAAGATAGTTAAACGTGCGCCACGACTGGGTTTGTTGATTTTAGCTGTAATATAATTTTCAAACCATTGAAATCTTAATGGTTTTCAAGACGGCTTATTTGACAAAGTTTGAAAAAGGTAAACTTCGATCATGGACAGATTGAATGAAGGAATGTGGGAGGGTTCACCGCCATGAGCTATGTGGAGATTCAAAGGGACAACCGTACTTTACCGTATAAACCACTTTTTACAACAAGTGGTCTAGGAAGAGAGGTTTTTGCACCCCAATAGCCCCACAAATTTCTTTCTCTACAACTTCGTTCCGTTGTAAGTTATCTGCTTAGAAACAAAATCGGATCAAAATCTAAGAAAACGTGAGCATTTAAGCGAAATGTGATTCTCCAAAGAGGGAGTCTTGCAAAAATACTAACTTTTTATTAATATTTAACATACCAATTTTGTTCATATATACCAAAATCCCGGAAGGAGAGTTTGGATGATGAAAAGTGGATGGATAATGGGAGTTGTGCTATCTTCGTGTCTGCTGCTAGCCTCCTGCGACGACAACAAAGCACTGGCAGAGACGCAGAACATAGCAGGGGCGCTGAATACATCTGAGCCAACGGCGACAATGGACTCACCTTCGAACGAGGCTTTGATCACCTACGAAGTAACCCGGAAGGATGCAAAGGAGAAGGCCGATCTCCTCACGAAAACTTACGGCACGAACAGCGTGCAGTACGCCATTATCGATCATGGCAACATCATCGTATCCGGCCAATCCGGAAAAAATGATGAGAAGGGACAGAAGCCTCTCACGAAAGACACGATGTACGGGATCGGCTCAACGAGTAAAATGTTTACCGCGGTTGCCGTCATGCAGTTGGTCGACCAAGGGAAAATCGATCTGGATACGCCGGTCGTCCAGTATATCCCCGAGTTTACGATGAAGGATGAACGATACAAGCAGATTACACCGCGCATGCTGCTGAATCATTCTTCCGGTCTGAACGGATCGTCGTTTACGGACGCCTTTTTATTCGAAGATAACGATACTTACGCACACGACACACTGCTGAAGCAACTGGCCGGACAGACCTTGAAGGCGGACCCGGGTGCATACTCGGTTTACTGCAATGACGGATTTACGCTGGCCGAGATTCTGGTCGAGCGTGTCAGCGGTATGGACTTTACCTCTTATATCCATCGGTATATTACAGAACCTCTGGATATGGCTAATACGAAGACGCCGCTCGATTCTCCGGATTTAGCGGAGATGGCGGGACTCTATTATCCTACCTACATAGGACAACTTCCCAACCAGTCGGTTAACGTGATCGGAGCGGGAGGCATCTATTCCACGGCGGAAGACTTGGCTCGATTCTCGCGAATTTTCACGGGGGGAGCGGAAGAAGTCTTGTCAGGTAAATCGGCTGCGGCCATGGCACAAGACGAATATAAGACGACTTTGTGGCCTGACGATGCGGACAGCTCTTTCGAATACGGTCTCGGCTGGGACAGCGTCAATCTGTATCCCTTCAGCGAATATGGGATGAAGGCGCTGACCAAAGGTGGGGACACGCCTCTCATTCACTCGTCGCTCGTCGTGCTTCCCGAGCAGGACATAGCAGCAGCTGTCATCACTTCTGGCGGGAGCAGCACGTACGACCAGCTTCTGGCGAACGACATCTTGCTTCAGGCGCTGAAGGAGAAAGGGACAATTGCCGAATTCAAGCCTGATAAATCGTACGGGGCGTCGGTAAAGGCCGATATGCCGAAGTCCGTACTAAAGTATTCGGGAATCTATGGCTCGTACATCGGAACGAAAAACATCGATATTTCCGAAGACGGCGTTATGTCCATCACTTCGGAGCAGTCGCCCGATAATCCGTCCCAGATCTACGAGTATTCGGCGGATGGCACGTTCCGGAGTGCCGACGGGAATACGATGCTCAGCTTCGTGACGAAGGTGAATGGCCGCACCTACTTATGGGTTCGTCAATACGTTTCGGTGCCGGGTCTCGGGCAGACGGCTGTGTCAGATTACGAAGCCGAGAAGCTCCAGCCTAACGAGCTTCCGAAAGCGACAATAGAAGCATGGAAGCAACGCGATGGCAGGAAGTATTATCTGCTGAATGAGAAGTATACGTCGCTCATTTATCTGGTGTTGCCACCCATCCAATTAAATGTGTCGAACCAATTGACAGGGTACGTGTTAGACAAGCGAATAACAGGCCTGAATACGGCCGTCTCCGAATTGCAAATTCCGGGAATGAACGGTCGGGATCTCTCAGGTTTAAGGTTCTTTACGAAGGACGGTGTTGAGTACTTGGAACAAGGTGGAACAATCTTAATGAGCGAGGACGCTGTGAAGCCCATCAACGTCGCTAAAAAGTTAAACATTACGATTCCGTCGAGCGGATACGCCCAATGGTATAAGATAAGCAACAAAGACTGGGGCAAGGCCATTAAGGTAAATATGTCCTCGAACGCTTCCTTCGCTGTTTATGATGCAAAGGGAACATGCATTTACTTCAGTGTCATCGGCGGCAAGGATCCGGTCGAACTGCCCGCGGGAGGATCCATAGTTTTCGCCGGAGATGCCGGCACGAAGTTCGAGATTTCCGCGCAATAACGTCTCAATAGGATTTCAAAACTGGCCAATCTATAAAACGAATATGTGACTGAGTGTGGTCCCAAAAACAAGCGATCATCGAGAAGGCGGTTTATGCCGTTATTCTCGATTGATCGCTTATTTTGTTATGATTTATGATGATGAAAGAAACAGGAGAAGTGGGTTATAAAATAACTCTATTAAATGGTTCCGAAAAAGTCGCTTTTCTAATCAATATATTGGACCGTCATATTATATCGTCCTATTGGGCTGGAATCATAATCTTCCGACTGAAGTGACTGAAGTGTATCCGAATAAGTTATTTATTTTTCGGATTAATAAAATGAATATTCTCGATAGCAGATGGGTGGATTAATAAATTATGCCTGATCATCTTTGCTTCATGGAAAAATATATTAACAAAGATATAGCGGTCGGTTTCGTGAAAGGGTAAGATAGTGCTTATAGCTGTTTGATATAAAGGAGTGTAGATCATGGGAGACAGAATGGAATTTCCTCTGCTGCCTGGAGAGCGCTGGTGGGGAGGGTGCGCGGCAGATGGCAAGAGCATGCCTTATGGTGCAGGCTCTTTTCAAGCGGATCTGATAGAGACGCTGGGTGCGAATCAGGCAGCGCCGCTGCTTGTGTCGAATAAAGGAAGATACATATGGTCAGAAGAGCCGTTTGCCTTTTCATTTACGGCAGAGCATCTCGCCATCTCGAAGAGCCGGTCGGAGGTGATCATGGCCGAAGGGTTCTCAAGTCTGCGTGAAGCTTTTCGGGAGGCTGCAGCAAAGCATTTCCCTGCCAAGGGAGCCTACCCGGACGAACTCTTGTTTACGGCGCCACAGTATAACCTATGGATTGAGCTTTTATATGAGCCGACCCAAGCGAAAGTGCTGGATTACGCTAAGGCGGTTCTAGATCAGAGCATGCCTCCAGGCGTCATCATGATTGACGACAATTGGCATGAACCATACGGAACATGGCGTTTCCACTCGGGGAGATTTCCTGATCCCAAGGGGATGGTTGACCAGCTACATGATATGGGCTTCAAGGTAATGTTATGGGTATGTCCGTTCGTCAGTCCGGATTCAAGAACCTTCCGCGAGCTTGAAGGCAAAGGCTATCTGCTGAAGGATAGTGAAGGAAACACGGCGATCCGGCGCTGGTGGAATGGTTGCAGCGCTGTTCTAGATTGCACGAATGAAGATGCGGCTGCCTGGTTCCACGAGCAGATGGATTTCCTTCGAACAACTTACGGTGTTGACGGCTTCAAACTGGATGCCGGAGATCTAGAATTCTATGAGGATGGCGATCAAACAGCTGTTCCTTCGAGTCCCCATGGGCAATGTGAAGCTTGGGCCCGCATCGGACTGAAGTATGCTTTGAATGAGTACCGTGCCTGCTGGAAGCTAGGTGGAGAGCCGCTGGCACAACGGCTTAAAGACAAGCTGCATGCCTGGGATGGCAATGGCCTCTCAGCGCTTATTTCAGATGCTCTTGCCCAGGGACTGCTCGGGC
Organism: Paenibacillus sp.; assembly: GCA_031254035.1. Taxonomy (GTDB): domain Bacteria; phylum Bacillota; class Bacilli; order Paenibacillales; family Paenibacillaceae; genus Paenibacillus_AQ. The sequence continues at coordinate 4,307 of JAIRVF010000060.1, forward strand.
ATCCGTTCACCTGCCCCGACATGATTGGCGGCGGGGAATATATGCACTTTCAGCAGCATTCGGATGCATTGGATCAGGAATTGTTCGTCCGTTCGGCACAATGCGCCGCGCTGTTCCCGATGATGCAGTTTTCGGCGGCGCCATGGCGGGTGCTGGATGCGGCGCATCTTCGCTACTGTGTGGAGGCGGCCAAGCTGCACAGTCGCCTAGGAAGCGAAATCTTGGAGATTGCCAAGCAAGCCGCGCAGGATGGGGAGCCGATGATAAGACATCTTGCTTATTCATTTCCAGGCATGGGGTATGAGGAAATTCATGATCAATTTATGCTGGGCGAATGGATATTAGTGGCTCCAGTCATTTGCAAGGGAGCGGTAAGCCGCAGCATTACGTTCCCGCCGGGTTCGTGGAAAGGCGACGATGACAGTCTGGTAGAGGGGCCTTGCACACTAGTCGTCGATGCACCGCTTCACCGGCTTCCCTGGTATCGGAAGATGGAATAATGAGGGATATTCTGGAGCGGGAACGAAAGCTTGAGCTTTTATCTGCGCTCCGTACATGTCCCTTAGGAAAATAAAGAACAGCCCTCCCATTCTGCCATCAGGCTGCAAAACGGGGGGCTGTTCCACGTGCGAAATCGAATATACCTTGATACAATTGAACCAAGAGTCAAGTCATAATTAGGAGTGAATTCATATGGATTGTTGCTCGTCATCCAATAACGTGAAAGATACCAATATTTGTCCTTCCTGCGGAGGGAAAGGTAAAAGAGTACCTCTTATTACCCTGAAGTCATTGCTTAACGCTGCGTCGTTAGAAATGATTGAACCGGAGAGCTTATATGCTTTTTGTCCAAATTCGGATTGTAACACCGTATATTTCAATAGTAATCATCCACAAACTTTTGAAGCATCTTGCCTGAAAGTACCTGTATTCCAAAAAAATCTCGGTATGGAAGTGCCTGTTTGTTACTGCTTTGATTGGACTAGAGAACGCCTCGTTCAAGCGGTTAACGAGAATCAGCACCCTATTGACCATATAAAAGGCAATATGAAGTCAGAAAAATGCAAGTGTGAGGTCAACAACCCACAAGGTACTTGCTGCTTGGGGAATGTATCCACGTTTGTACAAAGTCTTTCAAATGAATCTCATGATCATGAGGGTTAAACTTTACGGAAAATGAGTGCAGCATGATAAAAGTATTGCGTAGACAACACAAAAAAGGTTGGGTCAGAATCATCTTCTGCCCAACCTTTTATTTTTTTATCTACTAAAAGAATGAATTTCTCTTCAATCTAATTGACTCGAATGAAAACAACGATTATAATATTATAAATAATTTAATCTATATATTATATCATAATAATAGGTGAAAGTCAAGAAATATTTTCAGATCATGCAAAAAGGAGGTAAACCATGTTTTTGTCCCGTCTTTTTAACGCCTTGAACATGTCCGTGCAAGAACAGGTAGTGAGCGAAATATTGGAATTGAATGAGAAAACAAAGGTATACGGTCTGGCTTTGAAACCGCAGGATGTTGAACTGATGTTGGCGGCGAGAAGCCAGGTTCTGTGTGGATATAGTCGGGTGGAATTGGGTATCGAAGTGACCAAAGAGTTAATTGAACTATTTTCAGCATCCGCATTCATCCGGCAGGAAGATTATTTAGATACACTGAACGAGCTGCATGAGATTTTTTATGATTTGAAAAACGAAACGGAAGACCAAATCAGCGACATGAAGCTCATTCACAAAATGAAAGAAGTGTTCGAGGAGGATTGTGGGGGTTCATTAGATTTTCTAAAAAGCAAGCTTGAAGAGTATGCCGGATCGTTCCGGAGGGAATTGCAGCAAAACGACTATTTACGGGAAGGAGAAGATGATGATTGGTATCCGAAAATGTAAACGAAAAGTATGGGGTATCCGTTCGGAGCAGCAACAGGAAATCCCGGCTGCAGCGTAATCAATATACAGTTTCCTTAATGAACGAAGGCTTGCAGGAGGGTTTCTTGACTGGCCAGGAGATTATGCGCATTCGGCATGCCTTTATGCAAATTTTGCAGGAGTTGATCCAGAAATATACCCGAGGTGAAAGCTCTTCGGTTACTACTGATACGGCTGAAAGCCTCCTGACCTCCATTATGTATGCGGCGGATGCCTATTTGTTTGGCTGCGGGGAGCCGGAGCGGGCGCTGACGTATCTGCAAACGATGGATATCCGCCAAATTTATGACAGAGGTGTAGAAAAGGTGAGTGAATGTTTTGCAGAGACGTGGCAGTTATATAAGGAAATTGTCGTAAGTAAACTTGAGGTTCCGGTGGACGCCTATCAGATGACCATCGATGAGTCTCTGCCTATTTTCCTAAAAAAATACGGTGTCATCTTTGATGCCCATAATACGATGGCCAGTATTGATTACCCGCTCGCGATCGACGACATGCGACTTCGGGGTGTTTTCTATATGAAGCAATATATGGAACGGTTGAAGCTGGAGAATGAATTCTGCGCCATGTTTGATCCAGGAGAGCTGCTGGACTTACTGACTTACTATGGGAGGGTATGCAGGTTTGACTATCGGATTGAACTGTTCAATATTTTTGAACTCGTGCTGAATAACGCAATCTTTTCGATTTTATCGGGAGGGGATGTAGGTTCAGTCGCGATTACCGCGGGTCAATACAAGCGGTTAGCGCAGTGGTTCATGGGCATGATCAAACCGCAGATCCGATCTGTTATCTCCGAGGCAATGGAGAGGCTTCAGCAAGAACTGCCAATTCGTCCGGAATTGAAGCAGTATATGGATGGGTGCAAGGAGGAACTCGTTCAGCGTGTTGCGAATAACGCCAAAATTAACGACCTGGAAACAGTCATCATTGTGGAAAGGGAAGCGAAAGCAAAGTCCATGATCATCTCTTTTAGCGAAGAGGACAGGATGAGTGATGTTGAATTAAGAAAAATGCTGCATAAGGTTATGGAATGCGAGGGGAAGGAAGAAAAAATAGATCTGATCCTTTCAAGTATACATTCCTTACATGACTACCTTGATTTGCTTGAAGCGGAGTGCCTGTACGGGGAGGAATATGACGCCCTTTTCCAAACATTCGGTGATATGGAGCTGGCTATATTGGTGAAAGTTGTGTTGTATGAAGAACTGCGAAGCGAATCTTTGGATTTGCCGTCTATTCTTTTGCAGGGGAACGAGTATCCAATGGAATGGCAGATGCAATTTGTCCGGTGTTTGCAGGGAATGAGCCGGGAGCGGCAGCTAACCATCGAGAGATATATGAATGAGATCGACTACGAACAAATAAAGTTTTATTAACATATCAACCCTCTGGCTCCAAGAAGGGAACTCGGCGAATGCTGCTATTCGTTCCAGGTTCCTTTTTTGGAATCGGCATAACTTGTATGATCGGTCCATAAAGACCCGGTACTTTTGTCAATATAAGACATCTTGTGTTAAGTTTGTATCGGAGGGGATGACATGAACCGTATTACGATTTTGATTGCGGATGACGAACCAGAAATTGCGGTTCTGATCGCGCTTCATTTGGAAAAGGAAGGTTACCACTGCATCAAAGTACATAACGGGCAGGATGCGATCCAGGCGGTCCATACACAGCCCATTGATTTGGCGATTTTAGATATCATGATGCCCAAGTTCGATGGTTACGAAGTAACGCGGCAGATCCGGGAGCAATATTATATGCCAATTATTTTTCTAAGCGCCAAAGCATCTGATTTGGACAAAATCGAAGGTCTGGTCCGGGGGGCTGATGATTATATAACTAAACCTTTTAATCCTATGGAATTGGTTGCCCGCGTAAACGCCCATATGCGGCGTACGATGCAGCTGACTCAAATGTCTGCCACAAGCAAACCGATCATCGAGGTAGCGGGTTTGATCATTGATCCGGAGCAGCGGAGTGTGAACTTATACGGTAAAATTGTAGATCTTACGCCGAAGGAATTCGAAATTTTGTACCTGATGGCCAGACATCCGAAAAAAGTGTTCAGCACCGAAAATATATTCGAACAGGTATGGGGCGAGGAATATTTTGAAGGTGGAAATACGGTGATGGTGCATATTCGTACGCTGCGCAAAAAACTCGGTGATGACAAGGATAAGTTTATCAAGACGGTATGGGGGGTAGGTTATACGCTCCATGCGTAAATTAATATACAGCTTTCGCACTCGCATGATATTGCTGCTTATGCTCAGCATGCTGATTTCCGGTGGCATTACCTATGTGCTATACAAGGCTCTGCAGTTCTATTACCACCTGGAGGTCCGTTTAGAAAATCCGCTGACTAGAATTCGGTATTTTATGCGGGAGATCGGTGATGTGAATGCTTTCCTCATCATTTTCGTTCCGCTTGCGATCTTGTTTTTTTTTCTACTTACCAGACCTTACGCAAAATACTTCAAGGAGATATCCAAAGGGATTCATCATCTGGCGGAAGGGGAATTTTCAAATCAGGTCCGGATTTCCTCAAAGGATGAATTTGGTGCGATTGGGGCCGATATCAACCAGGCGACGCAGAAACTGCAGGAAGCGATTGAAAGAGGGGATTACGCGGAGAGCAGCAAAGATCAGCTCGTTCTGAATTTGGCCCATGATTTACGCACACCGCTGACGTCCATCATCGGATATTTGGATTTCATTCTTCAGGATGATGGGCTCACGCCGGAACAGAAGAAGCATTACACGACGATCGCGTATCAGAAGTCCAAACGGTTGGAGAATCTGATCAAAGAGCTGTTTGAAATTACTAGAATGAATTATGGGAGGATGCAGATTAACAAAAAAACGTTTGATCTTGCCGAATTGCTGATGCAGTTAAGTGAGGAGATGTATCCTATTTTAGAGAAAAATGATCTCGAGTCCCGGTTGAATGTTGCCAAGCAGCTTTACATTAATGGGGATGGGGATCTGCTTGCGCGTGTGTTCGAGAACTTGCTGACCAATGCTGTCCGTTATGGAACCGATGGGCAGTATATTGACATTCACGGTTTTATTGATGGAGAGGATGTGGTCGTGCAGGTCATAAATTACGGGGATCGCATCGAACCGGAGGATTTACCGCATATCTTTGATATGTTTTATACCGGCGACAAAGCGCGGGCACATCATCCAGGCGGCACAGGAATCGGCCTTTTTATCACCAAAAACATCGTGGAGCGGCATGAAGGCATGATTTCGGCGGAAAGCAGCTCGGTTTGTACGGTTTTTAAGGTGAGATTACCGAGGGATCTACAAGCTAAGAAAGCCTAGCCGTACACAAAAAATACACCTATCATTTTGCCCGCCGTCTCAGCTTATTTGCTGTGCTAAATTAAACCGCCTTGTATATGCCAAGCCCGTGCACGCGGATTGCTCTTTTTTTGCGAATGAGAATGAAGAACTAATTTAGGCCGGTTTGATTAAATAATAGGACTTTTATCCTACGATGAAATTAGACTATTATCCCTGTCAAATGGCTGCGGTTATTGTTTAATATAGTATAGAATATATTATATTAGGAGGACAACTTAGTGAGAAGATGGACTGTAGTACTATTGGGGGTCATTTTGGCTTTTGGCATGACTGCATGCGGGCAAGACAAGGCACTAACGTTCGATGAGCTAGTCCCGAAAGTGGCAGAGGCAAGCAAGGAGATGAAGAGCTTCACGATGGAAGGGACTGTTGGACAAGACATTACCATCACCCAGGGAGATCAGAAACAGAATCAAAAGATGGACATGACGGTAAAAATGGATGCGACCGTGAAGCCACAGGAAATCTACCAGGAAGTAAAAACCAAAACTCCGGATAATGGAGAACAGGAGATCAAGCAGTATATTACCGATAAAGGCATCTACACCAATATGGACGGGCAATGGATGAAGCTTCCCGATGAACAGAAAGAATTAATCATGGCGAGTATTGGAGAATCGACTGCGCCAGAGAAGCAGCTTGAGCGGCTCAAGTCGGTTGCGAAAGACACGAAAGTCACGGTAGAGGGAGACGAATACATAATTAAGGCGGAAATGTCTGGCGATGGGGTTAAAGAGCTGGCCAAATCGCTGATGAGCCAGTCAGGGGGAGGACAACAGGCAGCTATGCTGGACAATATGGATATCAAAAATATCAAGGTCGAATACGCTGTGAACAAGAAATCGCTTTACTTGACCAAAGCCAACGTCGAAATGACGATGAACATGGAAGTGGAAGGGCAAAGCGTATCACTGGAAATGAAAACGAAAAGCAATTTCTCCAATTACAATAAGATTGAAAAAATCGAAGTACCGCAAGAGGCGCTGGATAGCGCAGCGTAACCAGAAAGAGGAGAGGTCGCTCGGGCTGAAAGCCAAAACCGTTTCAACGGCAGCAGCAATTATGAAACAAACCGCTAACTAGTTAGGTTGGCGGTTTTATTTTTTTGGCGAATTGTAGATAAGAAACGGGATTTTTAGAGTGAATATGACAAAAATGTAAGACAAATGTAAGAGGGAACGATGGTAGACTAACATACATAGTGTTATAGTAATATCAGATTTGCCTATGGTAATTTGTGTAATTTCAATTGAGATTCAGGATTCTCGGCATTTGCCGGCATGAAGAAAGATCAGGATCGGGGGTTCAACATGAAAGGGAGTGGACGTTTAGCCTTGGCCGCTGCCGCGGCCACTTTCATTGCTTTGACGATGCTTCAGTCTGCGCACGCGGAAACGGTGGTTAAAGGTTACATTGTGGAATCAAGTACTAGCGAATTAAAGCTGACCTTGGGACAGGCGACAAAATGGGCGCAAGAAAATAGTTATTTGCTCAAGACGGCTAATCAAAATGTGGAACGGAAGTCTATTATTCTCCTAAGCGCGGCGGATGGACTGAAGCAGGCTACAAGGCGGGATAGCGATGAGGGTGACGATCACAGTGGGCCAGACGATGCGGAAGCGGAACGTGCGGCGTTAAAACAATATACAGAAGCTGCAAGTACGTACGAAGATGCAAAGAAACAAATTCCTCTTGTCATGGATCAGTTGGAATTTCAAACGATGAAAGCATACCATGAGGCAATAATAGCTGCCAATAATATGACAAGCAGCAAAGAACTTTTAGAGCTTACGCGTCAGGAGGAGAACATAGCGCTTGCGAAGGCGGCCCGCGGCAAAATATCGTGGAACGTCAAAGAAAAAGCGGTTCAGGCTCGAATGGATGCCGAGCGAAAACTCGCGGAAAGCGAAGCCGCCTCGAAGAAGGCCGAGGGCTCTTTAAGTAAACTCATGGGGAAAATGCAGGGGACAGTATACGATCTGGTGGATATACCAACATACAGCAAGCCCAAGGCGCTTGACATCGAGTTACATATTCAAGAAATGACATCTTCCGGCAGCCCGGCGTTATACAAGCAGGAAAATGCCGTGAAACAAGCGATGACGGAAGCGTCCTATTACGACGGAAAATCCATAAGTGAAAATCAGCTGAAAGCGCTGGATGTGGAAGCGGCAAAGATGGAGCTTACTCATACTAAGGATCAATTGGCGGAATCGCTAAAAGCTACTTATTTGAGTATCCAGCAATACCAGTCACAGTATGAAGAGTTGCAGCGCAATCTTCAGAATGCACGCGACGAACTGACGCTTTCCGAAAACAAATGGAAGAGAGGGTTCATTCCCGGCATTGAAGTCAAAACAAACGAGATCAAGGTAAAGCAATTGGAAAGAAAAACGACGGAACTCGCGATCCAGCAGAAACAAGCGGAATATACATTGGTTAGACCATGGCTTATGTAAAAAGGATCATGCGAACATGAAATGATGAATTTGGAGGAAAATGGCGTGCTTGAAATCGATAATAATCAGTCATTAACCATTCTGAGGCGGCAGCGCAGAAAACGGTGGATTTGGACTTTGGCTGCGATTGTTTTGTTATGTGGAATCGGCATCTTTATCTATTTCGAAAAAGCTCCAAAACCTGTCGAGGCTCCACCGAATGAGACCGCCAAGGTTGAGCAGGGAGACGTAACGGATACGCTAAACATAGCGGGCGTCGTTCAGGCAACCAAAGAAGTGAACATGAACTTTACCAGCGCAGGGACAAGCAAGCTGACCAAGGTGAACGTGGTGGCCGGAGACAGCGTGAAAGCCGGACAGATTTTGGCGCAGCTTGACGATTCGGAGGCGAAGATACAAATCAAAAGCGCGGAATCCAGTCTAGAGATTGCCAAAGTGAAGCTGAACGAGGTGAAGAAAGGCGCCAAGCCAAGCGAACTTGAAACCCAAAAAGAGAATGTTCTAAAGGCGAAAATGACATTGGACAGTGTAAATGACCCATTTGCCTTGAAGGAAGCAGAGAACCAGAAAGCAGCGGCCAAGGCAAATCTAGATAAAGCCATGCAGGCGGTCTCGGAACCGGACGGAAATACCGCATTAAAGGAAGCGGAGCAGCAAATTGCGACGGCGAAATCCAATTTGGATAAAAGCCAGAAGGAGTATGACGACCAGTCCTATTTATATGGCCTAGGAGCCATTTCATTGAATGAAGCGACAGAGGCTGAGCGAAATCTGGAAAAAGCCAAAAATGAATACACGAATGCCGAACTTCAGTATACCAAAGCGAAAACAGCCTTGCAGGATGCACAGGATAAAGCGCAAAAGGAGTTTGACAACGCAGAGCTGCAATACGAGAAAACAGTGACGAAAGGCAAGCAGGCGGAAGAGGAAGCCAAGTTTTCTTACGAATCCGCCTTGAAGGGATTAAAAGCCGCCGAAGCTCCGCCGGAAGTTTCCGCGGTGATGTCTGCTGAATCGGCCGTACAGCAGGCGGCAGCGGATTTGAAACAAAAAGAAGGCGAGTTGTCCAAACTGCAAATCACCGCTCCGTGGGACGGACTGATTTTGAAGGTGAACGGGGATGTCGGGACGAGTCCGACCGCTCCATTTATCGTCATGAACAATTCGAACTCCAACCAGCTGAAGGTACTGGCTAAAGTAGACGAAATCGACATTGCGAAAATGAAAATGGGGCTTAAAGCGATCATGCGTACGGATTCTTATTCTGGCAAGGAGTACGAGGGGAAAATCACCTTCGTTTCACCTCAAGCCGTGACGGATGCAGGGATGACCACTTACACCGTGGAGCTTTCGATTCAGGATCCGGAAGGAACGCTGAAGACAGGGATGAATATGCAGATATCGGTAGAACTTGCTACGCATAACAATGTGTTATATATCCCTTTAACTGCGCTGCAATCGGAAGGTGGCCAAGATGGCGTGTATCTGGTGTCCGATCCGGCACATCCCGAAATTTACAAGTTCCAACCCGTGGAAGTCGGTATTTACACATCTGATCGAGTGGAAATTAAATCCGGCGTGGCAAAAGGAGGCACTATCGTTATACCAGCCGAACCTCCTATGGAAAATCCCAATTATGGTGCCCCGGGCTTTTAGACGGGTAGACGCGTAAACACACATAAGGGGGGAGCGTATGAAAACAGTAATCCAAATCGAAGATATGAAAAAGATATATCATGTGGGAGATCAGAAAATAGAAGCCCTCCGCGGCGTAAACTTGACCATATGCGAGGGGGAGTTCGTAGCTATTATGGGTCCCTCCGGATCGGGAAAATCGACAATGATGAACATGATCGGTTGTCTGGATCAGCCTACCTCCGGAAAATACAATCTCGACGGTTATTCGATTCTGGAGGCGAAGGAACATGAGCTTGCGATCATTAGGAATCAAAAACTCGGGTTCGTATTTCAAAAGTTTAATCTTCTTCCGCGGGCAACGGCACTCGCCAACGTGGAACTACCGATGATGTACGCGGGAGTTCCCGTCAAGGAACGCCGTAAAAGGGCGACCGATGCGTTGGTTCAAGTAGGACTGGGGGACAGGCTCTATAATAAGCCAAGCGAACTGTCTGGGGGACAGCAGCAGCGTGTATCCATCGCACGGGCGCTGGTAAATCATCCGGTGATTTTGTTGGCGGATGAACCTACAGGTGCTCTTGATAGCCGCACAAGCATGGAAGTGATGGAGATTTTCCAAAAGCTGAATGACCGGGGAGTAACCATTTTGCTTGTCACGCATGAAATGGAAACGGCCGAATATGCCAAACGGCTAGTCGATTTTCGTGGCGGAGCGATTGAAGGTTCGAGGATCATCATGAACCGCAGACTGGCGGCGGAGGAAACGGGCAGATGAATATTATGGAAATCGTGCGCGTGTCGCTTTCGAGCCTGCTGGCCAATAAGCTCCGTTCCCTGCTAACCATGCTCGGGATCATCATCGGTGTCGGTGCGGTCATCGCGATCGTCGCCATCGGCAAAGGCTCAACGGCCAGCGTAGAACAGGCTATCAACAAAATGGGCAACAATGTGATCATTGTTTATGCTGATGCTCCTTACGTACCTTCCGCAAACTGGATGAATATGTATGATGCAAGCCGGATGACAATGGATGACGCTCAAAGGATTGAGAAACTGGACTCCGTAGCTGGCGTGGCTCCTAAAGGAGCTTCCACTAGCGCGAAGGTGGCAAGAGGAAAACAAAATTACGATATTCAAGTCGAGGGGACGTTAAATCGGTTTGACCGGGTGTTCAGATTTAAATTCGCGCAAGGTAGAAGTTTTACCGATTATGAGACTCAGCATGGAATGAATGTGGTCATTCTCGAAAGCGAAGCCGCGAAACGCCTGTTTCCCGGGGATAAAGGGAATTTAATCGGCCAGAAGATTCAGATCAACCGGGTTCCGTATACGGTTATCGGCGTGCTTGAAAAATTGGAAAGCTTCAATACTCAAAACGATCAATTATATATCCCTATTACGACCATGAAAAACCGGTTTGGTGCGAAAAAATTCGACATGATGTATATTTCGGCCAAATCCCCGGAACTGATCGACAAAGCAAACAGCGAAATTGGAGAATCGCTCCGGCTTCAGCGTAAGCTGAAGCTAAGTGACGCCAAGAATTTCAGAATCGAAACCCAAAAGGAATATTTGGAGCAGGCGCGGGGCGTCAACCGGATTATGACCAATCTGCTTCAGGGGGTTGCGGCGATATCCCTGCTGATCGGAGGCGTCGGCATTATGAATATCATGATTGTGTCCGTGACGGAGAGAACGCGTGAAATCGGGATACGCAAGGCGATCGGGGCGGGACGAAGACATATTATGACGCAGTTTCTGGCCGAAGCGGTTATTCTAAGCATGCTGGGAGGGGTGATCGGCATTTTGTTTGGCATCGGGGCGGCGGCGCTGCTTGAAAAATTCGCCGCTTTGCCAATTGTCCATACACTTCCACCGGTCCTTCTGTCCTTCCTTAGCGCAGTAGGAATCGGCATCCTGTTTGGAGTGTATCCAGCCTTTAAGGCTTCGCGTCTGAAACCGATTGATGCGTTAAGTTACGAATAAATGCAGGGAAAACCAATTTCATAATGGATTTAAATCGGGTGTTTGAACCTATCTAGCAGATTTCAAACAACAATTGGCATGATGAAATTGACTTCGGATACCGAAATTATGGTACATTAATACCAAGTTCGAAAGATCGGGAGTTGGATGACTTGTTACATAAATTCGGTTTTTCCCAGTATGAAAGCAAAGTGTATGAAACATTGGCGGCTACGGCACAGCCCCTGGACGCATCTATGATCGTAAAGCATTCCGGCGTGCCCAAAGCGAAAATTTACGAGGTTATTTCCCGAATGGTGGATAAAGGGATGGCGCTGGAATCGATCTCTGAAAAAAAGAAACTATACACGGCGCTGCCGCTCCCACTCGTCATCGAAAAGTTGACTGTCGAGTTTCAATCTGACATCAAGGAACTGGAGCAGCAAAAAATACAAAAAGAGATCGTGGATGACCGGGTCTGGAGCTTAAAGGCCGATACTTCCATTGAAGCACAGATTAGGCAGATGCTGCTCAGTGCCGAAGAATCGATTCGTTTTTCGTCTTGGAAGGATGATTTCCAGCTCTATTTACCCATTTTGGAAGAGAAGGAGCGTGCTGGGGTAAGGGTAGAAGCGCTTGTTGTCGGCGAGATCCAGAGCAGTCTGAAAAGTCTGGTTATCATGGAGCCGAGTGCAGAGCATGTTACACTTGAACGCTTCAGATTGCTTATCACCGATGAAGCGGAAGTGCTTTTTGCGGGTGTGGAAGAAGAGGCCTGGCAGGCGATCAAAACTAGAGCACAGCCGTTTGTGCGCTTTTTTACGGAATATTTCCACCACGACATTCTTTTGAGCAAAATCACAACCAAATACAAGGAAATAATGTTGAATGACAAAGAAATTATGACCCAGCTTATGCAGCTGCGGTATTAATTCCGGTCTGTGTGGCTCTAAGGCGGATAGAAGAGTGCTCTATCCGTCTTTTTGTATTTTGTGATGAAGTAATGCAGCGGGATTTTAGAGATCCTCCGCAGATAAAGTGATCTGTTTTCACTATAAGTACGCCGATAGACGATTTTTTTTCCCTGAAATTTGGGCTTGATGATCTTATGTATATAGGTTACCATTACGGTAGTAACTAAAATGGACATCGTAGAGAGGAACGAATCGGCGTATGAACTTTAGAATATATATTTTGGCGATCGCCTGTTTTGTGGTAGGAATGGTTGAACTGATCGTAGGTGGAATTCTGGATCTGATCTCCAAGGATCTGCATATTTCCTTAAGCTCTGCCGGTCAGTTGATCACGCTTTATTCCGTCATTTTTGCCGTAACGGGCCCGCTACTGCTGGCAGCAACTGCGCGCATGGAACGGAAAAAGCTATATCAATGCGCCTTGCTCGTATTTATCATCGGAAATTTGCTGTCTATCGTCAGTCCCAATTTTGTGACGATGTTGATTGCACGGATTTTGTCCGCGGCAAGCGGGGCATTGATTACCGTCATGTCGATCACGATGGCTGCGCAAATGGCAGAGAAAGAATATAAAGCCAGAGCGATCGGCGTCATTTTTATGGGTGTGAGCGGTTCTTTAGTGCTTGGCGTACCGTTTGGGATGATGCTTGGCAATTCATTTGGCTGGCGCGCCCCATTTGTAATGATCACCTTGCTGGCAGTTGTATCACTGGTGGCAATACGAGTTTTTATCCCTCGTACGACACCCGAGGTACAGGTTCCTTTGCGGCAGCAGCTGGCTTCGCTTAAAAGCGGAAAAATCATTTCCGCGCATTTGATTTCGATTTTGATGCTGACAGGGCATTTGACCCTTTATGCGTATTTGACGCCTTTTCTCCAGCAAATGCTGCATTTGAGCCCTTCGGCGCTCAGCCTGTTTTATTTGGTATTCGGAATCGCTGCGGTAACCGGCGGTGGTTTTGGGGGATGGGTTACGGATAAATTCGGAGCGGAAAAGAGCATTCTGACGATCGTGAGCATCTTTGCCATTGTAATGTTCCTGATGCCGCTGTCGACCTTTTCGGCAGTTGTCTGTCTTATCGTTATGATCGTCTGGAGCGGCCTTAGCTGGTCGATCTCGCCGTCGCTGCAAAGTTATCTGATTCAATCAGCACCCGAATCAGCCGAAATTCAGCAAAGCTTGAACAGTTCAGCTTCGCATATCGGTATCGCACTGGGATCTGCAATCGGGGGAATTGTTATCGAAGGTTCATCGGTTTATTACAACGCTTGGGTTGGTGTTATTTTCGTCATTCTGGCGCTGGCTTCCGCGCTATTTTCAATCAAATGGAGTGGGCGCGGCAAAGTTGGCGATGGCTCGGCGACTCGAACGCTTTAATAAGCAGGAACTTCGGAGGAAAAAACGCAGAATAGAAGTTGAGCGGAGTAGAAGTTGAAAGTTGATAAGAGTCGGTGATGAGTCAAGGAGGGAGCGTCAAGGAAATGAAAGGTTGCAAAAGCGCATCTGTTTCCAACGATTTATGGGCAAACTCGATAAATTGATGCGAAAATACATCCTTTTCGGGGAGAAGCTACGTTTTGGGGTTACATGGCCACAAAAGCTTGCACTTTTTTGCAGGCTTTTGCTTTAAACAGGTCAATTCATGGAGAAAAGCTTGCACTTTTGCATCTTTGATGTCATGTTTCAATTTGCCTGCATAAATTTCGACTTAGCAATGCTGTAAATAATATTTAAAAATCCATGATATGGTGCAAAACGAAAACGATATCCTCCTTGCAAATATCGGTTTCTTCGAACAGCTCCCTATAAGCGGCGTCGATCCCCGCTGGATGGATGAAGCATGATGGATATAAGCGCAAAAAACGGCGTGCAATGGTGCACGCCGTTTTACATATGAAATGTATGATTGCTTTTCAATTCTTTGGGAGTTGCTTTGAGCGTTCCCTAGATGATTCTGTTTATCTTGCCATCCATCCGCCATCTACGCAAAGGACATGTCCATTGACATAATCCGAAGCGGAAGAAGCGAGGAAAACGGCTGCGCCTGCAAGATCAGCAGGTGTACCCCAGCGTCCAGCAGGGATGCGTTCCGTGATCGAAGCTTTGCGGTTTTCATCGGCCAAAATCGGCGCCGTATTATTCGTTTCCATGTAACCTGGCGCGATACCGTTGACTTGGATGCCGCTTCCAGCCCACTCGTTGGCGAAAGCTTTGACGAGGCCTGCTACGCCATGTTTACTTGCTGTGTAACCCGGAACATTGATGCCGCCTTGATAGGACAGCATTGAGCAGGTGTTAATGATCTTGCCACTGCCACGTTCAAGCATATGTCTACCGGTAATTTGCGAAAGCAGGAACACCGTGTTCAAGTTGATGTCGATCACATCATACCAGTCTTTTTCGCTGTGATCTTTGGCCGGTGTCCGGCGGATGATACCTGCGTTGTTGAAGAGGATGTCAATATGTCCTGTCAAAGACAACGCCTGATCAAAAATTTCCTGCAGTTTCGATGCATCAGACAAATCGGCGTCAATGTCAAGCGCTTTGCGTCCCAATGCTTTGACTTTATCGACGGTTTCTTGGGAAGAGCCGCGTGATACGCTTACGATATCAGCGCCTGCTTCGGCCAGTCCGAGGGCGATGCCTTGTCCCAAGCCGCCGGATCCACCGGTTACCAATGCTGTTTTGCCTTCCAAATTAAAAAGTTTCATTTAATCATCCGCTCCTTGGTAAATAGGATAGGGATCAATGGTTGCCGCTCAGCTCGATTGGAATACCTGCTCTGCGGTACTCCGAAAGCACAGCTTCCGGCAGCCCATTGTCCGTAATCAAACTGTGTATCTCATGCAGCTGCGCAAATGTACGAAGCGCAGTCTGCCCGAATTTATGGTGGTCGATCACCGCAATGGTTTCCCGGGCGGTATCGATCAATGCGCGTTTTATATCAATCAATTCTCCGGTATAAACGGAAAGCCCGTGCTCCAAATGTATGCCGGTGGCCGAGATGAACGCTTTTTGAATATTCAGCAGCTTGACATATGCCACGGCTTCGGGACCGGTCAGCATGTTGCGGACCCGGTAACCTCCGGGAACCACGAGATTAATTTTATCTTTTTTGGAAAGTTCGCTGATGATGTGCACATCGTTAGTGATGATCGTATACTGCTGATTCGGCAGCTGGCGGGCGATCTCCAGCGTCGTGCTGCCTCCGTCAAGCGCGATGATGTCACCCGGAAGAATCTGTTGCATGGCTGCTACCGCGATGCTTTTTTTCATATCCAGATGTTTGGTAATCGGTTCCTTCGACGGCAAGATGCCAAATTGATCCGCTTGGGCCAGAACGGCACCGCCATGAACGCGACGGATCAGCCCTTGCTCTTCCAATTTGGTCAAGTCTTCACGGATGGTTTTTCCCGTTACCTTCAAAATTTCGCTTAATTCGATCACGGTAACTTCTTTGTTCGTCAGCAGGGCTTCCATAATTTTCTCGTGCCGCAGTATCGGGTTCATGAACAAGCCTCATTTCAAATCAGGGTAAAAAGTGCATATAGAGGTTGTTTAAAAAGCCCCCCTTTGATCACGAAGCTATTCTGGGAGCGTACTCGACATCGAATCTTGAATTCAGCCGGGCCTAAGCAGATGCTTACGAAGTATGTTTCCTTCGGAAACATTTGAGGTGCTCCCGTACCCACTACAGGTAGATGCTTACGAAGTCGTTTTCTACGAAAACGTGTAGCTCCGCTCCTCAGTCCCTAGCTTCATCCAACT
>JAIRVF010000072.1 GCA_031254035.1 Paenibacillus sp.
AAATATAGTGCTTCAGAAAAACGTTATCGACGTACTCTCATAGAAGACAGACCGCGTTTAGCGGTAATTTTTCTTGCGATATAAGGATGCGAGATCTCCGAAGTTTATACTTTCTTATAGCTCCAGAACAACCCTCTATCCTAACAGGAATTTCACAATAAGAAACGTGCTGCTAACGCTCTGAAAATTAATATTGACTCCGCTAGGACAATCAATTAGTATGGGCTTATGATTATATAGGCGATGGAGTTCGCCATAACCGCCGTACGGGCTAATGACTCCTACCAGTAGAACATTTGCTGGTAGGAGTCTGTTTTTTTCTAGTTAGAGAGTATGAATGGAGAGAGATCATGGCTTGGATTAAAAACAAATTGAACCGTTTTACCGAAACGTCAACGCCTGCGGCTATTTTGGCCTCATTTCTGAAATGGCTGCTGCTGGGAGGTTGTGTTGGCATTCTGGCAGGAACGTTATCGGCATTTTTTCTTAACAGCTTGGAGTATGTAACCGAACTTCGTATCCAGTATCCTCGGTTATTGTATGGGTTGCCGCTCGGAGGTGCTTTGGTGAGCTTTTTGTATTTGAAATTCGGAAAAAACAGTTCCAAAGGAAATAATTTGATTATAGAGCAAATCCATCAAGGCAACGAAGTGATCCCACTGAGAATGGCCCCGCTAGTGTTATTCGGAACTTTGGTCACACATCTGTTCGGAGGTTCGGCCGGACGTGAGGGAACCGCGGTTCAGATGGGAGGAAGCATGGCCGAAACGCTGGGGCGTGTGCTTAAAGTAAATGCGGCTGACCGGAAAATCTTATTGATCTGTGGCATCAGTGCTGGATTCGGCTCTATATTTGGAACACCGCTTGCAGGAACCGTTTTTGGAGTTGAAGTGCTTGCCATCGGACTGATTTCCCATGAGGCCCTGATTCCCGCTTTTATCGCCAGCTTCGTCGGAAATCTTGTCACAAGTTCGTTTTGGGGTGTTTCCCATATTCATTATCATATCGGCGCTGTACCGGCATTATCGTTATCGGTTTTGCTTAAGGTGATTGTGGCTGCTGTTTTATTCGGCTTTGCAAGCTTGCTTTTCAGCGAACTGACGCATTTTCTTAAAAAATGGTATAGTTCTATCTTTAAAAATCCAATGATTAAAAGCGCGGTTGGCGGTATCGTCATCATCGGATTGGTCTACGTTGTGGGAAACCGGGCTTACTTAGGTTTGGGCATTCCTCTAATTCAAGATTCTTTTGATCATTCTGTTCCTGCCTTGGCGTTTTTGTGGAAATTAGTTTTTACGTCGTTAACGCTTGGCGCAGGATTTCAAGGCGGTGAAGTCACTCCTTTGTTTGCTATCGGGGCTACGCTAGGTCATACCTTGTCAGGCATCTTGGGATTATATGCTCCATTTCTAGCCGCGCTTGGGTTTATTGCAGTATTTTGTGGAGCGACGAATACGCCAATCGCCTGTTTCATCATGGGAATTGAATTATTCGGATCAAGCGGGAGCGTGTATATGTTTATCGCTTGCATTGTCAGCTACTTGGCATCGGGCCATACGGGAATTTACACCTCGCAAAAAATCGGGATTCCCAAATCGCAGCTTATTCAATATCCGGACGGAACGACATTAGCAAGTGTAAAGAAGCACAAGAAAAAGAAAGATGCACGAAAAGATATCGGGACGGGGGAGTGATCTTGCATTCCTTCGGCACCTTGCAAAAGAGTGTTTGCTTTTTCGTATAAAAGCAGTCATTTGCATGAAGAAGGGCATTTTTCCGTGAATACCTATTTTTACTTCAGGATAGACGGGTGAATCCGACTTCAGGATCATTTTCCTTTAAATGGGCAACTCCGTTGGGTATTTCTGGTATGATATTGCAATGAAGTGAAATAATAGACCCATACCGAAGGAAAGGGGCATAAGATTTGAGACGGATATGGCTTTTGGGCATAACTTTGCTGTTTGGTGGAATATTGGCTGCCGGATGCGGTGTTGCTAAGGAAGTGAAAACGGCAGATCCGGGAGCAAAGACATCAAATCAGAATACAGAGCAGGGTCGGGCTTCGAACCCCGGGGAACCAAACGCTTCATCACCCGGCGCAGGAGATGTGGATAAGGTTCCAAACGATCCGGCTATGGAAAAGCTGAACAAGCTAAGCATCGAGGAAAAGATTGGCCAACTGGTATTGGTAGGGATGGACGGTACGACGAGTAGCGATGCAACCCGCGAGCTTATTGGCAAATACCATGTAGGCGGCTTTATTTTTTATAAAAACAACATGGAAAGCACGAAACAGTCGCTCCAATTGTTTAACGATCTAAAGGCAGATAATAAATCCAATCCCATTCCGCTCTGGATGAGTGTTGATGAAGAGGGCGGGCGCGTATCCCGCATGCCTATTGATTTTGTGAAAGTTCCGACGAGCCGGGCAATCGGCACGAAAGCAAGCGTGGAGCTGGCAAAAGGGATCGGTGGCATTCTTGGTCGTGAGCTTTCGGGATTCGGCTTGAATATGGATTTTGCTCCTGTACTCGATATAAACAGCAACCCGAAAAACCCGGTAATCGGCGACCGCTCCTTCGGAAATAATGCCGATCTGGTCAGCCGTCTGGGAACAGCCACGATGGAAGGCATCAGGGAGCAGAAGGTGGTACCGGTAGTCAAACATTTTCCTGGACACGGGGACACATCGGTTGACTCCCATATCGGACTGCCTGTCGTGAATCATGATCTCAGCCGCCTTCGCAAACTGGAGCTTGTTCCGTTTCAAGCCGCGGTGAAGGATAAGGCCGAGGTTGTCATGATCGCGCATCTGCTGATGCCCAAAATCGATCCCGATCACCCGGCCTCCTTTTCCAAAAAAGTGATTACGGATCTCCTCCGCGGCGAGCTTGGTTTTCAAGGCGTTGTGATATCGGATGATATGACGATGGGTGCCATTGAGGAGAATTACGATATTGGGAAAGGATCAGTCAACGCGATTTTGGCAGGTGGCAATATCATCTTAGTCGGCCATGATTACGAAAAGGAAAAGAAAGCAATCAACGCATTAAAAAACGCGGTCGAAGACGGTACGATATCGAAAGATGTGCTGAATAATCGGGTATATGCCATTCTGAAGCTGAAGCAGGCGTACGGAATTTCGGACAAACCGGCAGAGGGACCCAACGTACAGGGTATTAACGTGGATTTAAAGGCGTTGCTGAAGAAAAACGGATTACAGAAGTAGTCTCTTTGGAAAAAGTAAAAGCCCCGCTCATGTTGATACATGTGGCAGGGCTTTTGGCATTTATAAGAGGTTGTTCAAAAAGTCCGCTTTTGATCACGAAGTAAATCAGGAAGCTAATTCGGCATCGAATCTTGAATTCAGCCGGGCCTAAGCAGATGCTTACGAAGTATGTTTCCTCCGGAAACATTTTAGGTGCTCACGTACCCACTACAAGCAGATGCTTACGAAGTCGTTTTCTACGAAAACGTGTAGCTCCGCTCCTCAA
>JAIRVF010000084.1 GCA_031254035.1 Paenibacillus sp.
GAGCCTCAGAGGACGGGAGCTGAATTTCTAGTTACCTTTATTTCAAGCAATGCCTACGTGATCAAATTCGGTGTTGCGGTTCTGGCTGGATTTTTCATATCCAACGAATATTCCACAGGTGTCATGAAGACAATCGCATCATCGGGTAACACCAGAGGGCGACTGTTCACGGCAAAACTGATCGTATTCGCAGTTGGAGCGATGGTAATCTCCCTTGTCTTTCCGATCTTCAGCACAATTGAAGTCACGCTGCTCTCAGGCTTCGGTCATCTACCGGGGGGGGAGCACCATGTTTTTCATACCGCGAGCCCTCGGGCTGACGCTGTTGTATACGGCGGGCTACGCGGCTATCGGTGCACTATTCACCGCCATCCTTACCGACAGCGGCAAAACGATCGGCTTTTCGATGATTTTTTTCATTATGATCGATATGGCTTTGGCTGGCATCGGTTCGAAGATCGCTTTCATTGATACATTGTACGACTATTCGATTTTCAAACTGGTGGGCGATATCGGCAAGCCTATTATGGACAGCGGAGATTTGCCAGCGCTACTGATCGTGCCACTGTTGACGTTTGCTATATCCGGGATGCTCGGCATTCTCGTGTACCGTAGAAAGGAAATTAAATAACAGATGAAGGGGGCAGGAGAGTCTTGCTTATTCTAGTAGTTATATCGATCACAGCAGCGATTCTCCTGCTTGTACGCCTGTTGATGCTGCGGCGGGAGATAAGGCGGATGACAGAGAAATTGCATCGTTATAATGAGCAGTTAACTGGTAAAAAAATTGAACGATTTTTTTGAGCTGTCCGTAATCGAATCATTGGATTATTCCATTAACACCGAAAAGCTAGAGATGACCTTCCTACTCTCCGACATTTTGGTCGGATTCTACGATTCATTCAACGAAAACAACATCATGGCGGACATTCGGTTGCCAGAGGACAATGTATTCGTATACGCTGACAAATCTGCCGTACAGAGAGTCATCGAGAATTTGCTTGTCAATACGATCAAACATGCCATCGGGCAAGTGGAAATCCGTTTTGAACGGTACCGAGAGACAGCCGATTTGAAGATTGTAAACGAAGCCAAGGAACTCGCTGGAAGCGACGTTAGTCTTTTGTTTGACCGGTTCTACACCGCAGACCGTACCCGCTCCGCTCAAAGTTCGGGGCTTGGCCTATCCATCGCCAAAAGTCTGATGAACAAGATGGGCGGCACGCTGACAGCCGAGCTGAGCGGAGAGAAACTAACGATGACCTGCCGTTGGAAACTGTACGATGTGCAGCCCGGCCAAAGATCGGATAAACCAAATTTTTCATAATAACGAAGGGGACAGCAAGTCACTCAAAATATGTCGTCGTCACTTATGGTACGCTTTTCCGTGCTGTCTGAAACGGCATGTTTTTAAGAAAGGACGCAATCCAAGTGTCCTTGGATGCGTCCTAATTATTGATATTGAATCTGTTATGCGGTTTTATTCTCGAATATAATGACCATTTTTTTACTGCCTAAATATTCAACAGAAGTATTAAGCTGCTCCGACACAAAGCGTACAGGAACAAAAGTGCTGTTATTTTTCAGCAGCATAGGAGCGTCGGACATCACGTTTTGCTGGTTTATCTTAACTTGCTTATTCCCCACATGCCAACGAATCGTTGTACCGTCTTTTTGAATCGTTACCTCTTTCGTACTCTGGTTCCAATTTACTTTTGCCCCAAGTTTCTCGGAAATGAAACGAATAGGTACGTAGGTACGGCCGGTCTGAATGAATGGTGCTGCTGTTAGATTGTAGATACTGTTGCCCAAATAGGCTGTCTTGTTGCCGATCATCAAGCGTTGAGTCTTACGCTGGGACATAACACCATAACGATCCGCATTCAATTTATTAAATATCTTATATGTTTGGCTTCCTTCGCTTAAGTCTAAGTAGTTATCGTTCAACTGCAGTCCGTATCGTTCCGCCCCCGTATCCCAATGAAAATCATAACTATTATTTTGAATCGGCTCCAAATCCCACACCCGGTTGTTGTTCAAATTTAGGATTTTTAGGGCTTTCAAATTTCTTAACGGTTCCAAATTCCACACTCGGTTGTTATCCAAGTAGAGGGTATCCAGCTTGTTCAAATGGTTTAACGGGTCTAAATCTTTAATCCTGTTGGAGGATAGATCCAATGTAGACAAGTTAGTTAATTTCGCTAAAGGGGCAAGACTCTCGATGTTATTGTTTCTAGCAGAGAGACCTTCGAGATTGTTGAATCCTTCTAGCAGCTTAAGATCAGTAACCCGGTTTCCGTCAATCCCCAGATACGTCAGACTTTTGGATAACATCCGTAGCGGCGAGAAATCTTTAATTTTATTGTTAGATACATTAAGATATGTCAGCTTTTTCATGTTGCCGAGAGGAGCTATGCCTTCTATCGCATTGTCGTCCAATTTCAAATACGCTAATTCTGCGGCACTAGAGAGAGCTGGGACATTCGAAATTCGATTGTGGGCGGCTTCCAACTCGATTAGACGAGGCAATTGTTTCACTACATCTAAGGATGAGATCTGATTCCAGCTTACTTCTAGATATTTCATCTCCTTCAGAGCTGACAATTCCTCAATCGATGAAATTTGATTTGCTTTGAGGCTGAGAGTATGGATCTTTGAGAGTTTCTTTAGTGGTGTAAGATCCGAAATTTCATTAATGTCTAAATCGAGATTCGTGATATTGACGGCATACTCCAATCCCTGCAGATCTTTAATTCCTTTACCTGATAAAGATACAACGGTGAGAGATTCTAAATCCGCTTTGGTGAGTGGTTCATCGTCTTTTTTAACTATCCATGAACGAATCGCTTTTTCGAGATTTCCATCTTTAATAATCGGTTCTTGGCTAAACGCTTCCATCGAAGCTTGTCCTGGAAGGGCCAAACTTAGGACAAAAATAAAAATAAATAAGCGTACAACAATACGTTTCTTCATGATGACTATTCCCCCTGATGACTGTATTATTTTTTATTATCTCGAGCCTTTTGATAAGAACAGACATAATGTATATCCGTTACGCTATCGACAGATTAGTATAACACCTGAAGTTTTCTATACAAATAGGAAAATGCCGGATACCGTGAAGATGGCTTATACATCGAAGCAGAGGACATCCGGTGGAAGGATGCCCCTTTGTCACGTTAGATGCTCACTTCTTCTCAGTGAACTACTCACCACTTAATTTTCTGGAGAAATTTGATGTGGGAGCTTCTAGGGTTCTAGCGAACCCATTTAAGAAGTTTGATTGCTAGGCAATCCTTATTCTTATAGGCGTAGCCACTTCGCCTCTACCGTATAGAGCAGCTAAGCTCACAACGTTACTTTTTCGTAGAATGTTCAATGCACCATTCACGTCTGCATTAAAAGTCATTCCTGTTGAAGTATGATATAGTCCACGTTTAATACGACGACCGCTAAATTCGTAGTCTACTGGGTTATCAGCGTTATAGGCCGGCATAACATCATTGTCGAAAAAGCTTGCCTTACTGGTATAACTTTCTTCTTGTTTGACGAAAGTAATGCCATATAGCTGACAAAGATATTCCAATTTGTTACGCAGCTTCCCGAATGGAATATGGACAAAGTTCTGGTTGCTTACCTTCCCCATGTTGCTATTCCGTTGGAATGTTTCATTGTAGCCAATTACAAGTGTCCCCATGTCATGCTCCAAACAATAGTTGATGATGTTACGAGCAGCTTTTGCCATGTAATCATTAACCTTATTGTTTTGATCACGAGCGATTGCCTTTTGGCGATTCGTCGTGCGTTTACCAGACTTTTGTTTATCCTTAATGCTTTGAAGTTGTGCATTTTGTTTGTTGAACCACTGATTGATGGACTTCAGTTTTCGTCCGTCAATGATGAAACTTTCTCCAGTTGAAGTAACACAAGTTGCAAGGTTGTTCATTCCTAAATCTACTGCTAGTGCTTTGTTTTTATCAAGATTTCTTTGTTCTTCCTCCACCTTGTAGGTGTACTGAATTTCAAAGAACCTAGCATTTGCTTTTGGAATGATACGAATTTCCTTCACCTTCTTGTTTAAGAGGATTGGAGGAATCGTAATCTCAACCTGTTTATGTTCTTTCTTAAACTGGTTCGAGTACGGTAACACAAGTTTGTTGCCGTTCAGGCGAACGAACCCAATGACAAGCGTAGTGAATCCATCTTTCGGAAGATAGTGAGGTAACTGAATATCCTTGAAGCTGTATTTGCCTTCCTTAGCTAATCTTAAAAGTCCAAAGAAACTCTTAAATGAGCCATCTACTTCCTTCAAAATCTGTTGAGCCATATTTGAATTCAACGTTTTGTAGTTAGGACTATTCTTCAAAAGAGCATAGTTCTTCTGGTAATTTAGATATTCTCCTTCTTGGAAGTAATACTGCCGTACATTGTAGATTGCTTCATTGGCTAAATTCTTCGCCACATGAGCTAATTCCCGAATGTTTAAATAGTCTTCTTTGGAGAGATGTTTCACTTGTTGTTTGACTGTTAGGTACATGGTATTTTCACCTCGCTTTCCGAAGATATCGTACCATATTTTACCCACATAGCAGATTATACTAAAAGTAATTGTGCCATACCGAAGTAGAAAACCTATTTGACTCTATCGAGTCAACGGCATTCATCTCACCACCTGCTTACGCAGAGGTGGAAGTCTTCTGTCGAATTAGGATAAACTTTCCCTGTTGAAGATTAAAAATCTTCATCGTGGTTTTTAAGTCTCCCACTTGCTTGTTGTCCTCTAAGGATGCTTCCTTTTCGGTCTGCCAATAGAAAAGTTCCCCATTATCATCATTGAACTGGTAACTACCCATGGCAACATGATATGTACCTTGAAATACAGAGCGGTCTTTAAGAGTACCTTTCCAAGCTTCTGTCCATACTCCAGAATCGTTCATATACATTAGATGAGATTCCCTAGCATCGACATCTGTTCCGCCTGTGCGCGTGACTATATTAAATAAAGGATTCATTCCATCAGCACGAAAGTTCTCAATGTTCCAAGATTCGACATGCCACGGTTGCTCAAAGATTAATTTATATGATCCGTTGGACTGTTTGTCAAAGATGAAGAAATCACCAAGATGTGCCCCTCCATCAATTCGCACAAAATACTTCTGGCTCAGAATCCCCATCTATATTCATTTCTTCAAAGGATAAACCATCAAAATAATAGTCCCTCTTTTCATTGCCTTGCTTTCGTATCCAATCTTCAACCATATCCTTTGTAATTCCTGTTTGAATGTTTACCGAATGAGTCTCTTTAGGACTCAGCTCTTTACCATTAACGAACAGACCAACAGAATTGCTAGCCACAGCAGTTCCGACAAAGATCGTACACGCCCCCAAAATTGGAAGTAACACTCGCAAACTTCTTTTTACTTTCATTGCCCTCTTCTCCTTCCAGAACGAACGATTATATTATTTAGACGCTTACGTAAATCTAAAGTTTCCTTAATTACGTAAGTGTTGTCATGGAATAATTCATTTGGTACCAAGTGGCGCTAATCACGATCCCAGTTTTTTCAGACAATTATCCAGTCGATATCTTCATCCTATCCCCACTGTTTTTTTTTAAAATATGACATATAGTTGTCAAGTTTTCCATGATACAATCAAATCCAATTCAATCATTGGAGGTTGGACCGAATGAACGAGAACCAAATGTCGCAAATTGAAAACTGTACCATTACCCCCTGGATCACTACAAAAAGCACAGAAAAATTGATTGCCTTTTTGATTGCCGCATTTCATGCACAGGAACTTGGTCGGGTATACAATGCTGACGGAAGCATAGGGCATGCAGAGGTACGCATCGGCGATTCAAAAATCCTAATGTTCGATTCTCCTGCCGAATGGCCGTCGTTTCCTTTTAGGTCGAGCGCCGCTGACGCTGGAAGATTTTCTTCAGGAACATGCCGTCCATTTTCAACCAGACGATATCTTGAATGAGCTGGCGGAATCATTAAAATTCCCTGACATATACCTACGAGTTAGCATTGCATGATTATCAAAGATGAATTCAAGATATTCGGGGGCAACAGCGATTGGGGGAATGCTTCGTTCCGCAGCGTCCTTATAACAGACAAAGGGGCTGCCCTAGGTCAAGTGACTTTTGGGACAGCCCCTTTTTGGAATGAGGTTCCGTACGGATCTGTGAGAATGTTCTATTCTGTAATCAACCCATAAGCTGTTATTCCCTTAATCCTGCGCGCAACTAACATCGATATGAGATAGGCCAGCACAATAAGCCCGATGCAAAGCACAACGATAAAGGGAATATTCACGATGAATTGCACGTTGTATATCCCAGCGCCTGATAACAGCAGTGTAAGTACAGCGTTGGTACACAGGCAGCCTAGCACCCCCCCGATCAATACACCAGCGATCACAACGGGAACAAAGCTCAGTACAATTTGGGTCATAAGCTGCAGAGTGGTGTACCCTGTAGCTTTTAATATCCCAAATTCCCTCTTGCGCTTGAGAATCATCGTTTTGATGACGAGGTATAGGATCAGAGCGACGACTAGCACAGTTATCGCAAGAATGGTGACCATGACGGATAACATGGCTGAGATATAAACACTGCTTTGGCTAGCCAACACCTCATCTATATCCATGATATCCTTTATCGAATTTCCGTACTTTGCTTTGAAGTCTCGGATAAAGTCGGCATTTTCTACATCCTTTAGGTAAACATGTATGGCCGTACTTTTATAATCGGGGATTAGATGCTGTACACCAGATAAAGTTAACGATGTAATCTTCCCCATATAGTTTAAAGACTGGATTAGCCCGGTAATTAAAAACGGACGGGATACATCGTCCATTTCCACCTTAACTGTATCGCCGATACTTTTATGAAGCAGCTTTGCCATCGCCCCAGAAATAGCAATTTCGTTATCGTATTGCGGATATCGACCTTTATAGACTGCATTATTATTGAGCTTACTGTAATCATCCGATATATTCATATAATAGCTATGTCCATCAATTGTCGCTGTAATAACATCCAGTAAAGCAGTCTTGGTCACACCATTCATTTGTTCAATATGTGCGAGCAATTTGTCGCTATCGACGTCGTGATTAGACTGAATAACTACATTAGACGTCTCCGAACCAACTAGATGAATGAATGCAGTTTTATTTACTGCAACGTTATAATATAGCACGATGGAGAAGATGGATGCAAAGGTGATTGCTGCAATGATAATGGCAATCATGATGTTCTGCTTACCATTCATGATCATCGTTTTGCAAGCGAGTACATAATGGAGACCACCCTTGGCTTTCTTTAAAGGGAAAAAATTCCTTTTAAAGTTGTGAGTCACGATCCCCCCCCTCAGCGCTGCAACGGGATGGAGTTTTCTGATACGTGAGGAGGAAATCAGTGTAGCCGTAAGCACCAATACAGCAACAAGTAGGATACTAGCACAATTAATCGCGATGTCGAAGCTCTGGGACCATAGCAGTCCGGATAAAGAGGAAATAATTCCACCGAACACGGGCATTACGGTATAAGAGATTAAGACTGCTATGACACTTGCAGAAAGTGCAATTAGCATAAACTGTACTGCCATGGAGGCGATGATCTGCCAGCTGGTATAACCCACCGCTTTAAGGACGCCGATATTCACCATGCCATCGTCGATGCTGTTGGTCACACGGAACTTGATGACGATCAAGGATACAAGCACAATTACTGCCGCAAACGCAACCAGAATCATCGCGACAGTATTAACCGTCATCGTGTTGACATTTTTCATCATCACGATGTCAGCCCCCCATTGCGGTTGCGAAAATTGTTTATTGTAGTCGTTAAGCAGCTCCGCTGATTTTATACTGTCCGTAAGACTCGCGGACATAAGGATGCCGTCTGCAGTCTTATCCAGCTTATCGGACAACTGGTGATAGGCGACATCTGGTACAACGAATTTCATCATACCCGTATTGCTCGTACCCATCATGGTTGCCTCAAAAAACCCAGCAATTCGATACCTGTAGTCCTTATCCTGGTAGTTGATTGTAAGGTTGTCACCCAGCTGGTAGCCACCGCTTGTTTTCAAGCTGTAAGGAACATACATATCTTGGTCATTGATCGAATCCAGCTTTTCAATTAGCTTCATTGGTGAAAACCTTCGGCTTGCATCCGCATTGAGTATCGCGACACCAAGAGACAAATCGCTATCACCGTATCGGAACTTGGCCATGTTCATTAGAATGATTCGCATCGTTTCTGTTTCTCTCACGCCAGAATAGTTCTTAAGGAAATCTGCATAGGGTTGTTTATATTCAGAGCTGTTCATAATAATGCTCACATGCGCATCATGCAGTTCTTCGACCTTATCATCATAGAAGGTATTCATTTTGGAAATAACCGTCATTCCCAGGTTGAGCAGCAAAGCGGCAATAAATATTAAAATAAACAAAGAGATCGCCGCACCTCTGCCTTTTTTGATGTTGGCCCAGGCAAGATTAACGATTTTCATCTTACCACCCCATTTCAGCAAGAAATGCGTTTAGCTTTTCATGCCGTTCACGGTTGTGATCGACATGGTAGGCTCCTAGCCTTAGGTCTCCGTAAATAACGCCATCACGCAGATAGAGCACTCTGTTTCCCCGCAAAGCCGTCTTAATGTCATGTGTAACCATCACAATACTCTGTCCATTGTGGTTAACTTCGGTCATCACATCTAGCACGCTATCGCTTGCAGCGGAGTTAAGTGCACCGGTTGGCTCGTCAGCGAAGACAATGTTCGGACTATTGATCAATGCGCGTACGATACCTGCCCGCTGTGCCTCACCACCTGAAAGCTGGGAGGGGAATTTCCCCCATGAGGCTTCGTCTAATCCCACTTGTGCAAGCAACTGTTTTGCTTTTGACACGATAGCATGCTTGTTTTTACTCACCAACAAGCCACTTGCCAGCACATTATCTAATACACTCATATTGTCCAGCAAATAGATCTGTTGAAATACAAATCCGCAATTATTTCTTCTAAAAACCGCAAGCTGATCATTATTCAGCTTGGAGATGTTCTGCTTCCCAAAGTTGATTTCACCCAAAGTGGGTTTATCCATACCAGATAGCGCATAGAGCAGGGTGGATTTCCCCGAACCTGAGCTGCCCATAATAACCGTAAAGTCACCCTCCATAAGACTGATATCCAGATTTTTCAGTACATGCTGCTGGATTCCACCGCTTGAAAAGGTTTTGCACAATTTTTCTGTCCTCAATATCACGTTTTGCATGACTTAGCCACTCCTTTATTCACGTATTTGGAGTTTCATCTCTTCCGCTCACATACAAATAAGACTGTAAAGTAGATTACAGTCTTATCATACAAGGACAATTCTTATTTAATCTTTGTTCAATCCTTAACCATTTCTTAATTCGCTTAGGCGAGCTTAATTTTAAGTGTAACGGTAAATCCGTCCTCACGGTTATAACATTCAATATCGCCCTGCATGTTTTGCATGAAATACTTAGAAATGTATAGGCCGAGCCCTGAACCGCTTTGCCCTTCGGCATTATTGCCTCTGTAAAATTTGTTGAACAAGAGAGGTAATTCATCGCTAGTGATGCCATTTCCATAGTCATGGATGTAAAGCTCTAAATGAGAATGGCTTACAAGTGAGGTAATCTTAACTGACGTACCCGCATATTTATATGCATTACTTATAATATTATCAAATACTTGCTGCAGACGCATGGCATCCATTAAGAGGATACAATCCGGTATTGGCTCACAGGTAACTTGATCATCGTAATTTACATTTGCAATCATACCTTTAAGGACACTGCTGTATGCCTCACTAACGGTAACCTTTAACTCTTTCAATTCTTCTAAAGTGGCATGGAACATATCGGTCACGAGTAGGTGAATCTGCTCCGCCTTAGAATAGACTGTATTTAACTGCTTGATCATTTTTTCATCGGTAGCGCGCAGCAGCAT
This sequence comes from Paenibacillus sp., assembly GCA_031254035.1. Classification (GTDB taxonomy): domain Bacteria; phylum Bacillota; class Bacilli; order Paenibacillales; family Paenibacillaceae; genus Paenibacillus_AQ. The sequence continues at coordinate 9,996 of JAIRVF010000084.1, forward strand.
GAGTTCAGCCACCGCTTTAATGGAGGCAACAGGTGTTTTGATATCATGGCTTAAGCCGGCAACGAGTTCCTTCTTGCTGCGGTTCGCGGCATATTCACTATTACGTGCCGCCGCCAATTCTTCTCGCATAATGTCAAAGCTTTCGGTAAAAGCGCCAAACGGATTATTTTTGTCCATTTCCAAAGGAATGTCCAAATTCCCCCGCGCCACATTTAGAGCGAAGTCCTGCAGCTTTTGGAATGGTTTAAACACGGTATGATTGATAAATAGTATATACAGTGTGAACATCACCGTTAACGTAGTAAATGTCACGAATATCACAATCACAAGTTGTATCTTGATCTGTTGAATCATTTCCTTATAATCATTGAAAATAATAAGCTTGCCATCTGGGGTACCATTTACCATTACGTCTAAGATCGTATCTCTGTTTTTGATCGCATCATTTATCGTAGTGGAGGGTGCGCCCGCTGTTTGGTAGAGCATGCTGCCACTGTTATCAAGAACGGTGAATTGTTGATTTAATAATCTATAATCCCCTTGTTCGATATGTCCCCAATGGCCTTCAACCGTATGTAACACCTCATTTACGGCAACGATATCCACATCGGTATTTTCTTTGGTCACAAGTACGAGTACAGAAAAATAAACACCTGCGATAAAAACAATAAAGATTAATAAGAACATCCATTTTACTCTCATGACTTGCTATCCTCTAAGACGTACCCCGTCCCCCATACAGTTTTGATATATTGTGGTTCGTTGGGATTAACTTCGATTTTCTCACGTAAATGACGAATATGTACATTGAGCGTTCCATCCCCGGTAAAGGAATCACCCCATACATTGTGGAACAATTCTTCTTTGGTGACTACTTTATTTTTATTTTTCGCCAAATAGCTGAGCAGTTTATATTCCAATGTCTTGAGTTTGATATCCACACCGTTCACACGGACACGACAAAGCATACAATCGATCTTGACCTGCCCAAACTCGAGAATTTCAGGGGGACTGCTATTCCCGCCATATCTTTTGAGTACAGCCTTTACTTTGGCAAGCAATATGCTAAGTGTATAGGGCTTCTGTATGTAATCATCTCCGCCTATGTTGAGTGCAATGAGGACATCGTCATCACTAGAACGGGCACTAATAAACAGAATGGGGATCTGCGTCGTCTGCCGCAGCCTCTTGCATAGATCAAAGCCAGATGCATCGCCGAGATTAATATCCAGGAGGATCAGTGATGTTTCATTTCCCCGTAAAAACTGTTCGCACGCCTCTGCGCTAGTCACATAAGCGGATTTGACCTCGAACATATTAAAATACTCACTCGTTGTTTCCGCAAGGACTGTCTCGTCATCCACAATTAAACAATCATAGTTCATACAGGTTCTCCATTACACGATAGAATTGTAATCGTTCTGTCACCCCCATAATATACCATGAGATATAAGGCTTCCGATATCATTAATTGCAGTGCATTTCACTACCGTATTTTGTTGACCGCGATACGACAAATGTAGAAATTCTCATCATCTAAGGTTAGGTATTATAACGTCATTGCACAATACAAATTTGCTTAAGTCATTCTGCAATTGCTGTGACATATCCCTTAACTCTTGGGCAGAAATTTGGATTTTTTCCGCGGAAACTAGTTGTTCTGCTGTACCTGTAGCCATGATCTCAGCTTCATTCGATGTACGATGAGAAATTTCAGATACATCTGCAATAGAAGCCGCCACTTCCTCCATTCCAGATGACATTTCCTCAGTGGTTGCGGATACTTCCTGAATTTGTTCACTTACAAGCTTAACCTCACTAAGAATGCAATCAATGGTCTCCTTCGTTCGTTCAATAGATTCCATACCCATATTCGTCTCGATTTGTATTGAATGCATAGCAGATACCGTCTCCCCAACAAGAGATCGAATATCAATTAATAGGTCAGAAATGGATTTCCCAGAGCTTGATGTTTCTTCGGCAAGCTTTCCTATCTCTTGTGCAACTACGCTAAATCCACGACCATGCTCTCCCGCACGTGCCGCTTCAATATTTACATTTAAGGCAAGCAGCTTTGTTTGCTTTGCAATCTCCATAATTGACTTTATAATTTGACTTATACGTACTGAATGCTCATCAAGCTTAGTTACAATCTGGGCAGAATCAGTCTGAGTCTTCTTAATACTTTCCATTTGATCCACGGTTTCTATTAGTTGCTGATTCCCAATTACTGCATTTTCACTTGCACGAACGGCAATCGAAGCAACCTCAGACGCCGCTTCCGCAACTCGTGTAATCCCAATCGCCATCTCATTCATTGCAGATGCCGCTTCCACTGTCGTTCTCTTTTGTGAAGTTGTCCCATCCGATACTTTCTGCACAGAATCGGCAACTCTCTTCATAGACTGTATAGATTGATCTGAGATTCCAGTTAGTTGCTGGGAGGATTGAAATGTTGTTAAGGAAATTTGCTGATTTATGCTAAGCACTCGATTCATCGATCTTTGCATTTCATTAAAGGCCGCACCTACAAGCTGCAGCTCATCCTTTGTATTCAGTACAATGTCTTGTGAGAAATCTCCATTCGCCATCGACTCCGCTCTTCGCTTTAGGATACTCACTGTATCCATAACACTCCTATAGAATGCTACATAAAATATGAATACTAATATAAAGACTACCACCATGATCAATAATGCTACATTGCGCTCAGTAGTATAGTCATCGATACGTTTTTGAAAAATATGATCTAACTCCGTGATGGCAAGTTTAAATACCTCATCCGCTGTTGTGATCGCAACCGTTCCTTGAGCGAAAAAGGTATCAGGATTCATGTTCATCTCTTGCTTATTTATAATTTCTTGATCAAGTAAAACGAGATAGTTTTGAATATTTTGTGCAGCTTGTCCTCCCTTCTCAACTAGATTCACATTCGTGTTACTATGAGACTCCGCAATTTTGGAAAGGGATTTATTTAGATTGACAAAAGCAGTCTTACTCTCAGATTCTTTCAGAAGCAGCTGGATTTTCAACTCATCTGTTAGAGTTCTCGATGCAAGAACCCCATTGCCACATCCCCGAATAAAAGCGGAATTTTCGATCAATGCAGGCAGTTCCTGAACGACTAATCTCATCATATAGTTTGAATTAATTTCATTATCAAGTGATAATTCAGACTCATCGGCACTGCTGACTATAAGTTCTTCTATCTGCTCCACCAGTTTTGAATGACGAATAAAACTATCTGATGCCTTTAAGCTTTCATAAGAATCACGCAGTTCAATCCATTCTTTATTAATAGAAACCCATTTTTCGTATGACTGGGGTAGGTTTTTCTTCCGGAATTTTGCTTCAATGTGTTCAATATATTGAGAAATTTCCTGTAGCTTCGCCTCAATTGCGCTTTTTGCTTCTTTATTTCCATTCAAGTAACCATTTATAAGCCCACGTTGCTGTTGTACTTGTAGCATGAAGGGCATTATTTCACTGATCTGCTCAACACCAGCTTGTTCGCCTTTGATGAATTTTATTTGAATTTGCTGTGTCGCGTTCCAAGCATATAGAAGAACTATAATTGGAATAATAAATAGTACACTGATTAACATAAACTTTTGCCCATATTTTAGCCTTGATAGGATCGCAGTAAATGGACTTAATAATTGGTCTAACATACTTTCTTCCTCCCATGATATATCCTCTTAGATGTCAAGTACATTTTACCTATAAAATCCATCATTATTTGTGATAAATATCATAGCCAATCGAATTTTTGTGCTGTGGATCATCAACGCTACACTGTACAAACTTTTATATGGGTACAATCCTAGCTTCAACAGAGTAAGATAATAAGTGTTCCCTCTTCTATGGTTTGTGATTGCTAGAAACTTTCACTCTACCAGGCGAAGCGGTGTTTTTCTATTTTTTCAAGACAGATACTTTATCTCAGTTTAATTCGCGCCAGTGTTGAAGTGAAGTGTACGTCATCCGCCAAAACACATAAGAGCGCCTCGCAGACGGAGCTGCAAAGGCGCTCTGTTCAGGGATGATTACCCCAGACAATAGTACAAACCTATTTCTTCAACCATAATGCTGGAACATTGGTTGGTTCCCAACCTGTCAACGAAGTATGTGCTTGAAGGCACTGATACGTTGATCCACCATAAGACACAAGATCTCCCATGTTATACGCTACGCCTAGAGCCCATGGCGTGTTCGGATTCGGTGGCGTCGCATCATTATTCGTCGTTACGGATACAGCATTACTTGCTGCAGAAATATTTCCTGCAGCGTCTTTCGCTTTTACTGTGAACGTATACGCTGTATTTGGTGTCAAGCCAGTGACTGTTGACGAGGTCATCGTAACCGTCGTTACTAAGGAGTTTCCTTGATACACTTCATATCCTGTGACGCCTACATTGTCCGTCGAAGCACCCCAGCTAAGCGATACACTTGTGTTTGTTTTACCTGTGGAAGTTAAATTGCTAGGTACGCTCGGTGCTTGCGTATCCACGCCTCCGCCATCGCTGAATTGAAGAGAAGAAGTGGCTGAGCTAGATTGATAGCCTGAAAGAGTGGATTCAGCTTTTACTTGGTATGAACCAAGCGCCGTTTGCGCATTGGAGGTGATCGACCAGGTCGCTACGCCTGAGCTGTTCGTTGCAGCTGCGTTTGTGATAGTTGTGCCGTTTGGACGCGTTAAAGTGAAATTAACAGAAGCTCCTTGAAGTGCGCTGCCTTGTTGATTTACAACCTTGGATGTGATATTAATGTTATCTCCACGTTGATACACCGATTTGTCGGTTTGAACGGTTGTTTGAGTTTGTTTATCTGGTTGAGGGTTTCCACCACCGTTTGCCGCCTGTACAGCAGCATAAGCATCAACAATACCAGATCCATATTCATATGCGCTTCCAGCAGGTTGTGCAGTAGACTTAAGGATGCTTTCGACTTGAGCAGGTGTAAGGCTTGGATTAACCGCTTTCATAAGTCCAACGACGCCTGTTACATGAGGGGTTGCCATCGAGGTACCTGACATCAACTGATATTGACCATTCGGAACAGTGCTGTAGATGTTCGAACCAGGGGCCACTATATCAAGACCTGATCCATAGTTAGAGAGGCTCGAACGCGTTCTGCTCGAAGTGACCGAACCAACTGCGATCGTATTGTTATAAGCCGCTGGATAAGAAATGCTTGCGACTCCATCGTTTCCAGTAGCCGCTACTACAGTAACTCCTGCGCTAACTGCCGTCTGAACCGCATCATCCATTCCTTGATCATAACCGCCCCCGCCAAGTGACATGTTGATGACATCGCATTTTATACTCACAGCGTACACAATCCCTTGTTGAATGCCATACAGCGAACCTAGACCGTTGTTACCAAGCACTCTAATCGGAATCAACGACGCGCTTTGCATAACGCCGGACACCGATCCATAACTAGCAATCGTTCCCGCAACATGCGTCCCGTGCCCAAAACCGTCCATCGTTGTGCCTCCGACAAAGCTTCGTCCCAAGCTTGTATTAACAAAATTGCTCAAGCTCGGATGATTGGAGTCGATTCCCGAATCAAGTACGCCAATCTTTACGGCAGTTGATCCTGTTGTAATTTCCCAAGCTTGCGGTACTTTAATCATGTTGTAGTTCCAAGTTTGGTTAGGGTTTACCGCTTGAGCGGAAACATCTAACACCGTTGCCGTTTCAAGTGCGGACATTTTCCGATTCTCCGAAATGTACCGGACTTGAAAGCCGCCGTCACTCAAAACTTTGCCCAATGCTTCTTTCGCAGCGTCAAGGGATGCGTAGTCTGCTACATTATACTCTACCAAGTAGACCATACCCATTTTTTGGATTGCCATCGCCTTGAAGTTGCTATCTAACGGTTGTGCCGCGAACGCGCTGATCTTGTCTCCGAATAAGGAGTCAGCAACTGAAAAACCCTTATTCGCAAGTGTTGGCAACTTCGTCAATGTATCATCTATGCTTTGAATCGAGTACGCACCCGGTTGCGCTTCAATGGACACTACGAGTTGACCTTCAATGTAATTGTTCGAGCCCTCCTGTTCGGAGCTCGCAAACGCTTTTCCTGTAAACAGGGATGCCATTAACATAATGGCGACTAACATCGTACTAGCAAACTTATTCAACATGAATTCCTCCCCATGATTTAATAATGAGCCCATTGCGCCGGCTTTTAGTTAAGTGCATAATGGATTCTCGGGTGTCATGATGATAAGAAAGCGCATTCAATAGCTGGTAATATTGCTGAATATCCTGCTGTCTACAGATCTTTTTCCCCTAATTCGTTCGCCACCACCCCCTTTAAAATAAGGAATATTATGTGCGATTATGTTATAAATTACTATTTTCTTGAAAACTACTATACTCTATTATATTTGCAAATGTAAAGAATTTTTTAACGTATTAACTCAACTTTCGCAGAGGCAAAATTGGTTGATAAATTCCGGTCTAATACTTTATTTTCATCTGTCAACATAATTGAGATTTAGTGAAACATTTAACGAAGAACGCTTCGCTGCGTGGAAGATCAATCCTTGCAATATCTTGGGGAATGCAAAGCATCTGAACTATGAGGTATGAATATATCAGAAAACCAAATCGAAAAGACAAAGCGAAGACATCAGCCCGTAGACGTGCTGATGTCCTGTACATGTCTATAAATTGCAATACTCCAACTCTTTGTCGAGCGCGTCGAAACTAATCTCCTGTTTTAACACTTGTTTTAATTCATCGTTTAGATTAACCCTTCTAGTGGCAACTCGAGCCCAGTTGAGGTCGTTTCTATGTATTCAAAACCATCTCTACCATATATTTCTTCCAACTTTTCAACTTGAACTGCGGAATATTCAACTGCTCCAATAGTTGCTCAATAATGAGCGAGAACTGTTCAAATGTATAAGAGAAATCGCTGATTGAGGGCATATTGCTGTACCCAAAACCGGGATAATCAGGCGCAATAAGGTAGAAGCGATCTGCAAGCAAAGGAAGAAGCTCCCTGAACATATGGGATGAACTAGGAAACCCGCGGAGAAGCACAAGTGCAGGATTTGAAGGTGAACCAGCCTCGCGATAAAAAACCGATAAGCCTTGTACCGTTGCATATTTGTAACGAACCCATTCCGACATTCGACATACACTCCTTCCCAACTGTCTTATAAAATGTATGAAGCTAGTAGGGATATATACGATTGGATGCTTGCCTATGTCTGATTTCTTACAAAGTCTTACTTTTCTATTGGTTCTGTTAATTCTCTTCTAAGCAAAGCAATTTCATGTTTATACGGAGGGTTTTTGTATTTAATAGGTCCAAGGGATGGGGTTTCAAGCAGTTTAGGGAGATTAGAAAGTTGAGGATGGTGAACAATATAGTCCAAGGGATGCAGGCCTATAAATCCATGTCCGATATTCTCGTGACGATCTTTACGGGAGCCGCGTTCGTTCTTGGAATCATTAATGTGAAGCACTTTTAACCGATTAAGCCCAATGATGCGATCGAACTGATCAAGCACGCCGTCAAAGTCATGGACAATATCGTATCCGGCATCATGAACGTGGCAAGTGTCCAAGCAAATTGAAAGACTCTCATTGTAAGTTACACCATCTATAATGCGAGCCAGTTCCTCAAAGCGAACACCACATTCCGTCCCTTTACCTGCCATTGTCTCTAACGAGATTTGAACCTTTTCATTCCGGGTAAGAACTTCATTTAGCCCCTTAATGATCTGGTTAAGTCCCTTGCCTACTCCTTCTCCAACGTGTGATCCGGGATGCATCACAATCTGTTCGGAACCTAATGCTTCCGTCCTGTCCATTTCATCGCGCATAAAGGCAATGCTATGACTGAATACTTGATTGTTCATGGAATTTGCCAAATTGACCAAAAAAGGAGCGTGAACAACAATATTGCTGATTCCCTGCTCTTTCATATGCGCATGCCCCTCTGATATTTTGTAATCAGAGATCGGTTTTCTTTTCGTATTTTGTGGAGCACCGGTGTATATCAGGAATGTATTTGCTCCATAAGAAGCAGCCTCTTTGCTGGCTTTAAGCAACATCTCCTTGCCGCCCATGGATACGTGACTTCCGATTAGCATGTATTATCCCCCGAATTCCGCATTTCGTTAAAAAGAATATTTTCAGCGTTTACAGGAAGAGAGGATGTTATACATCAGGCAATAAGCAACTGACAAACTGAAACGATGACGTTCGACCCTAGTCCACAACTCCCTATATGGCCCTTCTCCCTAAATTTCGCCTCACTTATGATACGGTTCACAGCTTAATGGATGTCATCGAGCGGCTTTTAAAAAAAGTACGGCCAAAAGACAAAGTAGAAGGCAAAGGAGCTGCAGGCGCAACTCCTCTTTGCAATACAGCATATTAGAATGAGTCCGCTTGTTCTTCCACTACTTTTAAACTCACCGCGTTATTCAAAATTCCAACTGTAGAGATCTCCAGTGTGATTACTTAAGTTTCTTCTAGTAGTTGTTCGATTTTTTCAGCATGAATAGACAATTTTAAACCTTTTTTAATCAAACCATCTTTTTTAAGCTGATTAAGAATAGCGCTGGTCGTTTCTCGTGTAGAACCAATCATGTTTGCTATATCAGCATGTGTCAACTTCATATTGATGGTTTGCCATTCATTTATTCTATTCCCGGTTTTCTCACTTAATTTTAATAATAAGTATATTAGACGGTATTTAACATCACCAAGAGCAATTTTCTCACTTAAGCTATAAACTTCTTTTAAACGATTGGAAAGTATATTTATAAACTTTAATGCAATCTTGGGGTTCCTTTCAATAAATCCCTCAAAATCAGCCCTTCCAATCTTACATAAGTAAGTATCTGTCATTGCTTCAGCATAAACCTGATCATCTGTTAAAGATAGAGCGGATGTTTCTCCAAAAATATTACCGCTTGTTAAAACATCAACAGTAAACTGTTTTCCATGATGATTCATACGAAATAAGCGGACTTGACCTTCCTTTAAAAAAAATAATGCTTCAATTGGCTTATCCGGAGATAATATAATCGTTCCTTTTTTAACAGGTTTCATCTCACTTAATTCATCGATCACTTTAAGATCGTCCATTGGTATTTCATCCAATAGACTAATTTGTGAAAGAAGTAATAACTTATCCACTTAAAATCAGCCCTTCATACTATTTTTATTTTCATTATAATTGTCCCTATATTAGCCCCACATTCAGCAAGCTCGCTAATAAGATACTCCAAGTTTTATCACCTCGAGTAAAATATAAACCATGTACTTATAGTACATGGCCAATTGTTTCTCTATTTAAAGGTACCAAGCTCCAAGACTCATTAAAGGAATTGCTCTTTTCTAGAATCAAAAAATTAATAACGATCATGCGAAGATGTTCCGCTGATAAATTCCTCTATGTCTTCAAACGGAATGTGATCCCCAATATGTGAACCGTAAAACGCTTTTCTAATCGTAAAATTTTCGTCTATTAAGAAATCGGCGGGTACAGTTTTCATGTCCCCCTCGGCCTTTCCCGGATAAAAACCTTTTTGAATAGCTTCTTTGGTAGATTTCGACGCTAATCCTTTGAGTAATTTAAGAAATGATGATTCAACCCCGTATTGCTTGTACATTTTTTTGTCAGGATCAGCAATAATGGGAAAAGGACAATCCTGCCTATCCATGAATTCCAACATGCTTTCATTTGGTGATTGGAAAAAGGATATTAATTCTAAGTTATTTTCCTTATACAAAGGATACTTTTGGATCATTTTATTAATTCTTAAATTACATAGTGGGCATGATTGATAACGGTAAAATGATAATAAAATTTTTTTGTTTTTATATTCTTTGGTATTGATTACATTACCATAAACGTCTGTTAATGAGAAATGCTTAGCTTTGTTTCCAGCTCTTAATTTCACAATGAAACTCTCTCCATTCCATTTATTTGCTTTCATTATTGTTCCAATTTTGTATATAATCAATTTCAGTCTTACGTTTCCCTTCGGGTCCTGCAGCATGCTAGCTCTTAACGTTGGCTTTTCTAATGCTAATTTAGGCTCAACAAACGATCCGTAACCGCAGCGGTCACCTCGCACGATGTCAACCACTAGTTTTTGTTTTGAGCCCTAATTTACACACATTATATTATCTTAATTAACAATTAGAATATGTAAGCTGCATTACATAAATAATAAGACACAAGGTATACAAATAAAGTACATCTACATTAGGAGGTAATCATTATGGCTAATAAAAAAATCGTTCGTATCACTGGTGAATCTGCAGGGATGAAATCTGTGCTAAAGACTGGAAACCATACAATTACAATTGACGAACCTGCATCCATGGGAGGAAAAGACGAAGGCCCAAACCCGTTGGCAACTCTATTATTCGCACTTGCAGGTTGTGAAAATGTCATTGCGAACTTAGTAGCAAAAGAACTCAAATTTGATTTACAAGGGATTGAATTTGAAATTAAAGGAATCTTGGATCCAAGAGGCCTAATGGGAGATCCAAATGTAAAGCCTTATTTCGAAAAGGTATCTGTACATGCGAAAGTAAAAACAGCTGAATCTCAAGAGCGAATTGACGAATTACAAAGAATTACAGACGAACGCTGCCCTGTATACACTACTCTAGAAGCAGCCGGAATTGAATTAGAAGCTGTTTGGACAAAGGCATAAATTAGAAAAGGCTCGCTTGTTTATAGCGAGCTTTTTCTATACATCTAAGTGAACTGATACCTCTTATTCACCGTATCAATAATATGCTTTAGCTGCCATGCCATCTTACCGTGATATGAAAAAATTAAATTATGTTCAAAACCCCATTTTTCGCCGTGACTTGTGATACGGTTCTCCGTATCATGAAAAAAGCGAAAGATAAAGACACCCTGACAGGTGCCTTTTCTAGGAACGGTTATCCCGCTTAGAATTTACTTTTTCAAACAGTGTTGCTTGTTGTCTCATCTGTTGTTTTGAACAAGCATACTGTTATAGAGCCAGCGAAAGTTCCATCTGAAATACTGGGGCAGATGCCAATCCTCATAGCCTTTTAATACCCCTTGTTTCAACCAGTAAGACTCCGATTCTCCGCTTGCTACAGCTTCAGAAACATAAGCGATCATTTCCTCCAAAAAGCGTATGACATCTGTGATACGATCCGAGTTAGACACATCCCCGTGTCCCGGAACGATAGTATTGACCTTACGATCTTTTTGGATGCGTTTAAGAATGCGAATCCAAGCGTATGGATTACCGTATGGCATAACTGGAATTGTCTTCGTCGATATTAAATCACCTGCGATCAGAGTTTGCTCTTCTGGAACGTACACAACAGCATCACTTAAAGAATGACCGCCTCCATAACATAAAACTTCAATAGACCGCTTTGTTCCTTGAATTACGAGTTTATCTTCAAAAGTTATCGTAGGTATCACCCTGCAAAGGGAAGGAATGGAATTATACAGGGCTCGCTGTACGGAAATATCATAGTCGATTTCGGTTAGCATGTGGGGATTTCCTTGCTGTGAACGTACATGATTTAGGCTAGTTATTAACTTTTGAATGTTTTGTTGCATGAGATCAATATTCATTTTGCCCATATCAGCTAGCAAATCTCTGGTCCAAACAGTAGATATAAATTCGCTATTCATAAATTCCTGATTTCCGTTGACATGATCTCCATGAAAATGTGTATTGACTACATATTTAACCGGTTTGTTTGTTAACTGTTCAGCAGTGTGACGTAACAAAGCACCAGACTGCGGTAGATTAGTCGTATCCACTACTACGGTTATATCGCCAAGATCAATTATTGCTGCATTCCCCAGAGAACCACTGCCTGGAACCGAAATAGCTCCCCAAATACCTTCTGATGCTTGTTGAATCGTAAAATATTTATTATTCATTGTTATACCCCTCCCACGCTTGTTGCTTCCTGTAATTCTATTAGTAACTTTAACTTACAAGTTAGAGTCAACTAGAAGTCAAGTAATTTTATAAGACATCGTTAGGGGCGATTGCGCATATTGATTTTGTGTTAACTACAAGCAGTATAATAGTTTTCAATATTAGCATAATGGGAGGGGAAGAAAGCGAATGCTTACAATCAGTCAGGTATCAGAAAAAACGGGATTAACTCCTTATACGATTCGTTATTATGAAAAAATCGGGGTCTTACATGAACCCAAGCGTAGGAGTGGAGGGGCACGTGTCTACAAAGAAAGCGAAGTGTCGTACATTCAATGTCTAAATAAATTGAAAAAATTGGGCTTATCGCTTGAAGAGATCACAGAATTTACTCGTGAGGGCTGCGTGATGGATAAAGTTCAACAAGGGGAGAGTCTTTCTAATTATACGCCTACCTTAGAAAAACGAATTGAAATCCCTGAGAAGCATTTGATAGGGCTGGAAGCTAGGCGGCAAGAAATTGATGACATTATTTCTCTCACCGAAGAGAAACTTGCTTTATACCAAGAACTTACAAAAGAAGTCATAGTAGATACTAGGTAATACCGGTGTGGACTTGCATGAACACTGTAGGGTGTTTGATGTAGAAAATCAAACACCCCATACATCTTCTGCTATGTAACTCTGGATTTCCTTCTGATACACTTTTTTTTCGTTGAAAGTATAAGCCGACATATTCAATTCTTCAACATTATATTTTTCCTAAGTTTAATTATTAAACTTTCTAACAGTTCATACCATCTTAATGCATGTACTGATGGACTTTGACAATCCATAAATACATAAAATCCACCTTTAGTCGATTGTTCTCATTAATGCATATAAAACAGATGTTTTACCTATTTTCCGTAATCCAAATAATCCACCTTGCTCGCCGCCTATATATTTTGAATAAAACTCTTGAACTATTTTTTTCTCCCGAAAAAATAACTATCATTTCTAATTGGAGATTCTATAGCAAACAAATCTCTACTATAAAAATATTCCCGGAGTTTATTTTCAACACCCTCTTGGGTAATCTTTCTTTTAATAAATTCATCGTATGTAAATGGAACAATTAAAAGGTTGGAGTTATAATCTGTATTCTTAAATTTTTCAGTTCTTGAAAATGTAACACCAAAAAATTCGGCTAGATTACGAACAATCTTTTTCTCAATATCAAGCATTGGTTACTAAATCAGTAAGCATGGTGGAGGTCGGGGGATATCGCTTACCCACTTGGATCACTTTGATTTAACAAGAGCCAGAATGCAGAAAAGAACCTGACGAAATTCATGATTCCGTCAGGTTCACCGTAACATCTATAGAGCAAAATCGAAAGGCATCCGCTATTTACAGATTTTCTTCGCTATTGATCCAAATACCTCGGTCAGACAATCGAAGATCCGAGTAATCCTCACCTATCGTTTGAGGCCGCACTGTGTTCTTTACCCCATGTGCACAGCACTTCCAGCACAGGCATCAGCGTCAAGCCTTTGGGCGATAATGCATATTCAACCTTTGGCGGGACTTGCGGATACTCTGTGCGTACAAGCAGGTTGTCAGCTTCCAATTCTTTTAATTGGGAACTAAGCATTTTGTGTGTGATATTTCCCAACGCCCGCTTCAGTTCGCCATAGCGAAGAATCTCTTTTTTCCATAGCCAGAACAAAATATGCATTTTCCATTTTCCATGAATTAATGAGATTGCATAAGAAAATGGCACAACATTAACTTCCTCTTGATTTTCCACCTTTACTCTCCTTTTAGATAGTATCTACCTTTTAAGTGCATACTATACGAATAGTCTACTCTTTTCTACAATAAATTACGAACCAAAAAACGAGAGGGAGAGAAAAAAAGTGGAAAATTGTAATTGGAATTTCTTACAGCCATATACCTTTACCAAAGGGGTTACTCTAAAGAATAGGGTCGTCATGGCACCAATGACAACCATGTCGAGTTTCTTCGACGGTTCGATAACAAGTGACGAGGTGAATTACTATGCGGAAAGAGCGGGAGGCCCGGGTATGATCATCACCGGTGTCGCGTATATTGCCGAGGGTGGAAAGGGCTTTGAGGGCGAATTATCTATTGCCAAGGATACCGATATCAAGGGACTCGCCAAGATTGCCAGCGCTATTCATAAAAACGGCACAAAAGCAGTTATCCAAATCTTTCATGCCGGCCGCAAGACCAATTCAAAGATTCTTAGAGGTGTTCAACCGGTAAGTTCGAGTCCCGTCGCAGCGACCCATCCGGCGGATTCGGAAACGCCACGAGAATTAACTCATGAGGAGATAGAAGGCATTATCCAAGACTTCGGCAAGGCTGCTCTGCGGGCAATCAAGGCCGGGTTTGATGGGGTGGAACTACATGGGGCGAACACCTATCTTCTGCAACAGTTTGTTTCTCCGCATTCCAATCGACGGTCGGATCAGTGGGGCGGCAGTTTCGAAAAGCGAGTTCGATTCCCGCTGGCGGTTATTCACGAAGTTGCATCCGTTATCGCCACCCACGCAAAAAAGCCATTTTTACTTGGCTACCGTCTTTCTCCGGAGGAAATTGAAACACCAGGCATTCGTTTGGAAGATTCTTTGGCCTTTGCCCGGATGCTGGGAGATACCCTCATTGATTACCTTCATTTCTCTCTGGCAAACTATAAACGGACATCCCTTCATGAAACCTCTGATCAAGAGCCGGTGCTTAACAAGTTCATTCAGGTTATGGCCAATAAAAAACCGATCATAGGCATAGGCTCAGTCGAACGTCCAGAAGACGCAGAAGCCGTTATTCATGCCGGTGCGGCTTTGGTCGCGATCGGGCGGCAATTGATCCGTGAGCCGAAATGGGTGCAAAAAATAGAAACGGGCGATCTGAACAGCATCCGCTACCGCCTCTCCCCATCCGAGTTGGATGAACTGCAAATCCCGCTGGCGATGCAAGCCTACCTTGAAGGGTCATTCAGGAAGCTCATGCATTTTACCACCGATGAACTGGAAGAATATAACTACCGGAATTCCCTTGCGCCGATGGAAGGCTTCGAGAAAAAGATGTAAGAATGTATGTCGAACGAACTTCAATATCTTATGCCATTTCCTGGTGAACATGAAGAATCAAAAGGTTTATTGAACCAAACTGTACGTTGAGAAAAGGCAGCCTATCACAAAGAGTGGGCTGCCTTCAAAATTCTTTACAGATTAATATTTTTTCTGGTTGATAGCTTCATCAATAATGTCAAACATCATTAATTCTCGTTCTAGTTTTATTCAATTCAACGATACTTTCTTCATTTACCCACCTGTGGATAGGTCTTTATCTTTATCCATGCTAAGCCGCTGCCGCTTCCATGATTGCCCCCACTTGTGCATTTCGTTAAGGACATGCCCGAACTGTCTGCCTTGCTCTGTCAAAGAATACTCCACCGTAACAGGAAAGGTAGGCCGGACTTGACGATCAATGATCCCATGCTCTAGATGTCTGAGAATGACGGTCAAAGACTAGGTGCTAATGTTGCCCAAATTTCGTCTTAAGCTATTAAAGCGTTGAGGTCCGGCATGTAATTCTCCAATCACAAGTATGGATCGTTTCACGCCCAGAATCTCCAAAACCTCGCCAATCGTCGTGGTACATTCCACATAAGCTTCTCCGTGCTCCGAATAATGATCCATATTTCCATCCTCCTACTAACAAATAGTAGGTAAGTTCGGATTTCTGGATAATATCAATAAAAATCGCCTAATTTTGGAGTTAATTTAGATAAATTATAATTTACACATCGCCGGCGATCAACAAGTTAAATCGAATAAAGGAGACGTATATGTCACACCCAATAAAAGAAATCAGAGGACCGCTAATTGCGATCATCGTTGGAATGTTCAGGGTCCTGCTGAACATGACAGCAATGAATGTTGCGATTCCCAGCTTGGTCGATTCTTTTCATAGTTCCATTTCCGTTGTGCAATGGTCTACAACCGGGTATATTCTTGCAGAAGC
This sequence comes from Paenibacillus sp., assembly GCA_031254035.1. GTDB lineage: Bacteria > Bacillota > Bacilli > Paenibacillales > Paenibacillaceae > Paenibacillus_AQ. Next base: position 25,960 of record JAIRVF010000084.1, read on the forward strand.
CATTATCATTCCCGTGGCGGGTTGGTTATCCTTTCATCTTGGTCAAGCTACGCTGGAAGGAGCCGCTACTGGAGCTGAGTGTCTTCCGTTCCTATGCCTTCACAAGCGTAATCCTTCTTGTATGGATTACAGCGATAGCGTTTTACGGCTTATTGTTTTTGAACCCTGTGTTCCTTCAGAAAGTTCAGGGCTACAGTGCTTTTAGTACAGGGCTGCTAATGCTACCGCAAGTGATCGCGTGCATCATTTTCATACAGCTCGGCGGACGGTTGTACGACCGGTATCTCTGAATGCGCATTTGATGAAATCCGTGCCTCAAGATTTGGTTAATCGAGTAAGCTCGCTCACCAGCGCTACCCAGCAGGTAATGGGTTCATTTTTGATTTGAATCATGTTCTTGTAGGTGGTGGAGTCGAAGTCAAAATTATTTTATAATGATGATGTAGAACAATGATTTCAGGGTGAAAAATTTATGAAGAGCCAATTAAGGAATATTACCGTGAATAATCAGGCATTTGTTTATTGGTATTGGGGTGGGGAAACTTTCACATTAAATATTTCTCCAAAGGAAAACAAAAATATCAAAATAACACTCATTTTTGAATCAAATCCACCAGATAAAGATCCTTTTACATTCTGGTCTTTTTACAAAATTACAGCACAAAAAAATAATTTAGAAACAACAATAGAACTGGGTAAGCCAAAACATATAGCTGAGATTATTTCATATCTAATGAAACAGAGAAAGGAATTTTTTACAAAGGGACAGCCTCATATTTTAAATAATGCATGGGATTTACTAATGGAAATGGGATATTCAAATTTTAATCCGGTTTGGGTTGGCGAATGGTAGTACATTGTCAGGAACGATGCTATCTAGAAATTTTTGATTTTCCTTACCACAGTTATCTAATCTTTAATTCAACTTATATAGATGGAAGTGCATAGATTCCTCCTGATCTCAACAATCTCTTTGAGGGTGATTCAAAATTTGTTCAATAAGCCCTTCTGGATTCGTGACCATGAACAAACGGACTGGTCGAGACTTGTGATCGAACTGAAAGGTCAAAATCGCAAAGAGCTCGCCGTTCCTTCTCATTTGTTCATTTTGTGATCAATTGCTGCTCGCGGATCGACAAGCTAGTCAATGATATTAATAAAATAGAGCGAGTTTCCTCGCCCTATTTTTGCTATTCATTATCATTATTCCGATCATTTACTAAAAGAGAAGTGAACACCAATGATAATAGACTCATTAAAAGTAAACTAATCAAAGAATATGGGTCTGGTATATTTAAAAGCTCATTGATGATATAAAGAATCTTAAACAGACCCCAGAATACTAGAATTGTTATAATCCATCTCTTTATGCGTTTTTTAATAAGACTCACCTTATTTATTTAATTAATTAATTAAATATTTTCCAATACTCTCTGCCACTTCCCCGTTACCTTGGAAATTCTTGTATTATATTTCCTTAACTTTACAATAGTAAAAAAGTACCTTTATATCAATAACCCCTCCATTTTGCCCTTATATCCCCAATTAACATAGGGAATTGGGGATATATTTTTATTTCTATATAAGTTGAACTAAACTTGTTCAGTAAGTTGGTCGCTTTCTAAGCGAAGACAAAGACGATCAATAATCTTTTGAGCATCCCGAGAGACGGTATTCAAAAATGCGGTCACTTTGTCGCGAATCTCAGTTACGAAAAACACATTGTTAATGACATTGGATTTGAGCCATTTCCATAGTCCTTCGACCGAGTTCAACTCGGAACTGTATGGTGGTAAGAAAACCAACTCGAGTCGATCTAGGTGATCGTTCAAAAATGGTTGCAGCAACTTGGCGTGATGAATACGGGCATTATTCAGCACTATGACAATCTTTCCCTGAGGGTATGCTTCAACTACCATTTACAAAAAAGATAGAAACGTTTCCGCCTTGTATTGCTCCTCCACCTTACAAAGAATGTGGCCTGTGGCGTAATTTTTAGTAGATACTAGGTAATACCGGCGTGGATTTGCATGAACACTGTAGGGTGTTTGATGTAGAAAATCAAACACCCCATACATCTTCTGCTATGTAACTCTGGTTTTCCTTCTGATACATTTCCTCAACAATTCATCCCGGATGAAATGAAGTTATATATCTATCCACAATTCGCTTCAGGCTCCGCCCGAATCCAACATACCGTCTAAATACAACTGTCTATATAGTTTCGGGTATGTAAAATTGTACTTATGTTCAATTTGCTCTAATTCGTTCATACGACCCTCCCAAAACCACGCTATTTGCTATCAGTATAGTAAACGCGAACTTGTTATTAAATACCACAGAAAAACATTGTGCCGATTGGCATGGAAAGGAGTTAATCCTCTCCTAAAGTCTTGATTCTCCAGATTCTCCTTCTTATATTTATCAACCTTTGGTTCTTCTCCCCAAATGATCTTTTGTTCACCAGTCTCACTAATTCTTAAAAAATGACCTTCACAATCGTTTTCTCGTTAGGCATTGATGAAAAAGATAACTCTGCATGATGCTTCCTAGCAATCTGCGCACATAATGCGAGTCCCAATCCAGTCCCTCCTTCTTTTCTGCTTCTTGCCTTATCTACTCTATAAAATGCTTCTGTCACCTGAAGGAGCTGCTTTTCTGTCATTCCCTTTCCGTTATCTTCGACTTCAATAATTTTCTTCTCTTGTTCAACATAAGCTCGCATCGTAATTTTACCTTCTGTGCCGCATGCATGTATTGCATTGTCTACTAAGTTCAAAACCATACTTTCTATTAAACCCTCATTTCCCTCTATCTCCTTCAACTCGTTATAATATACGAACTCTATTCCTTTTTCTTTGAGCTTAATATCTTCGGTTTGATGAATTTTTGTAAACAACTGCTCCATATCAATTCGTACCATTTCTATTTCTTTTTCTTCCCGTATGATGGCCAGTTCCAATAAGCTTTCCGAAATATTTTTCAACCGTTTACTCTCGGATAAAATATAATCGGTTGCAGCATACTTATCTTCCTCACTTAAATGCGTCTTCTGCATATATTCAGCATATCCATAGATAGCAGTTAATGGAGTTCTTAATTCATGTGCCAAATCATCGATCAATCTCTGCTTTTCTCTCGCATGGTTCTCAAGCTCTTCCATCTGGAATTGAATTTTATCCGCCATCGTGTTAAAGCTTTGTACAACCTTTGCTATTTCTTCACCACCCCTAATCTCTAGCTTTTCTTTATATTCACCATTCGCAATCTGATTTGAAATAGTTGAAATTCTTTCAAGTGGTTCAAAAAGATATTCTAATAAAACATACAAGCATATACTTAAGACTCCTGAAAATAGGAACCCTGCAATAAATAATGAGTTATTCATCTTTTGCCACTCATTTACTGTATCTGTTATGTCTGCATAATAGACTAATGCATATTGGGCATACGGCTCTGGTAAGTACCCAGATATTTGCATGTATTTACTTCCATTTAGTGTCACAACCGTTATCTCTGTTATATCTTTTTCTTCATGCACTTCTTTATCACTAGATGTTACTTCTATAGGTAAACTGGAGTATATCCTCGCTTTATCTTTATAAATCTGTAAATAAATTCTTTGAACTTCATATTGCATCGTATACGAATCATAAGAACGAGCAATAGCAGTATCTGTTTCATAACCTTTATTTTTCATAGCCACGATGTCTTTCGTCATACTATTCACTATAAAATTATACTCTCTTAGATAGCTCCCCTTCAGGCCTGAGAGATTATGGTTTGTATTCACAATACTAAATATCATAATCCCAACATTAATAATCAATAGAAATAATACCAGTGTCCATATGTAGGTTTTATTTTTCATCCTACACCTCTAGCCGATAACCTAACTTATACACGGTTACAATTCTATTCTCCAACCCCAACTTTTTTCTTAGCTTCTGAATATGAACATCTACCGTCCTTGTTTCTCCCATATATTCAAATCCCCATACCAACTCTAAAATCTTCTCTCTTGATAAAGCAATATTTCTATTTTTTATAAGTACCTCTAATAGCTCAAATTCCTTAGGTGTACATTCAACTGCGTTATCCTTCAAAAAAAGCCTTCTACTATGCAATTCAACCCTGACATCATCTATTGTAAATGTATCTTCATCCTTCTTGGTTCGTCTTAATATCGCTTCTACTCTTGCCAAAAGCTCTAACATTTCAAAAGGTTTCGTCAGGTAATCATCTGCACCCATGACAAGCCCCTTTACCCGATCCTCTACGCTTCTTCTGGCCGTTAAAAGAATGGTAGGAATACCTCCTACTTGTTCCAATACCTCAAACCCATCCATTTCAGGTAACATAATGTCTAATATAATTAAATCAAAACTTTTACTGTTGATTATTTCTACAGCGGTCTCACCATCCAAAGCCAATTCGCAGGTATGCCCTACCAAGCTTAGGTTTCTTCTTATTAATTCATTAATTGCCTTTTCATCTTCTACTACTAGGATATCTGCCACGTTTTCACCCCATTGTATTGAACCACTAGATTACCACTAGATGTATTATTCTCTTTAAAATACACCTTATTATCTCGCGTGAATACTCAAATACTGATACTATTCGTTTTTTTACAACTCTATAATAACTTTATGATACAACCTATATATCCTTTTATTATTCTTCTATTGTCGTCAAATACAAATAACAAGGAGGACAATAAAATGTCTCGAAAATCATTACATTCAAGAAATGTCGTAAAAAACGGTTTTAAAGGTTTTAAACTCATTGCCTTCATAGGTGTCTCTTCCCTAGTGCTAACTCAAGTCGCAGTTGCTAGCGAACTAGGAACTACAGACAAGATTCCTACTACTTACAATACCTCTGGACCTTCCTACTTAATGAATGAACAGCAGATACCTGTTGGCTATGTAAAAGCTAATTATAAGGCTATCTATTCCCCTCATACTCTAAGTAAAGCACCTAGTTCCACAGATTTATCTTTACAAGAAGCTGCTGAAATCGCTGCTAAAGAAATGTTTAAGTTTTTTGGCGAAAAACTTGATAATCAAACGCTTGAAATGTCTTATTCCCCTGAAACTAGTCAACATCGTTCTCAGTGGTGGGCTCAGGTAGGCATTACATCCTCCTATCGTTTGTTAGTTGAGATCGATGGAGGTACAGGTGAACTCATTCGCATCAAATGCACGGGTGGCCCTAACATAGATATTGAGATTGATACACCCTCAACCGATAAACTGATATCTGAACGTCTCGATACGGGAATTAAAGAATTTACTCTTGATGACGCATATGCAAAAGTCGAAAATTTTATCACCAAAAAAGGCTATATCGCTGAACCTATCAAATCCATTACCTATCAGTATATATCTGCTGATGCATACGCAGTAATTTCACACACCTTTGATGTCACAACTGCTTCTAATAAACATTATCGTGTTGCACTGTCTCAGGATCTTACTCAACTCAGAGACTATACCGTTCTAAAGACGGAAAATAAATAAAAATGAGAACCGTGGCATGGGATAAAGAGTGGTTGATCCATTTGGGGATGAATGATGGCTAACCTCTCACGTAGAGAATGTTAGCCTAGAAGAGGTCCAATCCATTTTAACGAAAGTGAGAAATAACTGTAACTAACAATAGGGCCACGTACAATAGGCTGACATCGGCAAATATTGATGTCAGCCTATTTTGATTGGGAAGAAGGGAAATCCCGAACATCTTTCAGGGTTGTACGGCACAACCTCGATCACTCTTTTCGTTCCCGTGATGATCTTCTCCTTTCATATACCGTGCGGTTCCACTTCAGCTTCACCATTCACTTCATTATTTTCTGTTGCTTTTTATGATTCGAATGATTCCAAAGATTAGGCAGCATATTCCCAAAATGATTCCTATGTACATGGACGTATATGCAAAGTCAGGATATTCAGGATATTCTCCGTCGCCTACCGGACCAGTTTTCGGTTGATACAGATACCACAATCTAAGTGACGCTATAGCAATGATAAATAAAGATAATATAGCCGATACGATTCCTCTGCCCATTGAATGGGATTCCCCCTTTCAAAAATCAGTGGCTACGTTGTAAAAACTCAATCCCTATCATAACGGGTGTCGGATCAATATTTTTTACTATTTTCTAATTATTCCTCATCCGACCTTCAAGCAGTTTGATTTCCTCAATTGCCTCTTTAACAATAAGTTTCAAAATACTTCCCAGAATCAGTGAAAAAATTGAACAAATAATAAAATCAAAGTAAACAATGTAATCTATCCTATGGCTCGGGCCACTATCACACTTCAGTTATTCCAATATCCACTGTGCCGCTTCCAAGATGTCTTCCGCAATAAAATCCGGATCCGTCCCCTTCCATTTATCCCGGTGCAACGTCAAGGATCCTTCACCCCATCCCGTTTTTACCAGGATCTTTCGGGCTCCGACTTGATGTGCCGCAAGCATGTCCGTATCTCCAACATCGCCGATCACGACACATTTGGTTAAATCCAGCTGATGTTCCTCGGCGGCTTTGAGCAGCATACCCGCTTTAGGTTTTCGGCAGTCACAAGTGTCGTTCATTGCATGCGGACAGATGAAAGCAGCATCAAAACCATAGGTTTTGAACTGCGCTTCGAATTCCTCCATAGTTGCCTGCCCCCGGGATATTCTGTGCTGATTCGTGAATGCAAACACTTTAATCCCTTGTTCCTTCAACATCAGAATGGCCT
>JAIRVF010000066.1 GCA_031254035.1 Paenibacillus sp.
GCCGCTGATCGCCTAAACAAACAGCTTAAAATTCAAGTCGCATAATTCTAAAAAATCGCTCGAGTTTGGACTAGGACAGTCTACACTTTTTTAGATCGATACATTATGAAATTGATTCAATTGTATTTCTTTTACTTCTCGCTTTATTTGCTCGCCGCAAGATACATCGGCTTTTAAATTTCTCAATTCCCGTAATAATTCATTAATTCTCTTCATACTGATCCGGATCCGGGTAAATTCCGGAACTGCATTCAATAATCCGTTTACCGGGCCCGTCATGTAAAGAAAAACGAAAACATAATTACTAATGCTCCCATGATTGAGATCGGGGAACAACACTGGGAATATGAAGATTGCACATCCTATGACTAGAGTGAACAGCAATTCACCGATGACAAATACGTTAGCAAAGGCAATATCTCCTTGTGATCGTTTCACTCGATATGAATCGTAAATATCTACGGCCCCTTTTTGAAAATGGACCCGCTTTTTATGATGAAGACTTAGCTCCTTAAAACCTTCCAGAAATTGAGCAATTATTTTGAAAAATTTGTTCTGAATATCCCTGGTCTGCTCCCAGACCCGATTCGCATGAAGAGCAAAAAAGTAATATAGACCTGCGGTCATGATAATAACTGCCAATGAGATAAGTAAGCCATAAAAGTTGATAAACCCCAGATATATAAAGCAACAAATCAATGTAACAAAACTTGTTAATCCTCCAATTACTATATTAATAGAACCGCTAATCGTTTCTGTGTCATTATTCAAAACTGGGTAAATTTTTTCTTTTCCAAAGTTCTCGATTCTCTGGTAAGTAGAATTCAGAATCGTATGTGTTATTTCTTTCTTTTTAAGAAATAAAGAATCATTTGTAAACCTAATTAATCTAGTTCTCAAAAACTTCTGTCCAACCACGTACAGTATTAATCCGATAGCAAAATAAACGACTAGACCAAGCGAGAACTTTTCTCTGAAAAGGGATATATTTACTATAAAAATAATAAAAGCATTTCCAAATCCGCTTAATAAACTGATTAGGATCATGGAAAATATCGCATTATTGCCCTTTTTGGGAAATAACAAAGACAAAATATACATCAACGTATATATCCAAATGGATGCTAAAGCTATTAAAACAGCAATGATTATCGTAATAGGCCCCCAAACCATAACAAATGGCCAAGACATTTCGCTAAAAAGAACATTCGGCAAAAGATACAAGCCAATCGATAAAACAATTGAAAATGAAATAAGAGATACAATTCCAACTAATGTTGGTTTGGTAATGGGTTTATAGCTTCGTTGGTGGCGAATCAATTCAAAAATGAGAGAAAAAACTTGATACATCATGTACAAGCATAATAATCCTAAGACGAAAATGCTTAAAGAGGCAACTAAATCAACTCTTGCGTAAAGATCAGAATCGCTGCTTGTAATCTCCTTCCCCCTTATTAAGTTAAGAATATTTTCTCCTGTATTGCTAACAGCAGCCGAATTTATGTTAGCTAGTATGACAATACCAGATTGATCACCCGGTAATAATCCTACATAAGAAGAAAAGGTTGGATTCTCCCCTTAGTGAGCTATCTCTCCTTGTCCTGCTTGATAAACATTCCAACCAAAAGCATAAGAAGAACCGTTTAAAGCTGGCCCAACAGTACGATCAGCCTCATGGGATTTTTTAATCAATTCCTTGAAAATCTGTGGTATATCCCCCACCAGTCCTAGCTGAATCTTTAGCCATCTCCCCATATCATGGCCGTTAGAAATGATATATCCTGCCGGTGTATTGCCTCTATATTTCGGAGATGTGTATTCTATAGGATGAAAGAATCCTCTTTTATAGCTCTTCGCGACCTGCATGCCATTCTGTAAGTGACTGTAATATTGCGTATTATGTAATCCAAGCGGTTGGAAAATATGATCCTTCATGTAAGATTCATATGGCGTTCCCGATACTTTCTCAATAATAAGTCCGAGAATATCATAATTAATTGTACTATATTCGAATTTCTCCCCAGGCCGGTGATCCAAGTTAATCCCTACAATATGGCGCACAGTTCGTTCTAACGCATCCGGACTATTATCAACTGGTATTTGATCAATCGTATTAAAAGGTATCCCGGTTGTATGATGCAACAACTGATCGATTGTTAACGATTCCCTTTTTCCTTCATATAAGGCATAGAACCAAGGGATGTATTGAGACACTTTAGCATCCAGATTTAGCCTTCCTTCTTGTTCCAGTTTAAGAATAGCTAGCGCTGTAAATGCTTTAGAGTTTGAACCTAACTCGAATAGTGTATTTTCGTTAACTTTTGATTCTTTTGAAAGGTCGTCATATCCGTAGCCTACTGCAAGTACATTCTGATCTTCGCTGATAACAGCAACATAAGCTCCAGGGATATTGTTTTTTTGTAGATTTTCCTTAGCATATTCCAAAATAGATTCGGTTTGACCGCTATCATGATCTGCAAATAAGGAAGGCGTATTACCAAAAGTCACTAAGAATGATAAAATCAAAGCTATCGCATATTTCATAAATCTCACCCGCCTTTTCATCCAGTCGAATTCTTATCTCTGCGAACCTAACTGGATGATTATAATTTATTTCTCCACCAAAGTTGCTCTGGATTACCGAAAATCACATCATCATTTTCTTCAAAAAGGCTATTGGAACTTCCGCTTGATTCACATCATTTCGTACTGAGAGACAGGCCTATCGCCTTTCTCGATAATACTCGTTATCAAATTGCAAAAATGTTGTGACATTCTTTCCACTGAATCTTTATAGAAAATATCACTATTAAATTGAATACCTCCTCCGATGATCTGATCATCGTAAAGCTCTAACGTTAAATCAAACTCCGAAACCTTATTATGGTGATGAAACGGATAAATGATTTGCTGCATCTTCTGAGCGGATGTTAACTCCTTATGGAAAACAAACATTACTTGACAGAGTGGCGGTCTTTGCGTATCAGAGGGAATGTTCAGGGAATCAATCAGCTTGCTGAAAGGAATTTTATTAGCGACGATATTATATACATCCGTTGATATCTGTTCCACCAACTCAGTAAAGTTTATATGATCTGACATGATTGTTCGGATTGGCAGGATATCTACAAAACAACCAATAACATTGTCAAACTGCCATTGCACTCTGTTTGAAACAGGTGTAACAATCAATATATCATTTTGATTGGTATATTTATTAAGCAGCATAGCCCAGGCGGCTAATAGAAAAGAATACACGGTCACATTCATTTCCGCTGCTCTTGTTCTTACTTTTTCCGACAAAGTTTCATCCAACTTGATTGGCGCAAGATCACCATTAAAGCTTCGTTTTTCAGGGTAAGGGTGATCGGTTTCAAGGTTAAGGAAAGACGGGCTATTTTCTAAATAGGAAGTCCAATACTTGGTCAATTTAGCCTCATTTTGTATCCAATACTGATTTCGGTCCCAATGTGCATAATCGACGTACTCTAATTCCAATTTCGGTAGTGACAAATGGTTATCTGTTTGGAGGGAATTGTATATTTGGATGAATTCTCTTAAAAAGATCTCATAAGACCATCCATCAGAAATAAGATGGTGCATAAATAAACTCAGCACAATCTCAGGGTCTTCTAATTGAATTATCTTTATTTTCCATAAAGGTCCATTTATCAAATCAAATGGCTTTTTAAACTCATCGTCTATGATTTTTTTAGCTTCACTAAATTTATATTCTGATGGCAAAGCCCGTATATCGGTGTAGTCATAATGGCATTCCATATTCTCTTTAATAAGGATGTTAACGCTCCCATCTCCCCATTCAAAGACAGAACGCAACATGGCGTGTCGATCTACCATTCTTTCTAAGGTCTTGCGGACTAGACCATCTTCCAACAATTCATAATAAATAAACGAGTTGCAAATCGTGGTGACATTCGCTTCACTTAAGAGTTCTTGGAGCAACCAAATACTTTCTTGAGGAAATGAGATTTCATGTTTCAAACGCTCATCTTTTTTTGCGATTTTATCCTCTGAATGATTGAGTTCCATTGTTCTTTTCTTCTCTAATAATCTTCTTAATAAGATTTTTCTTTTCATAGGAGATAGTTCTTGCAACCTTGACTGCAGCGTCTCATCGCTCATTTTGTTTTCTCCCCCATATTAGATTGGTCTGAACAACCCCACAGCTCGAAGCATTTAGGTTCCTCGCCGTGGGGTTATTCATCCAGATTTTTTTCTGAGTGGAATTAACTATTAAGCAGCTTCTCGATACTTTCGTTATCAAGATCATCTATTTCCTTAAGCAAGCTCTCTAGTTCATCCTCATCGTTTTTCTTGAGTATTTCGCCTTCAATGAAGCCTGCCATATCTCGAATACTCATGCCTTTAAATAAATCTTTTAGGGCAATATCCACAAAAAACTTTTGATTTACAGCCATATTGAACTGCATTGCTTGCAACGAATTCCCTCCCAAATCAAATATGCTGCTGTCAGGAGTAATTTCATTATTATTATTCAAAACTTCACGCCAAATCGAAATTACGATTTCTTCTATCTCGGTTAAATCAGCTGCATTTGCAGATGTATTTTGCTGGCGAACTAAAAATTGTTCAACCATCTTACTCCTATCGATTTTACCATTCAGCAAATGGAGAAACTGTTTGCATACTACAAAATCAGTCGGAATCATATACCGTGGAAGCTTCTGCATTAGTCGATTGCGAATGAGCGGAGTAGAGTAGTCATCCGCGTCGCCCTTGATAAATGCAAGCAACTGCTGATGGTTGGTTGAATTGGTATAACTGCATACACATACCTCAGTGTCTCCAACAATATCCCGGATGGAGGATTCAACTTCATCAAGCTCTACTCTGCAGCCATTGATTTTCACCTGGTGATCATTTCTGCCCAGATACTCAAGATAGCCGCACTTATTAAATCGTACCCGATCACCCGTATTGAATAGGGTCTTGACTCCTCTGCCTGAAATATCTAATTTTATAAATTTCTTATTTGTCAGTTCTTCGTTATATAAGTAGCCCTTGGCTACCCCGTCCCCTGCAATGTATAAGGTACCCCATACACCAATAGGAACTATCCGTTGTTTGTCATTAAGTACATAAATCCTTGTATTGTCTATAGGTTTACCGATAGGAACTCTGGAAGCATCGCTATCCAGATCTGCCGTGTCAAAACAGGTAACATCTGCAGAAACTTCGGAAGAACCATACAAGTTAATCAACTGATGCCCCTTCATACGGCTTCGGAATTTGTCAACTAATTCAACAGAGAGCGCTTCGCCGCTAGATATCCAGAGTCTTAGCTTGGCAAGCATAACATTCAGCTTCAAATTAGATTGAAGGATAAGACTCAACAGAGAAGGGATTAAGGTGATACGCGTCACTTCATGTTTTGATAAAAACGTAATGAATTCATTAGGACTATTCAAAACACGATCAGGTACAATAACCAAAGGTATTCCGTACAAAACCGGACTTAGAATTTCACATATCGAATCAACAAAATTGATTGGAGTCTTATGACAACATACCTCATCTTGTGCAAAAGGATATTCGTCCCACATCCAATTCAGCCTGTTTATCAATCCCTTTTCTAATCCAGCTACGCCTTTAGGCTTTTGTTCACTTCCTGAGGTGTAAATAATGTAACTAATCTCAGAAAGCTGTCCCGGCTCTGCCGATCCCCCTTGCTTTCTTTGCAAATGATCACCATCAACACTATAGCAAGGTAACTGAAGAACAGTAGCACTATCCCAATAATGGGACTGAGTCAATATAAACGCCATTTTGCTATCTTCCGCAATCATTTTTAACCGCTCTAAAGGCAAATTGGAGTCTAAAGGAAGATAAACCGCGTTATGTTTTAAAATTGCCAACATTGCAGCAACGGAGTATACAGAACGTTCCATATACACCCCAACAACATGTCCGTGCTGAATATCATTCTCTTCAAGAATGGTGCATAGCTTGTTAACCATGTCTCCAAGCTGTCTGAAAGTATACGAAACATTACTATCTACTACAGCTTTATTCTCAGGAATTTGCGACACGTTCTTCTCAAACCAATCAATTAATGATTCATCGGGAAGGTTGTATTGAGAAGATGTATTGAAGTCGTGAACAATCATTTTCTTTTCATCCGGAGAAATGATCTCTAATTCACCTATGCTACGGTTCGTGTCGCTTACAATTTCATCTAAAATATGCAAGTAATTATTAGCCATATTCCTCATAAATTCGTCGCTGAATAAATGAGTACTATACTCAAACTTAAACGAGAGAATTTTTTCTTGTTTAACTGCTTCCAATGTAATATCAAATTTAGATACATTTGAATCAAAATCGACAAAACCAATCTCCATATCCTGCAATTCAATTTTACGATGGCTATAATTCAAGAAATTGAACATGGTGTCGAATATCGGATTTCTGCTATAATCACGCACAACATCCAATTGATTAACGATTTCCTCAAAGGGGTAGTCCTGATTTTTGTAAGCAAGCAAACAGTTCTCTTTTACTTCCTGTAAGAATTCCTCTATATTTTTGCTTGCAGCAGGGTAATTTCTAAGAAGGATCGTATTCACGAACATCCCCATCATATTTTTGAATTCAGCTCTTTTTCTCCCCTGAACTGGAGAGCCAATAATGATATCCTCCTGATCGGTATATCGATGCAACATAATGTTGTATGCCGAAATAAGGACCATAAACTCAGACATTTTGAGGTTTCCGGCCAACTTCGTAACTTTCTGCGTTAATGATTCACTTGCGTGTACAATTAAGGCAGATCCGGTAAAATCTTGAATAGGTGGGCGTGTTCTTTCGGTGGGCAAATCCAAGACAGGGAGTTCGCCCTTCAATTGCTCAAGCCAAAAAGCTTGCTGTTCCTTGATTTCATCGCTTTGATAGTAATTCATCTGCCATGAATTGAAATCCTTATACTGCAACGGTAGATCCACAACAGGCATATCATGATACAGTTGTATAAATTCATTGGTGAAAATTTCAAGAGAAGTAGCGTCAGCGATAATATGATGAAAATCAAGCAGAAGCATAAATTCGTTGTCTTTTATACTAGCCACTGCAGCTCTCATTAAGGGAGCCTTGCCTAAGTCAAACGGCATAATAAAATCATCCAATAATGCTTGTGGATCATCGCCACACTCTACCTCCTGAATCTGAAAATCCAAACGTTCGTCTACATGATAGTAAAGGATTTCATCTCGTGTGAAAAAGGAAGTGCGGAGAGCCTCATGCCGATGAATTAATTGATTCATGACGTCATTGCATTTTTTTGTATCGAATTTTCCCGTAATCCGTATTGCACTTGATAAATTATAACTGGTGTCATCTTTGTTATATCTGCTTAAGAAAAACATTCTTTTTTGTACGGACGATGCAAGATAGTTACCATACGGGTTCACAGGGATTTTTTGAATGTTGGTTCTTTCTTCACTGCCATGATTGATTTTGGCGTTAACCACCGTTAAAAACTCTTCAAGCGTAGGATTTTGCAATAAGTCGGTGACATCAACTTTGCAATCGATGATCTGCTTTAACATATCAATAATCTTCATCGCACGGAGGGAGTCCCCACCAATCAAGTAAAAATTTTCATTTTTATGAATCTCAGGGCACTTTAACACATTAGTCCATATCGCCGTCAATAAAGACTCTGTATCCATATTGCGATACATCGCTAAATCAACGAGACTATCCTCATCTTCCGTGTTCTGAGCTTCCAACTTTTCAATGCCTATAAAGTTCTCCACGGATATTTCCGATTGATCCATCCAATAAGAACGGCGATTTAACGGATAGAGAGGCAATCTTATCTTTTGATGTTTTTCAGGATCATATATTGTGTTCCAGTCCACATTTGCGCCCTGGATATATCGCTTAGCAATGTCTTGCAGCTCATCATTCCCCATGTTCTCAATGTATTTATCAGCGGAAATATAATTAGGTGAGGACACAGAGAGTTGAGATTCCACATTAATATATATGCAATCATCAATAATCTGTTTATCCGCGCTTAACATACCCTTTTCCAAGATCCTTCTCACATCCTGCTCCAATTGGGATATGTCAGTTGCCAATATGGCAATTCGATAATTGTAATGACTCCGGGTCGAGCATGATGAATAGCATAAATCTTCGATCTCTATATGTTGGTTGCTCAAAACATCTTGGTAAGCTATTAATAATTGCTCCAAGGATGTAACTGATTTAGCTGAAGCGGTAAAAATATATGGAAGTTTTGGATCTCTGGCTGGCCTTTTTTCCTTGGCCTTTCTATGGACCGGAAGTTCTTGTAAAATAACATGACAATTGGTACCGCTAAAGCCAAAGGAATTTATTCCGCAAATTCTGGACTTTCCATCCTCTATCTCCCAATCCGTTGTTCTGTCGTTGACATATAGGGCAGTCCGCTCAAAGCTGATATATGGATTTACTTCATTGAAGTTGATATTAGCCGGAATTCTTTTATGATGTAATGATAATACCGCCTTCATGATCGAGGCCATGCCGGAAGCGCCAACCGTATGCCCAATATTGGTCTTTACTGTCCCCAAAGCACAGAACTGTTTTCTTGGTGTAAAATGCTTGAAGGCCGCATCAATCGCACTGACTTCGATGGGATCTCCCAATAAAGTCCCTGTCCCGTGTGCTTCCACATAACCGATGTCCTCCATCGAAATACCGGCATTTTCATATGTTTGAATAATCACTTTCTCTTGGGCTTGTGAATTAGGAGAGGATATACGGTTTACTTTTCCATCATTGTTTATCTCTGCTCCCTTGATAACCGCCCAAATCATATCTTTATCTTTAACCGCCTCCTCATATGATTTGAGGATAAGAACGCCAATGCCCTCGCCCAATAATGTTCCGCTTGCTTGCTTATCAAAGGTTCGAACCACCTGATCCTGCGTCAAAATATTGTTCATAGGGTTATGTTTCATTTTAACAATGTTGTCTTTCAAGTTGATTCCACCGACAATAGCCATGGAACTTTTCCCGCTCTGAATCAATAAACACGCTTGATTCAATGCAACCAAGCTTGAAGAGCAGGCGGTATCTATCATCATACAAGGACCTGACAGGTCCAACGTATGCGCAATGCGACTGGCCAAAATAGACTCATACGTACCCGTTAGCAATAAAGGGGACGGCTCTGCCGCAGTCCGGGAATAACTGGATTCACAAGCCATATCTCTTCCGATAATAACACTCGTATTGGTTCTTGCTATGGCTTCCCCTCCATACCCAGCATCCTCTAATGCCAAATAGGCAACTTCCAAAGGCTGTCTTTGCCAAGGGTCCATATATGAAGCTTCAGAATCATGTATCCCAAAAAATTCAGCATCAAACAGATCAATATCGTTCAGATATCCTCCAACTTCAAAATGATTGTCATCGAGTTGATTTACCCCAAGTATTTTCTTGTAAAGTTCAAGGTAGGGGCTCCGTCTTTGTTGTGAAGGTACATCTATACAGTTTTTTTGTTCCAGTAAATTGTCCCAAAATTCCGATAAATCTCTCGCTTTAGGAAAACGCCCAGCCATCCCAATAATGGCTACATCTGTGTTTTTTGAATTGGCTTTACTGTAATTATTTAATTCGGTGAGAAGCTGCTTCGCCAGGTCCGGTGAAAGCTTCTTCTCGGATATTTGAGAAAAGAGATATTGCTTCAGCATATCCATTGCCTGGTCCTCCCTCCCTAAAGCTCAAACTTTACTTACGATAAATCGCTTCTTCTACTGATATTGATCCATCTGCAAGCCCTTGTATAAGAAGATCTAGTTCATCATCCGATGGGGCACTTGGTGTTTTGCTTGGTTCAGGCTTACCGATTGGTTCTTTCTTAACTTGTTTTGATTCAATAAAGTCAGATAATTTGGAAATAGTCGGGTAATTAAAGACGCTTGCAATGTCTACTTGTCCAGGAAATTCCTTATCGATTTCTTTGAGGAGGTACGTCGCCATAATGGAATCCCCCCCCATATCACTGAAGCTCATGTTTATATCTATATTTTCTGATTCAAATAGATCCATCCAAATCTGTTTGACCCTTTCAAGAGTGGTCATCGTCCTCTGTCTCTCGTTGGTCACAAGCGCTTTTTTATGGTTACTCTTCAAATGATCTTTTTTCGCAACCGGCTGCATAGCTTTCATTAGCGTGTCTGACAGTCGTAACGGAATCGAATCGTAATTCGCGCTTATGATCTGCATGTTCATTCTTCCGACGATGACACGTTTATAAGGACTTCCAATGACTCGATGAAAGGCTTGCATAGCCTGTGTAGCTGTAAGACTGTAAAACACTCCATCTTGTATATTGAATCGGGATGCAATTCCGATATCCTTCCAGGCCGGCCAATTGAAGCATATTGTATTTAGTCCTTGGCTATTTCTATAATCACAGTACGAATCCTGGAATACATTTGCCGCAGTATAATCTGCTTGCCCCGCCTCGCCTAACATACTTGAAATAGAAGAGGACAAGATAAAGAATTGAAGATCATCCTGTCGTGTTAATTGATCCACCAACCATGTCCCTATCATCTTCGGTTTTAGAACCTTGTTGGCCTCTTCATCTTCTTTGTTCATAATATAGGCATCGTCGGCTGCCCCCGCTAAATGAATGACCCCATGGATCCGGTTAAATCTCTCCCTAATTTCATGGAGTGCATTCGTAATTTGTGTCTTGTCTGTGATATCGGCTATATAAACTTGAAGAGAGCCGCCACTGGATTCAGCCTGCTTTTTCAGTAAAGAAAGAGCCTCTGTGTTGCTCCCTGTCTCCCCGTTCCTACTGATAAGCGCTATATGGATGCCTAAATCCAGCAAAGATTGGGCCATAGCTATGCCGATGCCACCGGTCCCGCCCGTAATGATATAGGCCCCATCCTCTTCCCACTGAAATACTTGTGTTTCCGACTGATCGATTTCCAACACATCTATCTTTTCAATGTACTTTTGCGAGTCTCTTATTGCGATTTGATAAGGCCATTCAAAGCTCTGTATCGTATCCCAAATATCATCTAAATAAAATCCGTCATCTACATCGATACAGCGCACTTTGAGGTTTGGATATTCCTTTTCAATAGACTTTCCATAGCCGCACAAAGCTGCTGAATATGGATTAATGATCTTTTCATTACCTGCTACATGAAATGCATTCTTTATTACAAAATAGATCGATATGGAAGCCGCGTACCCGTTATTCACAATAGCCTTTATCATTCGACGAGCACTGACCATACCATTATTAAACTCTTGATCTACATCTTTGGTAAAATTGTCATTCATCGAAAGCATATGAACAATAGTAGCCGGTCGATCATCCTTAAGATTCTTAAATAATGTGTCATAGTCTGACTGCGTTTGGATATTGCTATAGCTCACTCCAGGCATATCAGTTCCTAAATTATGTGGGGAAGCATGAATGACTTTAAGATCGTCTGGGGTATTAATATGCCTGTCTTTGGCAAACAAAATAACAGGGTCCTGTAATTTTCGAGATTGGGATGGTGTCGGTAATGAATCGTATTTATCCCAAGTTATTGCGTGATACATATCATTTGGTTCTTTGCTTAAGGCAGCTCTATTCACATGTTTAATGGTATAATTGGTCGCTTCCAGCAGAATATTATTATTACCATCAGTTATCGTGAGATCAAAAACAATAGCTTCTGCTTCATTGTCATTGGATTTCCTCCGGATGTGGCTGTAAAGCTTTTGTGTCAAAGGACCGTATACCTTCAGTGACCCATAAGACATGGGTAGATACAATCCATATCCGGTTGATTGTGTAACTACGTTGACCGCTATATCCATTAACGAAGGATGTAAGGCAAATTCGTTAAGATCATTTGCAAATTTATCCGGCAAATATAACTCTGCGAGTACTTCTTTATTTCCTATTGCCACCGAAGTAATTAACGAGCTCCATCTTTCCCCAAAATGAAGCTTGTCGTTCATATCATCTGAAGAGACGCTGTCAAGATGATCTTGACTCATTATTTCGCATCTGTTCTGAATCGATAAGCGATCAAAAATCAATGCATCTTCTTGATTGATATATACACTTCCCTGACAATGAATTTCCCACTCTTCAACCACAGGTATTTTGCTGGTGATAACGAATTCAATAAATCCTTCCTTTTTCCTCAATACTGTCTGAACTTCTCTTTCTTCATTCTCTTTCAGTACAAAGGGCTTCATAAAAATGATATTTCTAAACTCCAGACTGGCCCCGTTAAAATACTCGTTGCAACAGTAATTTACCATCTCTATATACGCCGTGCCTGGCATTAAATAATCACTCAACACCATGTGCTCGCTCAGTACCCAATAATCTTCCACACGGAATACCGTACTGTAGATCATTTGTTCCAAAGAATCGGCCAGCATCCGATGAACAAACGGATGTAATGGCGCTACCTGTTCATCCTGCTTGGAAATCAATACTTCCACTTTTTTCTCGGGTACTTTCATCCAGCAGCGCTTCCTCTGGAATGGATATGTAGGCAGTGGAACATGACTAACATCCATTTTATTAAACAACAGATTCCATGAAATATTTGCGCCCTGGCAATAGAGACTACATAGATCCGGTAATATCTCTTGTACTTCCCGTTCTTCCGCAAAATAATCATTTGCTTGGCGGCTATAAACCTGAAGTTGGGATTCAGAGACATCTGTTTCCGTTTTTCTTTCTTCATTCTCAGAGACTATGTGATAAGAGCCATAGAACACGGAATGTTCACGAGATGTTTTAAGCATCTCTTTATTTCTAATGATGAGGTTGAGTTTTTCAATTAAACTTGTTAAATCATCCACAATAATGGCTAGGCGATAGTTGAAGTGATTTCGTTTCACGCTTAATGAATAACAAATGTCGCTTAATGTATTGTTCTCGTTGTGCAAAAGGAAAGATTCCATCTGTTTGAGCATATCCAATAATGCACGCTCTGATCTGGCAGAAACGGCGAAGATATGTTTCTGATCAGACAATTCTTTTTTTACGGTAAGCTCCGGGGCTTGCTCCAGAACAATATGGCAGTTCGTTCCACTCAAGCCAAAGGAGCTGACTCCGCATCTTCTGATTCCACAATGTGGTTCCCATTGAGTCACTTGATCATTGATATACACTGCCGACTGTACAAAGTCTATTTTTTGATTTGGATGCAGGAAATGTAGCGAAGCAGGTACTTTCTCATTTTTTAATGAATAGATAGCCCTTAACAATCCCGCCATGCCTGCTGCATGATCCAAATGACCTACGACCGATTTTGCTGAACTTACCGCACAAAATGCTTTCTTATTCGTGAACTTTCCAAACGCATTTGCGATTGCCTTTACCTCTATAGGATCGCCTAGTTTGGTACCGGTCCCATGAGCTTCTATATACGTAATTGTTTCAGGAGAAATCATTGCATCAGACCATGCATCTATTAATAACTGCTCCTGTGATAGAACATTAGGCGCCGTAATCCCCACAGAACTCCCGTCCTGGTTGATGGCATATCCCTTTAAGACAGCATAAATATGGTCGCCATCCTGGATAGCCCTGTCTACAGTTTTCAGTACCAAGGAGATGGCTCCCTCCCCTAAGACGGTGCCATCAGATGAATCATCAAAGGTCTTTGTTTTGCCTGAAGAAGATTCTATTCCCAGTTTCTCACCCGTTTCCACCGGAGCAAGGAGCACTTTAACACTTCCGGCAATTGCCATATCGCATTTTTGATTTCTTAAAGCCTGCATTGCCATTGACACAGCGACCAGTGAAGAAGAACATGCAGTATCAACAAGCATGCTTGGACCTTTCAGATCAAGAAGATAAGCGAGGCGACTAGCGATAATCGAATTGATATTTCCCGCTTCCGACATAACTAATAAGTCCGGATGAACTTGAGCGAGGATCCTCTGATACTCTGAAATACCGGAGTAGCCCAAATAAATCCCCGTATTACTATTCATAATGTTTGAGTTGCAGTAGCCAGCATCTTCAAGCGAGCTCCAAGCTGTTTCTAGGAACAGACGCTGGTTAGGGTCCATGAGCGATGCTTCCTTCGCAGAAAGCTTGAAGAATTCATAATCAAATTGATCAATATGCTCCAGATACCCTCCTGGAGCATATTCTTTCCCCATCCAAGCATGTTCCAAATATGCAAGAATATCATCAATGTCATTTTTTCTGTTCTCTGGAAATGGGCTAATGCAATTCGCATAATTATCTAATATTTCCCAGTATTCTTTGTAATCCTTGGCATTTGGCATTTGTGCAGCGATGCCAATAACTGCGATGCCATTGGATTGCACTTCTTTCACGCTATCCGAACTGATTTGAACTTTCTTTTTGAATTCAAACAAAGAATCCCCTCCTAATGGAATCTTCCTTTTCAATTCGGTTGGTGTACACAAATCCTATTGTTACTATCAACATGCACAATTGTCGCCTCAAATCCATTGAGCTCAGAATCATCATATATACCGTAGGATATAATGATTACCAAATCATCAGGTTGCACCAGTCGGGCTGCTGCTCCGTTTAAGCAAATACTGCCCTTGCCTCTTTCCCCTGTTATCACGTAAGTATCGAACCGTGCCCCACTATTGATGTTCACGATCGAGACCTTTTCATTTTCAAGAATATTTGCCGCTTCCATCAACTGCGCATCGATGGTGATGGACCCTTTATAATTTAAATTAGCATCCGTTACCTTTGCTCTATGAATTTTGGATTTATGCATAATTCTCAACATATTTAACTCCCCTTTTTTATGAAGTAAAGTATACTTCAGTACCCGTTTGTCTAATAATTTCTTGAATGCGTCCATTGCCTAAATCTTCTGCGTACTGTTTAGCCGTGATCACAGTCTTTAACATGTCGAGAGCCTGCTTCATTTGCTCGACGGTCGGCTCCTCTTTGCTCTCACACAATTCGTTATACATTCTTTGAACATTTTGGTAAGGACTAACGACTTTTTCCCTGTACTCCTCTTCATCCCAATTTGAATTTTTCAGACAAATGGCTACAGCCAAACAGCGGCTTATGAACAGTAATCTGTTCTCCGGTACTGCTAGTTCTTGCCCCAAACTCACCATCTCCTCTCCATTTTCATAGCTGAACGCTTTCATTATGGGGTAACCTTTAAAAAGATTGGTTAATACATGTTTGGGCCCGACTTCGACTGCCGTAAATATCTCATTTCGTATCATATATTCAATGGTTGAAGCCCAATCAACTGGAGAAACGACCTGACTTACGAGCCGATTGATTATATTTTCTTTTACATTATCATGCGGCTGGGCGGTCACATTGCTCAGAACCTTCCAACGTGATTGATGAAACTCGCACAACTCCAGCCTAGCTCTGAATTCTTCTGTCATTGGCGACATTAAAGAACTGTGAAAGGCAGCATTAACATGGAGTAAAACAGATTTCCCACCCTTTTGATCCAACATCTCCACGGCCTTTAGAACTGCCTTTCTATGGCCTGATATGGTGAACTGAGTTTTTGAATTATAACCTGATACGTTAGTGGCTTCCGGTCCTGTTATTTCTCTGCAAACCTCCTCTACTTCCGCTTTGTCTAGTCCACTGATGGCTGCCATTGCACCATCTGCGCTCGCGGCACACTTTTGCATCAGTTCGCCTCTGACTTTTACTAAGCTCAAAGCATCGCTAAACTGCAGAACACCGCCACAGCACAGAGCCGAAAATTCACCGAGGCTATGGCCTGCAAGAACGGTGGGCTCGCCCCCAAAACGATCTATGCAGTCGCGAAACATGCCAACACTCACCGTTAAAATAGCAGGCTGCAATAGATCAGTCCGGGTTAAGGTTTCCATTTTTCCTTCGAAGCATAACTTTTTCAAATCAAAATGTAAGATGTCCGAAGCTTCTTCAAATAATCGTTTTGAGTTTTGACTTAATTTTTTCCCCATACCGACATATTGAGAGCCCTGACCTGGGAATACATAGGCTAATCTGTGCATCAGTTCAAACCTCCCCTTTTATATAGAATCTAGATATTCGGCGAAATTGGTCAGTAGTTTGCTTACTTTTTCTTTTTTCAGGTAGGATGTATCAAATTCCATACAGACTTCCGGCTTATGCCCGTTACCCGAATAAATGCATACCAGATCAAATTGAGAGAATATGGAGTTATACTCATCCGAGCGACACAACAAAATCGAAATTTTTTTGCCTTCTTCAAACCTGTAGTTCAATGATTGCGGCGTTTTGGAAATCGGGAAGGAAGATTGATTTTCACATAGTTGTCTATGAACCGTCTTGATCAACTCATCCATACCAGTAATAACACTACTTTGAAAATTAATATGAATCTCCTGGACATGCCCCCCTTCTTGATCTATTGCGTAGACAAATACTTCGACTAGATCTGCAGCCGCAGCAAGAGAGTATAGAAAAATGGAAGATACAATTGCTCTCTCATTTACCCCATTTTTTTGTGCACAGTTTTCAATCTTGTTAAAAGTATCTATCTCCAGATCAATTGTGAGTTTTGAATTTTTCTTAAAACCTCGGTTGTCACTATAGAACTCGCCAGGTAGAGTTATCTTCTGCAATTTGAATTCTTTATTCTTTTCGCCCATCCTAGCATCAATCAGATTGGAAATAGTTGAGATAGTCGAATATCCGAATAAATCGGTAATATCGATAACATCTGGAAACTTATTGTTCAATTCCATGTGTAACCGCATTAACAGTAGGGAGTTTCCTCCATGATCAAAGAAATTATCGTTAAGCCCAACAGACGCTGCCAGTATTTCATTCCAGATATTTGCAACAATCTGTTCTGTCTCGTTTAGGGACTCCACATCAAACATTTTATGGACCAGTTGATGCTGCGGCTCAGGAAGCGCCAATCTGTTCACTTTTTTATTCGGTGTTAAAGGAATTTCATCCAACCGAACCATATACTGAGGAACCATATAAGAAGGTAAATGTTCTTTTAAATATTGGCGCAAATTTTGCGGATCTATTTCATCATCTGAGGTATAGTAACCGCACAAATAGTCCCCTTTTCCGTTGCTTTTTTTATCTACAACGGCCGCTTTAATCCCTTTGTACTTCATCATATTGAATTCAATTTCGCCTAATTCGATTCGATAACCGTTCATCTTCATTTGAAAATCAGATCTCTGGATATATACTAACTCTCCTTGTTCATTCCAACTGACAACATCGCCTGTTTTATAGATGCGACCTTGTGGATCAAAAGGATTGGTGATGAAGCTTTTTCCAGTAAGTTCTTTATTGTTCAAATATCCCCTTGCCAGTCCGAGACCCCCAATATATAAATCTCCAGGTATCCCTACAGGAGTTGGCTTTAGATCGTTTGTAAGTACGTAAATGCTAGTATTCGCAATAGGCTTGCCAATCGTGACAGATGGAGAATCATCCAGTCTTTTCAACATCGACCAAACGGTT
The DNA here is from genome assembly GCA_031254035.1 of Paenibacillus sp. Lineage (GTDB taxonomy): Bacteria > Bacillota > Bacilli > Paenibacillales > Paenibacillaceae > Paenibacillus_AQ. Next base: position 17,495 of record JAIRVF010000066.1, read on the forward strand.
GTCTCCGTTGGACCGTACATATTGTAAAGCGATCCATGATAGTGCTCCTTAAGCAGGCTGAATAATTTTATAGACAGAGCTTCCCCTCCGACCATCATTGTGGAAATAGAATCGAGCATCGAGCGGCTGCTCTCGTCCTCGATCATCAGTTGAACCCTGGAAGGTGTTGCTTGCAGCATACTAATTTTATGCTTTTTAATTAAAGCCATTAACTGTGACATGTCTCTCTGTCCCTGTTCACCAGCCAGTACGATAACACTTCCTTTGGCCAAAGGAATATAGCACTCAAGAGCGAAAATATCAAAGGATACCGTTGTCAAACATAATATTTTTTCCGTTCTCTCAAAAATAATTTGATCGGTGATTCCTGCAATAAAATTATCAAGTGCAAGATTCTCAATCATGACCCCTTTGGGATTGCCCGTACTTCCCGAGGTATAGATGATGTAAGCCAAATCATCCGGTTGATGCGTAACAGAGAAGGGCTCGTAGCTTTCATTAAAATCGTTGTCAATGTCAAGAACCGTGTGCTCGTATGACAAGCCAGTCATTAGCTCCCTTTGAGCGATCAACATTTTAACCCCGCTATGTTCAAGAATATAATTTATCCTATTGGACGGATACTCAGGATCGAGCGGAATATAGGATGCCCCTGTCTTCAATACCCCTAATATCGTTGTAAATATTTTTTGAGAGCGTCGCATCATAAAGGCCACAGAATCTTTTTTCTTAACCCCGGATGAAATCAATTTCCCAGCAATTTTGTCAGATTCCTCATCTAAATATCGATAAGAGTATTTATTATCTTCAAAAATGACAGCAACCGCTTCGGGATTAGCCTTTACTTGCTTCGCAAACATATGCAAAAATGTCTCATCTTCCCTAATCAGCCTTTGAGTATTGTTGTTGTCTAACAGTAGCTGCTTCTCTTCTTTTTCATCCATCAAATTGATCTCAGAAATTTTAAGATCCGGATGCTTGTAGGCAAATTCGACAATCCGCATAAAATATTTGGCGTATCGTTGTATCGTCTCTTCTTTGAAAAGCTTATTGCAGTATTTAAACTCCATGTCGATCTTTTCTTTGCCATAATAAATATCAATGGAAAAATCGAATTGTGAGATCGGTGTAGGATAGTTTAAATTTTTAGTTTCTAACCCGTTAAAGGTTGATTGTTCTCCTTCATAATTATGAATATTAATTAACACATCAAACAGCGGGTTGCGGTTAAGATTTCTAGGTACATTCAAGTCTACGATAAGCTGCTCAAACTGATAGGCCTGATTATCCAGTGCAAGTATAAAGGTATCTTTGACTTCTCTCATAAATTCTATGATTGTCTTGTCACCAGAGAGGTAGCTCGGCATGGCAAGCGTGTTAATAAAAACGCCCATCATCTGCTGAGTATCATGATGCAATCGTCCTGCTACCGGGAAACCGATGACAATTTCCGTTTGAGAAGTTAACTTATGAAGAAGCAGATAGCAGCTCGTCATAAGATACATAAACATCGTCATGTGGTGTTTTTTAGTGAAGGCTTCAATATCGCTTGAACTTTGAGGTAACGTAACGTAATATCCGCTCCCTTCAAAGCTTTGCTTAGCTGTGCGTGGATAATCTGTGGGCAAATCTAATGTAGGAAGTCCACTTTTGTAAAGCTCCATCCAGAACTCTTTTTGTTTTCGTAAATCTTCGCTTTTTAAATACGAATTTAACCAAACAACGTAATCTTTGTAATGATAAGTCTTGGGTGGCAAATCACGATTATTATACAAAGTGGTAATTTCTGATGCTAATAATTGTAATGATACTCCATCACATATCAAATGATGGATGTTCAAGATTAATACATGCTTCTCTTTATGCAATTTTACAATTTTCGCTCTCATCAAAGGCGCTGTTGTAAAATCGAATGGCTTATTAAACTGTTGAACAACGTGAGACAGATTTTCTTCGTTGCTTTCCTCAAACTGGATTTTAAAATCAATTGCAGGATGAATAATTTGTACCAGTCCGGAATCTACGAATGAAAATGTAGTCCTGAGCGATTCATGCCGCTCTATTAATAAATCAAAACAGTATTGTAACTTGGCAATATCCAATTTGCCCTTCAATTCCATCGCCAAGAGCAAATTATAAAGCAGCCCATTTTTTTCAATCTGACTTAGTACATAAATTCTTTGTTGAGATGGTGAAACCTCATAGTGAGGTTTATCCGGGCTAAGCATAAAATGACTGTTGAAGTGATTATTCTCTTCGATAAGCGAACACAATTCCCTTACCGTCCTGTTACGGAACAAGTTTTCGACTTTAAGGTTCGTTTTAAACTCTTTATTAATCACTAGCAGCACTACCACTGCCTTTAATGAATTTCCACCAATTGAGAAGAAATCATCTTCTACCCCAATAGAATTTAGTTTAAGAGTTTTTTTCCATATTTCCAAAACCCTTTTTTCTTTTTCATTTTCAGGCTTGCTTTCTATTTTCGTTACTTCAGATGCATTTAATAATTTTAGATTCGTTATATCGATCTTTCCATTTGAAAGAGCAGGTAAATGATCCATAATTGTATAGGTATCTGGTATCATATACCTCGGAATTCGTTCTGCCAAAAAAGCCTTGCAGTCGATTTCCTCATTTAAATTCGCAGCTATATAGGCGTTCATCTGTGAGCCTTGCAACAAGACAATAGCTTGTCTTACGCTTGGATGCTGCCTGATGGCTGCTTCAATGTCACCCGGTTCGATTCTAATGCCACGAATTTTAAATTGTCTGTCCTTTCTTCCTTTGTACTCGATATCACCGGTAGGAAGATATCTCCCGATATCGCCTGATGCATAGAAGATTTTCCCGCTTCCAAAATCCATAAATTTCTCAGCCGTTAATTCCGGATTATTTACATAACCTGACGCTAAATTGTAGCCACCAATAAATATTTCTCCATAACTGCCAAGAGGTACAGGGTTTAGATCTTCATTTAAGATGTGAACTTCCGTATTATATATAGGTTTACCTATAGGCACTATATCTCGATGTTGTTTTTCTAATACCGCAAAGCAGCATACATCTGCTGAAACCTCTGATGATCCGTATAAATTGAGCAACGTCACATCCGGTAATTTGTTCAAGAAATCGTTAGCTATATTAGCATGCAGCGGTTCCCCGCTCGCAATGCAATACTTTAAGGAGGACAGACGGGCTTTCAAATGATTGCAATGCTCAAGCATTACACTCAATAGTGAAGGGATCAATGTGATGCGGGTTACAGAATGCTGCTCCATTTTGTTAATCATGACCTCAAGATTCTCCACTTCATCATCGGAAAGAATAACTGTAGGAATCCCTTTCAATAATCCGCCCAATACTTCCCATATGGAGTCCACAAAATTAAGTGTTGTTTTATGGCTACAAACTTCTTCAGGCTCGAAAGGATATTGCTCCCACATCCAGAGCAACCGATTCAATACGGCACGCTCAGTAGACAAAACCCCTTTGGGAATACCTGTTGTCCCTGATGTATACAGTACATAAACATAGTCATCCAAGCTTCGTTGAACTGATAACTTAATGTCGTGCTGTGTATCATCAGATACAGCTGTATCGAAGAAAATAAGATCTACGGATATATCATTAAAAGCAGATTTATCCTCTTTTAACATAATGACAGCATCCGCGCCTGAATCCTTTAACATGGTCCGCAGCCGGGCTTTCGGATTTTTTTTGTCCAACGGCATATAGATTTTCCCAGCCTTGATAATGCCCCAGAACGAAATAATGCTCTCTAATGAACGTTCCAAATAAATACCGATAATTTCATTTTCTGCCGGGTTGCGCTGTTGTAATGCAAACGCCAGTTGATCAGACTTTTGTTCCAATTCCTTGTAAGTTAACACTCTCCGCCCATCCGTTACAGCAGCTTGTTTCGAATATTGCTGCACAACTTCCGTTAACAAAGCTGTCAAGCTTACTTCTTCAATTGGATACCTTATAACCTCCTGCTTCCCAGCCTGCTTATTTTCTGCCTGCATACATGAACCGATATCTTTAATAGAAATAGTAGTCTCGGAAGATATGATTGCTAATATTTCCTTATAAAAATCAACAAGATATTGAATCGTCATTTCTTCAAATGCATCCGTGGAAAAAGTGAACTTTCCATTGAAAATATTCCCTTGTTCACTCATATCTAATTTCAAGAAATATTTAACCTGATCAGTTGTCGCTGGCTCCATATGCGATGGCTTGTTAAAAGTATACATAGCCTGAGAATACGGCATAGCATCGGAGTTCAAGTCCGGATAAAATGTGCTAATGATTTGCTCCAGAGGAGCAGAATTATGGTGGCACGCCTCCAAATAGGTTTCCTGTACATGAGTCAGCAAGTCCATAACCGATTGTTCACGATCAATAGTTACGCCTACGGGAAGGAAAGGATTTCCTAAGGCAAACGAGCCACCTGAAATTAGAAATCTATCATCAAGAGATGATGCAAACAATACGATATTATTTTGATTGCAAATGCGATTTAGCATCACAAAATATGCAGTCAACATAATGGTACTACGAGATATGCGATACCTTGTGTTAGAACATAACGACTTAATATCCTGTGCCAATTCCCCATTTATTTCAAAGTCGACAGAAGCTTCGTTGAATTGAGTATTTGCGGGTACTGAAAAATCAGTAGGAAAATCAATATAAAGAGAATAGCCGTATAATTTGTTTCTCCAATATTCCAAATCATCTTGTTTAGCTTCTGCAAGTTCCAAGTTGCCATCATTATGCAAACGGCAAACGGCACCTGTCTCATATAAAATTTCCGCAGAGAATTTGCTCTTGCTGCATTTATCGGCTGTAAGGTCTGACCCATTAACATATCCTTGCAACGGGTAAGCACCAGCCAAATATAAATACCCTATTGCCCCAGGTGGAAGCAAGTTTTTACTGGAGTCCAACACATAAGCCTGCACATTAGCTATTGGTTGTCCAATAACTACAGCTCCCCTGCCGGTTTTGGGTACCGGATAGCATGTTGCATAGATGATCGATTCTGGAAAACCATAGAAGCTTACCAAATTAGATGGTTCAACACATGAATAATACAGATCTGCCAATTGGGGGGTAACCATCCCAGAAACCATTACATTTTTAACTTTATTCAGAACACTTGCATGACGATTCGCCTCTTGTAGAAAATTCGACAGCATGCGGGGAACAAAGTTGATATGGGTGATATGATTCTCTTGAATAATCTGCTTTATAGAACTGAAATCAGCATTTTCACCAAGGGAAGAAATATACAGTTTCCCATAACCAAGAACCCATCCGAACAATTCTGCAATTGAAAAGCCACAGGAGTAAGAACTTCTCAGTACATAAGTATCATCTTCATGGACAGGGCAGTTTTTTTGTAAATCATTCAGAATATTGATCATACTCTTATGTGAAAGAGCAATCCCTCTAATTCCCTGTGTTGAACTTGAGGCATATATAACGCAAGCAACCTGTTCCTGTGTAGTGATCATGTTACTTTCAACCAAGGATGATATAGGCTCGGTTAACTCATGGAGAGCATAAACCGCTGCATTGGATATGCTATGGTCTTTTTTATCCAGTACAATGACACCGTCTGCTTGACAGTCGCTCAAAATAAAATGGACTAGATCATCAGAGCATCCTGGCTCAATATGAACATAAGCATAGCCTGCAAGTAGAACGGCATATGTGCTGATAACCATATCAACGCTTCGGTTCATCATTAGTGCTACCGTTGCCTGTTTTTTACCAATCACTCTTTGTAAGTTACCCGACATAAGTTGAATACGTTCATAAAATTCTGCATATGTTAGCGACTCTCTTGAATCATAAACCGCCGTCTTTTGTGGACATTTACTGACTGCTTGCGATAATAAATCATGAATGGACCAGGATTTTGCAAGCAACTCATCTTGATTGCTTCCTAGTAAGATCTCTTTTTGATTTTGAGTCACGATTTGTAAATCAGAGTATTGTGATGGTGAACGATATGTAATTTCAGATAAAATCTGCAGATAATTTTCGGACATCATTTGTATAAATTTGTATGAATATCTATTTTTATTATAATTTATACGAATGGACTTATCGAATAAATTAATCTGCAGCACAAGCTCAGATTGTAACATTTCTCTGAAAAAATATTTCTGAATATAAATATCTCTATCATATTGAAGCAGACTTTGCTCAATAGGATAATTCTCAATAACTACAATTGAATTATAGATACTGTCTCGATCATAAACCTGAGCATATTCGCGAATGTCAGAGTAGCTTATCTCTTCATAATCTGAACGTTGGGTTAAAAATTTTTGTACTTCTGCCAAAAGCTCATCTACCGTTTTTTCATCATCAAATGGAATAACGAGCGGTATAGTTTTGATAAATACCCCTACAGCATTTTCTACACCTGGCTCAGCATCTACGCGACCTGACACCGTTGTGCCGAACATAACATGACGAATATTCAGGTATTTATTTAAGAAAATACCCCATGCCAAATAATAAGCTGCCGCTTCATTTCCACTTTTCAAGCAAATATCATCTAGTATGGGAAAATCATAGTGAGCATTTGATATGCCATTGTTGGTACACTCCATGTTTATTTCGTCTATATAAGGCTGTTGTACACAATTTTCCAAACGCGGCTTCCAAAATTCTCGCAATGCTTCTGACTCATAGCCCCTCCTTTTACATAAAAAGCAACTGTCATCTTCATCCGCGAGAGCTAATGGGATTCCGTTTGCAAGCTTTTTGTAATTTTGAATAAATTGATTTACCAGAATAGAGGTGCTCCAACCATCAAAAAGGATATGATTACTAATTAATGACACAGCATACTGATTTTCTTCATTGATCTTATAAAAAGTAATGCGATAAGGACTTTTGGTGATATCAATTTTCTTCTCCCGATCTTTCTGAAAAATATAATTTTCGATATCCTCCGGTAATGATTGATAGGACAAATCTTCAAAAAATATAGGATCATGGATCTCCTTTAGAAGAATTTGTACTGGCTCTTTCAAGCCCTCCCACCGAAATACGGAACGTAAAGCTACATGTGAATTGACGACTGCCTTCCAAGCTTGTACACTTCTCTCTTCAACTATGCTTTCCGGCAAGAGAAATACTATTTGCTCTAAATACGCATCGCTAGAGGAATCTTGAATATAGTAATAAAGCATGCTTTTCTGCAGTTCATTTAATCCGATAATGTCCCTTACATTGCTTTTTTGGATCGTGGAAGCTTGGCTCATTTTAACTATTCCTTTCCTACTAGGAGATATTTTGTTGTAGATTGCCTATTCTTCTAACAACTCTTTTACCGCCTTAGCAACCTCTTCTGCCGACTCATTTATAAAAAAATGACCTCCTGGAAAACGTCTCAATGTGCATGATTTCTCAGTATACTCTGCCCATAATTCCAGCTCATTTTCGTCCGTATTTTGATCATCAGCACCATAAAAAATAGCCATTTTACAGGGTATCTTTTTGTCTTTTTCTGTGTAATTATAGTTCTCAACTATCTTATAATCAGCACGTAAAATAGGTACAAAATAAGAGCTAAGCATGCCCATATTTTGATCCATATGTTTCTTCAGAGGGACATAACAGTTATCCGAACCACCAGCATATGGAATACAAATCAACTTGTATTTTTCCATGGAATCCCCCTGCTACCGGATAATTCATTCTTTAATCCCCTCGACATCATGACTCACTGAACAATAAATCCAGTTCTATTTGCGATATATCGTTCTTGCTAAAATCCGATGGCGAATAATCCACATCAACTTTGTTCATGCAATGATGAACGACGCTTTGAATCATTTCATGATAATACTCCAGTAACCGATTCAAATCTTCCGCTAAAATTTGCGACATCCCTCTAACGACTGTTATCAATTGGTTTTCCACGATCATTGAATCCATCTCTATCAAACTCGTCATGTCATTATTGTGGTTTGATAAATCAGAGCTTAGCTCGAAATAATCATAATGAGTTTGAAATTCCCCCAGAAAATTAAACCTTATAAGCGCTGATTGATCCCACTTATCCTGTCTCATGCAATATATAGCATGCTCTAGGCTGCTTTCTGAGGATAAACGGTAGGCCTCTTTTATAGCTTTAATTTTCATCGGCAAATCATTTGGTCCGGATTTCATGATCACGGGAAAGATTGTTGTAAACCAACCTACTGTTCTGGAAATATTGAAATCATGATATATTTCATCTCTTCCATGACCTTCTACTTCAATTAAGAATTCTTCTGCTTTATAAATATCCGATATGGCTAAAGATAAGGCAGTAAGCTGGAGCTCCACTGTCTTTGTACCATAAGGTCTATTGGCTGCGGTCAATAAATTTTTTGTCGTCTCTTCATCTAATAAATGAACGAGTTTGTGAATCTCTTTTCCATATGAGGCCTTATTCTTATTGTATAAATTTTGTAATTTTACCTCTTTAGGCATAAAATCATTGCTAATTTTATAGTGCTGCAAAAAATTCGCCCATTCTTGATAAGAGTTCGTTTTCAAAGGCAAGCTGAATTTCTCCATAAGATCGTTTTGCCTTAACATGGTTTGGATATCTTCAAGTATGATTCTCCATGAAACGCCGTCAATCGCCAAATGGTGAACCACAATAATCCAAGTCATTCCGTCCCGTGTATGGCATATGGCGGAACGCAGTATTAATTCCGAATCTATTTTTATTGTGGAGATCAGTTTAGCATTCACGCGATTCACTTCATAACTTAATTGATTGCTGTCCATTTCAGAGAAATCCCATTCTTCTATAGGAATATCTTGTGTAAGATATTCGTTATTAAAGTACAGTGTATTTTTATGTGCATCGTAGTTCAGCCTAAGCATATCGTGATGCTTTACTAACTCTCCCAGCATTTCGCTTAGTATTTTTATAGGGACTTTATTGTTGAATTTTAATTGAACACTTTGACAATATTGATCCTTATTTTCAATATCATTGGAGAAAAACCATTTTACGATAGGTGTATGCGGCACGGTTCCTGTACAAGCCTTTTGGCTGACATTTTTCTGCTTTCTTTTTTTCATAAAGGCGACCATTTCACCAAGTACCGGATATGTTAAAATATCTTTTACTTTTAATGTATAGTTATCTTCATTTAAACGAGATGATATTAAAATCGCTTTGATCGAATCTCCGCCTAACAGAAAATAATTGTCGTCAATGTTAACAGATGGAAGCCCCAATACATTTGAAATTGTATTTAATAGGACAGCTTCATTTTCATGATATGATTTTATGCCTAAATTTTTATTGCCAGATTTAGTAGGGTAAGGTAATTTGCCTTTGTCTATTTTTCCGTTTATGGTTAAAGGGATTCTCTCAACATGTACATAGAATGCCGGAATCATATAATTAGGCAAATGACTTAGAAGAAACTGGCGTAAATCATTCTCATCAATAGATTGATCGCTTACATAATATGCACACAAAAATTTCGCCTCTTCTTGCTTGTTATGCATAACAATGGCGACATTTTGTATGTTTTTATTGTATAACTGTATTGTTTTTTCGATCTCACCAGGCTCTATTCTATAGCCCCTGATTTTGATTTGATCATCCCTTCTTCCCTCATAAACAATGGTGTTGAAGTCGATAAATTTGGCTAAATCCCCTGTTTTATACATAACTCCATCTTTTACAAACGGATCTTTAATAAACTTTTCTTCCGTCAATACAGGTTGGTTTAAATATCCGCTAGCAACCCCAGAACCGGATATATACAATTCATTGCTTACATACATAGGAGATGGATTTAATTTTTGATCCAGGATATAAATATAAGTATTGTCAATAGGCTTGCCAATCGGTACAGCCCCGAACTTATCTGATTTAGGATCGAATTTATAATACATACATCCAATAGTCGCCTCTGTAGGGCCATATTCATTATAAATTTCAATTTTACCCCCGAAAGATTCATATACCTCCATTGCCAGGTCAGCCTTCAGGTTCTCTCCACCAACAATCAATTTATTGACACGAGAGTTTCTATTATCATAGTTCTTTAATAATTGTAGATGAGAGGGAGTTAGTTTCAGGATGGTACAATTATTATTTTTCAAAATGCTTTCAAAAATATATGAATCCTGTACATCAGGATAAACGATAATCATTCCTCCGCTTACAAGTGGGGTAAATATCGAGGTGATGGTTAAATCAAATGCCACAGAGGAATAGAGCGCAAACATTTCCTGTTGTTCGGTTACATAGGTTTTTCTAGCCCAATTAATATAATTCACTAAATTATGATGCTTTACCATCACTCCTTTAGGATTTCCTGTAGAACCCGATGTATAAAGCACATAAGCCAGATCATTCAGTCTGCAATCATTAATGTTCTCCTTAATATTTGTGTTAGAATATAGTTCACCGGTAAGCTGTATGATTTCGCCGGCAAACGAAAAGTCATGGTGGTCCAAATTACTTAGCAGAATATTCACACGAGCATCTTTCAACGAAAATAAAATACGTTCTTTTGGATAATTGGGGTCTATCGCCAAGTACGCGCCGCCAGCCTTTAAGATTCCTAAGATACCTATTACGGTTTCCAGAGAATGCTTGGTCAATAATGCAACGATCACATGATTAGCTACACCCTTAGATTTAAGATGTGCTGCTAATTGATTAGAACGTTGATTGAGTTCATTATATGTCAAAGAATCAGTGCCGCATTCAATCGCTACACGATCGGGAGTAAGCTCAACCTGCTCTTCAAATAAGTCTATAATAGATTTATCGTTTCTATGGTCCGTATTCGTTTTATTGTAATCAAATACCATTCTCTGTTTCTCGTCTTCTGTTAATAAAAGAAAATCAGAAACCTGTTTACGCTCATCTCTCAAAATGAGATCTATTAATAATTCTAAATGGCTAGACATCCCCATTATTTTCTCATGAGTATACTCACTTATTTTATAGTCAAAATCCAACTGGAGTCCTTTATCATCCAACCAGTCCCGAATAATAATCTGCAAAGGATACTCCTGCTGACCATTATAAAATTCTTGATTATATACAGGGAAACCGCTAATATCATTACTCAATTGGGTCCCATAATAATTGATACAAACCTCAAATAATCTGTCATATCCTTTTTGGGCAAGGTTGATATCCTTAATTAAATGATTGTACGGGTATTTCTGATGTTTATAATTTAGCATTAATAGTTTTGAAACCCTTTGCATAACATCCAGAATGGTTTCATCGCGATTCATGAAAAACCGAAAAGGCATTGTGTTGACAAATATTCCGAACGTATTTCTTTCTATTTTGCCAGAACGGCCGACCACTGGAACTCCGATCGTTACATCCCTAGTTTCGGTTACTTTAAATTTGTAGATTAGATATAACGAAATAAAAAAGGTATTCAGCGTTATATTAAACCGATCACAAAAAGCTTTTATCTTATCGGATTGCACTTTATTTAGAAACTTAACAATTCTATGACCATCAATGTCATTGGATAAAGGAGGCATTTGTTCCGGCAACTGTTCAAATTGCTCAGACCAATAATGTTTGCTTATAGAGTATTTCTGTGATAATAAATATTCTGCATCATTATGTATAAAATCTTTATAGCTTGGTTGTTGCGGCGAGAAATCAGATTTCTCATCCAGCAGTTGTTCATAAATCCCAGATATTTGGTGGGCTAATATTTGTAATGACCATCCATCTGCAATAATATGATGTATTTTTGCAATGTAACCTGATTGTTCATTACTTAGCTTGAATATAAAGAATTCAAATAATGGGGAATCTTCTAATTCAAAAGACTCTCTTGCTTTACGATCACATATTTTTTTCAAGTAAAGAGCGGGTTCGACTTTATTGCTCAGGTCAATTGCTTCCACCGAATCATATTGTTGCTGGCAAAAATATTGTTTGGGCTGATCCTCCTGAACCAATAACCGAATCTTAAAAGCATCATGTGAATTTACAAAGATACAAATTGCTTTCTCAAGAACCTCAAGGTCTGCAGCTCCTTCAATAAAGGCAGCTCCTCCAATGTTATACATTGATGAATCAGGATAGATCATTTGGGTATACCAAATTCTTTTTTGCGGTTCAGTTAAATGATAAAGAATCTTTTCAAATGGCATACCTTAGTCCCCTCCGGGCATGAAAAAATTTCATTTGGTCTCTCAATTTACAAATTTATCTATAAAATTAAATATTATGATTTTCTTTCAACACATTCAATATAACACTAATATATGACATTTTCAACATATATTGTATTAATTTGTAGAATAGACTAAATATAGCGTGATCAATAATTCAGCAACAGAGCAAAATATATCAAGAGCAGCCGATCCTGAGAGTGAGCTATTTGTGAAAGGGGAAAAAGAACGTGTATCTGCCTACACGTTCCAAACCGCATGTGATAGACATGGCTTTGTTTTGGGAGCCCAACTCACGCCTGGCAACGTGCATGACATTATCTGTCCAAACAACGAGTTACTAACTTACGAATTAACGAACCGGGATGGCTATAGGATGTACCTCTCGAATGCGGAGAAATGCAGAAATTGTCCCTTGCTGGGTCAATGCACTCATCACAGCCAAAAAAAGACAAACTCCTTTGTTTCGAATGAAACTCAGGAGTTTGTCTGCAATCTGAGCTGTCGAGAACTTTCTCGATAGCCTTAGGATATTGATATCCCTTCCTGAAAGATTTGTGAAAGAACGCTATTTCCACAATAATCCTCTTATTATCATGATCCGTTCATCGAAAAACGAAAGTTCCATAGGTGCAGTGATCCCATATAGATAGCTCTAATCGCTCTAATCTCTGCCCCCTTCTGGCGTGATGAACTTACATTTCTCTCCAAAATTGATCTGGATCATCAACCTCTTCATCTTCATATTTAGATACAAATTCTTGCATTCCTACCGGCTCATCAAAATCAAAAGAGTGCCATTCATTCATATCCGGAGGGCCAAAACTAACCTTCAATTTCTTATCTGTTACATCAAATATCATACTTCTGAGCGTTCCCATGCCACTTGAATAATAATGGCAACATGGTCCAAGGGGATATTTTGTCGACATTAAGTTCATTATCTTTTCATGATTAATGTTTGGTGATTCACGCAATAAAGTATTCCAGACAGCGGTATAACGCATTTCCGAATGCCAGAAATGATATTCGTCAAATTCCCGCATTTCATTACTCTCATAGTGATTGGTAGCAAGGACTAAACCGCCCACCGGTTTTCGTTCAGTTATTTTTTTCTTGTGTGAAGAGAAGCTTGCAATTTCGAAAACAGATGCATTATTAGAAGCATCCGCTACCAAGATATTCGCATTCGTACATACGTGCATCTCTTCAAGCAAGCACCTAGCTTCATATACATCTTTACAGCGATCTAGGAGAGCCCGAATGGCAATCCAGAACTCGCATCCATGTCCTTCCAGAGGTTTCAAATAAGCCGTGCTTGACATGGTAACCACGAGTCCATGTTCGTTCATACCATCCATTCGTCCCGCATTTTGCAATGAAAAGCCCATATGCTTAGGTTTTCCCTCAACACGGGTAATGCACAAACTCCTCTCGTCCCTTACAAAATACTCATAGCTTCTCCCAACGTAAAAGTGCCCATCACTTGAATTTGATGGATGAACAGCGAATTGACAGCAATTCGGTGCGGAATGAAATGAATTGGCGTAACAAACAATTTTTTCTGGTTCAATATTTATTTCATCGGCAAATCCCTGTATTTCATCAGTAAAACCTGGACATGTCTTATCAATTACCATCATTCTTTTATGGGCCTCTTTCGCGCAGAGAAAATCCTCTCCCTCCATGGGAGTGATAAAGTAGTCGATATCTTCCGGATAATGTTCCTTAAATGTAATTGCCCGTTGCTTCCCTACCTCATAGTGGGTTCCTTCCGTGACATGGACATCAAAAATCATCGGTTCTTTTTGATCGCTATTTTCCATATGCATCACCCTTTCCTCTTAAGATTAATTAATTTACTGATTTTGTAATAATTCCGTTAATCCTGTTGATGAAAGCTAAAATAGTTGACGGGATGAAAGGAAGCAACCGATAATGATTCACAGATCCTCGCCACTATATGCATATTTTACTATATATTAATTTTATTTCAAATTTTATCAATTAATAATTTATTGCTTCGAGATAATATTAAAAAAACTGATTCTCGGCCGATGTGGGGACAAACGTCAGCTTGTAGGTAACTCCCCTCTTCTCCAAGCAACTCCCGTAACAAGTTTCTCTCCCTCCGTTGACTCTCACGTAACGTTATACCTTATCCTATCTTCAGACAAGCAATGATGGGCGGACTTGAAAACATGCCCCTTTCGTTCCATCACAAATCTTCCGAAGAAGGTGTAGCTACATGAAATCTACTGTTGAACCCACATTAGCACAATATGAAAAGCTGTTCGGTTTGGATCCGTCCAAAAGAGAAGATTACTTCCGTTATGAAGGGATTTGGAGTATTCCACCCAGATTCTTAAAGATGCGCTGAATATCAAAGGTTTTGCCGAGGTTGGCAGCTATATGTTCGGCGATATTCATGCAAAAGAACAGGGGTATCCCCCTGTCGGTTTATCCCTGTTTGCGGGTTATGCGATCGGATACAAGGCCGTACAGTCCTTTATGAACCGGAATCATGTCGGAATTGCGGAGGCCACACTGCTGCAAGCGGATGATATCATCGGGCATTGCGGGCTATTCGATTGAATTGCCATTCGCCTAATTGACAGAAAATATTTCCAGGGCTATAATTTGAGTAATCACTCAAAAATGCGATTCATCTATTGATGCTCATTAGGAAAGGGACGTATTTCCATTGGCCAAATCAAAAAACACAGATTCCAAGAAAGAACGTATTCTCGCCGCCGCACTCAAGTTATTTTCGCAAAAAGGGTTTCATGGCACCTCAACAAAAGAAATCGCAAATGAAAGCGGCGTCGCGGAAGGACTTATTTTTTACCACTTTGGCGACAAAAGAAAGCTGCTGCTGCATATCGTGAAAAACTTTTCTTTTGCCATCCAAGCCCAAAAGGTTGATGGATACTTATCCGGAAAACCGCTGGAAGAAGCGCTGGTTCAGTATGGTCAAGAATACCTGCAATTTCTGAAACAACATATCGATTACCTGATGCTGATCTGGTCGCCCGAAATGATCCAGGATGAAGTGGTATCCCAGGAGGTATTCGGACTCATCGGAAACATTGAATCTGCGGGCGGCAATATGCTGAAGCAGGGAATGGAATCAGAGCCGTTAGCCGAGGGTACGTATGAAGTCGCTATGTCGATGCTGATGTCCTCCATTTTTCTTTATTTTATGATCCATTACCGTTTCGGCCAAAGCGCCTTTATGTACGATGAGGAATCCTATGTCCGCAAACTTGTGCAGCTCCTCCTTCATGGTCTGCATGGGCAATCACAGTAAAATTAGCACCAAGCTGCTTCGTAGTTTATACATTTTATATGGACTGCAGCAGCTTTTTTCATCGGATTTTTTTGAGTGAGTACTCAATTAATTAATGATAGGAGTGACCGACTTGCACCGCCTATTAAAATTATACGGTAATTGGGCACTAGTTACGGGAGCTTCCTCGCGCTGAATTTGCGGCACAGCTTGCCCAGTGTGGAATGAATTTAGTAGTATCTGCCCGGCGGAAGGATAAATTACAGGAGCTCGGGGATACACTCGCCAAACAACATGCTGTCCAGGTAAGGGTTGCTCCAGCGGATCTTAGCCAACCGGATTTTATTCATGATATCCGCCGTGTCACCGATGGTTTGAACATCGGACTTCTGGTGAACTGCGCCGGTTTCAGCATTACCGGAACTTTATTGAACAACGACATTCAGAATGAGCTGGATATGCTCCATGTGAACTGTCGGGCTCCACTTATTCTCTCCCATACTTTCGGCAAGGAGATGGCGAGGCGAGGGCAAGGCGGAATCATATTTACTGCTTCTGCAGTGCCTTTTAGCCCAGCACCATATTGGACTCAATACGCTGCTACAAAAGCTTACAATCTCTTTGTTGGAGAAGGTCTCGCTTATGAGCTGAAGGATTCAGGTATCGATGTGCTGACTGTATGTCCGGGAGCTACGAAAAGCG
Organism: Paenibacillus sp.; assembly: GCA_031254035.1. GTDB lineage: Bacteria > Bacillota > Bacilli > Paenibacillales > Paenibacillaceae > Paenibacillus_AQ. The sequence continues at coordinate 33,693 of JAIRVF010000066.1, forward strand.
GATTTCAGGAAGTCGCCGGTATCAGTGATATCGGTACGATGAGTCCAGTCCACGTGGTTCAGTCAGCTCTGCGAGCGATTGGAAAAAGAACTATCATCATTCCAGGCTGGCATAACCGGGTAATGTTCCGAGGAGTCAGCAGGTGGATTCCGCGGAAGATAAGGCTGAGTTTATTCGCAGGTGCTATCCATAAACTTCAATCCTAAGGGGGTAAGGGGACAATAATGCTGAATTTTTTAATGTCTAATCAAAATCAACTGCAAGTACTCATCTGGCTAATACCGGTCGCCTTTTTTATTCATGACGGGGAAGAGATCATCACGATGGAGAAATGGCTACGGAACCATCGGAATCATTCCCGGATGGCTTTCGAGAACCGCTTCCTTGATCCTGGGAAAAGCATTACGCTGCAGTTTACAGTCGCCGTTTTGCTGCTCGGTTCGATTCTCATCTTGATTGCCTTTGAATCGGTTAGAGGGTTCGAAAACAACGGCAATTTGAATATGCTCTGCGCTGGCGTTTTGGCCGTGATCCTGATCGACGGAATCAAACATGTCATATTTAGTTTGCTGCTACGAGCTTATTCCTCGGGAGTCATAACCGCCATTTTGGTTGAAATCCCATTTGCGTCTTATGCGCTTTATCGTTTTTACGATGCTGGTAAAATTAGCGTCGCTTCCCTGGCAGGAGGTTTGGCCATCGCGCTGCCTCTCACGATTCTGCTTATTTTATGCGGTTTTAAGCTGGGCAAATGGATCATTCCCTATCGAAATCATAGAGCATGATCTATCTGGAAACATTACTTGAGCATGTGTGGGTTTGTTGACTCATACTCCCTGCATCCTTCAGCAGACCGCCCTTTTGGGCGGTCTGTTGGTCTGTTACAATATGAGTGGTAGCCATCTTGGTTTTCATATTTTTAAATGGATCAAGTGTTGATTACTTTGCCGCGTCCGGTTTATTATATTTACGAAATAACTCATATTGTTTCAAGAAACATATATAGATGATTAAAACTCAAATAAATTCAATGCGTTTAACTTAAATTACCTTTAAATGCTAAGGAGGAAAAGTTCGTGGATCAAATTGATAATCACATCTTGTTCCATCTTCAAGGTCAGGCGAGAATTTCAATGACAGAGTTGGGCAAATCCGTAAACCTCTCTCAACCCGCCGTAACGGAAAGAGTCAAACGGATGGAGGAAAAAGGAATTATCGAGGAATACCGTACCATCATTTCCGCTGAGAAAACAGGGAAACACGCCAGCGCCTATATCCTGTTCCGAACAAGGGACTGCGACGCGTTCATCGACTTTGTCCATTCGTCCCCTCATGTCATTGAATGCCACCGCATCAGCGGGGAACACAATTATTTATTGAAAGTCATGACCGAATCCACGCGTGCTCTTGAAGAGTTCGGCAATCGAATCGACAAATACGGAACATATACGATCCTAATCGTGATGTCATCCCCTATCGAGCACAAACCTTTCATTACACTTGATGAGGAGTAAGTTAACGATTCATGACTGGAGTCACGAGTGTTCTTACACAAAGCATGAATTCACTCCTGCTACTTCGAACGAAATCCATGTTCCTTGGCCCGCCATGCAATGATCAGCCCAAGGAGCAGAAGAATGCACAAAGCCCAGGGAAAGGACCCGACACCGATCGTTTCGAATAAAATAGCGCCAACCAAGCCGCCACCACCGATAGCGAGATTCCATACCGTCACCAGCATGGATTGGCCCACATCGGCACTTTCGCCGGCAGTCTCAGCGATTGCTGTCTGCAGCAATGTCGGCGATCCCCCGTACGTCAGTCCCCAGATGGCCACCGCCGCATACATGATCATGGGTTGGCCGCTCCCGATGCCAAACAGTGTAGAAGCCACCGTAAAACTAATGAGGCCGATTAATACTAGTGGCCGAAGCAGCCGGTCAATCCATATGCCGGTTAACCATGTACCGATAATGGATGTGATCCCGAATATAAGCAGCATCAGATCGACGCGCTGGGCAAACCCGGCCTCTGCGAGGTATGGCGCAATGTAGGTATACAGAATGTTATGAGCCAACACCCAGGTCAGAACGACCAATAATACGGACCGAACCCCCGGTATGGCAATGACTTTATGGAGGGGAAGCCGCGTGCCGGCCTGCTGGCCTGGATAATCCGGCATCTTCCAAAGTATCCAGACAACCAGCAGCACAGTTAGCAGCGACATCAGTCCAAACACAGCTCGCCAGCCCACTACTGCGCCAAGGAACGTTCCGGCGGGAACGCCGATCGCCAGCCCAAAGGGCGTACCCACCATAGCCACCGCCATGGCCCGCCCTTTGAGAGGGTCCGCTACCATCCGCCGGGCGTAACCCGCTACCATTCCCCATAACACGCCGGCAGATACGCCTGCCATGAATCGGGAAACCAGCGTCAGCGAATAATTAGCGGACAATGCAGTAACGCTGTTAAATACAAGAAAACCGATCAAACACAGCAGCAGCAGCGGCCGCCTACGCCATCCACTCGTAGCGGTGGTCAAAGGAATTGCGGCTAAAAGGGAGCCAAGGGCATATGACGTGACAAGCTGCCCCGTCAGAGCTTCCGAGATTCCAAGCCCTGCGCTGATCTGGGGCAGCAAACCCGCAGGTAACGTTTCGGTTAGAACGCCGATAAACCCTGCCATGGCCAGTGCAATTAATCCTCCCCACGGGAAACGTTCAGAGCGCGGAGTATCGGCCACAGCGCTGTACTGGGCAGAGCTAACGTGATTGTTCAATATGATCATCTCCTATGAGTACAATAGTCGGTTATTGAATTTACCTGCCGTGCGAGCGCTCGCATAGGGCAAATATAGTTTACATGTTCAAACCGCTATTTTACATGGATTGATCAAGGTTAAATCGCGTTATTATCAATAGATTAAATCTAAAAATACGTATTTCCCTTTAATTTAATTCCCCGGTTCACAGAACCGTGATATTGTCCCGTTAATGCTGAAACCAGCACAGTTCACAAATCGGTTGGGCAAATACAACTTATACGTGGCTCCCTAACGAAACACACAATCGTTATTTGGGCAAAAATGAACCTCAAAAAATTCTAACGAAACTAGGAAACGCTATTTAGCTCAAAAACGGTCCATTCGGCCATATTTCGTCCAAATAACAATAAGTAGTTTCGTTAGATTTAAATCAGCATAAATTTTGCCACTATAGCGCTCCCTAGTTTCGTTAGATTTAAATCAGCATAAATTTTGCCACTATAACGCTCCCTCGTTTTGTTAGATGTAAATCGATATCTTTTTTTGCTACTTAAACGTCGTGGTGTCCGTTAGCGGCCCCCCAGTTTCGTTAGCCGAATTCAAATAATCCAAAAAAAAATTGGGTCAGAACGCAGGCGCGCTCTAACCCATTATGATTTTTGCTGCCCTACTCTATCACCAATATTCTAGGGGCTGTTTTGGCAATCACTCTGGTCGATAACCATGAACCCAACACCGCGGATATGATACTGATGAAGGCAACAGGAATAATACCGCCCCAGTTCATAACAAGGGGGAGTTTTACTAGCCCATAGGTGGCCAGGATTTGTTCCAGTAGGATCGGCAGGACATATATTCCGGCACTAATGCCGATGATCGCCCCGATGACGGATAAAGCCGCGATTCCCAAAGCTACCGACATTCGGATTCGATTTGCGGTCATGCCAATCGATTTATATATGCCATAGGTTTTGCTTTCTTTTCTAACATTGATCCGGCAAGTACTGTAGATGATGATGCAAGTGACCACAATAAATATCAAGCACATGATACCCATCGGTAAAATAAGCAGCACTAGGGCCAAATTAAATACGGAATCGATTAACGTTTTCTGTGTCTCTGCCGATAAAGCGCCCTTATACTTTTCTTCGATATCGCGCACGACTTGATCGGCTTGGTCGATATCATGTACATTGACAAAACACACTTCATTATTACTGTTACCAAATTCCCCCCTTGAGATCACATCGGCTGTTATCCTTACGGAATAAGACATGTTGGCGATGGATTGATAAATCCCCGTAACTATCAGGGAATGCTTCTTCCCATAGATGTATACTTCCATGACATCCCCAATGTCTTTATTCAGCTTCTTGGATACATTGACTCCAATGGCTATCTCGTTTTTGTGGTGAGGATTGGTTCCTTTGAATGCAGAAAATCCCGCCTGATCAAAACTCTCTCCAGCGACGCCTATATCTACATTCATGGGGGGTGCGTCTGCCGTTCCAGAACCCCCGGATTTTTCTGAGACAATCACTCCCGAAATGTATTTATACCATCCGAAGTTTTTGATTCTGGGATCGGACCGCATGTCTTTTTCAAATTGGTCGTGCGAAAAAGCCGAGTAATTACTGACGGTTACAGCGATGTTGGAATTGTCATATCCCCATAAGGACGCCGTCTTCGGTATGGAAATGATGCTATAAACTAGGACAAATCCGAAAACAAGGACAGCTGACGAAATCGTTGTAAGAACGAGCATTAAGAGGGAACCTTTTACATTTTTCAGAACATTACGAAACCCAATGACGAACATAACAGGAAAACGATCGAATCCAACCCGGCGCGTTCCATTAGAACTTAAACGTCTTGTCCGCTTCATGTTATCCATTTCAGACATGCCATATCGGATCGCTTGTACAGGCTGTACGGAACGGGCTTTACCCGCATAAATCAACACGCATAAAGTGACAAGTAGAAATACGGATATTCCTACTATTATAGCCACGGTATTGCCTTGCATTGCCAGATCTGAACGGCTTGTTTTCAAAGATGAAAGGGAACTCTCCACAATGATTTTGGATAAAAAATGACTGGAAGTTAGTCCGGGAATAATCCCTACGATCGAAAGTAAAGCATATTGAGACATGTAAGTAGCGATAATTCCAGCTGAAGAAAGGCCACAGCTCTTCAATATGCCAATCGTTTGATAGTTAGCCAATATCGCGTCAGAAATTGTGAACCCAATCGTGAATAGCGCCACAAGCAGCATGACAGCTCCAAGAAAAATCATGACGAATCCGATCACTTTATTCATAATCAAATAAAAGGAAACGATCGATTCGAAATCCATTTTAGATTCTAGGTATGGAGTGCCGAACTTCTGCTCGAAGAGTTTCCAATACTGTGTATTTGTATCGTAATCTGCGAACCGAAGCCCCATCATATACATGTCTTTTCCTTGTAGCGACTGAAACTGCTTTTTATAATCCTGCGAGTTCATCCAAATACGGGCATCCGTTGCAAACGGAGCTCCGAAAGGAATATCCACGACTACAGCCGCTACCTTTAACTCAAATGTACCCTGACCTGTTGTGAAGCTTACTTTATCACCAACATTCATTCCGTTGGAATAAGCGAGTGAAGTGGGTATCCATACGGTCCCCGCTTCGGGGGTGCTTCTTTCTTCTCCTTGAGCCCAGACCAACTTATCAACCGTAAAGGGAAGCTCCGGCGTATCCATCATATGCAAGTATACATTTGTTTTTTGTCCTTGATGGATAATTCCGGATAAATTTCGATAAGGCATTAGTTCGGACGCCATCACTCCTTGCTGCTCGTCCCACCATTGCTTAAGCTGTTTCGGATCATGGAGACCGCGTTCTAAAGTTAACATTTGATGAGAACCGTTCGTTTTGTTATGCATGTCCGTAAATAAATTTTGTGTATTTGAGATCACAATCACGGATGTCGACAACATCAGCGCAGATAACAAAATGAGCAATGTTGTAAGCCCGTTTTGCAGCTTCCTCGTTCTTAGGTTAGATCGGAAAAGGGTCCAGACCGCATTCATCACAGTCACTCCTTCCCTGACACATAAGAAAATATGATTTTTTCTCTGTCCTGAATGTCCTCATTGCTAGGATCATATTTTTCAAATTCCAGAATACCGCCAACTTTGCCGTCCCGGATTAAAATGAGTCGGTCCGCCCGGCAAGCGGCTTTGATATCATGCGTAACCATGACAACCGATTGCCCTTGACGATTCATCTCCGTTAAAATATCCAAGATCGCGACGCCTTGATCGTAATTCAAAGCGCCTGTCGGCTCATCGGCAAAAATGACCTCCGGAGAGTTAATGAGCGCTCTTGCAATAGCCGCCCGCTGCTGCTGTCCCCCCGAAGCTTGCGCTGGCAAGCGATTGCCCAGGCTCCCAATCTCCATCGCTTCCATCAGCGAACGTGCCTTTTTCTTCACTTCATTTTTTTTATTGCCGGCGATATAGCCGGGTAATGCGATGTTTTCCAAAAAAGTGAGATCAGGCACCAAATGAATCCCTTGATAAATAAATCCGATTTTCCGCGCCCGAAAGTCCGCCATTTTCTTTACGCTATAGGTATCGATGCGCTGCTCTTGATAATACACCTCTCCAGCCGTCACGCTATCCATTCCACTCAGAAGATACATTAAGGTAGATTTTCCTGAGCCGGAATTCCCCATAATAACCGTAAAATCTCCTTGGTAAATTTCGATATCCAGATTTCGAATGGCATGGTATTGCTCGCTGCTGGTAGAGTAGGTTTTACTGAGGTTTGCTGCATGAATCATCGTTTTTTTGTCTGCCACATTCAAGCCCTCCTGCAATTTCAATATATTCGTCATTGTAAAGGGCATATCTTGCATGCTGCTTATCAGATTATTAATAAAGTATTACAACCGCGAAATCAGCATAATGGAATGGAAAAATAAAAGGTTGTTCCTTGCCCCGGCGTGCTTTTGAAGGAAATCGAACCTTTGTGCGCTTCAATAATATATTTGCATATAGACAAACCTAACCCCGAACCCTCATTTTTTGCTTTAGCAGCCCCACCGCCAGCTTGCCCTTTAAAATAACGTTCAAAAATAAAAGGCATGTCCTGTGGAAGAATTCCATTTCCCGTATCTGCGATTGTGATGATGAGCTGATCCAGCTCCTGTTCAATGCTAATTCGGATGGAATCTCCCGGGGATGTATGCTTCAAGGCATTTGCAATGAGATTGGAAATAACTTGTTCCAGCCGGTTCGCGTCCACGTTGAAGAGCACATTCGGAATTTCTGTTGGTTCGATAAAGGTAATGCCTGCCGTACGAATGTTGTGGCCTATCGGCTTAAGGATTCGCAGCAGGATCTCTTTACTATATTGTTCTATCCTATGGACTGAAATTTGCCCCAGTTCTTTTAATGCATGCAGGAGCAGGTCATCCAAAAGCACGGTCATTTTATGCGTATTGGTCTGCATCACTTGAATATATTCCATTACCGAATCCATATCGGGACAAACCCCTGCATGTATAGCCTCTAGATATGCATTGATCGTTGTTAGAGGGGTCTTGAGTTCGTGGGATAAATTCGATACCAGCTCTTTCTGGGCTTTATCTTGCTCATCTCTTCGTTTGTTAAGATGTATGATTTCCAGCCTCATTTGCTCGAACATGGCGTAAACTTCCCCGATTTCATCCATATAGCCGTACTCCGCTTTGTGCTCGTAATCTCCCTTTAGAATCGCTTCCGAATAATATTTTAATTTATGAATGGGCCGGATGGTGTCGTTGTTGATTTTTCTTCTAAGGAACCACAACAAAATAAATACCAGCAGCAAACATACCATCATCAGGAGGAGAGGAATAAGGAGGGCATGATGTGATTGTTTTGGGATGACAAGTGCTGTTGGCAATGTAAAAATGGCGTTTCCAATTTGAGTTTGTGTTTCTGGGTTGATGACGGGAAAGGCAATTTTGAAAAAATCCTTATCTATCTTCGAATCATATAAATCATAATGAAGTGAAGTCCTTACATCGATGGTTTGGACCTTCGTTCCAGGTTCAGAATTAAAAATAACTCTGCCATCCAACTGTGCAAACAGAAGGCGCACGCCGCTATTTTCGCTCATCTTCAGCAAGTTCTGTCGCAATGTCACATCCGTAGCGATTGCTTTATGATTGTCTTCAAGAAATAACATCATATCGCTGACCTTGATCCGCACTTGATTAATGACGTAGTTCGTCTGAACATTGTCCTCTTTCCCGTTCCAGAAGAAGTACGCTCCACAGCCCATCATGATGACAAGGCATGCGCATACGGCCCAAATCCACTTTTTTAACCAACGGCTTACATACATGGTATTCCCCATCCCTAGACCTAATCTGAGCTGAATTTGTAGCCAACGCCCCAGACCGTTTTAATATACGTTGAGTTTGAAGGGTCCGGCTCCAGCTTTTCTCGCAATCTTCTTATATAAACCGTTATTGTGCTTTCATCTCCAAATGTTTCGTATCCCCACACTGCGTCTAATAGCTGACTTTTGGAGAACACTTGATTTTTATGTTTGGATAAGTAGTACAGCAGTTCAAACTCTTTGGCAGACAACGAAACTTCTTGGCTTTCAACGGTTACCTTGTAGGCTTTTTTATCAATGATAAGGCTCCCAAATTGAAGCAATTCATCTTGCTTTGGCTTATTTTCCATGCTTCCTCTCCGCAAATGGGCGTTGATTCTGGCGACGAGCTCGCTTAGAGAAAACGGCTTTGTCATATAATCATCCGCGCCAAATCCGAGACCAAGCACCTTATCCGTATCGCTGCCTCTAGCACTCAATATTAGAATCGGCGTATTGCATGTCTCGCGAATTTGGCGGCAAAGCTCGATCCCGTCCGCATCTGGAAGCATGATATCCAAAATAATAAAATCGGGGGACAAGGTGTCTATAAATTTCAAGCCGTCCTGACCATTCTCAGCAACCGTAACCTCATATCCGCTGATCGTTATGTAATCTTTCAAAACACGGGAAATATCTTGTTCATCTTCAATCACGAGTACTTTTCTTGGTCTCATCGTTTAATCTCCGTTATGTATAAAAATGGAAGTTATAACAAAAAAGAAATATCGAACTATATACTTTTGATTCCATTAATTAATAATTAATTCTTTACCTGTTGGAAAAGGGTTTAATTTTTCTTTCAAAACAGTATGAAGGATATTATAGGCTTTTGCACCAGTGCAATGACATGTGTATATAGAGTTAATTGGCATTTCATTTAATCTGTTACCGATAGAAACGATTTCTTCCTTTGTTTTTCCAAGAGTGTTAATAACGCGAATGCCGATTAAATGAAACCCTCCTACGATCACATCAATTTCTCCATTGGGGAATTTATCCAATGCTACTTTTGCCATATTTATAATCCCATGATGGCTACATCCACTGAATAGAACAATTCCATTTTTGTTTTCTATAACTAACATAATTTCATGATTAAAATCATCTAATTCTTTCTTACTTCCTTTATAAAGGTTCTTTGTATATTCGTTCGTAGGATTTAACGTAATAATATGAATTCCTTTTGCTATTTCTATATCACTTGCAACAAAAATCAAACGATTTCTGTATGAATTTTGAATATTATTTTTTGCTCCGACCTTATGATAGTAACTCCCTAATCTAAACCAATGGGGCTCTAACGCATGTTGCGATAAATAAATTTTCGCATGATTATTTACTTCATTGAGATAATTTAACCCACCAATATGGTCAGAATGTCCATGAGAAATAACAACGGTATGTGCTTTACCTAAATCAATTCCCATAGCTTTTGCATTTTTTATATATGAATGATCTGGTCCTGTATCAAAAATAATATTCATTTGTTCGGTCTCAATATATAGGGATAAACCATGCTTCGCAATTAATTTATGATCTTGTTTAGTATTTTCAAGAATAGATGTAATTTTCATATAAGTATACCTACTTTCGTGATGCTGTTCTGCTAATTTAATCTTTTTAGGCTGTGTTATGACAATTACCTCTCCAATAACTATGCTCTCTCAAAATGCCCTCTTTAACAAAACCTAACTTTTCAAGAACTCTAATTGATGCTTTATTTTCCTGCTCCTTATAAATCCGCGTCTTTAATAAAAATAATTTTGACCCCGATAATTTGGTTCTGGTCATTTGCAGCATAATACGCCGCATAAGCGCCATCGCCCAGACCGGTATGCGAAACTACGCCCCCGTCCAGAACTCCTGCTTCTTCTTCGCTTTCCGTTATATCGCAGCAAGCATAATACCAGTCGCTGTCCGTCGTGTTAGGCTCCATCTCTTGAACCACCGGATCAGGGAGACGATAATGGTTCACGTCAAAAATTCCTGCCTGCCCGCTGTCCACTCCGACGATAAAATCACCTTTTATCCATGACAGCTCGTCCTGCCGCTCCGCAAAAGTACTGTGAGAAGCGATCAGCTTGGAACAGGTCTCGCCCCAATCCCTTACCTCGGTTTTATATACCTGCGCATTCCAGGTTCCGTTCAATACATTATCCAAAACTCCCATAATAATTGTATCCCTCAGTTCATAACAGGGATCGGATACAACCACTTTTCCGGAAGTGATTTCAAATTGCCCAAGATGAATGATCATGATTAGTTCTCCTTTTTTGGCTTTAGCACCATCTAACAAATTATACCACCCGCGGGACCATTCCACCGATTATATTTTAGCTGAAGGACCACAAACAACAATCCCTCCGCGCAAAAATGCTTTTTGTAAAAGTCGATCGCTTCTTTTGCTTTTCCGTTCATGGATAAGAAAATCGCTACTTCCAGTGTTGCGCTCAGTGTATCCGTCTCCTTTTATACCATGATATTAGGTAATTGATGTACACCTTGAGCTTATTATAAAATGTAAAGGTAGCAATAAATGACACCTTTACAAGGAGATTTACGATGAAGAAATCCGAAAGATTAAATGACATGATCAGATACTTAAACGGCCGCGAGTTCTTTAATTTAAGCGACTTAATGGATAAATACAATATTTCCAAAAGCACAGCCCTGCGTGATATTAGCTCATTAGAGCAATTAGGCATGCCTATTTTTGCGGAACATGGCAGACATGGGCGATATGGCATTTTAAAAAACAGATTGTTATCGCCCATTATTTTTACGATGGATGAAGTGTATGCCCTGTATTTTGCCATGTTGACGTTAGAAGCTTATCAATCGACGCCATTTCATCTAAGTGTTAATCAACTCAATGATAAGTTTGAAAACTGCCTTTCCCAAGAACAAATCAAACAGATTCACAACATGAAAAAAGTCCTGCAATTCGAAATGTATCCGCATCATCATGTGAGTCATTTTTTAGATAAAATTCTAAAAAGCATTCTTAATGAGGGCAGCTGTAGGATTCAATACGTAAAAGGTAATCAAGGAAAAGGCTACCATGTTCAATTTTTCAAAATCTCCGCTAAATTTGGTCAATGGTATGCTGCGGGAATAGAGCCCAATACGAATAAACCTCGAGTCTTCAGATGCGACAGAATAACCTCTATAGAAGAAGAGGACAATGAATCTCACTTTTCTTTAGATGAACTCGTTAACCGCTCATTGGAAATTTATCGTTCCGAGAATAGTGTTGATTTTGAAGTAGAAATTTTAGAACAAGCCCAGGATATCTTTTATAAAGAACATTATCCTTCCATGAAACTAGAAAGCGGCGATAGGACAGTGATTAAGGGATTCTATAATCCAGGCGAAGAGGAGTTTATAGCAGATTATTTTATGAGGTATGGCCATTATGTGAAGTCCGTGAAACCTGGGTCATTAAAACAAATAATCCAAGATCGAGTGGAGAATCTTTTGAAGTATTATCGAAAATTGTAGATCATTCGCCAGGATTCATTATTATTAATTCTTACCGGCATCAATGTTTTGCCGCATACGTAATAGGCAAATGCATATGATGAAAATAATATCGTTTCCCATATATGTAATCCATATCCATCAAATTGGAAGACTGGTGATAACTCAGAGCATCATAAGTTACGCAATGACAGATATAAAAAATTTATTTTGGAGGTAATCTTATGTATAGGTTCAAAATGTTATTGTTATCCATTGCATTGATATGTGCCCTATGGGTCCAGACAGGCGTCTTGGGCATTCTGACACCAACAGCCTATGCATTAAATGATGGACTTGCTCTTACTCCCCCTATGGGATGGAACAGCTGGAACAAATTTCGCGGCAATATAGATCAGTGGAAGATTATGGCCATGGCAGACGAGATGGTGGAAAACGGCATGAAGGATGCTGGTTATCAGTATATCAACATCGACGATAATTGGATGGCTGATTCTAGGGATGCGAACGGTAATCTCGTGCCCGATCCTACAAGGTTCCCCGATGGAATCAAGGGAGTTGCGGATTATGTTCACAGTAAAGGCTTAAAGCTTGGGATTTACTCCTCCAACGGCACGAAAACTTGTATGGGGCTTCCGGCGAGCCAAGGCAATGAGAATAAGGATGCTGTAAAATTTGCGGAATGGGGAGTAGACTATTTAAAGTATGATTTCTGCTATAATGTAAGACCATCTACATATGCGCCAGACATAGATAAGATCGTTATATCTGGTGGTAAGAATACAACAACATATGAAGCGGAATCCCCTGATAATACGCTTGTTGGATCGGCCAAACTCTCCGGCTCATTGGTTGGGTATATCGGCAATAACTCCGGTGAATTAATTGTCAATAAAATCAATGCACCTGCAACAGGTACTTATACTGTAAACATTTATTATTATAATGGGGACCCTAGCAGAAATCTGTACGTTAGCGTGAACGGCGGGACGGGACAACAATATAGTCTGCCTTCTTCTGGCGGCTGGAGTACAGTGGCCACTTATCCTGTTCAGGTTGCTCTAAATAAAGGTGAAAATAAGATAAGGCTCTACAACCCGGAAGATGGTTCCAAGATTTCGGCCCAGCAGTACGGCGTTATGGGAGATGCACTGAAAGCTACAGGGCGCCAAATCGTGTTCAGTATTTGCGAATGGGGAGCTAATAAGCCATGGTTATGGGGTCCGTCGGTAGGACACCTCTGGCGTACGACTGGCGATATTTCCGACAACTGGAACAGCATGACAGGCATATTAGACCAAAATTCCGTACTTGCCCAGTTTGCGGGACCAGGACATTGGAATGATCCGGATATGCTTGAGGTTGGAAACGGTGGGATGACGGACACGGAGTACCGTGCGCACTTCAGCTTGTGGAGCATCATGGCAGCACCTCTCATTGCAGGTAATGATATTACAGCCATGTCGAGTGCTACGAAGGAAATCCTTCTGAACAAGGAAGTCATCGCAATTGATCAGGACCCAGCAGGAATTCAAGGAAGTAAAATACGTAACGATGGAGACTATGAAGTATGGGTAAAACCGTTGGCTAACGGAGGCAAGGCTGTATTGTTCTTCAACCGGAGCCAAGCAGCAACAACCATGACTTTGAACATCAGTGACCTTGGCTTGAAGAAGGCTCCTGTATACATCGTGCGAGACCTATGGAAGCACAGTGAAAGCGCAGCTGCAAGCTTAATTAGTGCCGCTGTGCCGTCTCATGGTGCGGTTATGTTTACAGTCCACGAATCTTAAGACTCCATCCGGAGTCTTTTTATTATGACTTTTTCGGAGGATTTCAAGTAGTGACGTTTTAGTCTGTCTTTAAGTACCTTTCTGCGCACCTTCATCCCCAAAAACAAACATAGTAAATTCACCAAAAATGGGTGTTCCTGTAAACATCCTCTTCCCTTTAACCGATAAATACATAAAAGACAACATCTGGATTAGAGTTTTAAAGCCACTTTTCTTATAACAACTACATAAGGAGGTACCTATGGAAAACTTCGTGACTTATGGTCATATCGAAATCATGCCTTATGAATTCGTCCGCCTTCATGAATTTAAAATCTTAAAAACAGTCAATGATCATGCCCGAATGATCTGTACAGGCATCATCTCAGACAAAAAACGTGAGCTGTATGTACGTGCTTCGGATGAAGAAACTCAGGTCAAAGCTTTTGTTACTGATCAAAATGGCAATCGACAGCCCCTTTTTCGAGGCATTGCCTTGGATGTGGAGGAAAAAGTTGTCCAGGGCGTTCATTACCTGACCGTCGGGGCCATTTCTCATACCTACGAGTTGGATATTAAGCGGCATCAGCGGTCTTTTCAGAACCCCAAGCTCACCTATACAGATCTGATCGAAAAAATTGTATCAGGCTACCCCAAAGCTGAAACCATGGATGTCGTATCCCACAAGAAACCCATCAACACCTTTGTCATGCAATACGATGAAACCGACTGGCAATTTCTGAAACGTATGGCTTCCCACTTCTTCTCTCCACTCGTTCCCGCCGTTGGTCATGGGGTACCGAAGTTTTATTTTGGCCTGCCCATGGGACTCAGCAAGGGAGAAATACAATCCACCAATTATAAAGTCAAAAAACGAGTCGCGGATTTTCAAACCGCATCAGAAAACCGCATACCAGGAGTGCACGATGCTGATTTCATTCAATATGAGGTCGAAACGGAGAAACTGCTGGAACCTGGCTATGAAGTGACCTTTCACGGTCATAAGCTGATCGTAGCTGAGGTACTAACAGAAATGAAAGACGGGGTGCTGACTCATACTGCAAAGCTGTCACCACGAAGCGGCCTGCGTCCTATTAAAGACTACAATCGTTCCATTATTGGGGCTTCCATTCATGGCAAGGTACTAAGCGTACAACAAGACAAAGTCCGTGCTGGGCTCGATATGGACGAGCAGAAAGATCCGAATACTGATTACTGGTTTCCCTACTCAACCATTTATGCATCTGCGGATAACACGGGATGGTATTGTATGCCCGAGATTGGGGACAGCATTCGTATCTATTTCCCAAGCTATAAGGAAGAAGAAGGATACGCGATCAGTTCGGTTAGAAGAGAACAGCAGCATTCTGATGGAAAATCCTCTCCCTATTCCGGACATGCGACTGTATCTGCTTCGTCTGCCGGATCAAAGTCTCCATTGGCATTGTCCGCAGCAGCCCTTGCGCCAGACCGAATGTTGGACCCTGCCATTAAGACTCTTCGAACCAAATACGGCAAAGAAATCATGCTCGCCCCGGATCAAATCGTTATCTCAGGCAACGGCATGTCCATTGTCATTAACGATAGAACTGGCATTAATATTGTAAGTGGAAAAAATGTGAACATTAAAGCAGCCTCTGATATCGTCATGAGTTCAGGCAACATCCAGCTTTCTGCCGGGAAAATTGAATTATCCGGTAAAGGAAACAGCATTACGTTGGATGACAAAACCACTTTCTCTGGCACGGAAATTAAGATGAACTAACGAAAGGCAGCCTGATAAGAATGGATAAACAAGCGGCATTACAACATTTTAAAGAGCATCACTTTTCGCCTTTGGTGGAGACTGAGTTGGACCAACTGGAAGCCAAGTTCCACCGCTGCCAAGCTGGGCTGATCTCCGATTTCAAACAGTCGTTCAGGGATTTGTGTATACATATTCTGAGCATGCAGCAACAGAGCCTAAAAGAACCGATTGGATTTATTCACTACTCGTTCCTGCGCACTCAGATGCTGGAGCAATCCTACCTGTATATGATCGAAGCTTATTCTGCTGAATGGTACGAAGATGATTCCGATTGCAAGTTAACCTATGACGCTTCATGGGCCTATGCGCCGATGAGTGCCATGTTAGAAATCTTGGAGCAGCAGCGAAAAATATACATGGGGGCGATTAGCTCTGCGGATGTTGAACGGCTGATATTAGAATCCGCACCCTTTTTCCACTCATTTGTGAATTCCCTTATGCGTCTGGCCATAGCTGAGTCCGTTCAAACGCCTGAATATCAGGCCATCCATAAAGCTGAACGACTTCTCATTCGGACGGGTGAGTACAGAGATATGAGTGAGAATCTTTATGTCTGGGATCATGAACCGCTCCGTGCAGATGAAGTGTTGGAACAATTAATGCAATCCAGCGAAGAAGAACCCTATGTTTACGAAAATTTCAAATTGCTCTCTCTCCCTCATCTTCACCAGTTCCAAAAGGATTTACGCTACAACGATTTCAGCTATAGTGACCTACGGGGAAGCCAGTTTCATGCCTGTATACTAATGGGAACCCGCTGGCAGAAAGCCAATGTAGAAGGAGGAATCTTCAAAGGCAGCCTGTTGGTCGACGCAGACTTTAGATACAGTCATCTAAAAAGCGTGAACTTTAGCGATGCCAGCGGACGAGTAGGTCTAGAAAATGAACTACGAACCCCCGGCCTATGCGGGATACGTTTTGAACATGCCAATTTGGACGAAGCCGATTTTACAAATGTACATTCGTTTGAACATGCTTATTTTGAGGGGGCCTCCATGCAAGGGACCCGTGTCCCGAGAATATACCAGCAGCATTGGAAGCTTAGTGATGAACAGCGTGAATCCATCATATGGACGGAGTAAGGAGGAATCTATATGCGCCACTATTATATTTTGCTCGATGATAAAAGGATTTCCCGCCATATCGAACCTGAAAATATGAATATTTTCAAAACGCCATTTGTTCGCATGCCACCAGCTCAGGTGTTGGATATTCACGCAAAGATAGATGCCGAGTTTACGGACTGGCTTCCTTTGTCCACATCACAACCGCTTCTTTCCGATCCTATGAAACGAATTTTAGAACTATACAATACGGAGGCCCGTTTTAAACAGGTGTATCTTGTGAACCGGAAGCCCATCCGTCAGGAGCTATATTGGATTCCATCTGTTCCCTCCATTGATGGTATTTCGGAGCAAACCGAATTTTATGCACATGATCAAACACTAAAACATCTTGTACTGGATAGCCAAAAAGTGAAAGATCACTATTATTTTCGTTTGTCGGGCGTGAGAGAACCTTATTTCATCGTTAGTTTGGAGGCTGCTGAAAGCCTACTGCGGCGAAGTTTGAATGGTTTTCGACTACAGAAGCTAGAAATCTTGTAAGGAGGCTAAGGCCTTGACGGAGCATTGGGATGAATTTTTCTTAAAGCTGCATCATCAACAAATATTGAAAGAACAACTAGACGTAGCAGAGAACGATGAAGACTGGATGCTGGTATCCATTGAAGAAGCGATTAAGGGAATGACGAAAGGATCATTAATACTGCCAGACGAACAGGAAATCCAGTTTCAAGCCCTTCACTTCTTCGATCATACGCTCACGATGTCTCTGCCGGATTCTCTCATTCCAGAAGTACGTGTAGGACAATCTAAAGATCCGTCGAAAAACTTCGTCGCTCAGGACAAGCGGGGCGGAATCCTATTCGGGCTTCATCAAAGCGGGCAACAACTCGCCCCTGAGCAGGTGGAATTCTACCAACAACAGATATTCGAGCAAACAAGTCGGGTACAACCTGCGATGAAGCTGGTAGAGCAAAAAGTCCTTCATGTTCAAAACGCTATCATCGGCTGCTATGAATCTATTTTTCTAGTTTCCCCCTCCCCTTATTATCAGGTTGGCTTCGTGCGGTCCTGGCATGGCAAAGCTTTAATCGGGAGCTGTCAATTTAAGCTGGAGGATGCTCCGTTATGGGTGCCTTTAACCTATGCCATGCTGCTCTCGGCGACATGGTCGGAGCTTTCCTGATGAAATATCCTTTATCCAAGGAGCAATTCCTGTAATGAATTAATTTGAGGTTTGAAATAAAAAAGCGTCTCCTGTATGCTGGGTTCCGAATGGTGCACATTCATTCCCTAATTGAAGGAGGACGCTCAATATGAAG
>JAIRVF010000067.1 GCA_031254035.1 Paenibacillus sp.
CGGCCAACTCAGACCAAACCTTATAAGTGCTCTCCGTGACCTTCCTCAGACGAAGGTCGTCTTTCACGACAAAGTCATGCCAATCTTCTTGGTCCGTAAAGTCAGTTGGCTGAAGCGGGACCGGCATGAACGCATGAGTAGGTTCCGGGTTCAAATCTAATTCCTTGATGACCTCAAACATCGCCTGCTTCGACAATCTTAAAACATCACCATAACGCTCTTGGAATGCAAAACCCGGAGCGATCATCATGAAGGAAGAGAGGATTCCTTCTGCCTCTAAAACCGATGCGACGATTGCAGCTACCTGTGCGCCGAAGCACCAGCCTGCCAAGTGAATGCGGGTGTAGGAACCCTGGAGCGACCGAATAAACGAAACCATATCATCAATCTCCCGCTCTTTGGATGGCAGGTGGCCGCGGTTTACCGTGTTAAGGCCGGAACCACGCCGATCGACCGCAATGAAGGAAAGATCTGATCTCGAGACGATTTCTTCACCCAAGGGGGCCTGCCACCCGGAGTGGCTGATACCGCCATGTAAAAGAATAATTACGTCATCTCCTTTCGGTTGACCCCAAAGTCGATAATGAGTCAGATAGCCGTCAGACTGCGTGTGTGTCTGGATCACTGTTTCTAGAAATTGAATCATTTTGGTCATCTCCTTTTTTATCATTAATACGTTTATGACTCGACTAATTCTTGAAAGTTCAGTTCAACAGCAGCCTCTGCATTTTCGATCATCTGAGCGTAAACCGCTTCATACGTCTGCCCAATGAGCTCCACATGCCGCTTCGACAACACACGGCCATCAGCATTCAGCGTCAGGACTAACCTGTTTTGCAGATCGTGGCCCATGTTGGCCAGCAGGTGGAAATCAGTGTGTTCAAACCACTGAACGCCCTGCAATGCGATATCCGAGTAGCTTTTGAAATGAGTGTAGTTAAATACCGTCTCAAACAATCGCTCTTCCCCGAGGTCATCTTGAATGCTGGCGAGTGGATACCGTCTATACGGGAGGCACCGACGTTCCGTTTCGAACGTCTCCTGGATTAGGGCGTCCCACGTTTGCCCATTTATCTCCTGCCGGAACGGCACAAAGTTCAGGAACATCCCTAAGACGTTCTCCCCCTCTTCCTCTTCCGGTCTGCCGTTTACAAACACGCCCGTCAGCACATCCTTCTCTCCGCAGAACCGGCTCATAACCGCTAGATGCCCAGCAAGCAGCACGTGCTTCGTCGGAACACCGAGACGTTTCGCCAAACTGCTGATTTTTTCCTGAGTTTTGAAATCAAAGCAGACCTGAGTCTCGCTCCATCTCGCCCCTTGTTCGTGGCGTTGCGACCGGAGCAACGAATTGTACTGGAAACCACGTAACTCCTTCGACCAAAATGAGCGCAATTCCTCCGAGTTCTGGCTCTCTTGCTCCATCTTCACATAATCCCGATATTTCAGCGTTGGGATCTGAGGCAATTTTCCTTCACCAGATGTGATCGCCTCACTGTACATCTGAACCAATTGCTGTATAAAGAGCGATAGGCTCCAACCGTCGATAATGGCGTGATGGAAACTCAGCGTCAATTTGAAATCTTCCACACCGCAACGGTGTACGTAAAATCTGACCAATTCCGTTTTGGACAGGTCAAATTGGCGCCCCTTCTCCATGTCAAACCATATACGGAAAGACTCTGCCCGTTCTTCTGCTGACAAGAAACTGATGTCGGTAACGTCGATTTGTGGCTGAACCCAACGGTAGACCAGTTGCATCGGGATCGAATATCCTTCTAATACAAAGGCCGTACGGAATATCTCGTGTTCCTGTAAGAGTTGCTCCAAACAATCGCGAAGCAATGCTTCATGAAGAGGCAGTCCGAGATGATACGCAAACACGTCATGATAGACGGACTGTTCGAGATCGATCTGGTTTTTGTTAATCATGTACAGTTGCATAGCAGTGGCTGGATACGCATCCACCACATCAGGCGGGAATATCCCCCCCTTCTCAGGCACCAGCTCAAACGGTGTGATTCGTGTCCTACCCGTCCCAGATCTATGCATGGATTCGCCAAGTTCAGCCAGTTGCTGGACGGTCGTTTTTGCGAATAAGTCCTGAATGCTTAAATTGATGCCCATCCTTTTGATCTTGGCAACAACACGAATGGCGTTAATTGAATCCATCCCGAGCCTAAAAAAGTCATCATAAATCGAGATATCATCCATTCCTAGCGTTGTTGAGACAATTTCAGCGATCTGCCCTTCTAGGACGGTTCGCGGTGCTACGCGGTCCTGACGCCCTTGAATCACCTCAGCAGCCCCATTTTTCTCGTGGCTCACTAATTCTCTGCGTCGGGTTACTTGGGAGAGTCCGGAGACTTCCTTGTCAGACATCGCATCTGCTGCGACATCTAGGAATAACTTCAAATATTGATGCACGAGGTCATGATCAACATTGGCGACATCGTAGTTCACCGTCAAGCGTAGTTGATCGGCGAAGTGATCCCGATGTGCGTGCACGACGAGTGGAAGATTGGTCTGCTCAAAGTAGCGGGCATTCAAGATTTTTACACCGTTATCTTCTTTCTCTCTATACACGTGAAAATCCGTATAGTTGAAGGCGATGTCGAATAACTCTTTTTGGCCGCTCCGCTTCAGGATCTCAGCCAGCGGGTATCGACGGTATTGCATCGCCTCCTGCTCTAGTTCAAAGACTTGCTGAAAGAACGACGGCCAAGTGTCAGACGACAATTCCGTCATAAGCGGGATCGTATTGAGGAAGAGACCCGCTACATCTTCTGCACCTTGCAATTCGGGACGGCCATTCACCACAAGACCGGTCATGACATCGCGAGTCCCTGCCAAGCGACTCAGGACGTGGAGATGCATGGCAAGTAGCACACTCTTGATCGGCAGGTTGAGTTCGTTGGCGACAGTCTGAAACTCCTGCTTCAGTTTTTCCGGGATCACCTGTTCAAGCGATGCTATGACCCCAGGTTTGCGCTTCCGATAATCTTCTGGTTCTATAAACATCAGCGTCGGCGAAACATCCGAGACCTTATTCATCCAGAAGTTACTATGTGCCAGATCACGCAGCGACTGCTGCTCACGGGCAACGTAAGTACTGTATAGCACCTGCTCCTGCTCCAGAACAGGGTTTGTTTCTTTCGCTCCGGTCAAGAGGTCCGCGTAAGCTTTGCGGAAATCGCTGAGGACCAAAGCGACACTCCATCCATCCAGAATCGCATGGTGGAAGGACAGGCCGAGATTGAAGCCATACTCCGACCGAATGTGGATCTGAACCCGAAAGAGCGGTGCTTGTGCAAAAATAAAACCTTGTCTCTTTTCCCCTTCGATCCACCCGTCGATGGCTTCGTCTTGTTCAGAAACAGCCAGATGACGGATGTCAACCATTCTCACCGGTGGTTCCAACTTAGAGTAGATGAGTTGCAGTGGCTTACTGAATCCTTCGAGATCAAAAGCCGATCGCAACTGCGGACGGTTGGCTACGACAGCTCGGAGAGCCTTGATTATCAACTCAACCTGTACCGGCGCTTCGATATCATAAGCAAAGATATCATGATAGACAGGTGACTCCTCATGGAGCATCGAGTGATAGATCATTCCCGACTGAAGTGCTGCGAGCGGCCACGCATCTTCGATCTCAGCACCGATCTGTCTCCGGTCGGATTCGTTGACCAGTTGGAAGGGTACCGTCACTTCCTCCGCCCCCTGTTCCGCTAACGTCAATTTCTTCGCAAGCTGACGAATGGTCGGATTTGCAAAAATCTCATGGACCTCCACCTGATAGCCTATTTCCCGCAACTTCGCAGCTACTCGTATGCTCAGAATCGAATCGCCACCCAAACGGAAGAAGTTGGTTTCGACATCAATCCGTTCTTCCTTTAGCACCTCTTTCCAGATTTGAAGCAACAAACGTTCCTGCTCTGTGGAAGGCTGGACGACCTCCCTAGTTAGATCGAGAACCGCCAAAGGATCCGGTAAACACTTCCGGTCTAGTTTCCCATTCGCCGTCGTCACCAGTTGAGGGGTTTGGACGAAAACCCTCGGTACCATAAATTCAGGTAGCTGATCGGCAACCCACTCCTTGGACTTTTGCGAATCGAAATCATCGGCGACCACATACGCGCACAGCATCTTTATCCCTTTTGCTTCATGTACCACAACAGCCGCGTCCCTCACCCCCGGCATACGGCGCACGACAGCCTCGATCTCGCCGAGTTCGATGCGGAATCCCCTCAGCTTGACTTGGTTATCGATGCGGGTCAGGTACTGGATCTGACCGTCTGGGAGATAGCAAGCTAGATCACCTGTCTTGTAGAGCCTAGCTCCAGGTTCTTCCGAGAATGGGTCTGAAACGAACGCATTCTCTGTCAGGTCATCTCGATTGTGGTAACCTCTCGCCAAGGCAACCCCGCCGATGTACAATTCTCCTGGAGCTTTGATCGGCTGAATCTGCATGTGCTGATCCAACACATAGAGCCGGACGTTATCAATTGGCTTCCCGATCGGCACCACATTGCCGGGATAATTGAGAGTACAAGCCCAGTAGGATACATCGATAGCAGCCTCGGTAGGACCATAAAGATTGTGCAGTTCGCAAGTCAGAGTCTCATAGAACTTCTCCACCGCCATGTACGGCAAAGCCTCCCCGCTGCAGAAGACGAGGCGAAGTGAACTGCAATAGTCTGCCAAGTGGTCTTCTTCAAGGAAGACATTCAGCATCGACGGGACGAAGTGCATGACGCTGATTCGCTTCTCTTGGATGACTTGTTTCAAATAACTCGGATCGCGATGCCCACCCGGTTCTGCCATCACAATACGCGCGCCGAACATCAATGGCCAGAAGAATTCCCAGACAGATACGTCGAAACTGAACGGCGTTTTTTGCAAAATGTGATCTCTTCCAGTCAACTGGTATGCACTCTGCATCCAATAAAGCCGGTTAAACAGTGCCTCATGCCGGTTGACGACACCTTTCGGACGACCTGTCGATCCCGATGTGTAGATCATATAGCAGGACGAATCTAGCCCCAAATGGCGCTGCACATTGGACTCATCAAAAGCGGACAACTCCAAATCAGCGAGCACAACGGCCTCTGTAGGGAATTCCGCCAGCGCCTCTATGTGCCATTCCTGCGTAAGAATGAGCGGAACACCAGAGTCTTCAATCATATAGCGGATGCGATCAGCCGGATACTCCGAATCAATGGGGACATACGCGAGACCCGCCTTCATAATAGAGACCAAGGCGACGACCATCTCGATAGACCGATCCATGTACACACCGATAAATTCCCCTTCTGCCCCCCGCTTGCTGAGAAGGAATCGAGCCACCCGATTGGTCAAGCTGTTCAGCTCGTTGTATGTCAACGAGCGGTCCTTAAACTCGACAGCAACCGCATTAGGCGTCTGTAATACTTGCGCCTCGATCATGTCGATCACGTTGGTCTTCGGGTACTCAACCTGAGTTTTGTTCCACACATCGAGAAATAGATGCTTCTCAGCGTTGGGGACGACCGATACGCGAGAGATCTTCACATCGAGGTCAAGAGCCAATTGATCCAACAAATGTGAGTAATGACTCATTATACGTTCAATCGAATTGGCATCGAAGAGGTCGGTATTATATTCAACCTCAAACTCGAAGTCTTCCCCCACATCACTGACATAAAGAAGCAGGTCAAATTTAGCCCCCGTGCGCTTAAACGGCACAGAGTGGCAGAGGATCTCTGCACCGAGTTTCAGCTGTGGCTTCTTCCCAAGCGAAGTCATCATCGTCTGGAATATCGGATTGTAACTCGGGTCCCGTTCGATATTGAGGCTCTCAAGCACCTTCGGATAAGGTGCATCTTGGTGCTGTAACATCTCGAGAGCCCGATCGGACGCTTGCATAGCCAACTCCCGAAACGTTATTTCCTCATCCAACATCAAAGCAAAAGCAGCCGTGTTGACGAAACAACCAACCGTGCCAAAGTGGTCGTAGTCATCACGATTGAGAACAGTCGTCCCGATGGTAATTGCATTCTGGTTGCTGTACCGTTTCAGCAGAATGGCATATGCGGATAACATTGCGGCAAACTCTGTCGTACCGGCTGCTTGGAGGGACTTGTCGATTAAGGCCGAGACCTTACTTTTGGGAAGGTTGACAGTGTGCGTAGAGCCCCTAAACGTCTGCTGAGCAGAACGAATCCGGTCGACCGGGAGGTTGAGCAAGTCGGTTCTACCATGTAGCGTACTCTTCCAGTACTCGACCTTCTCGTGTAACGCCCCATCCTCATATTCCTGACGCAGACGTGATACATAGTCTTGGTACGATACCACTGGTTGCTGAGCGGCCAGCTGACCGGTCTGGCATTGGGCGATGTAGTTCCGACCAATTTCGTCTAAAATAACCCCCATGCTCCACCCGTCTGTCACGATATGATGGACCGTGATTCCAAGGACGTATTCTTCCTCTCCTATACGTGCAATGACTACGCGAATCAACGGAACTGAGGCAAGATCGAACGGTCGACTATACGCATCTGCGATCCTCTCATTTGCCTGCTTCCAAGCTTCGCCAGCACTCAAGTTGTGCAGATCCACGACTTCTACAAACTCGGGAATACTGTCGTGAACTATGGCTCTTAATCCATCCACCGTCTCCATGAACGTCATGCGCAGCGAATCATGACGTTCTACCAAGCGATGCAAAGATCGAACCAACAGCTCAACTTTGAGATGACCTTTCATCTGGAAAACAAGCGGCTCATTGTACGCAGGGCCGCTTTCCCTGCATATGCGTTCAAGTAACCAAAGGGTCTCTTGTGTGTAGGACACCTTCATGCCGTATTCTTTGAAATCACGCGAAACATCCATCATTTCGATCCTCCAATCGGTAGACTGTGGTCTTTCTTTTGATCTCTGACATTAGTCCGCTCCTCAATGGCCGCTGCGATCTCCTCGATCCGTCGCAGCTTGAAGATATCCTCCAGTGTCATAAGGATCCCCTCACGTTTAGATAGTGCCACGATTTTCAGTGCTGCCAGAGAATCACCGCCCAATTCAAAGAAGTCATTTCGAATACCCACTGCAGAGAGGTCTAGGACCTCTGACCAAATACCAGCAATTAACCCTTCCATAGAGTTGCTCGGTGCAGCGTATTCAGTCCCATGTCCTTGGACATTGAGGTCCGGTTGTTGGAGTTGACGGCGGTCCACTTTTCCATTTGGCATTAATGGAAACGCGTTAAGGAAAACATAGAAAGACGGGACCATATATTCCGGCAACTTTTCATTTAAGAACAAGCGCAGCTCGTGAATTTGTGGATGCTCTCTCTTACAGACGATGTAGGCAACAAGCAATTGGTGACCTGGATTGTCTTCACGCAGAAGGACAATTGCTTGTTGTACAGATTCATGACATTGTAGTATCGCTTCAATCTCTCCCAATTCGATGCGTAATCCGCGAAGTTTGACTTGATCGTCGATGCGACCCAAGAATTCAAGCTCACCACCGGGCAGAGTGCGCACGAGGTCCCCCGTCTTATAGAGCCGCTTCCCTTCTGTAAACGGATGAACAACAAATCGTTCGGCTGTCAAATCCGGACGGTGTAGATACCCGATTGCAAGACCTGCCCCCCCTATGTATAACTCACCAGCAACACCTTGTGGCACGGGCTGCTGGTACTCATCCAATACGTAGACTTGCATATTTGCGATCGGACGGCCGATCGGTACCATATGACCAATAGCGCCACGCTCAGCTACCCAATAGGTAGAGTCGATACAGCACTCTGTTGGGCCATAGAGATTAATCAAATCTACGTGCGGCAACGTTAAAAATAGCCGTTCTTGCAATTTAAGCGTCAGCTGTTCTCCCCCGGCAAATACGCGCCTCAGCGATGTACAATTGGCAAATGCCTCTTGTTCCAAAAGCATGCCCAACATCGTTGGCACCACTTGCAAAGTCGTCACACGATGCTCTTGAATTTCCTGCACCAGGGCCGCTGGATCTAGATGAGTTCCAGGTTTGGCAAATACCAATTGTGCACCAGCTAACAATGGAGCATAAAACTCCCAAACCGAGGCATCAAAGGAAGATGCCGTTTTTTGCATAACACGGTCTGAATCCTCCAGCGGAAATTCCGCTTGCATCCATTGCATGTGATTGCAAATCGCCCCATGCCCTATCACAATTCCCTTTGGTCGACCCGTCGAACCCGACGTGTAGATTACGTAGGCAGGTTGTTCTTCTCTCACATGCAAATCAAGATTATCCCACTTTTGCTTTGCAGGGCCTGCCTCTTCCAGATCATCAAGCAAGATCATTTGCACCGATTGATTCTCGAACCGCTCCGCTAAATTTTGCTGTGTCACTAACAGCTCTGTTTGAGAGTCCTGCAACATATAAGCGATACGTTCCATTGGATAATCGATATCGATCGGTAAATAAGCCCCGCCAGCTTTGAGTACGGCCAGCATCCCAACAATCAGATCAAGTGAGCGTTCGCAAGCGATGGCTACGATACTTCCTATCACCACACCATTAGTTCGTAGAATGCTCGCCAAACGGTTGGCCCTGTTGTTCAGCTCAACATAGGATAAAGTCTGCTCTCCATAAACGGCAGCGATGTGATCTGGGGTCTTAGCTACTTGAATTTCAAACAGTCTGTGCAGAGCGTGGTGATGCGAAAATTGCTTATTCGTCTGATTCCAAGCTAACAGTAACTGTTCCTGTTCCTGTTCCTCCTCACAGACAAGCTTCGCATGACCGATCGGAGACTCAGGCTCGTCTATTACTTGTGTGATCAATCGTTCGAAGTATCCACACAAGCGCACCACATCCTTTTTACATAACACATTCAAATCGTAATGGAACTCTATTGCCAATTTGCCATCTGCACGCTTTACCCCAGATAATCGCAAATCGAAACGATCAAAGCAGAACATGTGCCGTAAAACGGTGAACTTCAAATCACCGTTCGTTTGCCAAGTCTGCAGTTCTGAAAAGTCATACCCAAAAGGGAGATACGGTGTACTAGAGTTTTCCTGAAATGCTTCCCAAGAGAAACTACCTTGCCACTCTTGACTCTCTTTAGCAGCCAATTTCACCAAACCGAGCACTGAGCGGAAGGAATCGTCTCGATCAAATCCACCTGCCAATGGTACATACCTCGCCAACGGCCCAATTACCTCCAGTAATTTTTTATCGCTACGCCCGTCATAAGCAACCCCAACCATTACTGGTCCTCGAATTAATAGAACCAGCAATGCTTGCCAAGCAGCCAAAAGAACAGTAGATACTTCTGTCTCTTGCTGAGTGGCCAATTTAGCTATACCAGCCTCTACTCCCGTTGGCATCTCCCAAATCAACGTGCGTGGTGAAAAGGAAGCACCTTCTTGTCTCGAGTTTCCGAAAGGTAAATGAATCTTAAGCGCCGATGTAAGATCTTGAGCAGCCCAATAGTTACGTCCATTCTCACTCCTCTCTGTTTCAAGCAACTCATTATACCTCTCACTCAGCACAGCATACGAAACATACTCTTCTTCGCTACCAACTGTCGTATTGTCTGCAAGCTTCTCATAAGCCCGGATCAACTCGTTGACGAACGGCTGAATCGCATTGTCCATAAATAGGGCCGGCAGAGCGATTAGCAACGCATGCTTGTTCAGTGCGAGCGTGACAATTTCAACTTGGAACAAGGGTCCTTTCTCCAAGTCAAAGCCGTATTCAGAAAAATTGGCGAACAGATGATCTAGATACACCTTCTGTCCATCCGAAGTCTCCATCCTCCAATCGCCCACCGATTCTTTCCACAGCACTCGATGTACGTTCCCTATAACTTGTTCAGGGAGCATCGTACCCTGCGAGACATTAAATGTCGCGCCCAAAACTTCATGCCGTACCGCCATTTCATGCAAAGCAGATTTGAGTAACCCCTTATCCACTTCCCCTTCGAGTAGCAGCATAACACGTGTGAAAAAAGCTTCGTACTGACCATCCTGTCCCAACTCCCAGATCCTTCTTTGCTCTGGAGAAAGGCGATACCCTTCTATTTTTGTCAACATCGTTCGTACCTCCATTTCCTAAACCGAGTTTCGAAATACGTTGAACTTTTGAACTTCCTTCCTTTCCTAACCCTGCATCATCTCCAATCTAGTTCCTAATTTTAATCCTGTTCATTTACTTCCAACTACACCACAAAACTACTAATAAACTTAATTAGTTAAATAAAACAATATATATTCTATTTACTAAAATTATACATTTATGTAGTCATATTACTTTTACCATAGTTTATTGTCGTAGTAAACAGATTATTGTTAACAGAATGTCAATTTTTTGTTTTTTTTCCTCTGTAATACATTTTTATATCTCTTTGAATAGATTCTAGAAAAATAAAATATAACGATAATATATTGAGCATGTGGTATGGATGTTCATAAGGATTCTATTGCTGCATGTTCGATGACATCCGAAGGAAAGGAGTTTCAAACATTTTCTACTAAAACCGTATTTATACTACAGCTAATAGACTGGATAAAAATTAAAAAAGCCGCGATTTTAGCGGCGCTTAATGAGATAATGTTTTTGTCACTCAACATGAACTGAATCAACTAAGTAAATACGAAGGGGCTGTCCCAAAAGTGATATGCTCTCCCCTTACCGTAGACAGGTGAAACAAATAAAACGACTACTGTAACGGGAGCTTTTTCATGCTTAATAAAAATGCGATTGTGCAACCTTTTCAGGCGTTTCGTGGTGTGGGAGGTAGAATTGATGCGAAAGTGCATCCTTTGGAGCATGAATGACCTAACTGCGCTCAGAAAAAAGAAAAAGCTTGCGAAAATGCAAGCTTTTTCTCCAAATCAAGCCGTTGTGTCGTAAATTGATGCACGCATCAATTTCGCTACTTGACGGGGTGCAGTTCACCTTTTGGGGCACCCTCTTCGCTATAAAATACAGTGTTCGACTTACAGCCTCTTTAGTTAGTAGGTGAGGATGGAGCAGGGCCAGCACCTTCTGTAGGAGGTGTGTTTTTCATTTTTTCTTTCGCTTTCTCGATTTCTTCCTTCTTCAGAGGTGCGCCAACATTGAAGCTTTCAATAATTTTGCCCAGTGTCGCCGTATCAAAATCATCTTGTGCATACATCTCTACCGTAAAGCCATTGTTCTCCCAAATCACAATCCCGTTTGCGAAGTAAACCGTGGTTCCCTTGATCACTTCTTTCTTCACTTCGTCTGTGGTACCGATGCCGTTTTCTCCACCCTTGGAAATAAGGAAGTCAATCCTTTTCTCGCCTTTTTCGAACTGTACTTCCGCCGTGTTATTGCCATGAATGACTGTGTTAACGTACTTGTAATCTGCCAGCCAAGATGGGGCTGGGAAGTTTAGCCCCAATACGGCACGAGCTTCTTCCAGAGTCAGATTAGGACGTACCTGCAATTGAACCCCGCGGGAAGTATCACCCGCTGCTTGCTCAGATGCACTATGATCTGCGGATACATCCGGTTCTTTGTCGTATTGGACGATTTGCAGATTTCCCACATGAAAACGAGCCAGAATGGTTTCCACCATATTTTGTGCAAAAGAGGTACTCGAGAAAACACCTGTCAAGATAGCAACAGCCATAGCACTTACGGTTACAGTTTTCCATGTATTTTTTTTCATCACGATCTCATCCCTTTTCATCAAATTTGGTTGAATGGTTCCCGATCTCATCTTGAAACTGAGACGATGGTAGGTTCGATCTTTGGAGGCTTTGTCAGTAAGCTCCAGATTGGTAAGCAAGTTGGTTAGGTCGCGAAATTCATCTACATTCTGTCTATTTTTCATATTGAAAACCTCCTTTTTTCAATTCTTGTTGCAGCTTCTTTAGACATCTGTAGAGGACGACACCGATATTTGAACCACTGACTCCGAGCAGGTCAGCAATTTCTGCGTTTTTCAAACCAGCTGCATACTTCATGCCAATGATATTACGTTCCTTATCGCTTAACTTTGCCAGAGCCTTGTACAAGATTTCGTTGCTGTCATCAAGAATGACAATTTCTTCTGGAGATGACCTTGGTAAAATCATGTCCAGAATTGAATCTAGGGAAAAGGTGACTCTTTTCTTCTGTAAGCGGAAGTAATCAGCCACAGCGTTTCTAGCAATCGCAAATAACCAAACTTCAAAATTGGACTTTTGTGGCGAATAGCTATTGTATTTTGAAATCACTACTTCAAATACATGACTGCAAATCTCTTCCGCTTCATGGTGGTTGTTGATACGGTAGCAAATATATTTGTAGACACGGCTATAGTATGCATCGTAAATCGCTGTAAAACTTTCTTCTGACATGATTCCCTTTTGAAGATCACGAATGTCGCTATGGCTGATTCCTGTATTCACTTGAGTAACCTCCAAACGACTACCCCTCCCTTCACTTATGAGATGCAACTAGGAATAACAAAACAAATTGCGCAATTTGTTGTGGTTATATGAGCCTCACATTAGTTAATACGGAAAACGAATCATTTTATTAACAAATTGGTTTTTATTTTTATTTGAGAAATGCTCTACATATGGAAAACGTGAGATATTACCAACTAACTCGCGGGTGGTTTCAGCTTCGGGATTTTACCCCCTTCTACAAAAAAATTCACTATAGAAGCGCTATTTTCCTCCACAATAACCTGTTTGTTAGTTTAAAGCAGATAATCAGTCTGCATCAATTTTACGATATAGTTACCCTGAACCGCTGAACATCATGATTTCAGGTTTGACTCAAGCGAACGAGCACAAAAGTAGATCTAATTGAAAGCCATCTTCATTTGCGTAAAATAAAAAAAGCCGCAATTACGCGACTTTTAAGCATATATGTTCTTGTCTCCCGAAAGCTGGTACATGCCTTCTTTCAGCATAGCAACTAACTCGTCTGAAGTTGATCTCCACATCTCGCTACGCTTTCCTTAGACCTCCAGGCTACAGCCGCCAGATCTCTCCGGCGTTTTCCTGTTACCTACGAAGGACCCTTGGTTGAACTTTCATCAGTTAGTTTCGCCTAGCCTTGGTTAGCACGCTTGGGGGCTATTTGACGCTTACAAAAAGGAGGGTTTTGCTGCATAACAGCAAAGACTCTTTTTTCGTAATCACTTTCCATTATGCTTCCATCCTAAGGAGCAAGCCGCGTCCGGTCCCGCGGAAACGCTGAAGCTTCACGCACGTTCGACTGACCGAGCAAACGCGATGTAAGGCGCTCGAGCCCAATCGCGAACCCGCCGTGCGGCGGCATACCGTAACGGAAAACGTCGAGATAGCCGGCAAAATGGTCCGTGTTCAGCCCGCGGCTACGTATCGAGGCGAGCAGCTCCTCGTAATCGTGAATCCGCTGGCCTCCGGTCGTTATTTCGAGGCCGTTAAAGATCAAATCGAACGAAGCAGTGAGCGCACCGTTTTCTGAAGCTGGCATCGTGTACATCGGGCGTATTTCACGCGGGTAACGCGTAATGAACACGCACGCATGCTTGCCTTTTTCAGCCGCATATTGGCAAATGAGCCGTTCTCCCTCCGGGTCGAGGTCGCCCTTCGGAGACGTTTTGCCGTACTTTCGCTGCAAAATGCGCTGCGCTTCCGCAACCGTGATTCGCGGGATATCGGTCGGCAGCTGAACGTCTACGCCTAACGAAGCCAGTTCCGCTTCACATTCGGTGGCTACCATCTCCAGCATGTACTGTAGCATTTCCTGTTCCAAATCCATCAGTTCTTCTTCCGAGCGGATAAAACTCATTTCGACGTCGAGCGATACGTACTCGTTCAGATGGCGGGATGTATTGTGCTCCTCGGCCCGATAAACGGGGGCAATTTCGAAGACCCGTTCATAGCCGGCGCCTACCATCATTTGTTTGTAAAATTGCGGCGACTGAGCTAAATAAGCTTGCCGACCGAAATAGTCCACCGGGAACAGGTTGGAGCCCCCCTCTGTGCCAGAGGCGACGATTTTCGGCGTGAAAATCTGGGTGAAATCGCGCCGGCACAAGAAGTCGCGGAATGCACCCGCCAAGGAGGCCTGGATGCGAAAAGTCGAGTGCAGCTGCGGATGCCTGAGCGACAGCACCCGGTGATCGAGCACGGTGTCGAGCCTTGCGCTGATCGTCTTTTTGTTGATCTCAAAAGGCAGCTGCGCTGCGGCGCTGATGCACTGGACTGACGCCGTGCGGATCTCGATTCCACCGGGCGCTTTAGGCGCATACTCAGCAGTGCCGGTTACGGAGACGACTGACTCCAGGCTAAGCGATGTTTCGGTCAGCTCTCCTTCGAGGACGCATTGCATGATTCCGCTCCGGTCGCGCACATGCACAAAGGCAAGCTGGCCGAGATGGCGAATGCTATGGACCCATCCGTGTATGGTTACGAGCTGCCCCATATGTTCGGAGACATGGGCGCAAAGCACACGGACTTGTTTCGTTGAATGAGTTTCCATGAGTAAACACTCCCTTTATTAAATTGAGTACTGCGTAATACGAAGTTGTTGTTGTCATCATCATCGCCGTCGTCCATGTGCATCACCTTCCTAAACGGTCCCCCGCTGCTTATTCCGATTACTTCCAGGCTTCTCGCTTCCGAAAAACAGAAAAACCCCATCCCCAATAGGGACGAGGTTGAAAGCTCGCGGTACCACCCTGATTATCGCATCTTATAAACGCGATCAGCTCGAACCCCGTAACGCAGAGTACGCGTCCGCTCCTACTGGATCGCGTGAAGCGATCGTTCAGGCAGAACTCGCCGGTGTCTTTCTCCGGACGCCGCTGCCGTCCTCCCAGCCATGGGACAGCTCTCTGTGCGCTGCGCGCTCCGATTACTTCTCCGGTTCATCGTTTTCGATATTTCATAAATAGTATTCGCTTTGTTTGCGTTTGTCAAACAATTTATCGGATTCGGTGGATATTTCTGATGCTTACAAGCGTATAGATCTACTGTTCCGATTCACTCGTTTCCCATAACGAATTCTGTGTCACATTAATGTATTTTAGTTGCTCCATACGATAGAGGGAATCAGGCTTCCGATTGATCATACACATTCCTAAGTCTAAGATTCTCGGGTTTACCTGGATGAGAGCCAAGGTCGCGCCAAGATCCAATTCCATCGTCACTAATGTAGCAAAAGGAGCTCGTCCCGACTTTAGCAATTCGATCCTTTGCAATACCGAAGATATCTTCTTGCAAAGAAACAAATGGAAGCAAAGAGCTGAAATCACTTGCTAAGCAAATTGCAACCTGAAAAAGTCGATTCCTGATCGTTAAGGAACCGACTTTTTAATTACTTATTGGTTATTTAATGTCCCCCACGCTACGTACAGAGCAATAAAAGTCCCAATCAAAAATAATATTGCAGTGAAGAATGCCCATTGATTCAGCCACTGGGTTTGATTAACCTGGGTTCTATGATTTGTTCTAACCGATCTCATTAACAACACTCCTTTTTGAATATTAATAGTGCGTCTATGAACCTATTCTATTTACATATGCAATCTCATTGGTACAAGAACTAGTCTCGTATCTAGTAGGCTGCCTATTTTTTCGAAATTGTTTCTATAACCATATAGACATTTTCGTTAGTCTCATAAGTTAGAACTGAAATGCTGCTATGATTGTCCACGAGGTCTATTAGACATTTATGTAAAGAGCGTATTTCATTTAGAGTACACTTCGCTTATTTGAGTAAATTCTAACATCGATCTTTTGTAAGCAATCCTTAGGGCTTAGCAGCAGCTAAGCCCTTGCTATATTAATAAAAAAACGCTCTGGAGATGATTACAAGAAGTATGAAGAGTACGAGAATCACGGTGATATTGTTACCATAAAGTCCTCCACCATAGCTTCCAACTCCTTCACTCATTCAAAATCTCCTCCTTTGCTAAAGTCTACTCTCATCCTATATATACTTTGAAGATTTGATCGGGCTAATAGAACATAGCGCTAAAAGTGTACGAATGTGATATTTTTTAAGCATCTGATCATATATTCCTCTATTTTTGCCTATCATTATTTGTTTGCGAATCTGATTGAGAAGGCGCCGTTTATTCCAACTTTAATAAAACGCCACCGAATAACTTGGATGCGGAGCGCAAATAATGTGTTTATATCCAAAAATGGCAGGAGAGATTGGTAGGTGGAGTAATTGTCCAAAATTATTTTCGTTTGTGTCGACAGTATCATGAGCCAGTCCATTGACAAGGGAATCGAGCAAAATAAACTTCCCACCTTTCAGTTCTTGATTGAACAAGGCCAATATTATAAAAATGTCGTCAACTCATTTCCGACCATGTCCGTGTCGATTGACAGTTCCTTGCTGACAGGGGCGTTTCCGGATGAACATCGCGTACCGGGACTGGTCTGGTATTCAAAGCAAGATAAGAAAATCATTAATTATGGCACGGGGTTTCTGGAAATATGCAGGCATGGAATCAATCAATTTCTGAGTGACGCATTGATCCATTTAAACGGAAAACACTTGAGTCCGCAAGTTCTAACTATTCATGAGGAAATGACCCATATGGGGTTGAAATCGGGTTCCATCAACGGTTTGGTTTACCGAGGAAGTTCCGACCACCAGCTGACTTTTCCGTTTTGGATTCATATGCCTACGATCTTACCCAAAAAACTCAAGGTAAAAGGGCCTGATTTACTTACATATGGTGCTTTCTTAAACCCATTGAAAAACGCGGGGATTTTGCCGGATAGCCTACCTAGTCGGCTTGGCTTTAATAATATATATGCAGTCGAAATGGTGAAGCATCTTATTCAGAACAACCAATTACCTGATTTTCTATACGTTTATTTCCCCGATCTGGACTCCAAATTACATAAAAAAGGTCCATCTGATATGGAGGTGGTTATTCGTACGGATGAACAACTGCAGTCTTTGCTGCAGGCGTTTGGTTCACGGGAGGAGGCTTTGAAAAAAGCCGTGATCATTGTTATGGGCGATAACGGAATGGCTCATGTCCTTCCCGCTAATCAACAACCGGTGATTGACTTAGGAAAATCCTTAAAGGGGAAATATAACGTTTTACGGCCAGGATCTGCCGTTACGGACCAAACCGAAATCATTCTTGCGATAAATGACAGGATGGCTTATCTATATAAGCTAACCCCTCAATATTCATTTGAACAAATTGCAAATACGCTGAAAGATGACCAGAGATTCGATATCCTGGCTTGGAAAGATAATGGATGGATTCGTGTTGTTCGAGCGGGATCATCCAAAGAATTCACCTATCGATCTCAAGGCGAATTAGTTGATATCTATAAACAATCGTGGACGATAGCTAATGACCCGGAAGTGTTGGATTTACAAATCGATGCTCAAAAGAAAACATTGGGCTATGGACAATATCCCGATGCTTTACAACGATTGTACTCAGCCTTAAATTCGCATGATGGCGATTTTATGGTGGTCACCGCAAAACCCGGATATGAACTGAAGTACGGCAGCTCGCCTACCCATAAAGGGGGTGCGGGGCACGGTGGCATAAGTCGAGTGGAGTCACTCATACCGCTAATTATTGCCGGGACCGACCGTAAGCCGGAATCCCTGCGGGTAGTCGATTTAAAGCCATATTTTCTCCAGATTTTACAAGGTTAGAACCGGCAGGTACATTGTGCTCCTTTTCTTAATAAAAATGCACAACTCAACATTATTTAATAGCTTCATATACAAAACTTTGATCACGGTTGCTCGGCTTTTTCCCATCCTCGAAATCGGCCCAGATCGCTACTTCCGTAAAACCAACATTTTGCAGTATGTACTTAAACTCTTCAACTCCGTACCAACGCATGGCAAATCGCTGCAGTTCGGTTTGAATCGGTGAGCTACACCTCAGTGCAAAGTTCCCCGTAATAACTAAAAGACATATTGATGCTCCTTCTTGTTGTTAGAAATTCACACTTCACGGCGTCTTTTAGCCCAGATTTCCATACCTATTTCAGGTGTATAAGGCGGATACACATGTCAGATTTGCTGAATCATCATATGTTGAAATAAACTTCGATTTATGGGGTGTTATTGTGGCCAAATCCAAAAAAAGAAGTCCTGGTCCTTTGATCGATGAATTAAGCTCCATAGAATTAGCTGAAATCGGACTAACTTTAAACATCATCGGGGATATTTTCGGGTTATTATCGATTGTCAAAGCAAAAGAAGAAATGCAAGCTTTAGCACAAAGTGCATCAAAATCGAAATCAAAAAAGCCGCCCCGATCATAAAACCCAGGCAGCTTCGTAACTTAAAACAATATCAATGTCAGGATCAAAAACTGTATTGAACCAATAATCTCCATTATGCCAACTTTCATCGGTTTCAATAGTTTCCCGGCATATAGGAAGGTTTTTACGAGCGGATAAAGAAATGCCAAGCACATCCATGGATACCCGCAGAACAGCGGTAATATAAAAATAATTGTATGAACAATTTTTGTGTATACCACCCATCGATGGTTTTTCCGTTCCCG
>JAIRVF010000093.1 GCA_031254035.1 Paenibacillus sp.
TATTTGCCGTCTTTATCAGTCTGGGCATATTGGAAGTTATACTTCCTTACTTATAAAATTGTTAAACAATCATAGGTCACCCTGTAGAATTCACACGATTCCAAGCCGTTATGAGAATATCCGCGGTAATTGTATTCCTTCGCATAGCTCATCGTAAATTATTGTGGTCAACTTATCTCTTTACCTAATTGTTACTTATCGCAGGCACAGCAAAATTTTCTAACTAAAATGCATCTCACAAGATGATCAATGATTAATACACACGATTGGCGTGTGCTCATTGGATCGATTAGGGAGGTGCATTTTTTGTGCCTATAACCAAATATTCATTAAAGTAACCAGGTCAATCTTATGTTTGATATTTTTCAATTCATGGGGAATTATTTGAAAAAAAGGAGCAGCTGCCTGCTTGGAGACCTGGATCAACTGGATTAAGTAGAAGTATCCAGCAATATAGTCCAATGACAAATACCATGCAATGGGGTTTGAATTTACGCCATCTGGCCAATCATTTTTTGGTCCAATTGTTACAGTTTCTGGAATTGGTGGATCTGTAACTAATACAGATTTAGGTTATTTCAGAACACTTTATGGTGGTCAACTTTATCCCCCGCACACCGAAGCAAATAATTACACGTTTCATGGAAGCATAAGTAAATACCAGTACATCGGAGGACAAGCTAATTTCAATTCTGGTGATATTGTAACAATTGATATGTCTGCCCTTGGCTCACTTCAAAACAATCCAGCAGGTATGTTTAGCTTTTCTTGTAAAATAGATTAAATTATTATAATAGACAAAAGAGGAGAAGGACAGATATACGTCCTTTTCTTTTGTTTTTAAAATAATTCATTAAGAGGTGTTATCTATGTCTAATGATAATAATGAGGTTTCAAGAAACAGTTATAGTGAAATTGATTCAGATGGTAAAATGATATACAAAAAAATAAATCTACTACTATAACCTAGTATGAAGAAACAAAAACATTCTCGTCAATGTATGAAGCTGAAGAGTATGTAAAAAGTGATATTTATCCGGGAATTCTTCATAATTATAACGGATATAAAACAACCGATCCCAAATTAGCTTACTCTCTTGTCTTTGAATTGATAAAGATAAAAACACATTGATATATAACAGGAGAGGTTAATGCGGAC
Source organism: Paenibacillus sp. (assembly GCA_031254035.1). Classification (GTDB taxonomy): domain Bacteria; phylum Bacillota; class Bacilli; order Paenibacillales; family Paenibacillaceae; genus Paenibacillus_AQ. The sequence continues at coordinate 1,160 of JAIRVF010000093.1, forward strand.
AATGATTTCATTGAAAATAATTTATATTATCTGGTTTGGATTTCCTTTGAATAAAACCATTGCTCACGGTCCATTTTGGTATTTTAACTGCAGTCTGCTCTGCTTCCGCTTCTGCCTCTACTTTGGAACTTTATTTGCAACCATAAGTCTAATATATTGATGCGACAATGAGTAGCACTCGCCGTATCAGCCTTGCTCAAAGCTTGTTTTTTAAGAGCCATAGATTATAACATGAAACAATCTCACTCCTAAGAGCGTCAAATTAGATGAATGAACAGAAAAAGGAGAACGTATGATGAACGGAGAAATCAGAGTCCAAGTAGTAGAGCCCATCGATCCCAAACTTCTGCATCAACTGTCAGAGCTATTGATCGAGGTGGTTGAAACTGGGGCATCGATAGGGTTTTTGCCGCCACTTACAATGCAAGACGCGGAAGATTATTGGAAGCAGGTTATGGCGCCTGGCGTCCGGCTGTGGGTTGCGTTAAACGGGGAGCAGGTCGTCGGGACAGTACAGCTGCAATTGGCGATGAAAGCGAATGGCTCCCACCGGGCTGAGATCGCCAAATTAATGGTATCTCCTCAAGCCCGCAGATGCGGGATTGCCAAACTGCTGATGCAAACAGCGGAAAAAGCGGCTCAGCATGAAAATAGAACGCTGCTGGTTCTGGACACAAGAGCTGGAGATCCGTCAAATTTGCTGTACCAATCCCTCGGTTATGTTGAAGCAGGCAGAATACCACGTTATGCCCGTTCTGCCGATGGGCAGCTAGATGACACCATATATTACTACAAGGAAATATAAATTTGCCGTGAAGTAGGATGGGTGAAAATGAAAGCGATCAAGAAAGTCCTTGTCAAATTGCCTTTTGCTTACGCCTTGAGAATTCAGCAGCTCAGATTGATCCGAAACCTCGAAAACCAGTCCAAATCCTTTTCGGTGAAACGTACTGAGGATAAGCTCCCATACACCATGAAACGTCATCAATCCCTGCTCCGCCGGAAGCTTGGTTCATCCGATCCCAGGCTGCAGGAAAATAAAGTCGTTAACCTAGGCATCGCTATCAACCGAATGAACGGCGTAGTGGTGCGGCCGGGCGAAACTTTTTCATATTGGAAATTGGTCGGCAAACCCACGAAAAGAAAAGGATATATTGAAGGTCTTCAATTGTCCCGCGGCGAGGTGAGAACCGGAGTTGGCGGCGGTCTGTGCCAGTTGGCCAATTTGCTGTATTGGCTTGCTCTTCATTCTCCGCTCGAGGTGGCCGAACGCCACCATCACAGCTTTGATCCTTTTCCGGATGACCATCGTGTCTTGCCCTTTGGCAGCGGGGCCAGCGTATTTTACAATTACGTAGACCTGCGGTTCTACAATCCGACCTCCCAGCCTTTTCAATTCAATATATGGTTAACAGAAGATCATCTCAAAGGTACGCTGTACTGCGGTGAGAAATGGCCATTTGCCTATCATATCGAAGAGAGGAATCACCAGTTTCATACCATGGACGGAAAGAACTTCAGGGAAAATGAAATCTGGCGGCGGGTTGTAGACAAAAAAACGGGACTTACGGTAAAAGAAGAACTGCTGGTACATAACTATTCGGAGGTCAAATACGAAATTTCTGCGGCAAAGGCGGAAACGGCTGCTCAGCAGGGCTCAGTGACAATGTAATAGATTCATATAAGGAGGATTTTAGGGTGATCTCTATTAATCAAGCTACCGTCAATGATTTGGATGATCTTGCCGTTTTGTTTAATGAATACCGAGTTTTTTATGATCTTAAATGATTTGTTTGTTTTGCCGGAGTTTCGGAAGAAAGGGGCAGCGCAGCAATTGCTTGAGGCCGCACGCAATTATGCTTCCACGATCCGGGCCAAAGGCCTTGAGCTGTCTACCGCCACAGGCAATGCAAACGCCCAGCAGTTATATGAACGATTTGGTTATGAAAAGGATACGGAGTTTTTGCATTATTTTCTGAGTTTATAGGCCCATTTTACGTGAAAAGAAGAGATTAAAGCTGTTTAGAGATTTTGACACCTAAGGAGAGAGAACATGGAACATACTGTGATTTGGAAGCGACTGGATGATACCGGAATGGAACACTGCACCCACATCTTGGGGGAGCGGACAGAAATCCATGGCAAAGTGATACGTTCCCTTCCGGGGGAAGCATCTTTTGTGGATTACAGCGTGGTATGCGATAAAGACGGGAATACCGAGCAAGTGACCATTCAATACATACAGCAAAACAAGGTGCAAACGATGCGACTGCAAAAGGATGTACAGCATCGCTGGTTCCGTGATGGTATCCATCTTCCTGAGCTGGACGGGCTGGTGGACATCGATATCGGTGCAACGCCTTCCACCAATTTGCTTCCCATTCGCAGACTGCGGCTGAACGTTGGGGAATCGCAGCAAATGACGGCGGCTTGGGTCCGTTTTCCGGAATTTGACGTGCTGCCGCTTCAGCAGATTTATAGTCGGCTCGGAGAGTGCGAATACGAATACCGCTCGCTGAGCGGCTATAAAGCCCGGCTGCAGACGGATGACGAGGGAATTATCCGCGGATATGAAGGGGAATGGATCGAAGATGAACAAAAAAAGGCTGATTATACCGCTCTTCCTGCTGATACTTTTGTTGATTCCTATTAGCATTAGTTACTATTCGTTTCAATCGCAGCAAATAAGCAATGCAGGGGCAAAGGAATTCGCCATGCGGCTGGAGGAAGCCGTTTCCCATGGGAAAACCTTTAAAATATCGGAACTTACCTCCCTAGATTGGGACAAAATATATGTTTTTCATCCCTATGTATCGAAAAGTGACATGGAAGAGATTACCCAGGTTTCATGGACGACCAACCATTCCTATTTCGGATACTTGCTTGACCGTATGTTTTTGGGAAAGTATCCGCTTGACGATGATTCGCTGAACAAGCTTGTTTTCACGAAGGATGGGAGGGTCGTACTGGACGTGACATTAAACCGCTCTGCTGCTGATTTTTCGACGATACAAGAAATTTGGCATGACAAGGAACCTCTGCTGGCAGCTGGGGAAGACGGCAAAAGCGTCGTCATTTCTAATCTTTGAACAGGAACCATAGATTCTGCTGCATCAAAGGATACCGTAAACCGTTTCCTGACCGAATTCAGCAACTATGCTAGAATGACAGTATGAGAATTCTGGTACTTAGTGAGAGATTGAGTGTATCGGAGAGCGACCAGCATGTGAAGCGGAGGGGAAAAGCATGACACAAACGACATCGGCACCACCTGTCGAAGTTGCTTTATATACGATGTGTCTCATTCAGGATGGAGATAAGGTTCTGCTCGTGAACCGGCCAAGCAAACGCGGGTTTCCAGGCTACATCGGCCCTGGCGGCAAAGTTGATTTTCCGGAAAGCCTGACGGAAGGGGCAATTCGGGAAGTACGGGAGGAAACCGGGCTTACCGTCAAGGATCTGGTTTATAAAGGCCTGGATGAATTTGTCGATCCTTCAACGAACTATAGATATATGGTCTTCAACTATCTGGCAACGTCGTATGAAGGGGAACTGTTAGAAAACCCGCCTGAAGGCGAGCTGTTGTGGGTTCCGATCAAGGATGCGACTTCGCTTCCTATGCAGGATTGGTTCAGACGCCGTTTTCCGCTCTTTTTTGAGCAGGGGACATTCGAAATTTATGAAATTTACGACATGGCGAAGAAAGAAACATTAAAGGAAAGCGTAAAGAAGCTCTAACGGCCCTTAAGAATAACGATCAAGATGCTGCATCGGCCCAATTTGACAATCTATTGCTAGAAGAAAAGAGGTCATATCAATGGCGAACGTATATTTAAAATCAATTACAGCTGAAAACACGGACGAGTGCTTGCAGCTCAAACCCAGGGAGGATCAGCAGCGTTTTGTGGCTCCCAATGCTGATTCGCTTGAAAAAGCAAAAAGAGAACCGACATCTAGACCTTACGGCATATACGCGGATGACATTATGATAGGTTTTGCGTTGTTTGACGAGGAAGCGTACCCGGAGGACGGATATTTTTGGATCTGCAGGTTGATGATCGATGAGCGTTTTCAAGGGAAAGGGTACGGTAAAGCGGGACTTGCAGCCGTGCTTGAACACCAGAAAAATCAACCTAATTGCACAAAAATCCGGATTTCCCATGTGCCTGACAATATGGCCGCAAACCGGCTGTACAAAAGCTTTGGATTTGTGGAAACCGGTGAGGTCATTGGGGGAGAAACGGTGTTGGATTTGATTCTAAAAGACTGAAAACAATCATGACAAATTTGTAGTTGTTTTCATATACATTTCACACGACTTTACGATTTCTCTCACATGATTGGGCTGTAGTATAAAGACATACCCAATCGAGAGGAGTTTTACGACATGAACAACAATTGGTTCAAAAAGTTGATGATTTCCGGTATCACATCCGCTGTTTTACTTACTGGTGCAACCGCTGCGTTTGCCGATTCTGCTAAGCTAGCTGCTTCCGCAGTCAAAACGCCAGCTGTTGCCGCAGCCAAAACACCAGCTGCCACCGCAGCCAAAACGCCGGCTCCTACCGCAGCCAAAACACCAGCTCCTACCGCAGCCAAAACGCCGGTGAAAGTTGAACAGAAAGCTACAGTGTCTGCTAAGACAGTAACGAAAGCAACCAAGACACCTGCGAAATCCGAAACAAAAGCAAAAGTCACGAAAAAGGTCGTAAAGTCCAAGAGCCTCAAACATAAAAAACACCATTTGAAACATGTGAAAAAACACCATGTAAAGAAACATCAGCTGAAAACACATAAAACGGTTGCTAAAAAAACTGTAACAAAACCTGTGATGAAAAAGAATAAGTAAGACGTGAATCGGGAAAGGCGGGGAGACAACAGGTCTTCTCGTCTTTTTTCTTCGGGCAAGGTAAAATAGTAAAAACGGACGGGAGGGACGGAGTTGGCCCATATATTTGTTGTGGATGATGATTCCAACATATTGCAATTAATTACGGAATATTTGCGGAAGGATGGATTTACCGTAACGGCTTTCTCCGACGGAAATAGCCTGGTGGAGAACGTGCGTACGGAAAGGCCGGATTGCCTGATCCTTGATATTATGATGCCAGGCGTTAACGGGCTTGCATTGCTGACATCCATCAGGACATTTACGGAAATGCCTATTATTATGATCTCAGCCCGTGGTGAGGAAATGGACCGGATCATAGGACTAGAGCTTGGCTGCAACGATTTTCTGCGCAAGCCATTTCATCCGAGGGAACTTATTGGCCGGGTTAAAGGAATGTTGCGCCTGGTGCAGACCTACCGCCCCCCTGAAGGCCAGGAAGCTGGCAAAAGCAATGGCATCGCTATTGACAATATGACGCTGAATGAAGAATTCAGGTTGGTGGAAGTCGATGGCCGTGAAGTATCTTTCACCTCGCGCGAGTATGAACTGCTTCTGTTTCTGGCCAAACATTTGGAGCGGCCCTTCAGCAGGGAGCAGTTGATTCAGCAGGTGTGGAAATATGATTTTATGGGGGAACCCCGGGTGGTTGATGATCTGGTAAAAAGGTTGCGCAAAAAGCTGACTGAATCCCATGCCAGCCTGCAGATCGAGACTTTGTGGGGTTTCGGCTACAAAGCGACGGTGAAAGGCTAATGCGGACCGTCCGGGGCAGAATCTTTACCTCACTGATTATCGTTATGATCTTTTCCGTACTGATAACAGGATATCTCTTCAACCGGTTAATTGATGTGATGCTGATGGACCAGGCAAGGAACCAGCTGCGCCTGCAAATGACAAAGGCCATCGATATTATCGAAGGCGGGAATGTGGGGGATTTGAGCACAGAGGATCTAGAGCTGCGGTTTCGTGACCGGATGTTCTATGCGGATTTTTTTGTTGTGGACCCTTCCAATAAAATCGTCGCTGCAGGCGATGACGACATGGAGGGGCGGATGGTTTATGTATCGATGGGACCTAGGGATCATTTTTTTACGCTCAATGGTCAAAAAATGATGTATACCCATTAAAAACTGGATAAAGGGCTCCGAATTATTATCTATACTCCCATGGATATTCTCAAGGAGATTTCCGGTCGTGGCTGCATGTCTCGCTGCTGTCTATTGTCATCAGCTTTTGCGTCATTTTCATCGTGGGCCTTTGGTTTGTTTGGAAAACAACCCGCCCATTACAGCAGCTGAAAGATGCCGTCAGCAAATACAATCCGAGTTACCGGAACATGGGGTTGCCAAAAGGAGATACATCGGAAATCGGTCAGCTTATGAACACGTTCTCCAGTATGTCCGGACGCATTCAGCAACAGCATCAGCAGCAAATCGAGTTTTTGCAAAATGTTTCCCATGAGCTTCGAACACCGTTGATGTCCATTCAGGGCTACGCCTCTGCCATAAAGGATCAGGTTGTATCAGTGGAACATGGATTGAATGTCGTAACGGCGGAATCGGAAAGGCTGATTCAAATGGTGGACTGGCTGCTGCAGCTGACACGGATGGAAACGGTGCATGAGGAATGGAAGCTGACGGAAGTGGATTTGCAGGATATGATGGAGCATGTTCACCAACTGATTGCCCCTGCTGCCGTGGATCGGAGCATTCTGACCACATTGGACGCAGCTTCGCTGGAAATGGCTATTCCCGCCGAGCAAATTTTTCAGATCGCCATGAATTTCATGCAAAATGCTGTACGCTACGCTTCACATGAAGTCAAGCTGAGTCTGGAGGAAATGCCCGGGGGGTTTCGCATTTGCGTGGATGATGATGGGCCTGGTGTACCGGTTCATGAGCGAGACTCCGTGTTCGACAGGTACTATACGGGCCAGACGGGGATTACAGGTATCGGGCTTGCGATATGCAAGCAGATTGCGGACCGGCTCGGCGCAGCGATTTCTTGTACGGAATCGGCCTTGGGCGGGGCAAGATTTTGTTTTGAGTTTCAGCAGGATGGACTATAATAATCGTTTTGGGACAATGATTTGTGGACAAGGAGATGAATTGATGAGTAAGAGAACGATCAGAGAAGCTGAAATTATGGATATTCAAGGCCTGGCGCATGTCCACCTGAACAGTTGGCTGACAACGTATCGCGGTATTGTGCCCGATAACTATCTCGACAATTTGAAGCTGGAATCACGGATCGAATTATGGACCAGAGTGCTTGACCCTTCAAATGGGTCGATGACCTTTGTACTCGAGAGCCCATCCGGCGAGATTGCAGGTTTTATTAATGGAGGAGCAAGTCGGAAAAAAGGCCTAGATATTGAAGCCGAGGTGTATTCGCTGTATCTGCTGAAAGAAGCCCAGGGCAAAGGACACGGGCGTGAACTGATGAACCGGATGATCGGTTATTTCCGAGAACAGCGGTATCGATCCATGTTGGTCTCGGTGCTTGAAGATAACCCTGCGGTACCTTTTTATCAAAAAATGGGTGGGCGGTTTCTAATGAGTGAATTATTGGAAATCAGCGGCGAGCAAGTAAAAGAGCTATGTATGGAATGGAGAAACTTAGATGAGTTGGCATAACAGAACAAGCGGATAAAGGTGCCGAATGGCGGGCCGCCGTCATGTGATGTCTCTACACCCTGTTGGAAGATACTTGAGGGAATATGGTGGCGACACTCCAAATGGTTGTTTTGAAAACTTTTACATATGGATTCCAAATAAAGGCTTGAAATGGATAAAAAATGGGATTAGAATAAGGAACAAATAATAAGCGGCTTGGTTACAGGATGAAAGGGACAGCTTATCAGCTGTCCTTTAAATAAATAAAATAATGTAAGCGCATTACTTGTAATTTTGACTTGTAAAATATCATACCATCTCATCCTGGAAAGGAGGTGAAAATGTTTGACTTCGGCTTCGGTGGGTTTACATACTCTGGCTATGCGTTAAAATCCAAAATTCGCGCAAAGAACCGGAAATTGAACCGAAAGAAGGATGAGTCATGGGAGGAAGAGGGCAATGGGGAAAGGGAATGCTTGCCGTTTTGCTCGGTCTGCTGCTATCGCTGACGGGATGGGGAGCCGGTGGAGCAGGTATTGGACAAGCAGATTCCGCCAGTTCGTCTTACAAGGTTGTCGGTTATTTTACGAACTGGGGCATTTATGATCCGGGCTTCCAGGTGGAAAATGTTGATGCATCGAAGCTTACCCATCTGAATTACTCTTTTGCGGATTTGTGCTGGAACGGCAAACACGGCAACCCATCCAATGATCCAGGCAATCCGAACAAAGCGACCTGGAACTGCAAGGACGCTGGCGTGCCGACCCAGACAGGAAATGTGCCGAACGGGGCCATCGTGCTCGGCGACCCATGGGCAGACGTAAACAACGATGAAGGTGTACCGCTGGATTGGGAGGATTGCGAAAAGGGGAAATGCGGAAATTTCTACAAGCTCAAGATGTTGAAGCAGTCTAACCCGAACCTGAAGACGTTACTGTCCGTCGGTGGTTGGACATGGTCGAACCATTTCTCTGATGTAGCGGCCGATCCCACAGCACGGACCAATTTTGCCAATTCCGCGGTCAATGTGATCCGTACCTACGGGTTTGACGGAATTGATATTGACTGGGAGTATCCGGTCAGCGACGGGTTGCCTGATAACAGTCAACGTCCGGAAGACAAGCATAATTTTACGCTGCTGCTTCAGGAGACGCGCGATAAACTGACGGCCGCAGGAGCGCAGGATGGACGCAGCTATCTGTTGACGATTGCGGGACGTGCTAATTCTTCCTACGCATCGACGACCGAACTTAGTACAATCGCCGGAATCCTCGATTGGATCAATATTATGACCTATGATTTTCATGGGGACTGGGATCAAATCACGAATCACAACGCCAGCCTTTATTCCGACCCAAGCGATCCGGATACCATCAATAAATTCAGTGCGGATTCTGCCATTAATGCATATATCCAAGCGGGGGTGCCTGCCTCCAAAATCGTGATGGGGATTCCATTTTACGGACGAGGCTGGAAAAACTGCGCTCCAGGACCTAATGGAGACGGACTTTATCAGACGTGTACGCCGGATTTTAACGGAAGTTACGTTCCGAACGGAACCTGGGACAACTATGAATCCGGGCCAACGGGAATGTTCGACTATGGAGATCTGGCAGCGGGTTATGTGAACAAAAACGGTTTTACCCGCTCTTGGAGTCAAATCAGCCAGGTGCCATACCTGTACAATCCCTCTTCGAAGACTTTTATCAGTTATGAAGATCCACAGTCGCTCACCGCTAAAACTACCTATATCAAGAACCGCTCTCTTGGAGGAGCCATGATCTGGGATTTGAGTGAAGACTGCCGGACAAGCCCTAAATTTACCTGCACAGGAACGAAACTACTGAGTCAACTCGCCTCGGAACTGCAAGGAAATACTACTCCACCAGATACGACCGCACCAACAACTCCAACGCATTTGAACTCGCCATCGCAAACGGCTACAACGATCACGTTGAATTGGGATGCTTCGCAAGATAATGTCGGCGTCACCGGATATGACGTGTATCAAGGGCAGACTCTGCTGACCCGCGTAACGGGAACGACATATACGGTTACGGGTCTCGCCCCACAGACGTCTTACACATTCACGGTTAGAGCTGCAGATGCTGCCGGAAATATTTCGGATCCTAGCGCTCCGCTTACCGTGTCCACTCTTGCTGAGGGAACGGATACCCAGGCGCCTACCGTTCCCACAAATCTTACGGTAACAACCCATACGGATACGACCGTGTCTCTGCAATGGGGCCCGTCTACGGATAACGTAGCTGTCACCGGATACGACATTTACCAAGGTAACACACTCGTTGGCACTGTATCCGCATCTTCAACCAGCTTTACGGTCAGCGGACTGACACCCCAAACCAGGTATACCTTCTCGGTGAAAGCCAAAGATGCCGTCGGGAATATTTCCCCTGCAAGCAACATTGTTCAAGTGACAACGGATGCTTCCGGTCCCGTAACCGTTCCGGCATGGGCTCCGAATACGGCCTATGTTGTAGGCACAGAGGTGAGCTATGGGGGAGTCATTTATACATGCCAGCAGCCGCACACTTCGCTTCCTGGATGGGAACCGCCGAACGTACCTGCTTTATGGTCGAAGAAATAATGCAAACCCAAATTGATGTTTGAAAGGGAGGCGTCGCCATGTTCATGAAAAAAGGATTTCATGGGTTACTGCTTGCCATGCTGAGCCTGCTTATCGCACTTATTCCTTTTTCCCAGGGATCGGCAAGTGCAGCAAGCACAGGGAACGATTCAAGCCTAGCTGCAGCGGGCAGCGACTACAAAATCGTCGGCTATTTTCCTTCGTGGGGAATCTACGGCAGAAATTATAACGTCTCCAACATCGATGTATCGAAAGTAACGCATATCAATTACTCATTTGCGGATATTTGCTGGAACGGCAAACATGGAAATCCATCGACGGCCCCGGACAACCCCAACAAACAAACCTGGCCTTGCACGACATCTGGAATTCCGCTGCAGCAAGGCAATGTGCCCAACGGCAGCATCGTTCTCGGCGATCCGGATGCAGATGCGCTCCGGCCGACTCCAGGCGGGCCGACGACCGGATGTTGGGCTGATGCGGCCTGCGGAAATTTCAGCGCCTTGCGCAATCTGAAGGCTGCCCATCCGCAGTTGAAGACGATCCTATCCGTCGGCGGATGGACGTGGTCCAACAGCTTCTCGGATACGGCGGCATCGGATGCCACCCGCAAAACCTTCGCCAAATCTGCAGTGGATGCGCTGCGGGCATATGGGTTTGATGGCGTGGATCTGGACTGGGAGTATCCGAATGTCGAGGCGATTCCAGGGAATAGCCATCGCCCGGAAGACAAGCAAAATTATACGCTGCTTCTACAGGAAGTTCGCAACCAGCTTGATGCCGCAGGAGCGGTAGACGGCAAGCATTATATCCTAACCATCGCTTCAGGCGCGAGCCAAACCTTTGTGAACAACACGGAACTGGCAAAAATCTCGCAAATCGTTGATTGGATCAACATTATGACCTATGATTTTCACGGCGGTTCGTTTGAAGCGACAACAAGCCATAATACTGGGCTATACGGAGATCCAAATGATCCGTATATCCAGAGCAAGTTCTTCGTGGACGGAGCCATACAGGCCTACCAACAAGCCGGAGTTCCTATGAACAAATTGGTTCTGGGGCTTGAATTCATGGGCCGCAGTTGGAAAAACTGCCCTCCGGGACCGAATAACGACGGCCAGTTCCAGACTTGCACGGCTGATCCAAGCTCCGTTTATAAATGGTCTCCGGTCGGCACTTGGGACGATTCCAATTCAGGTAACACCGGTGTATTTGACTACGGGGATATCGCGGCAAACTATGTGAACAAAAACGGATATACTAGATATTGGAATAATACAGCGAAAGTACCGTACCTGTACAATCCGAACACAAAAATCTTCATCTCTTATGACGACACGGAATCGCTTGGCTATAAAACCGACTATATCAAAAACAAATCCCTGGGCGGAGCCATGTTCTGGGACTTCAGCTCTGACTGCCGGACCAGCCCGAAATTCAATTGTACCGGTCCAAAATTGCTAGACAAAGTATATAACGACCTGACTACGGGGACACCTCCTGTAAATACCCCACCTACAGCTCCAACGAATCTTGCAGTTTCCGCCCAAACGGCAAATTCAGTCACATTAACTTGGATTGCCTCCACGGATAACATTGGAGTAACCGGATATGATGTGTACCAAGGAAACGTTCTTGTCGGAAGCTCCACGGCAACAACGTATACGGTAACGGGATTGTTGCCATCGACTTCTTATTCATTTACGGTCAAAGCCAAGAATGCAGCAGGCAATGTTTCGGCGGCGAGCAATGTGGTCACGGTGACGCTTGGAGGTGGGAATACCACGCCGCCAAGCGCTCCGAGTAATTTGACTGTAGCGGCGAAGACTTCCACGTCCGTCACGCTGACTTGGACGGCTTCCACGGATAACGTAGGTGTTACAGGCTATGATGTTTACCAGGGAACAACGATTGTCGCATCGGTAAATGGTACGACGCTTACGGCAACCATCAATGGCTTGACATCGAATACGGCCTATACCTTTACGGTTAAAGCCAAAGACGCCGCAGGGAATGTGTCTGCAGCCAGTAACGCGCTTACGGTCACTACGGATTCCGATGTGTCTGCTCCTGCCGCTTGGGTGGCCGGGAAGGTGTATGCCAAGGACGATCTGGTGACGTACAATGGCAAGGTGTACAAGTGCGTTCAGCCGCACACCTCTCTGGTGGGCTGGGAACCATCGAACGTACCGGCATTATGGATCTTGCAACCCTAAAGGTAAGTCATGTTGGCATAAGCCTGGCCCAACTTAGACACTTGAATAAAAGCAAGAAATGAACAGCCGGCCCGCTTCGGAACAGTCCTTCGGCGGGCCGGTTTCATTCGCATTTCAAAAGTACATAATTTATTGATGAATGGCATTTAAAATCCAATGCTTTTATTTCAAAAAGGCATTATACTGTATATTAATTTGACATCAATAGCGCAACAGGCGGAAGGAGTAGGCTTTGGAAGATTCATTGCAGAAAGAACGGGAGATCATGAAAGTTTGCTTGCTGGCAGGGCAGATTATGCTGCAAAGCGGGGCGGAGACGTACAGGGTCGAGGACACGATGATGCGTATCGCGTCATCATATGGTGTCGACCATACGCACAGTTATATGACGCCAACGGGGATTATTTTCTCGTTGGAAGACCCGCAGCCGATGACCCGGCTCAACCGGATCACGGAACGGACAACTAATCTCTACAAAATCGATCAAGTGAACACCCTTTCGCGGCGAATCAGTCAGGGTGAATTGACTATCGACGAAGCCTATCGGCAACTGCAGGAAATTGACCGCACTCAAGCTATTTACCCGTTGTGGCTTAATGTGCTGATGGCGGCGGTAGCTAGCGGCTGCTTTTTGATTATGTTTCGAGGCACTTGGCTGGATTTCATTCCGGCCATGCTGGCGGGAGGGATCGGTTATTACTGCTCGGTGCTGCTGCACCGCCTGATCCCGGTGAAATTCTTTGCCGAGTTCTCTGGTGCTTTAATGATCGGTTTATGCGCGGTTTTTTTCGTCAAATACGGATTCGGGCAAGCGCGTGACATCATTATTATCAGCTCCGTCATGCCGCTCGTTCCTGGATTACTGATCACTAATGCGATCCGGGATTTGATGGCGGGTCACCTGGTCTCAGGCTTGTCCAAGGGAGCGGAAGCTTTTATTACATCTTTTGCCATAGGTGCGGGTATCGCATTCATGCTGTCTTTTTAATAGGGGGACATTATGTATATAGAACAAATTGTAACTAGTTTCATTGCATCTGCCGCCTTCGGCATGATATTTAATGCTCCGAAAAAATCACTCATTCAGTGCGGGCTGGTGGGCATGGTGGGCTGGGTGCTTTATATATGGCTTCAGGATATCGGAGTCCAGCGATTGGCTGCAACTACAGTAGCTGCCTACTGTGTTACGATGATCAGCTATTTTTTTGCGAAAAAATACCGTAAGCCCATCATCGTGTTCAGTGTCTCAGGCATTATCCCGCTTGTTCCCGGAGGACTTGCCTATGATGCGATGCGATGCGCAGTGGAAAATCAATACGACCAGGCCGTACAGTCGGGAGCGGTAGCGTTTATGATGTCGGGAGCGATTGCTCTTGGGCTGTTGCTGTCGGAGGTGACGAATCAGGTTATCCGCAAAATCATGCTTTCCAAAGCATCATGAACATTGGTTCTCAAATCACAATGAATGAAGGAAGAGGAAGCAAGATGCATCATCATCCTGCTTCCTCTTTTTCATTCTCGCTTATTTTACCCCGATTCTCATCCTATAGCTGAATAACACTTCAAGCGTTCGCTCCTGAAAATGCCCCATAACAAGTGCTTTAAAATGCTCAATTTCTTCGTCCAGCTCGGTTAGGCCCAGCTTCATCACAGTCTGGATCCCTCCTTGGCTAAGCGCCAGACCAATGTAGCGTTCGCCATCGCAAAACTCGCTGTTATGGAACACGATTTCCCGCGCGTACTGGAAAGCGCCACTTTGGAGGATGTTAATCAGATGCGACTTTTTGTCATATTTGAGAGCCTGGTCCTGCTTATTTTGCCTCTCGGAAAGCAGATTGTCAGCATTATCGAGAAGCAGGGCGTAGGCCTTTTCAACTTGCCATGAAGCGGTTGGCGGCCAGTCGCAATCGTACGCGGCAAAAACGCCTCCCGGTTTCAAAACTCTAGACACTTCAGCAAGTGTACTGACAGGCTCCATCCAGTGAAAGGACTGGGAGCAGGTAATCAGATCGGCGGACTCATCCGGGAATTCAAGCCGGTTGGAATAACCGCTCATAAAGCGGATCTTCACATCCCGTTGTTCATTCATGAATGAACTTAACTTGGTTTCGGCTTTGCCCCTCATGTCATCATTGGGTTCTATACCGACAACTTGCTCTGCATTATCGTACCAAATAAATGTGGAAAGCCCAGTACCGCAGCCGATATCCAAAACTAGAGCAGGTTTATACCGGAGATAGTCGGTAAGAATATGGACTACTTCATAGGGAGCGCTAGGACGGTACCGGTCATAGGTATCTTCGAAACCTGAAAAACGTTCGACATTACTCTGACGATTGCCTTCAGGGATATTTCTCATGCTCCGCGCTGCTCGAATCGTTGAACGATTTCCACAATCACTTCAACTGCCTTCAACATGTTATCCACCGAAACGTATTCGAATTTGCCATGGTAGTTTTCGCCGCCGGTAAAGATATTTGGTGTCGGCAGACCCATATAGGACAGCTGCGAGCCGTCCGTGCCGCCGCGGATCGGTTTCACGATCGGCTTAATGTCCAGGCTTTCCATGGCAGCGTATGCGATATCCACGATCTCTTTTACAGGTTCGATTTTTTCCTTCATATTATAATACTGGTCACGCATTTCCAAAACGATTCGCTCTTCGCCGTGTTTGGCTTGAAGCTCCTTCACGATCCGCTTCATGTTTTCCTTTTTGTTTTCGAATTCGGTTTTGTCAAAGTCACGGATGATATATTCCATTTTCGTGCGCTCGGTGTCGCCGCTCTGACTGAGCAGATGGTAGAAACCTTCATAGCCGTCTGTATGCTCAGGTGCTTGTTCGACCGGCAGCATGCCGTTCAGCTCCATAGCGATTTTAATGGAATTGACCATTTTATTTTTGGCTGTGCCAGGGTGTACGTTGGTGCCATGAATCGTAATGCTGGCTTTAGCTGCGTTGAAGCTTTCGTATTCCAGCTCACCGAGCGGGCCGCCGTCCATAGTATACGCAAATTCGGCGTTAAACGCTTTGACGTCGAATTTCTCCGGACCTCTGCCGATTTCTTCGTCAGGCGTAAATGCTACTCTGATTTTGCCGTGTTTGATCTCCGGATGTGCAATCAGATATGCCATGGCGGTCATGATTTCAGCAATGCCGGCCTTGTCATCGGCTCCAAGCAAAGTGGTTCCGTCCGTCGTAATCAGGGTATGGTCTTTATATCCGGACAACTCGGGAAATTGCTTTGGAGACAGTACAATGTTTAATCCCGAGTTCAGGACAATATCGCCGCCGTCGTAATTTTCCACGATTTGTGGGTTAACGCCTGCTCCGGTAAAATCCGTAGCGGTATCCACATGGGAGAGAAATCCAATGGTCGGCACATCATGATCCGAATTGGAGGGCAGGGTGGCCATCACATAACCGTTTTCATCCATCGTGACTTCCTGCAGTCCGACGTTTTTCAGTTCATCAACCAGCTTGCGGGTAAGGTTTAGCTGACCTGGGGTAGAAGGACAAGTGGGGCTATCCTCATTCGATTGCGTCTCGATTTTTGCATAAGAAATAAAGCGTTCCATGATTTCCTGTTTCATATCTGCTTAGCTCCCTTTTGGATAGTGTATGTAAGGATCTATGGGGTCCCCCAAAGTGTAGTTCATCTATTTTCTATGATATCACGGAGTAATAACAAAATCACAGGGGGCATCAATAAGGCGGTATATTCAGGAAAAGGTTTTGGGATAAAATAGAGGAGTCGAATGTTATGAATCGGAGAGGGGCAGGCATTGGATATATTGAGAATTTAAAATTATTCTCTTCTACTGCATTTGAATTTGTTGCAATATATGTAGAGAGCAGAAATCCTGCAAAAAATGTGTTAGCCATTTTTTATTTTGTCATTTATAACACTTTACTCTTTCTTTTTTTTGAAGAAATCGAACTTGATCACATAATCAAAAAGAAAGGTGATTGCAACAGCCCCAAGTGGAATCATTGGGTATGCCCAAGGCGGATTATTTGGAGCTTCACCAGGGGGTGCATCAATTAAGATCTCAGCAAGGACAAAACAGTAAATTACGGCCAATACAATACCTGTTACGTTCCTATCCTTTTTTAGCATAGCTATTGTTCACCTCCATTAACATGAACACCACCTAAAAATAAATCCTCTTATGATAAATATATTGTTATTCATTGGATAGCGTCAAGAATACGATAGCGTAAAATATCTGGTGTAAATAGAAAAAGGAAGGTATTGTCTATTTTACGCAACCAACACATGTTGAATGCTATGCGTTGATAGTTAGAAGTTGTAGCCCAATATGCCGGCATGGGTCGATGAAGGAAACTATGAGGTGTACTTCCGGAATATTGTTGAAAATGCAATGTTGACTCTCACGTTACGTTATACCCTAAAGTTGAAGATGAAAGGAGGAGACATCCATGATGGTTAAGGAAGTCGCGGAGCTGGCTGGGATCAGCGTACGTACGCTTCATCATTATGATGAAATCGGTCTGCTGCATCCAAGCCGGACGACGGAAGCCGGTTACCGGGTGTATTCTGACGAGGATCTTGCGCTGCTTCAGCAGATTTTATTTTTTCGGGAACTGGGATTTCCGCTGAAGCAAATCCGCAAGATCGTCTGCAGCCCGGGTTTTGACCGGCAGGAAGCGATGGAGCTGCACCATAAGTTTCTGCTGGAAAAGCGCTCCAGACTGGAACGGATGATCGAAACCTTGGAGAAAACAATAAAACATGAAAAAGGAGAAATCAAGATGACAAATCAGGATAAATTCGCAGGATTTGATTTCAGCAGCAACCCCTATGAGGAAGAAGCCAGGGAACGCTATGGAGACAAGGCGGTAAACGAATCCAACGAAAAATTAAACAAGCTGTCCAAGAAAGAGCAAGGGGAGCTTGGTGAAGAGATGAACGCCATCTACCGGAAGCTTGCGGAGCTAAGGCATGAATCTCCAGCGTCGGATGAAGCGCAGCAAGCCATCGGGGAGTGGTATGAATTCCTGACCCGGATGGGAAGCTATTCGCTCGAAGCGTTTAAAGGGCTAGGGCAGATGTATGTTTGTGATGAACGATTTACCCGGAATATCGATCAGTTTGGCGAAGGGCTCGCCGTTTTCATGCGTGACGCCATGGCAGAATACGCGGACAGTCGCCAAGCCTGATTTCCGGAGGCCATCAAACTACCGGGGCCCACTGTTGGACTCCGGTAGTTTTTAATAGATTCGAATTAAAGTATTTTTAAAGGCTCAACATCATGATTAGTGTTAACGAAAAAGCGCAGTATTTTAAGGTTGGATCGCATCCGAATCATAAAATATCATTCTAAAACAAGAACGTGTGTTCCTGAACGGGGTTCTACTATTTTCCATATTAAAAAGCAACAGTATAATTGAATTACAATCTATTTGAGTCACGCCCATATAATTATGATATATTTTCACTTGTCTGCTGTAATTAGGGGCCAGAGGTGGTTTATATCATGGGAATTTTCAAGGATATTCTGCGAACTGAAGAAGAGTTGGAGCAGCTTGCTGGCAAACCGGGAGATTTGGTGAACAATAAAGTGATCGGCAATCTGGATCATCATTGCAGACATTTTATTTCGTAGTCCCCGTTGGTCTTTATCGCAACAAGCGGCGCAGACAGTAGCTGCGACTGTTCACCTCGTGGTGATGCTCCGGGTTTTGCATACATTTTGGACGATCACCATCTTGTACTCCCGGAACGCCCCGGAAACAGGCGATATGATTCGCTTCGTAATTTGTTGATTAATCCACATATCGGTCTGATTTTCGTTATTCCGGGTCTGGAAGAAACGCTGCGCATAAATGGCAAGGGGTATGTCATCCGAGACCCGCAGTTGATGGAACAAATGTCTGCCCACGGTAAAGTGCCTGTAGCTGGCATTGGAGTTGAAGTTGAGGAATG
This sequence comes from Paenibacillus sp., assembly GCA_031254035.1. Classification (GTDB taxonomy): domain Bacteria; phylum Bacillota; class Bacilli; order Paenibacillales; family Paenibacillaceae; genus Paenibacillus_AQ. The sequence goes on from JAIRVF010000093.1 coordinate 19,441, forward strand.
TTATATGCACTGCGCCAAGGCTTTCAAAAGATCAGGTGCATGGAACCCGGAATCATGGCAGCCTAAGGAAACGCTCCCCGATCCTGCTGTGATTCTAGCGGAGCACGCGGGTAAGCTGCGTTTATCCTCACGGGAGGTACGGGCGTCGCTTAACGAGAGTTATGAAAAACGGCTTTATTAATAACTCAACTTACGAAGATTACATTTCTGTGCTGCGAAAGTTGAGTAAATGAATTGGATAAAAAGACGATTATCTGGTGATAATCGTCTTTTTCTGTTTCGAAATCACAATTAATGCTTGATTAGAAGCGAAGGTAGCGGAGGGGACGGAATCGATTCTTACGAAGCTAAAAGCTTTATGAAAAAAAGCTGCTTCGGAAGCATATGCAGCGGTCATCTAGCACAATGTCATGAACTAATTTCAGTATTATATTAACTACATAGGGAATTTTACATAATTAACTCGATTAACCATCTTTTTTACTTTGGATTAATATCCGGCAAATACAACCTTTATACAATGGGTATGCAGTGATGACCATGTTAAATATAAAGGAGATGTAAGCCGCTTTGAACAGGAGTAAAGGAATCAAACGGAAGATGTCAATCATTATGCTGAGTGGGATGATACTGATGGCAGGGAGCCCTACTGCGCTCATTGCTTCAGCTGAGACGGAGTCACCGATATTGGTGAATGTGCCGCTCGAGAACGGAACAGAGCATCAGGATCAGGGCCAGGAGTCAGGTAAGGTTCAGCTGCAGCATACACCGGCGGCATCGATTCCAGCACAAAAGAATTATACGGTTACCGCAAGCGTTATTGGTGGCAGACAAGCCGTGTCGGGACAAATTCGGTTTTCAGTGGACGGCAAAGAATATGCCCCGGTCAAGCTTAATCCAGAAGGACAACAACCAGATACATATATCGGGGACATTCCAGGTGAAATGTTAAATGGACATGAACTTAACTACACGATCGAAATCATGGATGCTGAAGCCAAAATTGTTCAGTCTGCTTCCTATTCCGTTCTGATCCAAGCGGATGCGCCTGTGCCTCATGCGGCGGCAGCTCAATCCCCGGCGCAAGCGTTGTTAATTACCGAAATGGTGCCAGATACAGATAATTTGCCGGGAACAAGTACGGACGCTTACGAATTTGTGGAGGTGTACAATAACACCGATCAGGAAATCAACTTTAAGGACTATACTTTCTTTTACAATAATAAGGATACATGGACTCCTGAAAGGGGGGATATCATCATTCCTGCCCGGCAGGCGGTTGTATTCTGGATCATGAACGGAAGCAATAACCAGGAAACAACGGAGCGGTTCAACCAAAATTTTCGGACTAACCTGGTTGAAGGCGTAAATCTCTTCCGTATCTCAGGCGGTGGCGGAATGGTGAACGGTAGTCCCAGAACGCTTGCGATCAAAACGAAAAACGACGAGACCGTCATATCGGCTGCTTATGAACCACAGCATGTCCAGCCCAATATGGGCATCTTCTTCAAGCATCCGGCCTTAGGTGGTAATACGATGCTCATCATGGATTCCTCCGGCCTTTTGGCGGCAACGCCAGGAGTCGTTGATCCCGATCAGATTGTTCCGGCAGTCGTGGAAGGAGGCAAGCAAACCGAAATCAACCACACTCCGGCCGCGAGCATCGATGTCAAAGATTATGCCGTGAATGCTCATATCGTCAACCCGGGCACGAATCCCGACGGTTCCAAAGCACCTGTAAAGCTGTTTTATAAAACTCCATCACAAACCAGATACACGGTCACTATGATGAAGGATTCCGGCAATACGGGAGACTACACGGTGAGCATTCCTGCAACTGCCCTTGTTGAGCAGACGCTGCAATACCGAATTCAAGCCGGGCAGTTGGACAATTCATACGTAGCGCAGGTTAACATACCGCCTTTTGATCCTGCCAAAGCACCCGTGCTGCTTGTCACTGAATTGGTTCCCAATACGACGAACGTTCCAGCAACATCGACGGATGCCTATGAATATATCGAGGTATACAACAATTCCGATCAGCCAGTATCATTTAAAAATTATAAAATCTACTACCGTTATCCGGACAGCGGCCCCGAAGATGACGTGGAATGGGCTTCCACCAATAAGGATTTTGTCATTCCTTCGCAGCAATCCGTTGTCTTTTGGATTAAGAATAGCGTTAATACTAAATATACGATGGATGATTTCAATAGCTTTTACAAAACTGCTCTGATTCCGGATCAAACCCTACAGACCATCCAAAGCGACGGCATGTCCAATTCTGGCAGGCGGGCTGTAGTCATTAAAACCAATACGGGCAAAGAGGTATCTGCAGCTTATTACAACACGGATCAGATGTATGAGGGCGGAACAAATAGCGATGAGACGAAAGAAGACAAGGCCATTGTCTACAGTTATCCGGTAAACGGCAGCACGGTCATGATCAAGGCTGATTCGGGAAGCGCGAGCCCAACCCCTGGAATCGTTTCATCCACGCAGGTTCCGGCGGTTCCGGTACATATTGCAGCCGATTCCGTACCGCCGACCGTTAAGGATGTAACAGGCGTTACGGAGATAGATCAGTCCAAAGGGCTGGAGATCAAAGCGGATGCGAAAGATGACCACGAGGTTACTTCCGTTGAGGTGTATGTCCGCTCGGACAAACAGCCTGATTTTACCGGTCACCGTCTGACAGAAAACTATAATGATATGATGTATCACTACAAGCTTACCTCAGCCGATTTGATCGGAAGGAAATACATCGAATATTATTTCGTGGTTTCCGACGGAATCAACGAGACGAAATCCGATATCGTAAAAGTGGCTATCACCGGAGGAATGAGCGATGCTCCACTTCGCCTCAATGTGAAGGATCAGGAGATTCTAAAAGGGACTCATACCATTAAAGGGGCTACTGAAACAGCAGGTACAGGTGTGAATTTGAGTATTGACGGAAAACCGCTACCTGATACCGGCACGGTTGCTGGTCTTGAACATGATGCTTATTTTGTTTTTGATGCGGTTAACGTTGACTATTATTTTAAAAATGCAGTGACGATGGGGCCTCCGGAGCAGGAGGAAAAGACGATTTTGTATACCTTTATGGACCCGATTACAACGTATACGACGTTATCTTTCCCGATCAGCGCGGAGCGGCTTGCTGCTGGCGATAATACCATCTATATCCGTGCCGGATCCAAATCATCGCCCTTTGACAAACGCCCGGAAGAAAACAAAGATGATTTTGAAGTTAAAAATGTAAGATTGCTGCTTGCCGACGGCACCGAAATTTGGGACCCGGCTTTTGCGGTCAAAGAACAGCAAATCAAGATTGGTGATTCTCCAGGCAAAAGGGAATGGATTGATTTTCATTTCAATTTGGGGCCAGGACATTTAAAGGCCAAAACCTATTCCTGGGATACGACAAAAGTAAACGATGGTCCGCATGAGATAACCGTTACCGCAGGGGTGCAAAAACTCACTTCCAGTGTGATCGTTGACAACACGGCGCCTGTGATTAAGCCATCCGTTGAGGAAGGAAAAGAATACCGCGGAGAATTTGTCATTGATGCAGATATTAAGGATGCATATGCAGGCGTCAATAAAGTTACGGTGAAGCTGGATGACAAGCCGATCGAGCTTCCTTACAAGACCTCTTCAGGCCAATTGAAAGGCAGAACTCATAAGCTGTACATTCAGGCATCGGATAAGGTTGAAAACATTTCCGAAGCGACGGTCAATTTCAAAGTTCCGGATGAGAACCCGCTTCCGCCGCAGCTGATCGGGCCAAAGCAAGGGCAAACCAATGTCGGTACAAACGCGAACTTGACAGTTAAGGCTCAAGACCCGAATGGGGATCCGATGAAAGTTACCTTCTACAAAGGTTATAAGTATGATGGCAATCATGCGGAAGGATTTAAGGGATACACCAATACGTCCGTGACCGAACCTCCGAAAGAACGTGTACCTGCGGGAGAGAAGGCTTTGGGTCCGGAGGATTACAAAAAAATTGGTGCAGTAGACGGAAACTATCTGGTCAACGATTCTGTCGATCAATTTCCATACCAGCGTTTTGAAGTGAAACTCGATCCTTCCGTAAAAAGCACGGACCATGTTGAAATCAACTGGAAGGGCAAATCACTTGAGGGACGAAAAGTCAGTTTGTATGCATGGAACGGGGCGAAGCAGCAGTGGGTACAGCTGGATCATGCCATTGCGGGTACGGGAGATTTTGAACTGAATGCCGTCGTCCAAGCCGGGGAGTATGCGAACGGCCAGGCCATCGAGGTGATGGTTCAAGACGAAATCGCGCAACAGTTGACTAACAACGGCAGCAAGCCGACGCCAGAAACGCAGGACCCATATGATTTTTCATTTGTTTGGATTTCAGATACCCAGTATTATGCTCAGAGTTATCCTTACATCTTCCAAAAAATCGTGAATTGGGTTGCGGATCAAAAAGAGAAGATGAACATCAAATATGTCATTCACACGGGAGACATCGTCGACAAGTCCTACCAGGAATACGAATGGGCTGAAGCCAACAAGGATATGAAGGTTTTGGAGGACGCTAACGTCCCGTATGGCGTGCTGGCGGGTAACCACGACGTCGATCATCAAAACGGCGATTACACGAAATATTATAAGTATTTTGGCGAAGACCGATTTAAAAATAGCCCGGTGTACGGTGGATCATACGATAATAACCGCGGGCATTATGATTTGATTTCATCAAACGGAAATGATTTTATTATTGTCTACATGGGCTGGGGAATCGGCGAAAAAGAAATCGACTGGATGAACGAGGTAGTATCCAAATACCCTGAACGGAAAGCCATTCTCTGTTTCCATGAATACCTGCTTGTATCGAACAACCGGGCACCGATCGCCGATCAGATTTTTGAGAAGGTTGTAAAGCCAAACAAAAACGTCATTGCGGCATTGTCAGGGCATTACCATGATGCACAGATGAAGGTGGACCAGCTGGACGATAATGGCGACGGCATTCCAGACCGCAACGTGTATCAAATTTTGGCTGATTACCAAGATGCGCCTGAAGGTGGGCTTGGATATATCCGTCTTCTGCAGTTCGACTTGAAAAACAATAAACTTCATGTCAAAACGTATTCGCCTTATTTGGATGATTACAACTATTACGATCCGGAAACCTACAAAGACAAAGACGAATTCAGCGTGGATATTGATCTCGCGGCGGCAACCAAGCAGGTGGCCACAGATTATATCGGAGTCAAAGTATATACGGATCAAATCATTGGTACCCAGTCCAATGTGAAGAGCGGTACAGAAGCTTCTGTCAACTGGAAAGGGCTCTCTCCTGACAGTTACAATCAATGGTACGTCAAAGCTGAAGATGGAAATAGCGGCAGTACGTTATCCGATGTGTGGGGATTTTATACAGGTCGTGAAACAGGTGGCAATAACGGTAACAACGGAAACAACGGAAACAACGGAAACAACGGTAACAACGGTAACAATGGAAATACCGGAAATAATGGAAATACCGGAAATAACGGAAATACCGGAAATAACGGTAATAACGGTGGAAATCCGGCAACGAAACCGGGAACAAATCCAGGAACGAGTGAAACCGGGAATGGCCAATTGGTTCTAAAACCGGGAACGGACGGTGCTTTCCATGCGGATGCTGACGCACTCGGCAAGGCGATTACAAGTACCAGCAATGGCAAAGTAGAGGTGGTACTAAACGGGAAAGAGGATTCATCCGGCGGTTTCGCTTTATATCTCCCTGCAGCATCAGTGAAAAAGGCGAAAGACAGCAAACTCTCGATGAACATTTCCGCACCTGGCATATCACTTACGCTGCCTGCGAAGTCCCTGCCGGAGTTTTCGAGCGATTGGGATATGCTGCTGCTGCGTATCGATACAACGATGAATGAAGGCATTAAGCAGCTGCTTGCCGGCAACATCGGAAACTCCAAAGAGTATTCGTATGCCGGTCTTGTATATACGCTGCGCATGGCCAAGGTCAAAGGCAAAACCGAAACCGAAGTTACGTCCTTTGGCACACCGATTACGCTAGAAAGAGTACTGAATGCAGAACAGCAAAAGCAGCTTCAAAAAGAGTATACAGATGTGTATTTACTGGGCCGGCAGCTGGTATATACTGGAGGAAGCTTCAATGGAAATACGGTAACATTTGCGGCAGGACAGCCAGGCTCGTACGCCGTGCTTGAATACCATAAACAATTTAAGGATGTGCAAGGAACATGGGCTGAGGAATATATTGGGAGGCTCGCGGCGAAACATTTGATTCAGGGTGTGGATGAAGAACATTACTATCCTGATCAGAAAGTGACTCGGGCGGATTTCATCACTCTTGTGATGCGCGCGGCTCGCGTTGATATGTCCGAATCCGCTCAGGCATTTGAGGATGTGCCTGCGGAAGCCTATTATTCCGCTGCAGTTGCGCAAGCGGCGAAGCTTGGCATCATTCAAGGCAGCGACGGGAAATTCCGTCCTCAGGACGCGATCAGCCGCGAGGAAGCGGCCGTCATCCTCATGAAGGTTAGCGACTACCTGTACGGGAAAGAACGAGTCGGTGAGGTGAAAACAAGCTTCGCGGATATGAATCAAGTGTCTTCCTGGGCCAAAGAATCCGTAAATCGTGTAAATGCGCTGGGGATGATGACCGGGAAAGACAATCTTCGTTTCGACCCGAGGGGGAAAGTAACTCGTGCGGAAATCGCCAAGATGGTTTATGTTTTAATAAATGACTAAGGATTTGTATACATTCTAAAGGTCGCTTGAAAAGCCGGGTGAAATCACCCGGCTTTTTACGTATCGCGATGATCATATTTCGGGCTCTTCCTAAGCGCCGAACAAGCAGCGATACCAAACCAGATATGTGGGGTAACTCAGAGCATTTCTCGTATCTGAATCCGTGTTATACTATCTTTGGGAGAATCTTCCTTGGCCTGCCCGTACGATAAGGGTTCATTATCTTGTAAACCGGAAAATCAGAAAGGTATATAGTCTGGACCTTACGGCTTTTTTATTATCAGGGACCAGGGCAAATGCTACTTTAGAAACAAGCAATTGATATTGTATTATAATTAGGAGGAAGTTGAGTGGAAGCAATGAAGAGATTGAATCGAATGAATCGAGAAGATGCTGCCATTATCGCGGAATGGCAATACTCCGAACCGTATGACTTATACAGCATGGACGGAAGCGAAGAGAATATCGCCGATCTGATAAATGGCGACTATGTATCCGCTAGGGACGAGGAAGGAAATTTGATTGGGTTTTATTGTACGGGCATTTCGGCGCGCGTTCCGGGCGGATACGAAGCAGGGATTTATGAGGATGACTCTTTAATCGATTTTGGACTTGGGATGAAACCCGAGCTAACCGGACAGGGTCGGGGAACCCATTTTGTAGAGGAGGGCATGGCGTATGCGAGAACCGCTTTTCCTGATAGAGGGACACGGCTTGTCGTAGCTGCTTTTAATCTGCGGGCTATCCGTACCTATGAAAAGGTGGGCTTCCGGCAAACCTTCATATTTACTTCGCCCATAAATGGACATGAAACCGATTTTGTTTGCATGATCAAGGAAGCATAGCTAGATTCAGAGTGGGAGGTGGAGGGGCGTTTTAGGGGATTTGAACGGGGTGTATTATTTTACCATGTCCCTTGCCCTTGACATTTGGCAAAAATTTGGTTTTTATCATATATGGGAACTAAGAACGACAGAAATGAATCTATGAAAAAATCAGGTGAACAACATGCGAATTGCGCTTTTTGATTCAGGGTTAGGCGGGTTGACCGTACTTTCTGAAGCCGTAAAGCAACTGCCCAAAGAAGACTTTTTATTTTTTGCCGATACCCTTCACGTACCATATGGCACAAAAACCAAGGAGCAGGTGCAGGACTTTGTGCGTGAGTCGCTGAATCAAATTCTACAAGAAGATATTAAGGCGCTGGTGATCGCGTGCAATACCGCGACAAGCGCCGCAGCGGAAGAACTGCGTCAGGAATACAGCTTTCCAATTATCGGGATGGAGCCTGCTGTAAAGCCGGCCGTCGAAATGAACCGTGAGACCGGGAAAAGAGTTCTGGTGGCAGCAACACCGCTGACACTCCATCAGTCCAAATATACACAGCTTATTTCCCGCGTGGACGACCATAGTATCGTGGATTCGCTCCCGCTACCCGAACTGGTGACATATTGCGAAGCCATGCAATTTGACCCCGCGGTGATTCTGGCTTATTTCAGTGAAAAATTCTCCAGTTACAATCTGAATGACTATGGCACACTAGTTTTGGGCTGTACCCATTTTCCGTTTTACAAGCCATTGCTGAGCAAGATTCTGCCCAAACACGTGAAGATCATTGACGGCAGCCGCGGTACCGTCCGCAGGCTCACTCAGGTTCTAGCTGAGAAGGGGCTTCTGGGAGAACGAGGCGGAGGGGACATACGCTTTGCATGCTCCAGCCAGGATCCTACCTATCTGCTGAAGATGCAGCAGGCTTTCGAGCTATATCACAGCCGCCAAATTGCATATGTGATCGATAAAGTGTAAGGATGGCGGAGAATTTATCCGCCAAATTTATATTGCAGGATATCGCTAGAGTAGCTGTAAGCACCAAGTCAAAAAGGAGTAGTTGCCTCGGCAGCTGCTCCTTTTTCATGAATTTCCGCTATTTCACTGAATCATCTCAAAAAAAGAGCCGGAGTTCTCCATTGGGAGACCCGGCTTTAACATTATAGAGATGAAACTGGATAGATAAAAAATGAAGGAGAAATCCGATTATTCCGGTTTAACGAGAATTTTCACTTGGTTTTTCTCTTTCAGAAGTGTTTCGAAGCCTTCGGAAAGAACATCATTCAGCGAAATGCGTTTGGTTACGAGTTTTTCTGCAGGGAAGTAACCTTGTTCCATCAGGCTGATGACAGCTGGGAATACATCGCGGTAGCCGATAATACCGTTAATGCTGCGTTCCATCAAGACGACTCTGTTTGGGTGGAATGAAGCTTCTTTTTCGAAGATGCTGACAATCATCATTTCTCCACCCATGCGAGTGGATTCAAGTGCTTGTGTTAGAACTACAGGTACGCCAGTGACTTCATAAGCAACATCCACGCCGCCATTGGTGCGTTTCTGAATTTCTTTTACAGCATCGTATTCTTTTGGATCAATAACGATGGCACCGAGTTCAGCGGCTTTTTGTTTACGTTCTGGAGACAACTCAACGGCATAGATTTCAGATGCACCGGAAGCTTTTAGCGCTTCGATAACCAACAGACCGATTGGGCCTGTACCGAATACGGCTGCTTTATCGCCGACTTTCAGTTTGCTTTGACGTACAGCATGCAGCGCCACAGCGGATGGTTCAACAAGTGCGCCTTGTTCAAAAGATACGGATTCAGGAATTTTGTGAACCATAACTTCAGGAGCATTTACGTAGCTGGAGAATCCACCGCCACCGCCGGCAAGACCGAGGAATCCTAGTTTATTACACAAATTGTATTTACCTTGCTTACAAGCTACGCATTCGCCGCAAGAAAAAATAGGCTCAACAACAACGCGGTCGCCAACGGCAACTTTAGTCACGCCTTCGCCGATTTCTACGACTTGTCCGGAAAATTCATGGCCCATGACAATCGGAGCTTTTTCGCCTGTCAGCGGATGAGCTTCTGCTTGAGGGACGAAGATCGGTCCGGCAACATATTCGTGCAGGTCGCTACCGCAAATGCCGCACCATTCCACTTTAATTTTAACCTTGCCTTTTGTTGCAACAGGTTCTTGAATGTCGTCAAGACGCAAATCTTTTTGTCCATGCCATCTAAGTGCTTTCATTTAAGTCATCTCCAATTTATATGATAAATGCTTAATATGTTTTGGATGAGCTTATCGCGCTCATTTCGGAAACGTTTCCGAAAACTAATATGTCATAACCGTATAACATTGTCAAATTTAAAATGAAGAGTTTTTTATATTGCAGAATTTATATATAATTTGTGCCTTTTTGCACATGTAGAACTGACGCGGGCTTGAGCATTTTTAGCGGAGGAATAAATGGAAATTAAAAAAGGTTTTTAGCTAGAATAACGTAGTAACAGCAAATGGCGCCGCTTTCAATTTTTAGGGATGAATTGTTGATGGCTAAGCTTCTGCTAGAATCCCCCTGCGTGATTTATTGATAAAGCCGTTAATGGTATAATATAGATATGACCTTTTCGGAAAGATTGAACTATCGGGAAACGATTCCAGTACAGTACAAGATTTGGTGAAAGGATTTGGGGTATGTCAGACAACACAAAAGTAACCATTGAGGATGTGGCGAAAAAAGCGGGTGTCGGGATAGCAACAGTGTCTAGGGCCATCAATGATTCCGGCGGCATCAGCGAGAAAACGAAAGCTAAAGTGCTGCGGGCAATCGATGAGCTTGGTTTTATTCCGAGTATTGCGGCGCAAAGTTTGAAAATTCGGAACACGAACCAGATTGCACTTGCCGTTCCGGATATCCGCAATGCCTTCATGCCCGAAATCGCGTGGTCCGTGGAGCAGGCTGCCAAGCAGCATGGATATCGTGTCGTTAATATTAATACGTCCGGCGTCGGGAATATTGAACTGGAGACCATTCGGGATGTAAAAAAGCTGCATGTCGATGGACTGATCATTCTGCCGCTGGCATACCCGAATTCGTTTGTGGAATTGGTTAATAAATCTCAAGTGCCCATTTCCGTTATCAATTACGGCAAGAAGCTCACCGAAAACATCAAGGCGGACGTGGTATGCCTGTCTCAACCGGAAGGCCGTCTTGTGATGGAGCATCTTATCAGCATTGGCCGGACGCGAATCGCTTATGCCGGAGCGCCGAGAGACATCATTGAAGAGCGGTATAACGCCTACGAAAATTCTCTCAGTCATGTGGATGTATCGCTTGTGTATTTTGGCGAGGATTTTTCCTTGAACACGGGAGCGAAAGCTGCGGATTATTTTAAAAGCCTGAAAAACATGCCGGATGCCGTCTATGCCGGTAACGATATGGTCGCGATCGGACTCATCAACCGTTTCAAGGAGCTTGGGGTGCGAGTGCCGGAGGATGTGGCCGTTGTCGGCATCGACAACAATATTTGGACGACGATTACATCGCCGCAGGTCAGCTCAGTATCCATCATGGGGGTAGAAGTATCACGGCTCGCTACGGAACTGCTGCTGAAGCGGATCCGCGAAAACGTACAGGGCGTATATGAACGGGTTCAGTTTGAACCAAGATTGATTGTCCGGGAATCCAGTGTAACTATGAAACGGAGTACGGTTTATCTGGAATAATGCTTGCTGGATCGTCCGGGCTCGAAAGGAGCGGCTGAATGAAATTACAGGGGATTAATCATTTTTGTTTCTCCGTTTCGGAGTTGGAAACTTCGATATCTTTTTACGAAAATGTATTTGGAGCCAAATTGCTCGTCAAGGGAAGAAAGCTGGCTTACTTCGATCTGGACGGGCTGTGGATTGCATTAAATGAAGAGGACGTTGAACGTGAATCCGTGCCGCAGACCTATACTCATATCGCATTTACGGTTGCTGATGAGGAATTTGATCAGTGGTATTTGCATTTTCAGGAGCTGGGCGTTCAAATCCTGCCCGGGCGAGTGCGTGACGAAAGAGATAAGCGTTCGATATATTTTCTGGATCCGGACGGCCACCGATTTGAGCTGCATACGGGCACGCTGGAGGATCGATTGGATTATTACAGGAAAGAGAAAGGGCATATGACTTTTTTTGCTGACTGAAAGCAGGGGGGAACACATGACGACGATTGGATGGGTAAGGCACGGCATTACGGATTGGAATGTGGTAAGAAGAGCGCAGGGGCAAACCGATATTCCGCTAAACGATACGGGTAGAGCCCAGGCACGAGCACTCGCGGAGCGTTTTAAAAATGAGCAGTGGGATGCTATATATACCAGCGATTTATCCCGGGCAAAGGAGACGGCGGCAACCATCGCTGAGGCGCTGAATATTCCGCTTTATGCGGATGAACGACTGAGGGAAATGGGCTGTGGAAAAATGGAAGGCACAACCGAGGATGAGAGAATCCGCATGTGGGGGGAGGATTGGGATCAGTTCGAACTGGGAATTGAAACTGATGAGTCCATGATTCTGCGCGGAACCGAGGCCGTCAGGGAAATATGCCTTCGGCATCCGGGACAGCGGATTCTGATTGTGAGTCACGGGGCCCTCATTTCGACGCTTCTGCCGGTTCTTGTTCCGAATATGGATGTAAGGGAGCATCTTCACAATACATCCGTGACGCTGATCCGCAAGCGCGATGAAGAATGGGTGTGTGATTTGTATAACTGCCGCCGCCATTTAGATGTGGTGAACTTGTAGCAACACCTCCTTGTCTTCGGGATATGGAAGCGTTGTACAATTTCAAAACTGCAGGTATACTTTGGATTATTGCCGATGTGTCCGTTTGTCCGAGGGCACCCTACATTAGGTTTCGGGAACGGATTACCCGGGGAACATCGAGATTACATAGCGGTTGTGAGCATGGAGAGAATCAGGGCCTTCCCCGCGTCCATCAAGCAGCATGACGCTCACATGACAAGCTAAGGATTGGATGACGGAAAAAGATATGATTACAACGGTTACACTGAATGCTGCCATTGATAAAACGTATTACCTTCCTGCGTTTCCACTGGGCAAGGTATCCCGGGTCCAGCGCTTTAACGCCGCTCCGGGCGGTAAAGGTAACAATGTGGCCAAGGTGATTGCCCAGCTCGGAGAGCCTGTTACGGCTACCGGCTTCGTGGGCGGGATGAATGGAGAGATTATCAAGCAGCTGCTCGACCAGATCGGGATCGCTCATGATTTTGTGTCCGTTGCAGGGGAATCGCGGCTTTGCTTAAACATTCTTGACGAGGAAAAGGGGACTTCCACTGAGCTGCTTGAGCCGGGACCAAACGTTGACGAAGCGGCGCAAAAGGCTATGGAAACGAAAATTCGCGAGCTTGCCTCCCGGTCCAGAATCGTCTGTTTCAGCGGCAGCTTGCCTGCTGGTGTCCCAAAGGATTATTATGTCAAACTAGTTTCGATCGCCAAGGAAGCAGGAGCTTATGTCATTTTGGATGCTAGCGGCGACGCGTTGCGTTTCGGGCTCGAAGCCAAGCCAGATATGATCAAACCGAACGAGGACGAAGTGGCGGCACTGCTCGATATCGAAGTGGAGGATGAAGCAGCTCTCCGGAAAGCTACAGAAACGCTGCTGCAAAAATACGATATGGACCGGATTAGCGTTTCTTTAGGAGGAGCTGGTTCCATGATTGCGGCCAAGACAGGCTGTTACCGGGTTAAAACGCCAAAGGTGGATGTGGTGAACACAGTTGGCTGTGGAGATTCCTTTGTCGCCGGAATGGCCGTATCCCTAGCAAGAGGTTTATCCTTCGAGGATGGGCTTGCTCTGGCTTCAGCGGCTGGAACCTCCAATGCCATGACTGATCAGGCGGGAATGATTGATCCTGAAGTTGTGGAGCGGTTGCAGCAGCAGGTTCAAATTACACGTCTGTAACATGGCTGCAGCATTTTAAGTTTATAAGACATTATTTAAAAATCTTTTTATTTTTGAGGTCGGGCGCCGGGGTGCGTCCGGCTTATTTGATTTGGTGATAAAAAGGGGAATCCGCCCCAGGCGGAGAACTGTTTCTGTAGGCTTAAATACGACAATGAAAAGGTGAGCGAATTGATCAAGGCAGTGATATTCGATTTCGACGGATTGATCGTCGATACAGAAACTCCAGCATACCACGCTTTCTGCAAGGTATATGGCTCATATGGCAAGGAATTGCCGCTTGAAACGTATGCTAAGTGTGTAGGGACTTCTTTTGATGCGTTTAACCCATATACACATTTGGCCGAGATGCTGCAGCATGAAGTAGACTCCGAAGTGATCCGCAAGCAGGTCGATGTGGTGTATCGCGAACTATTGCAGCATATTCAGCCGAGACCGGGCGTAGTGGATTATCTGCGTGAAGCAGGTGAGCTTGGATTGAAGGTTGGACTTGCTTCCAGTTCTTATTTCAACTGGATCGAACCGTATCTGACGAAGTTTGATCTGCATGACTATTTTGATTCCATCAATACAGCAGATCTGGTTCAGAAGGTCAAACCGGATCCCGAATTGTATCTTCTCTCTATGCAAAGGCTGGGGGTACAACCGGAGGAAGCGATATCCTTCGAGGATTCGCTGAACGGTTTCATAGCCGCACAAAAAGCTGGACTTCATACGGTGATTGTTCCGAACGAGATGACGAGCACATTTCCTTTTGAGCATTATGACCTGGAAATACCCGGAATGGAAAGTATGCCTTTAAAAGAAGTGATCCGACGGTTGGAAAAGTAAAAACGTTAAGGTACAGGGATCGGAATAATATGCAATATATTCCGATAAAAAGTTTCAAATTTTTGCTTTTTACCGATTGACGGATGCGGAGTGCCCATATATTATTATGAATAATCAATTGAGAGTTAAGGACTAAATGATTCTAAGCTGAAAGCGACACTTCTTTTTATGAGATATCAGGAAGTATAAGCTTCAGGAAAACACATCTTGATATTGTAAGGAAAACATCTACTGAAAGCGGTCTGTCTTCTTAGGAAGTACTTCGGTAGAGTTTTTTTTACTAAAAATCTTTATTGCTTTCTAACGTAAAAGCGTTGTCGTAAAAAATCGAATGGGGGCATTGATGTTTATGAAAAAATGGTTAGCAATTGTAATATCGGCGCTCATGGTAACGGCGCTCGCGGGTTGCGGAAATTCAGACAGTAAAAAAGCAGAGTCGGAAGGAGCAGGGAGTCAGCCAGATAAGAAAACCTACAAAATTGCGATTTCTCAAATTGTGGAGCATCCTTCGCTGGATGCGACGCGCGAAGGATTTTTGGCGGCACTTAAGGATGCGGGAATTTCCGAGGGCGACAACTTGAAAGTGGATTATAAAAATGCACAAGGAGATTCCACCAATAATTTGTCGATCGCGCAGACGATTGCTGACGACAAGGATGATTTGGTACTGGCCATCGCTACGTCTTCGGCTCAAGCCATTGTTCAGAAAGTGAAGGATAAGCCGGTGTTGTTCGCTGCCATAACGGATCCTCTTGATGCCATGTTGGTATCCAACCTGGATAAACCGGGCGGCAACGTATCCGGAGTTTCCGATACGAACCCGGCAGCTGTTCAGAAGCTGATGGATTTCATCGCGAGTAACTTCCCGAATGTTAAGACAGTTGGAATTGTTCTTAATGAAGGCGAACAGAATGCGGTAGTGATGGCCAAAAACGCAGAGGAAGCATTAGGCAAGCATAATATCAAAGTGGTGAAGGCAGCGGTAACCAATACCTCTGAAGTGAAGCAGGCTGCGCAATCCTTAATCGGACGTGCTGACGCCATTTTCATTACACTGGATAACACGGTTGTCAGCGGCGCAGATACCATTGTCCAGGTTGCCAATGAAAATCACATTCCGTTCTTCTCAAGCGACCGCGATACTGTAGAGAAAGGTGCATTTGCAACGGTAGGATTCAAATACTTTGATCATGGCTACCAGGTTGGCCAAATGGCAGTGGATATTTTGAAAAATGGCAAAAATCCGGGAGACATGAAAGTAACGATGCAGGAGAAGCTTGATTTAATACTGAATCTTAAAGCTGCTGCGGTACAAGGCATTACGGTTACGGACGAGATGAAAAACGAGGTTCAAGATAAAGAGCAAAATATCATTCAATAGCATTGGAACTTAGGTTGCTGGGGAGTGGCGAAATCCTTCGTCCACTCCTTTGATGTCATAGGGAGGTAGTTTTATGTTGAATTCAATCCTGGGTGCAATTGAACTTGGTCTTTTATACGCATTGATGGCTCTTGGCGTCTACATTACTTTCCGGATTCTTGATTTCCCGGATCTGACCGTTGACGGTAGCTTTACAACAGGTGGAGTCATTGCTGCTGTAATGATTGCTCATGGAGTGAATCCTTGGCTGGCAAGCTTTGTTGCGTTTTTGGGAGGGCTCGCGGCGGGGATTTGCACGGGACTTTTGCACACAAAAGGTAAAATCAACGGTCTCTTATCTGGTATTTTGATGATGATTGCCCTCTATTCCATTAATATGCGAATTACGAGCGGGAAACCCAACATCGCAATGATTGGTGTGGATACCGTTTTTACTTCAATAAATCCTTGGATCTTCCTTCCGATTCTTGCTATTTTCATTTTGCTTCTTATGAATTGGTTCCTCCATACGGATCTCGGATTGGCGCTGCGAGCCACAGGTGATAACGACCGGATGATCCGAAGTTTCGGCGCAAATACGGATACGACCAAAATCATCGGCGTCAGCCTTTCCAATGGCCTGGTGGCGTTATCCGGCGCACTGATCGCCCAGCATTCCGGTTTCGCGGATATATCGATGGGAATCGGGATGATCGTAATCGGACTGGCGTCGGTCATTATAGGCGAGGCAATTTTCGGGGCAAGAAATGTCATTCATGCGACGATTGCCGTCGTGCTTGGTTCGATTGTCTATCGGATCGTTGTAGCGCTTGCGCTCCGTGTGGAATGGCTTGATGCCTCGGACTTGAAGTTGATCACAGCCATCATCGTTATCGTTGCGCTTGTTTTCCCGACTGCGAGCCGGGCGTTGAAACAGAAAAAGCTGGCGAAGAAACGGTCAGCTGAAATATCCAGCTTAGGGGACATTTCTAACAACCAGACCATTGGGGGTGATCTATAATGCTGGAAATAACACAGGTTTCCAAACTATTTAACCCCGGTACTCCAGACGAGAAAATTGCTCTAAATGATATTGGGCTACGACTGAGTCCGGGTGATTTTGTAACTGTCATTGGCAGTAACGGTGCGGGGAAATCGACGCTGATGAATATTATTTCCGGCGTTATGAAACCGGATGTGGGGGAAGTACGGATTAGCGGCAAGGTGATCAGCCAAGTTCCGGAATTCCGTCGGAGCCGCTGGATCGGACGAGTGTTCCAAGATCCGATGGCCGGAACGGCTCCACATATGACGATCGAGGAAAATCTGGCCATGGCCTATACAAGAGGGAAGCGGCGCGGCCTAGGGATTGGCATTAACTCCAAAAAACGTGCGATGTTCCGCGAGCAGCTGCAGCGTCTGGGCATCGGCCTTGAAAGCCGACTTCGTGCCAAGGTGGGTATGCTCTCCGGTGGTGAACGGCAGGCGCTGAGCCTTTTGATGGCAACCTTTACCGAACCACAAATCTTGTTGCTGGATGAGCATACTGCCGCTTTGGACCCGGCAAGAGCGGAACTCATCACCCGGCTCACGGACAGCATTGTGAGAGAAATGAAGCTGACAACGATCATGGTGACGCACAATATGGAACAGGCTATCCGTCTCGGCAACCGATTAATCATGATGGACAAAGGAAGGATTATTCTCGATCTTGACGAAAAGCGAAAGAGGAACCTGACGGTCGAGGCACTGCTCGCAGAGTTTGAGCAAATCAGTGGACATAAGCTTTCTGATGATCGGGTTGTGTTAGGGTAAATGCGGAAATAGTATTGGGCGGCTAATCGAAAATCTGATACGGAAAATAAAGAAGCTTGAACGTCGTTCTCGACATGTTAGCGGCAGTCACGGACAAGAAAATAAAGTCCAAGACTGCCGCTATATCATTGAACTAACGTTTCCCGTTTAATGGAACTTTCTATATTTTCTTAACTATTCAAAAATCCACCGTTCTCCATAATTCTTTATTAGTCCCTTATTTTCAGGCTTTTCTTCAATTGGATTATCTTGATAATCTGTTGTTTTTCCTTTTATAGTGAAAATACCATTTACAGAACGATAGCCGCCCTGATTAATATTACCAATCATAACGACCCTGATTTTTTTATAAGCTTCCTCTAATTATTACTATTTTTTTAATATTAATAATCATCGATAAAATGCAATTGATTGCAGCGAGACCCATCCAAATAAATATTGAATACGACATCCACACCCTTATCATATAATAACTATTGTTGAATAGATAAGGCCAAATGAATACCAATGCCAAAAACATAATGCTTAAGATAAGTCTGACACTACTTCCAATTAACTTCCTAAATCTTGTCTTTTCATCTTTAATGTTTAGTTTTATTCCTCTAACTAGTTTAATTGCTTTAAGACATATGTTAGCGACTGCTACTATTACTAAGAATGAAAATATCAAATCAATTAATACATAAACGTCATCATAATTAAATTTATTCATAGGACTATCATTCATATTTTCATATATATTATTAGCAATTAGCGATGGTGCAGTTGAATTCATATTGGCCAGTACAAAAATAGCCTGCTGCTTTTCTAAATTAATAATAACCTGTGAGGAATAATTAGGATTAGCTCCACTATGACGAACAACTCTATTTTTTGTATCAATACTCCATCCGAATGAATAGTATTGATTGTCCTCTTCATATCCAGCCGTTTTGATGTCGACTTGATGAGACTGTTGTATAGCATTCAATAGATTATCTGGTATATCGCTTATCCCCATTTGGGCATTAATCCAGCGTTCTAAATCTTTTGAATTCGTTACCAAATATCCTGCAGCGATATTCCCATAATATCTAGGGGCATTATATTCTAAGTCCTTACCAAATAATACACGATATCCTTTGGTAAGTTTATCAGATTCCTTTTCCTGACCTGTTGAAAAATAACTATCAGTCATTCCTAAAGGAACCAGTATGTTTTCAGTTATGTAATCCTGATAACGTTTGCCTGTGACTTTTTCAATAATCATCGCTAAAACATCATAATTAACGGTGGCATAATTGTATGCTGTCCCAGGATACGTGTCTAACGCAATGTCTGAAACATTATGTATAGTTTTTTCAAGCATATCCTCCGTAGTACCCTCAGGAATTAACCGAATACTCCACGGTGGAATTCCACTTGTATGAGCTAACAACTGATTAATAGTAATATTAACTTTCTCACCCTTAATGGTTGGCTCAAACGAAGGAATATAATTTGTAATAGAATCTGATTGAGATAAGTGTCCCTCATTTTCTAATAAAATAACGGCCAAAGCCGTAAATGCTTTTGTAGTCGATCCCAATTCAAATAATGACTCTTCAGTTACCCTCTTCTTATTTTTAACATCTGCATATCCGTAACTCTTATATTCTGTCTTGCCTTGCTTTAACAATACCACTGCTACTCCTGGAGTGGCCGATTTGGACATTATGGTTTTCACCATATTATCCGTATTACTATAATCTCCTGTCCTTACCAAACTCCCAAGTTCATCCCAACAAACTATAGTAGTAATGATCACGATAAGTAGGATGACACATACTGTTGATGTGCCTGTTTTACTTAGTATTTTCTTCATTGTAATTCTCCCTATTGTAATTCTTCAATACATTATAATCCATAATTACCTGCTTAGTGCCTTTATGACCTAGAAAAGACAGAATAGCCCCCTGTAAGACGGAGTTTCTGGACATAGTCACTAACTTGGTCAGTTAAATCGCGAAGGGCTTCTGGATTATGCTTGGCTTTTTTAAATACTACTTTATCACCAAGCCTCTCTGTTAGTTCCTGATGAAGCGACTTCATCTCTGACGTTTC
The DNA here is from genome assembly GCA_031254035.1 of Paenibacillus sp. Taxonomy (GTDB): domain Bacteria; phylum Bacillota; class Bacilli; order Paenibacillales; family Paenibacillaceae; genus Paenibacillus_AQ. Next base: position 39,096 of record JAIRVF010000093.1, read on the forward strand.
TTCTTTATCGACCAAGAACACTACTTTCAGATTATCATTATCGAAATAGTAGTCAAAATACTCGAGTCTATTTTCCTTTGGGAATTGTCCGTGTATAGCTTCTTCTACAACAGGTATAACTTTTTTCTGAAAATCAAGGATTGGATCTGTTTGTTGAGACATGGCTGCTCTACTTGAATCCGTTTCGCCCAGTGATGATAGGGTATTAATCTTATCCCCGCAAGCAGTTAACAACAAAGTGCACATGGAAATCCAAATCATATTTCTAAATTTCATTTTAGCCTCGCCAATCATATTAGTTTGATATGATTTAGACGAAGAAATCACTCTTTATGTTACTCGCCAAAATGAACCATATTATGGGAAACTATCTTCAACTATCCTGCCCGTTAAAAAAAGCAGCCGATCAAAAAAATAATGTCATTAAGTTAAGGCGCAAGACCAAATATCAATAAAAGAGCAGGCTATCAAAAAGATAGCCCGCTCTTTTATTGGCTCAATACTGAAATTAGTTCTTGATATTATGCGAGGTGACCCGCTGCGGTTACGGATCGTTCTTCCGATCGCTGTTGTCTCCAAATTTCTTGATTCTATTTTTCAAAAGGTAGGAATTCGGAGACAGCTTATGCTTCCGAAGCTAGCTTTCCTTTGGAAAGCTTTCAGGCGAACGCTGTCGCTTCTTCAGATCGATTCCGTCCCCTCCACTACTTTCGCTTTTTCGTCAAGCACTAATCATGATGTTGAGCCTTCTTTTTGCACGGAAAAGAAAAAGAGGACTTGACAAGTAGGTGGAAAAGTGTGGCGAAGCCCCCTGAAAAACGAGGAGGTTACGCCCATGAATGAGTACGCAAATTCGCTAAAAGAAACGTTGACATCCCTCATCCGAGAAATGAGGCAGCCGCACCTGCACCTTATGTCAAAAACCCTGAAAAAGATTTTACCCGTAAGAAAAAGCTGCTCTTTGAAACGGTTATGCAACTCCTGATCTCCATGGGGGGGCAACAGCCTATACAAGGAACTCTTAGAATCGCAGGGCTATGACGTTAACACCGCAACCACTTCGGCTTTTGTCCAGCAGAGGAATAAGATCCTGCCGTCTGCTGTAGAATTCTTGTTTCACGAATTTACACAATCGTATACGGACATCAAGGACTACCGAGGGTATCGATTACTCGCCATTGACGGTTCGGATTTACATATCGCAACAGACTCTGCGGATACAGACACCTAATTTCAAAGTCAACCGAACACGAAAGGCTTTAACCTTCTGCATTTGAATGCAGCTTATGACAACAGACTCTACTTGGACGCCATGATTCAGCCACGAAGATTATGCAACGACTGCGCTCTCGAGGCGATGGACCCTCGCCGGATGTTGAAGCGCTGATTCGCAAAAACATTTTGCCGATTCGACCCATTCGCCCAGGGTAGAAGAATACGCGCAAAATCCAATGGAAATCAGTCGTTAGCTTCGTTTACAGAATAGCATAATTCGTTTCACATGAACATTTTTTTAAGCGGATGTTCCATCCGCTTTGTTTGCTGTACGCTTTTTTCCTTATTTACACCAAAAATCAAACGGCACAGGACGTTTTCCCATGCCGTTTCGGATTCCAGTTTTATTCCCGGTCTTATCTTTGAGCTAAACTTAATGACATTGATCAAAAAAATGGCTTCTTTCGACTGTTTTTATAGAGCTATCGTGTCCCGTTTACTGAATAACAAATTACTCATTGTGGCCAAACACAGGGAAAAAGGAATCACGCAGGATGAGCTTGTGGCATATATCTAATCAGCATATTTAAACAGCCCAATCTAATTCCGTTTAACAAACAACTCAAATTAATTGCTATTCGTTCGATTTACTGTTATTCTAATAAAGAATTATTTTTGTTCGGATTTCGTCTTGATGATCTGAGAGCAAGGATAGTATTATATGTGTGGATATCACACTAGGAGGAAATTACAATGGAGCAAGGTACAGTAAAATGGTTTAACGCAGAAAAAGGTTTTGGATTTATCGAACGTGAAGGCGGAGAAGATGTATTCGTTCATTTCTCAGCTATTCAAGGCGAAGGCTTCAAATCCCTTGACGAAGGTCAAAGAGTTACTTTTGACGTAGAACAAGGTCAACGTGGACCCCAAGCTACTAACGTTCAAAAAGTTTAAAAATGACAACAAAAAAAACAGACTCTTTATTAAGGGTCTGTTTTTTTGTTGTCTAGAAAAACAAATTAAAAACCCTACCCAAGAAAGTGGGTAGGGAAATGGTAAAGGTACAGTTAATGGTAGACTCAGTATAGCACAGAATACTTGGAATCCCCAAAACTTTGTTTTTTTCTTCAATTGCACGTTTGGTTGAAATATTCAATATCATTTTTGTAGACGCCGAAAGCTTCGGAATACTCCATTACTCTGGCCACTTCTAAAATGAAGTTTTCTTCGTATCCGGCTCGTCTCAGCAAATGGAAGCCCATTTCCATGCCGGATGCGATGCCGGCTCCGGTAATGATTCTGCCGGTATCAACAATTCGTGCTCTGCTAATTCTACAAGTGGGTGCAATTTCGGCAAGACGATCGATCGGCACTTTACCCATTTCCGATGCTTCGAGCCGATCCGGTTCTTTCCGGCTTGTAGCGGGAAGACCATCCAGCAGTCCCATGTTTCCATAGATCCAGGAACCTGTGCATACGCTGGTCAGTAATGTTGTTTCGGGCAGAGATCGAATATATTGATGCAGCCGTTTATTGTAAGTTTCCTGTCTTGTTCCGAAACCGCCTGGAATTAGAAACGCATCCATATCAGGCATTTCATTGAAACTGTAGTTAGGGTGCACCGTAAGACCGGCTTGCGTCTGGACGGGTCTTAAAGAATCTGCGACAAGAAAAACATCAAGTTCGGGATCAAGCCTCCTGGCTACAGAAAATATGCCGTAAGGTGCCGCATAATCAACGACTTCAGCATCTTTGAAAACATAAACCCCGAGTCTAAAACCTTGTTTTTTATTCATAACTACTTCCTCTCGCTTTCCCATCGAATTTCAAAATCTATTTCTTATTTTCTTACGGGATTCATGATATCATGGAATCAGGTATCGCAGTCATGAGAGTAATCGATATCATGTATTTCGTTTTTCGATATCAGGAGGGGATCACTGAGATTGAATTGTTGGAAGGAAGATTTTCCAAAACCTTTATTGTTGTGATGGAGGAACAAAGTTTTAGCCGTGCAGCAGATAAACTGGGATATGTTCAATCCACCGTGACAACACATATTCAGCTTTTGGAGCAAGCTTGCGGGCAGAAGTTATTCCATCGATTATCTCGTGGAGTCAAGCCAACGGCAGCGGGTGAAAAACTCATGAAATATGCAATTGATCCATTTGGGGAATTCGATCGAAGAAGCGATGAATGAGATCGAGCAAGCCCAAGGCACGGTTTATCTTCGTATGCAGGAATCTTTTTTTCTGACGAGGTTCTCTTCGTTTATGCAACATTTCATGAAGGAATTTCCGAAGGTCAAGTTTCGAGTTGAATCTGGATTCCATCAAGATATTCTGGATCAAGTGCTGAATCATGCGATTGATTTTGGCATTGTGCCGCGACCCGCAGCGAAATGACATCCTGTTTTACCCTTTGGTTGAGGAAAAATTGATTTTTGTCACATCGGATGCCTTGGCGCTGGAAGTTGGACACGAGGGACTTGAGCGATTAAACCAAGAGGTCATGATTAGCTTCGGAACCGATTGCTTGTATCATACACAGGCAAGCAGGGCGCTACAGGAAGTGGGAATCAACGTTAAGGAAGCGATTGAACTTCCGAGTCTGGAAATGATTAAGCAATCCATCAAATGCGGGATCGGGTATGCATTGGTTCCGGAAATTGCGGTGGAAAAGGAACTCGAAAGCGGCGAACTCAAAGTGCTTCCCATAGGTTTAGCAAACTATTCCATACATGGATTGATTGTTCATAAAAACAGGGAGTTAAGTTACCCGGCAAAATTATTTCAATCGAAGTTGATAGAGAGAATCGGCACCACACAATGATGAATAGATAACGATATGATGTTATGTTCGTTGAACCTGCTCAGGATATTATCCTGAGCAGGCCCTTTTGGGCATATATAGAAAATGTACCATTGAACAAATAGAAACGAAGGGGTGTTATTTGAAGTGAAACTTCTGGAGGGTCTATCATTTGAAGAAGTGTTGCGGTCCACGGATATGAGCTTTAGCGGCTGGGACTTTTCTTATCTGGGGAAATCGGGCAGAATGCAGGAGTTTCCGCTGCGCTGGAATTATTTTAATCTCGTCCTTCAGGCTTTACGGCAATCTGAGGCCATGCTGGATATGGGGACGGGAGGTGGTGAATTTTTGTCGAGCTTGGGCAATCTCCCTGCCCATACCTGCGCAACGGAAGGATATGCGCCTAATGTTGAGGTTGCGCGGCAAAGGCTCGAACCGCTTGGGGTAAAGGTGGCATACATAACGGAGGATGGCAATCTGCCTTTTGAGGGCGGGGAATTCGACCTGGTGATCAACCGCCATGAATCCTATAACCCGCAGGAGGTTCACCGGATTCTGAAACCGGGAGGCTGCTTTATAACCCAGCAGGTTGGGGGCAGGAATGATCAGGAGTTTAACGACTTTTTGCAGGCGCCAAATGATGAGTTTGCCCATTGGAACTTGGATTATGCGGTTTCGGAGCTTAAACCGTATTTTGAAGTGATAAAGAGAGAAGAAGAGATTACCCGCACAAGATATTTTGATCTCGGAGCGATTGTATATTATCTAAGTGTCATACCGTGGCAAATTCCGGACTTTTCGGTGATTAAGTATGAAAACCAGTTACGCGAGCTGCATCGAATCCTGGAACAACAAGGTTTTTGGGATACGAGCTGCCATAGATTTATCATTGCCGCGTGTAGAAAATGAATTGTCCATGAATATTGCTCTTCCAGTGCATTTGCAAATGTTGGGGAATTTATTTTTTGACCTTCTAGTCAAGGATAACTATACTAATAGTATTGCAAAAGTGCCGAAGGAGTTTTAGTTATGGATGAACGTGAACTGCTTGTTTTGGGACTGCTTATGACGCAAAGTCAGCACGGATATCAGATTAATGATTTTATTGAGCGAAATTTGGGACAGGTGTCCGATATGAAAAAGGCGACGGCATATTCCATTTTGAAAAGGCTGGACAAACAGGGATGTGTAGATGTCACGGTCGAGCAGGAAGGAAATCGGCCTCCGAGACAAATTTATTCGATAACCGAAAAGGGGAAACTTCTTTTTTTTGAATTGCTCCGTTCTTCCCTTATCCACGCGGAAAATGTAACGCCGGCTGGAGATATCGGGTTGATGTTCATCGATCATCTCGACCGGAAAGATGCGAAGGAATTGCTGGAGATTAAACTTCGCAAGATAGAGCAGCTTATCGGGATATGTTCCTCGATCCCGGCGCATGAGGAAGGCATTGGGGTCAATCTTGCCTTTAGGCACCGTCTCGCACTGCTGGAATGCAATAGAAAATTTCTAATGGGAACGATTCAAGAGTTGAATAACTTGATGAAGGATTCCGTTTAAAATTCACGACCGAAAAGAAAGACTCCCCTATAAAACAAAAGGAACCGTTCCTAAGTAAAATGGCAATACCATTTGCCATGTACAAGGGTGCGGTTTCTTTGTTCTTCAACGTGAAAAAACTTTATTTACCCAATGGGTAATTTAGATATTGACCTTCACATGATGTCATCCTTTACACTAAATGTACGGCCGTGAAACAAGGAGTTGGTGCCATATGCATATTCGTGAATTATCTCAGCTTACCGGAGCCAGTCTTCGTTCTTTACGTTATTATGAACAGAAGCATCTGTTGACACCGTCCCGTTCAGAAAACGGATATCGAATGTATGATGAATTGGATGTGGAGCGAGTCCGGAAGATACAGCTATATTTGAAACTGGGAGTAAGCACGGAAGAGCTCGCGCGACTTTTTCGGAACTGCGAAGGCTTCTCTGACCATAGTAGCGATCATCAGGCAGAGTGTACAACCTCCTTCTATGAGGAGAGACTTGAGGAGGTCAGACAGCAGATTCAGCTCCTGCAAGAAGCGGAAGCTCATTTAGAGAGGTTGGTTTTGCATTGGAAACATCGTATTAAACCTAAATAACATCGAAAAGAGGAACTATCATATGCTGCATCTGGATCACGTAACAATTGCTGTTCGAGATTTACATAATACGATGAATGATATTCAAAAAGCAACAGGCATAGAGTTCTCTAAATCTGTCATCCCTTTTCCAGGTGCGATTGGACAGGTTGCCTATCTTGGGACTGGTTTTCTTGAACTTATTTCATTAAATGATGCCAATGAGGCATGTACAACACCGCTTGGTGCGGCCTTTGCCTCCTATGCGTCACAACGGGAAGGGATATTTGGGGTTGCCTTAGAAGCAACAGGCGGATTGCATACAATGATAGATGCCGCTCGCAGCCAGGGTGTTGATTTCATTGGTCCCAACGTTCAACAAGCGCCGCTTGAGGATGGGACGAGCATTCCATTCAAGACTGCATTCATTGGATCCCATATGCCATGGCTAATCGAATACGAACGTTCGCGTACCTGGCCTATTCCATATGCTCTATCAGGAGTAGAAATTTATACTAATGACATCAAACGGGATGTATCCGCATATGCTGCCGCTTATCAACTAGCTGCTTCGACCGGATCAGAAGGAGATGGCCTTAGTCGGAAACTCATACTGGATCGTGGCTGGTTGTCTCTCAAGCATACCGACCAGCCCGAAAAAGCAGGATTCAACACCATCGTCGTTGATAAGGGAGAAGCCTCGTACCGCATTCAATGCTTAGCTCAGGGAATAAAAGTGACGTCGTAAAAGGGTCAATTACCGTCATTTATGTATTCAATACAATTATACAAGGAAGTAAAAAAGGTCGAGTTCAGGGAGTAAAGAGGCCCCTGAATTCGACCTTTTTTGGTAAATGAACAACAGCGATCGTTAGAACATTTCACCGGGTTGCCTTCATCCGTCCAATCATTGGTTCGACTTACATCATTTAATGGATTAATTTGCTCTCCTTGGCCTTCTTCACAAGACCTGCCGTAAGCTGATTGATGATGCCTTTTAAGGCAAGACCGACAACCAGCGTGATGGCAATGAAGACGCACATGGTCAAAAGATCTCTCCATACAATATCCCAAAGTATACCCCCGACCGATTCACGCATCATGCTGATCCCATATGTAAACGGGAGGAATGGGTGGATTGCCCGGAAGAAGGCCGGCGTGGTCTGGATCGGAAAGGTCCCGCCGGAACCTGCAAGCTGAAGCACGAGCAGCACAACCGCCAGCGCTTTGCCGACATTGCCGAATACCGAAACCAGCGTATAAACGATGAGGATGAACACCACGCTGTTGATCATGCCGAAGATGATAAACCAAGGCTTATTTACGACATAGGCCCCGAGCAGGAATATGTCCCCGGTCGTGACGAGAATCGACTGAAGCAGCGCGATCGTGAGGAAGATCAAAAATCTCCCGAGATAAACCTCGAAGTTTCTATACGATTGGTCACTGTGAATCTCAGTCGTCACGAGGGATACCAGCAGAGTAGCCCCAACCCATAACGCCAATGTAGAGAAGAATGGTGACATCGCAGAGCCGTAATTCGGAATGGGATACAGCTGATTTTCTTTTAGAACGACAGGTTCACCAAAAAATTCGCTTTTCAGCTGGAAATTGTTTTTAAGAAGATTGACCAATTCCTGTAGGCTGCCTTCAGCTTCAAACTGCCGCATTTTTTTGGTGAGTTCGGTTATTTTGGCTTCAACTCCTGGAAGATCCTTCTGGATCTCACGAATCCCTTCGCTTCCGAGCGTCAGCCCTTTAGATGCGTCGCTTAGAATTTTTTCTACGTCCGGCACGTTATTCAGCGCATCGTTTAAGACCGTTTTTGTTCTTGCCGCCGTTTGCTGCGCCTTGCTCAGACCGCTTAAGATCGCCGGTTCAATTTCACTGTCGAAACGGCCAATGATATCGCCGAGGATTCCTGAGATGTCTCCGGAAACCTGATTCAGACGGTCGACCAAATCGACAGCGGGTTTTTCGCCATTTTTGACGGTAGTGCTGATGCTGCTGACAAGCCCCTTCTGCTGCTGCATTTTATCCTGAACCTGTCGCAGCTTGGAACTGACGGAACCGATGCGGTTGCCGGTTACTTTGTTTAATTGGTCAAACCAGTTGATAAGCTGGGATTGAACCTTGAGCCCGAGATCAATTCTGGATGATACAAGGTCTAGCGTATCGGTGACGACGGACGGATCCGCGTTTGTATCCATCAACACAGAAGTAAGCTCCTGCGCCGAAATCGCGGTTTGTTGAAGCAGAAGAAGGTCCTGTTTTACGTTTGGGGCGATTGTCTTGACCACATCGGAGGATTGGGCTAAAAAGCTGTCTAAGCTGCTTGCCAATTCCCGTCCGTTTTCCGCGATCTGGGTCACCAATGGAAGATCGGTTTTCGCTTTACTCACAAGCTGATCCGACTTATGTATGTCGTTCGCGGCGACATTGACAACGTGATTGATTTCGGGAAAGCTTTTCTCCAATCTAAACACGAGGGAGCGCACCTTTTCGATGGTCGGCAGCTGCTCCTGCAGTTCAATCCCAAGCGTATTGAATATTTTGAAAATGGTGCCATTGGCTGTTTCAACAAAGTTTTTGCTGACTTCATGAATGATGCCGCTTGCGCCAGAAGATGCAATTTTAGGTGAAATGGCGTTGATCTTTTCATTGACGAAATATAATATTTCGGCTTTGGTGGGATTATTAGTGAGCACGGTTGCGATCGTTGCCGAGAAGTTATCGGGGATGACGATGCTGGCATAATATTTTCCGTGTTTAGCACCTTTTACTGCATCTTCCTCACTGACGAAACGCCAGCCGAGCTTGTGATTATCTTTCAGGGAATCGATGACTTCATTTCCCAAATTGATGGGATTGCCCCTGATCGTCGTGCCTTTGTCATTATTGGCGACAGCAATGGGTATCCCCCCGGTGTTGCCGTAAGGATCCCAGGAAGCCTTGATGTTAAACCACGCATATAAAGAAGGCAATGCGATAAGCCCCAGAATAATCACGAGTGCCGCCCAGTTGGTCACGATATTTCGGACATCTCTGCCGTAAATGAGAGCTATATTTTTCATGAAGCTGCAAAACCTCACCTGTCCACGATTTTTTGTTAGTATTTCCTCGGTTCCCGCATGTTAACCACCGCGACACAGATGTGAAACATTCTTACCAATCCATCCGGCGAACCAAAGAAGTAATGTGGGCAAGATGATGGCGGCCATGCCAAGCGTAAAGGCCCACATGCCGGTCGAGCCTGATCTTTCCGTTGACGGGATGTACATAGGAACGCTCCCACTCATCTTCTTTTAAAGATTTAAAAAGGAGAACCATACGTGTATGAATACCTTCCAGCATCTTAAGGGATAACTCGGGAGCGGGACTCACGGAATCAGGCAGTTCAGCCCATAGATGCTCTTCATAAGGTTTGATGACGGGTTCATCCTCAGTCAGTGCTAGTTTGACCCGTTGCAGCGCGTTCATATGGCTGTCGGCTAGATGATGCACCACTTGACGTATCGTCCAACCATCAGGCCGATAAGGCGTATCCAGTTGTTCCTCCGTTAGTCCACTGACTGCGTCCCTCACTTGCCCAGGTAGAGCGCGAAGCTGGTCAATCCAGTAGCTGCGTTCTGCAGGGCTGATTGCCTCAAATGGTGCAAATTCCCCGATTGGATAACGTAAATCTGTATTCATTTGCAAATTCCTCCCCGCTAGCGATTTTGAGATTCAACTTCAAGTAAGCCTGTTATTAACTATATGTTGATTCTTCCAGCGAAACGATTTTTTTCATAACTTTATCATAAGATCATGCAAATTTTACAGACTTTTTTCGAATTACGAACCAAACGGTTATGCCATTTGAAGCGTATATAAAGGGTAACAGGTGAGGAGGAAAATTCCAGTGGTGGACAAGCAGAAGTTATCCGAAGAGGAGGCGGGGGTTTTATATGAAGCCCATTCGCCTTATGTCTACGGTATCGCCCTGATGCTGACCCGTTCTCCAGCGATTGCGGACGACATTACGCAGGAGACATTTTTGCGGGTATTCCAGAAATATCATACATATGATCCGTCAAGGCCATTAAGACCGTGGTTGTACCGGATTACTGTTAATTTGGTGAAAAGTATGAACCGCAAACAAAAATGGCTTTTGTTTCAGGATGCATTACCGGAACGACATGATGGGAATACGCTTGAGGATGGTATTGTGAGAAACGAAGGGGAGCGGGAATTGTGGGAAGCAGTTAATGAGCTTTCTCCTAAAAGAAGGGAAGTTATCATTTTACATTATTATGCCGGATTGACTTTACCGGAGGTGGCTTCGGTGCTTCGTATCCGTGAGGGGACGTGCAAATCAAGGTTGCATGAAGCATTGAAAGGACTGCGGAAGAGTGATGTAACAATGGCAATGGGAGTTCCATGCAAGGAGGAGATGCAATGAACCGAGATGTGATCCATAGCGATGAAGACTTAAAGCGGCAGGATGCTTTGCTGCGGAACAAAACACAGGAAATGCCGGATCGGCTCGGCAACCTTGTTCCTCCTTCCACGTTTCAAGCCGTGTGGGACAAACATCATCAGTGTCTCACGCAAAATGTAGTACGTTCCAAGCGCAAAAAACGGTGGAGCTTAGCCGCTTGCGGACTTGTCATGGTAATGATTGTGGCAGGTGCGGCTGTCTATACTTCGCCTGAAGTCCGCGCCACGTTAGCCAAGTTTCCTTTTATGAAAATGCTTCTGAAAGACGGTGGATTTGCGGATTATGGTCTCTCACAAATTGAAAAGCAGGATCTAGCGGTCAAGCTCAACCGGTCCATAACGGATCAAAATATTCGTTTTACTCTGGATGAGGTTTTTTATGACGGAATTCAAATTGTGCTGAACTATGATGTGGAATACTTGAATGCAAAAGGTAAGATCAATGAAAAGGATGCGGGTGTCTACTACGATCTTGCTATTATCGGAGCCGAACCGGATATGATGAGTACACACAAGTTTACGATACTGAATGATCATGCTTTTATCGGCAGTACGCTCATTGACGCCTATCAATATCTGGACGGGTATCAGCTTCGTATGAGCATTTCCCGGATCGGGCAAGTGAAGGGGGATTGGTCGGTTACGATACCTTTATCCGTTTCGAAAACGGATCCCCACACCAAAACCTTTTTTCCGAACAAGGATTTTGTGATCGATGGGAGGAAAGGAACGGTGGAGCGCATTACCATGTCGCCGGTAACGACACAGGTCGTTATTCGTTATGAAGATAAGGATAAAAGAAAGGGAGCTGACCTTGCTTTTAATATAAGAGATAATTTGCAAACATTATTTTATAGCAACGGCGCGTTGGGAGGCAATGGAAAATATATCGATAACTTTGACCCTCCTTCTGCAATTAACCCATACCCTGAATATATCGAGATTGTCCTGAATAAAAGAGTGCAGATGAATAATCTCTTTATACAACATGAAGAAACAGCTACTTTAACGAACAAATTCCCGATTATCCTAAAAGGAGAAAACGGAGGGACGATTTCAATTACCAATGTGGAGTATAGCGATGATGGCACGACGTTATATTACGAAGTGAGTGATGCGAAGGACCAGTACCCGGGAATTATGCTAATGGACTCAAAAGAACATTACAACAACGTAAGCCAGCCTGTCCGAATTGCCAAAGATCGGTTGGCGTTTAAAATGAAATACCCTAAATTGGACATGAGTTCTTCCTTGAAAGTCAAGATATCGACTATTGAATATAAACCCGCTTACAAGCCGGAACCCCCGGTATTAGTCAAAATACCGCTGGATTGGTCGAAACCTTGATACTACATTTCGATAAAAAAATGGCCCTGTCTGTAACACTGGCTGTAAAAGTAAAAATAGTGAGTACGTGATGTTTTTTGTGAACGGGAAGGCTCGGGTTCTTCTCAGAGATATAAAGCGAGGCGGCTGAATAAGTAGAACTTCCTATATGCTACCAACTGAGTTTGCCTCAGATTAAAGACCCCTTAAGTTGGTATTATTAGTCCAACTTAAGGGGTTCACTTCAATTTCGAGTTGCTCCTTTAATCCATTCTTAAAATGAAGTGGCAATTGTGATGCACAAGCCCGTACGTAAAGTCCGTAGGTAGTATGTGACAGGGGCTCGGTAAACATACATTCCAAGGTAATATCAGGTATTTTTTTTGACTTCATGTTACAATTGGGACCAAGGTCATTTTCGGGAGGGCATTATGTCTTATAAACAAATCAAATGGATGATATTATTCGTCCCGACCTTAACGGTTGGGTTATGGGAATATGTGCGCCATACGTTATTAATGCCGTATTTATCGATGGAAGCAGGGAATTTTCTAACTCCCGTATTCGTTTTTCTAATCAGCATGACGCTGCTCAGCCAGCTGTTTAACCGACTCGAGCAGGTCCAAGAGGAATTGAATAAAGAACGTGCGGAAAATGCGGCGTTAGCCGCCAGAGATTTGCTTGCACGGGAGCTCCATGATGGAATTGCGCAGTCGTTGTTTCTACTTTCCGTGAAGATGGATCGTGCAGAGCTGCGGCAGAAGGGAGGAGAGGAGCGGTCTGATTTTGAAGAGATGCGCAAGCTGGTTCACGAGGTGAACCGTTATGTGAGACAAGCGATTGCGAATCTACGTTTTCCGACCCAAATGGATGAAAGGGAATATAAGGATTCCATGGAATCAAGAATTGATCATACAGCCAAGGAAGCATTTATCCATCCGGCAATTCAATGGAGCATTCCAGATTCGTCCTTTACGGCCAAGGAAAAGGTCGAACTGCTCGCGTGTATCCGCGAAGCGCTGCTTAATATCCAAAAGCATGCTCACGCCGACCGTGTATTGGTGACAGGTAGTGGAGATGAACATTCATGGATTGTGAGAATTGACGATAATGGTAGAGGGACATCGCTGGATCCTTTTCACGTAAAGGACAGATATGGATTGCGGATAATGAAGGAACGCGCGCTGGAACTGCAATGGCAGGTCGATTTTATTTCGTTGCAGCAGGGAAGTAGGGTTGAGATTCGAAAAGGGGAGGAGCTAACATGAACATTTTCCGTGTATTGATTGCAGATGATTCCGCTCACGCTCGTGAAGCGGTGCATGACATTTTGTCAGCTAATGACGCGTTTGAAATCGTTGGACTAGCTACGAGTGGCGAAGAAGCGATTGCCATGACGGAGAGCCTGATGCCGGATCTTATTCTGATGGATATTCAGATGCAGGGGATCGGCGGGCTCGAAGCCACGCGGCAGATCAAGCTTCAATTTCCCTATGTCAAAATCGTGATTATTACCGTATCGGATGACGCCTCACATTTGTTTGAAGCGCTGAAGCAAGGAGCACAGGGATATTTGCTGAAAAATCTTTCGCCTTCCACCTGGATCGAATACCTGCGGGCGATCATGAGCGACGAGGCTCCGCTGAGCCGTGAGCTGGCGACGCAAATTCTCAGGGAATTCCCGTTGGCGGTAAATAGTCCAGAGCATCATGAAACGTTGACCAACAGGGAACGTGAAATACTGACCTGGGTCGCTTCAGGCTTGACGAACAAAGAAATCGCGGCCGAGCTACATATTTCAGACCAAACGGTGAAAAACCATCTGAAAAATATATTGCAAAAACTCCATTTGGAGAACCGGGTTCAGCTGACGAGATATGCTTTGGAAAAGGGGCTTGTAGGCCGGAAACCAGGGCTGTTCACCAAGCTTTGGAAGGAATAATGATAGTTTTTTAGCTAAAATAAAAAAAGTCCGCCTGCTGTTAAACAACAGTGACGGACTTTCTTTTGTTACGGACTCTGATTACTTGTTTCTGTTAACCGATAATAATCCGCCCTTCCGGATAATTGAAGAGATCTTTCTTCTGATTGCGGGAGAGGGCATAGATGAGTGTTAACGGACCGATCCGGCCAAGGAACATGAGACAAATGATCCATACTTTTCCGAAGGCGGTCAAATTTGTTGTCAGACCCATGGACAATCCGGTCGTTCCAAATGCTGAGGTCGATTCGAATAAAATAGTCAAGAAATCCTGATGCTCCGTTAAGGATAAAAGCATGGAGAACAGGATCACAAGCAGCAGCGACAAAAGTGTCAGCGTGATCGCTTTATAGACGACACTCTTGGCGATTCTTTTACGGAACAGGATGACATCTTCCCGTCCCCGGATCATAGAATGTACTGCGCTCAGCAAAAGGACAAAGGTTGTAATTTTAATGCCGCCGCCGGTCGATCCGGGAGCTGCCCCGATGAACATCAGCAAAATCAATAAAAACTGCGTAGATTCATGGAATGCTCCGATATCAAGTGTCGAGACGCCGCCGGAGCGGGTTGTCACTGACTGAAACATGGAGGCCAAAAATTTGCCGCCGATATGCAGCGGTTTTAACGTATTCGGATTGCTGAACTCCATGGCGAAAATGGCCACGGTACCCACAATGATCAGGATCGAAGTCGCGGACAGGACCACCTTGCTGTGAAGCGAGATTTTGCGCGTATTCGGAAATTCGATAAGATCCGAGAGCACGATAAACCCGACTCCTCCGAGGAAAACAAGCCCCATCGTGACGATATTGATGTAGGGATCATTGACGTAAGGCGCCATGCCGCTGAAAGGGTCTCTTACAGTACCCATCAGATCGAAACCTGCATTGTTAAACAGAGAGACGCTGTGAAAAATACCAAAGTAGATCGTTCTGCCCAGAGATAAATGCAGTGAAAAGAAAAAATGAATCCCGAACAGCAGCGCTCCGGCTAATTCCACCAGTAGGGAATACAAAATGACCATTTTCACGAGACGGACTACGCCGTTGATCGAGCCGTAATTGAGCGCTTCCTGTAATATCAGCCGTTCACGTAAGGAGATTCGCTTGTTCAGTGCCAGAGCGATCAAGGAAGCCATGGTCATGAAACCGATACCGCCGACCTGCACTAGGATGATCATAACGATTTGGCCAAATATCGAAAATGTGGTCCCGGTATCCATCACGGTTAGTCCCGTCACACAAGTGGCGGAGGTGGCTGAAAACAAGGCATTTAGAAACGGAATCTGCGTCCCGTCGGCTGAAGAAATAGGCAAAGAAAGTAGAAAGGTCCCCAGCGTAATCATGAGCAGAAACCCGAAGACTAAAACTTTAGGTGGAGTAAGTAAGTTTTTGGTTATTTTTTTAGATCGGATGATTCGTCACCTTCTTCATTCATGCATTCTTTATATTGTACCCAATTATTGGCCTATTGTCTTTGCTGACGAGCGAATGATGAGTTCAGACGGCAAAATAACCTTTCTGGCCTCAGGTAAGGCGCTGCCTTGAATGCGCTCAACTAGCAGTTGAATACCCATGGCACCGAATTGGTAAGCAGGCTGGGCGGCGACGGTAAGAAACGGATCAAGCGCCGAAGACAAATCAAGATCATCGAAGCAGACTACCGACATATCCTCAGGAACGCGTTTCCCCCGCTTTCGAAGCGCATTAATGACACCGACAGCCAAGAAGTTATTGGCCGCAAAAATGGCGGTAGGCGGAGATGGCTGCTCCAATAAACGGTTAAGCTGGTCTTCATCTTTGTACTCACGGTAGCTCTTATGTATAGCCAGATCTTCATCAAATGCAATGTCATGAAGACGAAGCGCCTCGGCATATCCTTCATACCGCAAACGGGCGGTGGACACATCAAGCGAACCATTCACCAGCGCAATGCGGCGATGGCCGAGACCGATCAAATATTCCACAAGATTGCGAGCCCCCTGCTTGCTGTCCCCCGATACGATATCGGATTCAATGCCGGGGACGGCTCTGTCCATAATGACAAACGGAATGTTATGGGCGCGAAGTTTCTCCAGATGTTTCAAGGATTCATCACCTGCGGGAGCAAACAAGACGCCATCCACGCGTGTCGATAAAATCATGTCCACATAGTCCTGCTCTTTGCTGTAATCCTCATCGCTGTTGCCAAACAGGAGCCGATAGCCCAGCTTTTTGGCACTGTCTTCAGCACCGCGGGCGAGATTTGTATAAAACGGGTTTGTGATGTCCGTAATAAGCAATGACAAAATCTGCGTTTGCTGCAGCACCAGACTGCGCGCATTGGAGTTCGGGATGTAGTTCAGTTCTTCCATGACCTTTTTGACCCGTTTGCGGGTTTGTTCGCTGATCCGTCCCGTATTATTAATAACCTTCGAAACCGTCATGGCGGAAACGTTGGCCTTTTGTGCAATGTCGTAAATGGTAACCATCTGAAAGTGAAGCCCCTTTTTTGTATATGTATTGTTATCATACTACAGAATGATTACAAAATCCTGACGGAAAGAAAAATTGGATTGACAGCAATCGTTTTCATTGCTATTTTAAAGTTATCGGTAACCCTATTACACGCTTGTCCCAGTAAAATAAACGATAATATCAATGTATCTTTCATTTTATGAATATCGTAAGATATTCGTCCTTGCAGGTAATTTTTTTATGTAAAATGAAATCTGCATTTATTTTTTTATATTAGGGTTATCGATAACCCTATTTTTTGTAACCATATTCCCATTCATATTTTCCGTGAGGAGGAAGAAACGATGATGACAAAGGGCGCAAGGTGGAAGCAGGATTTTCCCAAGATTGGTATAAGACCGACCATTGACGGTAGAAGAAAAGGTGTACGCGAGTCTCTTGAAGATATGACGATGAATTTGGCCAAAGCCGTATCTTCTTTGTTAAGTGAAAGTCTTCGTTATCCGGACGGTTCTCCGGTGGAATGCGTAATTGCGGACACTTGCATCGGAGGCGTTGCCGAAGCTGCTGCCTGCGCGGATAAATTCGCGAAAGCCGGAGTTGGAGTATCGATCACGGTTACGCCTTGCTGGTGTTACGGTACCGAAACGATGGATATGGACCCTGCGGTTCCTAAAGCGGTCTGGGGTTTTAACGGTACGGAAAGACCGGGTGCGGTATATTTGGCAGCCGTTTTGTCCGCCCATGCCCAGAAAGGGCTTCCGGCGTTCGGAATCTATGGCAGAGATGTTCAGGATTTGAATGACCCGTCCATTCCGGAGGATGTACAGGAGAAACTGCTCCGGTTTGCCAGAGCGGGCATGGCCACTGCGCTGATGAAAGGTAGATCTTATCTGTCCATTGGCTCGGTATCGATGGGAATTGCAGGCTCCATGATTGACCCTGATTTCTTCCAGGAATATTTGGGCATGCGCAACGAATATGTGGATATGTCGGAAATTACCCGCCGGGTGGAAGAGGAAATCTATGATCCGGAGGAATATCAGCTGGCTTTGGCTTGGGTAAAGGAAAATTGCAAGGAAGGTCCGGACAACAATCCGGCAAACATCCAGACCTCACGTGAGAAAAAGGACAAGGACTGGGAAATGGTCGTCAAAATGACGCAAATCGTCCGCGATCTGATGGTAGGGAACAAACGTCTTGAAGAGCTCGGCTTTGCGGAAGAAGCGCTGGGCCATAACGCAATCGTTTCTGGTTTCCAAGGACAACGTCAATGGACAGACCACTTCCCGAACGGCGACTTCCATGAAGCGATCCTGAACTCTTCGTTCGACTGGAACGGAATCCGCGCCCCGTATCTGGTGGCTACAGAAAATGACAGTCTGAACGGCGTATCGATGTTGTTTGGCCACCTTCTTACCAATACAGCCCAAATCTTTGCTGATGTTCGAACATATTGGAGTCCGGATGCCGTGCAACGGGTAACTGGTCATGAGCTGGCGGGCCTCGGACAAAACGGGCTTCTGCATCTGATCAACTCCGGTCCAGCCGCGCTCGACGGTACGGGAGAGCAGATGGAAGACGGCAAACCAGTCATGAAGCCGTTCTGGGAAATCACCGAAGAGGATATGAACAATTGCTTGCAAGCAACCTCCTGGCGACCTGCAGCGGTGGAATATTTCCGCGGCGGCGGCTTTTCTTCCGACTTCCTGACACGCGGCGGCATGCCTGTCACGATGTCTCGTCTCAACCTGGTGAAGGGGCTTGGACCTGTTCTGCAAATTGCGGAAGGTTACACGGTCGAGTTGCCGGAGGAAGTGCATGACAAGCTAGATAAACGTACGGATCCGACATGGCCAACCACTTGGTTTGCGCCGAACCTAACAGGAGAGGGAGCCTTCAAGGACGTATATTCCGTTATGGATAACTGGGGCGCAAACCATGGGGCGATCAGTTACGGTCATATCGGTGCGGATTTGATCACCTTGGCATCCATTCTTCGGATTCCGGTCAGCATGCATAACGTAGCTGAGGAGCAAATATTCCGCCCGAGAGCTTGGGGTCTGTTTGGCACGAAGGATCCGGAAGCTGCGGATTACCGTGCATGCCAAAACTTTGGACCGATTTACAAGTAATTCGGCTTGAAGCAGGATGAGGTGATAACGTGAGCATGAAATCTTTGCATATGATGGCCGTCGATTTCGGTGCCAGCAGCGGTAGGGCGGTAACGGGGGAATTTGATGGGGAACGGTTGTCCATTCAGGAGATCCACCGTTTTGCTAATGAGCCCGTTCAGCTTGGCGAAAGGCTGCATTGGGATTTTTTGAAGCTGTTTCATGAGCTGAAGCGGGGGATCGCCAAGGCTAGGCAGCAGCTTGGTCGCACCCCCGCCTCGATCGCCGTGGATACTTGGGGCGTGGACTATGGACTTGTCGATCCGAAAGGGCGTCTAATCGGCAACCCGTATCATTACCGAGATTTGCGTAGTGAACCGGCCATGAAAGAAGCTATAAGGCTAATTCCGGAGACCGAACTTTATGCGCGGACCGGAATACAATCGTCTAGCATCAATACGGTATACCAATTGTTTGCTGAAGAGCAGCTCCGTCTTGAGCAGAACGCAGGCGATTGGCGGATGTTGTTTATGCCTGACTTATTCCATTACTATTTGTCCGGCGTGATGGCGAATGAGTACACTATTGCCAGTACAAGCGGTATGCTTGATGCAATCAAAAGGGACTGGAGCACAGCAATTCTGGACGCTCTTTCACTCCCACAATCGTTATTGAGTCCGGTCATCATGCCGGGAACGCGCCTTGGGGCAATACGGCCGGATATTTGCTCTGAGTTGTCCATCGAAGCCATGCCGGTGATTGCCGCTTCGGGGCATGATACGGCAGCGGCCGTCGCTTCCATACCTGCTGATGACGGACATTATGCCTTTATCAGCAGCGGGACATGGTCGTTAATGGGGATCGAACTGGATGAGCCCGTTTTAACGGAGCGGAGCAAACAGCTGTTCTTCAGCAATGAAGGTGGAGCTGATGGGAAAATTCGCTTGCTCAAAAACATTATGGGCTTGTGGTTGCTGCAGGAATGCCGTCGTTTCTGGGCGGTGGAAGGACCGGATCTCAGTTTTTCGGAGCTCATGGAAATGGCCCAGAATGCGCCGAAAAATTCCAGTTATATTGATGCGGGGGATACTGTATTTTTGCCTCCAGGAAACATGCCGCAGCGGATTCAGGAATACTGCCGTGCCAGCGGGCAGTCCGTTCCACAGACACGCCCGGAAATCGTCCGGTGCATTCTGGAGAGTCTCGCTTTTAAATACGGGCAGACATTAAATGAAATCGAAGAATTGACCGGAAAACGTCTGGAGCGGATTCATATGGTCGGAGGAGGCATTCAGAACCGGCTTCTCTGTCAGCTGACCGCAAATGTGACTGGGAAAACCGTGATCGCAGGTCCGGTCGAAGCGACTTCGATCGGCAACCTTATGATGCAGGCGAAAGCACATGGTGAAGTGAATCATTTGGCGGAGATCCGCGAGATTGTTCGGCGATCCTTCCCGCCCGAAATATATATGCCCGAAGATGTGGAAGAGTGGGAAGATCGATATCGTAGATATGATCAACTGCTGGTTCTTCAGAAGACAAACGGTTATTGAAGCGGTCCACGAGGCCCGTTTTAAACAAAAGGATAGGAGAGTGTATGGAGAGATGACGGAGTCACTGGAACAAAAAGTAAGGGAAGAGCTAACACTATATGCCCGTAAAACGGTGGCCAAAGGACTTGTCGTTGGTCCCGGAGGCAATATTAGCGCGAAAGCCGGCGATTTGATGCTGCTGTCTCCAAGCGGCTTTGCCCTTGAGGATATTGAACCTCATCAATGGATCCGCGTTGAGATCGAGTCCGGAAAGGTGTTGGATACAGAGGTCCGCCCTTCGTCCGAGGTGCTGATGCATCTTTACGCATACCGCGAAAATCCAGATATTCAAGCGATCGTGCATACCCATCCCGCATACTGCATTGCGCTGACGCTTGTTGCACAGGAGCTGCCGATGTTGTTCCCTGATCAGGCAGCGCTGGTAGGCGAAGTCACCTTC
>JAIRVF010000040.1 GCA_031254035.1 Paenibacillus sp.
CAGAGGGATCATTGCAGCTATTATCATGGGGATGACCCGGGCGATCGGTGAAACGATGGCAGTTGTCATGGTCATTGGAAATACGGCACAGCTGGCTAAGACGTTTTTCACTCCGGCCTCGGTACTCACAAGTAACATCGTTATGCAAATATCCAACGTGGAATTTGATTCGACGTGGAATTACGCACTTCATATGATGGCATTTCTGCTGCTTGTTATTTCATTTATCCTTATTCTGTTTATCCGTTATCTTGGACGGAAGGGGAGTGACAAGGCATGACGGACATGACGCGAAGCCGCAAGATGCAAAGATCGTTAATGTACAACAAGTTGGCAACCGGAGCTTTTTACGGCTTGGGAGCGTTGGTGCTGCTTCTGATCTTCTGGCTTCTGTTTACGATTCTCAGCAAAGGCATCCCCGGTCTGACGCTAGACTTCTTAATGAAGTTGCCGGAAGATATGGACGCTGGCGGCGGGATCGGCCCGGTTTTGTTCAACTCTTTTTACATACTGTTTCTATCCCTGTTGATTTCAGTTCCAATCGGCGTGGGTGCAGGGATTTACATGGCTGAATATGCACCTGAAAACAAATTTACCGAGGTGCTGCGCATCTGCGTGGAAAGCCTTTCTTCCGTGCCATCCATTGTGTTCGGGATGCTGGGCCTCGCCATTTTCGCCGAGTACTTTCAAGTCGGATTGACGATCTTGGGCGGAGCGGTAAGCCTGGCTTTCCTGAACCTGCCGATGCTGGCAAGAGTGACAGAGGAAGCGGTTCGCGCCGTACCTAATGACGTGAAAAATGCTTCATACGCACTAGGCATGACCAAATTCCAATGCATCCGCACAGTCGTGCTGCCAATGGCGCTTCAGGGGATTATCACCGGCATCTGTCTAGTGGCGGGACGCGCTTTCGGCGAATCGGCTGTTATTTTACTCACGGCAGGTCTTAGCACTTCGGGTGAAATGTGGGATTTCAACTTGTTTTCGCCTGGTGAAACACTCGCCGTTCATCTCTGGTATGTCCAATCGGAGGCGATCGTTGAAGACGCTGCACAGATTGCCGACCGCTCTGCAGCCGTACTGGTCGTTGTCGTTTTGCTCATTAATCTCTTATTCCGGATACCACTCTGGATTAATAACCGCAAGCTGAAGCGTTAGCATGTAAAACGAAAAGAGGGCGTTCCAAAAGTAAGTAAGTTACAATAGCGATCGTAGTAATGATTCGAACTTGTAGCGTCACATAACGGAAAGGAGGGTACTCCTAGGGTTCTTTGAACCTTATGGGGTGCCCTCTTTTTCGCGTGGATGGGTTATCTTAATTCCGTTGTTGCACTCAGGCATATTTTCAGATTTTCTTTGGCGCTAGGTTGAGTTTTCACCAATTGTCTACATGTATGGGTGTTGAATGATGACGGATCGCGGAGTACAATGGTTCAACAAGGTTTTGGCTGCAATGCCAGGACGTGTTATCCAAAACGCGATTCTGAATTCAGAAAGGTTCTGATTATTTATGTTATGGCTAAAAGATAGAATTCCTAAGCGGATGATGCGCTGGTCTCCTCTTCTGCTTATGCTTGTTTTCCCTGTTCTTGGGGGGATGTATAAACTGGTGAATCAGCCGAGAAAACATGTGTTTTCTCTTGTCATGCCTCTGGATCAGGCGACACCGTTCATTAAATATTTCGCTCTTCCTTATGGGGTTTGGATTTTTTACATTTATGTGTGTATCGTCTATTTCTTCTTCCGGGACCGTACTTCCTATTACCATTCGATGCTCCTATATACGGTATGTGCGCTAACATGTTATGTGATCTACCTGGTTTTCCAGACGACCGTACCACGGCCGGAAGTGGTCGGAAACGATCCATTTGCACAATTGATGCGTTTTCTTTACAACCGTGACCAGCCGTTTAACTGCTTTCCGAGCATTCACTGCTTTTCAAGTTATATGGTGATGCGAATGATTTGGAGGAGTCCGGCGCGCAATCGCGTGAACACGGTTCTAATCAGCGGAATGTCGCTATTGATCATCGCTTCGACGTTGTTTATAAAACAGCATGTCATCATGGACGTGGTTGGCGCGATTGCACTTGTTGAAATTTACATCTTTTTACTAATCAAGCTTCCTGCGATGCACCGGAATAAAGTGGCATCCGAGCGCCGCCAAGAATTTCAGGCATAATTACATTCATGCATATGGCGATTGTCATTCATAAAAAACTGTCCTTAAGGGCAGTTTTTTTGTTTGTATATAATTCAGAAATGGAATTTAGGCTCAACATCATGATTCGTACTAAATTAATATCTTTTTTAGAAAATAACCATAAAATTCAAGCTATATGCTATAATAGACCAATCATCCGATGTTTGGAGGAATTAAAAATGACATTGCAGCGTCCAACAAAACGAACGTTGGTTGAACAAATCGTTTCTGAGCTGGAGCGGCTGATCGAGGACGGCACCTGGCCGGTTGGAGAACGGATACCTACGGAACCCGAGCTGGTCAAAGAACTTGGCGTGAGCAGAAATACGATCAGGGAAGCTGTTCATGCTCTCATACACGCAGGAATGTTGCGGACAAGACAGGGAGACGGGACATATGTATGTTCTACCAGCTGTCTGACGCCAATTCTTGTACGCAGGGTGGAGCGCTCCAAGCTGAGCGAAACGCTTGAGGTTCGATCGGCTTTGGAACAAGAGGGGGCACGGCTTGCCGCATTGCGGCGGACGCCGGATGATATCGCGCGGATTAAGTTGGCGTATGATAACTGCCGCAAGGCAGAAGAAGACGGGAATATCGCCTGTTATATCCGTTCGGATTATATGTTTCACAAAGAGATTATCGCAGCCGCGCATAATTCGATCTTAAGCGATCTGTATGATTCGATAAGCGAAGCCGTCGAGCAGGTCGTAACCTTTGGATGTGGCAATTTGGAATTGACACGGCAGCATTCGGAACTGAATGAACGGTTGGTACAAGCGATTATCGCCCAGGATGAAGCCGGTTCAGCCGATGCCGTACGGGCTTATATTGACGCTTCGCGCGCAATGTTGCTGAAGAATAGAGAAGGAGGAACTGAACTACAACATGAATAGCGGAACCCAAGTAAAAAATGAGACGGAAAATGTATCCGTATCCACCGGATTGAAGGCGGTCATTTTGATTCTCGGCATCATCATGGTTGCGACGACGCTGCGGTCTCCCATTACTGCAGTCGGGCCGCTTATTGAAACGATCCGCAGTGACACGGGTATGTCCCACACTTTAGCCGGACTGCTGACGACGTTTCCGCTGCTTGCTTTTGCATTGATGTCGCCTCTGGCGCCGAGAATTGCCAGGAAGTGGGGGATGGAGAGGGCTCTATTTGCAGGAATAATTACCGTGACGGCAGGGATCACGCTGCGGTTTATCCCGTCCCTTGCGGCCTTGTTCACCGGTACAATTATTCTTGGTCTCGGCATTGCGGTTGGCAACGTGCTGTTACCGAGCTTGATCAAACGAGATTTCCCGCTTCGGGTTGGCGTAATGACAGGGATTTATTCCGTATCCATGAACGTCTTTGCCGCCATCGCTTCCGGAGTGAGCGTTCCAGTAACCAGGCATCTTAGTTCCGGATGGCGTGGTGCATTGCTGATGTGGGGCATTTCATCACTCGTTGCGCTCATCGTTTGGCTGCCTCAGCTACGTTACCGTCATCAAACGGAGAACGTGCAAATATCGTCCAAAAGCAATGTTTGGTGCTCTAAACTAGCTTGGCAGGTTACAATTGTGATGGGGCTACAGTCCTTTGTTTTTTATTCCGTTGTTGCATGGCTTCCTGAAATTTTGTCTGGCCGGGGAATGAGTGCCGGTACAGCAGGATGGATGCTCTCTCTGATGCAACTTTTCAGCGTGCCGGCGACATTCTTCGTTCCGGTTTTGGCGGCTCGCTTTAATAATCAACGCGGCCTCGTTACCGCGACGTTTCTTTGCTTCGTGTTGGGCTTTGTGTCTCTGTTAACCGACATCAATGCGTTGATTCCCTTATCTGTGATTCTGATCGGCATAGGAACAGGCGCTGCTTTTGGACTGGTGACAATGTTCTTCATGCTTCGAACACGTCATACACATCAGGCTGCTGAATTATCCGGAATGGCACAGTCAATCGGATATTTGCTGGCAGCCGTCGGCCCCTTCCTGATCGGCTTCGTGCATGATTTAACAGGCAGTTGGTCAGCGGCAATAGGGCTCTTAATCCTCGTGTCTGTAATCTATTTGCTGACCGGCTTGGGTGCTGGAAGCAATCGGTACATTGGAGAAGAGCATCAAAAAACCTCCGTTAATTGACAATTGACGGGGGTTTTTTGGGCTATAACTATTTTTATGTTCATAAATTATGGAAAGGTAAAGCGTTATCCCATCGCCGATTTAAGGGCGGCTGCCCAATTTTGACCGGTTATGATTTTTAGAGGATCGGGGTGCAACCGTTTGTTGTTTCGACCTCCCACGTGTGCCGGATGTGGTCGTGTTTAAGGAAGCCCAGATCGTCTTCCTCTGTCTCAACGGTCTGCTTTTTCTTATGAACCCGGTTTTTCTTAGAGAAGTTTTTCGGTTTTTTCGCCTCTGAAGAACATGCTTGCCCCTGGCACTAATCTTTCTTCTCGTGACCTTACCCCCCACTGACTGCACAGGCCGTGTCAACTGCATTGAAGGCATTCTCCAAGGGGTCAGATTAAAGTTGTTCTGATATAGACTGTAACCGGGGGAAAGGGGATTCCAGCTTTTGATATCACCGGCAAAGTGGATGATTTTTTGATGAAAATCATCCACTGAACCATGGATGTAAAATGAGTTAAAACGCTGATCCAGCTGAAGGTAGTTTCCTCCAAACACATGATTCAGTACATCTTGATCCGGCATCGTTGTGCCCGGGAAACTTCGTAGAAAGTTCAGAGTGTCTTCATACCAGTTCATTTTTTGGCGGATATTATTCAGCTCGAATACGATAACCCCGGAATTGAAATAAATAGCCGGATCCAGTCCAAGAACGGTGACGTTCTCTGCAACATTTATAACGCCAGGATCGAGGATCGCCCCTAAATAGAAGCCATTCAGTTCCGCCGCCCACAGCTCCGCAATATCTAAATTCACGATGACGTCACAGTCCAGATAAATGACTTTATCGGCAGGGATTAAGGAAGGAAGCAGGATCCGATACATACTTCCCCCTGTCCATGTATGAAGCGAAGCAGTACCTGACAACACTTCAGCCATCTCAGCAGGCAGGGTAACCGGATAAAAGTTAATCGTGTGATTAAAGCTTGAAGCCAACTGCGTGAGCCTAAGCTTGTTCTCTACGGTCAGGGTTTCATCATGAAGAATATGGACATTGATCTTGGAACTCGTGTTGCGAAAAACCGACGTGAGAGCTACGGCGGCATGCTCTGCGTAGCTTCCATCGCGATCATTAAAAGCCAAAGCTAATTCGATCACTGCCGGTGAGATCGCTTTATGAATCTTCAAGTGGCCCTCCTCCTTTTTATGCAGTCGTATCTGATGTCATCATATGCGACAAAGGCGTTTTGAATAGTGGACATCTATCCTAATCACGAGAAAAAATAATAGATAACCTGCCCTTTTACCCGGAATCGTCAGTCATTGTTTACAATTAACCACGTTTGTCACGAATGCTGCTATTTTGTAAATCTGTTATATTTTAGATACAAAATTGTTGGTAATGGATTTTAAAACGTCAGGATAAGGAGGGATGGACCATTTGAGGAACTTTGAACTTCTGACCCGTTATTTGAAGGAAAACAAGCTGCTCTACCTTACTGCGGTAATTTTGATTATTTTAGCCAACATAGATCAGTCTTTGCTGCCACAGATGCTTGGAAAGGTAACGGACGGACTCAAAGATGGCTCACTGGGACGGGATGGACTGATTCAGATCAGCCTTATTTTGCTTGCCATTGCGGTATCTTACGGTACTTTGTTCGGGCTTGGCCAATTTACGGTGATGAGACTTGGACGGCGGTTTGAGTTTATTACCCGGGGCCGTATCTTCTCACAATTTTCTAGATTGAGCGAGGACTTCTTTTCCAGACAAGGTACAGGGAAGTTGCTCAGCTACGTAATGAATGACGTGACCTCTGTGCGAGAGGCCATATCTTCTGGTTTTACACAAACAACCAATGCGACATTTGCAGTTATCTCCTGTGTAACGATGATGCTGATCACCGGCATTCCAGCCATCCTGATCTTGGTCAGTGTATGCCCATTAATATTGATCCCATTTTTGGTGATTTATTTTGGTCCTCGGATTCGGGAAAGATCGATGAAGGTGCAGGAAAACCTGGCGATCATGACGGAGTCTGCTGATGAGCAAATCGGCGGGATCCGTGTAACCAAGACGTTTGCCATGGAGGAAGCGGCTCAGCGTAGATTCGATAGTACGGTTGACGGCGTCCGGGATGCGCAGCTCCGTCTCGTGCGGATGTCTTCTCTTTTTCAGGCTATACTTCCTTTCCTTGGAGCATTGTCGCTTGTGGTTTCGCTTCTTGTTGGAGGTTACATGGCCATCCGATATCAATTGTCGCTCGGGGATTTTGTTGCCTTAACCTTTTATTTGCGGATGCTTACCGGACCTCTTCAGCAAATCGGAAACGTCATTAATATGATGCAGCGCTCAGGCGCTTCCTTGGAGCGGGTAAACCGGTTATTGGCAGAAGTGCCTAGTGTAAGGGATCATGATTCGGCTATTGAGCTGGGCTCCATAGGAGATATTGAAATTGCCCATTTGAATTTCTCCTATCCGGGTGTTTCGGATAAAACGCTGAAGGACATCAGCTTTACCATCCATAAGGGTGAGACGGTCGGTTTAATTGGGCGTACGGGCAGCGGGAAGTCGACTCTGGCAAAGCTGCTGCTGCGGATTTATGAACCTCCTGCGGGCAGCATCCGCGTAAGCGGGGAGGATATTACGGAAGTTTCTCTCGACACTCTGCGGCGGAAAATCGGATATGTCCCACAGGATGGATTTCTGTTCAGTACCGACATAGCAGACAATATTGCGTTCAGTAACCGGTCGGCGAACATGAGGCAGATTCGTACTGCGGCGGATCAGGCTTTATTGCTGGATAGCGTAAACACATTCAAGGAGGGGTTCGAAACCAAGCTGGGTGAGCGCGGGCTTACACTTTCGGGTGGACAAAGGCAGCGTACTAGCCTGGCGAGGGGCCTGATGAAAAAACCGGAACTGCTTATTCTCGATGACAGTATGAGCGCCGTGGATACCATTACGGAATCAGGAATTCTAAACAATCTCGTAAAAGAGCGCAAAGGCAAAACAACTTTGATCATTGCCCACCGAATCAGCAGCGTGCAGCATGCCAACGAGATCATCGTTTTAGATGAAGGACATATCGTGCAGCGCGGGACTCATGAGCAACTAATGGCCCTGCGGGACGGATTGTATGCTTCTTTGTACCGGATCCAACAGGAGGGATTGCAGCATGCCTAATTCTTCAGCCGCTGCCCTAGCCGGCAACAAACCATCAAACGAGAACAAGGGAAGGTCTTTTGAAGCTTTTAAAAATGTAGTGCAGTATGCTAAACCGCATAAGCTTACGTTTACTGCCATCTTTTTTTGCACCTTGCTTGGCATTTCGGCGGATTTGCTTCAACCCTATCTGGTCAAGATCGTTATTGACGATCATTTGGCCAAAGGGAATGTAGAGATCGGTTTTATCGCGATGATGGCAGGAATTTATTTAGGCATTTCAGTCATTAGCTTTCTGTTTTCATATATTCAAAATAATTTGCTCCAATTCGCCGGACAGAGCATTGTGGCGAAAATCCGCAATAATTTATTCCATCATATTTTCAAACTATCCATGTCGTATTTCGATAAGGTCCATCGTGGAAGCCTGGTTACTAATGTATCTAGTGATACGGAAACAATCAGCCAGTTTTTCACGCAGGTGCTTCTCAGCTTGATCCGTGACGGGATGACACTGGTCCTGATCATTTATTTCATGTTCCAGCTTGATCCGACCCTAGCTTGGTATTCACTGACCATTCTTCCTGTTATCGGTCTAGTAGCCTTCATGTTCCGGCGTTATCTCCGCCAGGCCTATCAGGTCACCCGGAGCAGGTTGTCGCGTCTGATCGGCTTCATTGCGGAGAATCTCACTGGTATGGGTTTGATTCAGGCCTTCCGGCAGGAAGAGGAGCAAACACGCCGCTTTAATGAGCATAACCAGGCCTATTGGGAAGGAAATATGAGAGAAGTACGGGCAAACGTTTTATTTAACCGGTCCTTCGATATTTTGGGCAACCTTGCCTTGGTGCTGGTCGTTTGGCTAGGGGGGATGGCCGTCTTCCATAAATCGATGGAGGTTGGCGTGCTGTATGCATTCACTAGCTATATTCGGCAGTTTTTCCAGCCGATCAATCAGATTACGATGCAGTGGAATACGTTCCAATCAACGATGGTTTCCATGGACCGGATTTGGAAAATCTTCAGCATTGAGCCGGAGATCAAAGACCCCCAGCCTGAACGAAATACTTCTATAACGGCGGAAGAAACCCGCGGCAAAGTGGATTTTGATCATATCTCGTTCGGCTACACCCCATCCAAACCGGTGATCCCCCATCTTGACCTGCACCTGGACGCGGGGGAAATGGTGGGGATTGTCGGAACGACGGGGGCAGGAAAAAGCACACTGATCAGCCTGTTGAACCGTTTTTATGACGTGAACCGGGGGAGCATTCGGATTGATGATATCGATATCCGCGATATTCCGCAGCAGCAGCTACACCGTCTGGTCGGACTGATTCAGCAGGAGCCGTTTCTTTTTACTGGTAGCGTACTGGACAATGTCAGACTGTTTCGAAGTGACATTTCTCGGGAAAAGGTTATGGAGGCCTGCCGGCATGTCGGTGTACATGATATGATCATGCGGATGCCGCAGGGATATGACTCTCAGTTGTCCGAAAGAGGCAGCGGATTATCTGCAGGTGAGCGGCAGCTAATCTCGTTTGCCCGCATTATGGTATTCGAGCCGAGGATCTTGATCCTCGATGAAGCGACGGCGCATCTGGACTCACAGACGGAGCAGCTCGTGCAAAATGCCTTGCAAACCGTATCCGAAGGACGCACGACGCTTATTATCGCCCACCGTTTGTCCACAGTTATGCATGCTGACCGCATCCTGGTCATGAAGGACGGTAGGGCGGTTGAGGAAGGCACGCATGATGAGTTGATTGCCATGCACGGTTACTATGAACAGCTTTATAATCATGCAAGGCAGGCGTCGGAGGAGGAATAGTCTTATAGAATGCCGAGAACCCCAGTGCTTGATGCGTCGGGTGTATAAGGAATAAACATCGAAAAACCCATAACTAGACGGATAACCGACAAACGTAATGAGAAAGAACTAGACGGAAACATAATGAGAAAGGATGCCTAACGAAACGATAGGCATCCTTTTTCTTATAGCATTGATTTACGTCGTTTATCTATTTCTGATTGATAATGTTCGATTTTATGATCTAAATGCTCAAGTAGAACGCTCTTTTCTCAAGTGCGATTCTTTTCACGGATTCTAACTGCTCCATTTGCCGTTCCAACTTGTCGATGTGAAGATCCAAAATCTCGATTCGTTTATGCAGCGTGTCGTCGATATCAAAATCGGCTTCATCCTGCGCTGTGAGCAAGCAACCATCCTCAGTAAATCTTGCAATATCCTTTAGCTTCATTCCTGTCTGCTTCAAACCGTGAATGAACTGGATAAATCGCAAATCCGCGTCGTCGTATTGCCTGATTCCAGCCTCCTTCCCGTGCTGGCGCCGGGGTTTAGGCAGCAGGCCGATTTTCTCGTAGTAACGTAGTGTAAAAGCTGTTATACCAGACAGTTTCGCGATCTCGCCTATCGAGTACATATCGTATCATCGCCTTCATTAAAATTAACTTGAGATAAGAACGATTTTACCAGCTAACAGGGATGTTTCAAGTAACTTATGCGCCTGTACTGCTTCACGCAGTGGGATCCGTGCGGCGATTACAGGATTGATGTGGCCCTTGGCAAGCAGATCGAATACATGTGCTAAGTCCTCGCGGAACCAATTCGGCTGCTCTTTTCTCAACATTGTGGATGAATACATGTAAGCAGGATTGCCCTCAGGGGTCATTTTCTTGTCTTGGATGTTCGCCCAGTCGTTGGCCCAGCCTCCTGAATAAGACTGTCCGAGAACTGAGGTGTATCCATAACCAACGAAGCGTCCATCAGTGCTCAGTGTTTGGAATGAGCGCTCCCAGTTGTTTCCCCCGATCGGATCAAATACGGCGTCCACACCTTCCGGCGTTTTTTCACGTACGATTTTGACAAAATCCTCTGTCCTGTAGTCGATCGGAATCGCTCCATAACGGGTAACTATATCATGCTTGGCAGCCGAAGCTGTTCCAATCATTTGGGCACCCGCTAATCGGCCAAGCTCGAGTAGTGCAGTGCCCGTGCCTCCGCTTGCGCCATGAATCAAAATACGGTCCCCAACGGAAACGCTCGCGAGTCT
The DNA here is from genome assembly GCA_031254035.1 of Paenibacillus sp. Lineage (GTDB taxonomy): Bacteria > Bacillota > Bacilli > Paenibacillales > Paenibacillaceae > Paenibacillus_AQ. Next base: position 10,556 of record JAIRVF010000040.1, read on the forward strand.
ATGCAGCATTTGGTAAGCTGTGACATAATTCAGAATTACCGCCGAGGCTGCAGAAGAGTCAATCTGCGCCGGTACTGGGTATAGCTCGTCAGCTTTCGCATATACATAGGCCGCATACCCTCCAGTGCCGTTATAAAAAACGGCAACCCTGTCGCCTTTTTGGACATGCAGCACGTCCTCCCCAAGATCATCGACAATACCCACCGCATCATATCCTGGTGTAAAAGGTGTGGCCGGCGAGTTAGGATATTTTCCCTCTCTCCGCATAATATCGGCAAGTGCGACTCCGGCACTCTGTACCCGGACACGGACCTCGTCTCGTTGCGGCCGGCGCAGCGGCTCGTCCACAATTTCCAATGCTTCCGGCCCGCCGTATTTGGTTACAACCACTCGTACGTTCATCATTTTTGATCTCTCCTGTGATTAGGAATTGGTATTCTCCTCGAATTGTATGAGTTAGAGTTTACTCTAAGTCAAGGCTTTTTTACCGAAGTGGGGAGGGGAGGGAAGAGGAGGGAAGAGGGGCTGAAAAATAATTCGAAAAATACGCTCACCAGTTTCGTTAGCACATTTCAGGTTCTATTGGACTGAATGGCAACAGCGATGGGAGTAACGGCTGACCGCGGGGCAGTTGCTAACGAAGTGGATGCTCCGACGCCCCCTAAAGGGCTCATTCCTGCAAGGAAAACAAAAAAAGCCACTCTGGAGAGTGGCATTCAGAGTGTCGAGCAAGATTCGGCGGCTATTTTTTGTCCGGGGGAAGAGCTTCTTCGCGGGGGTGGTAGCGGTGATTTTCCAAACGATGGTCGTTGGTTGGACCAACAACCCTGTACATTGGCTAACGAAACACACAATCGTTATTCAGGTAAAAATTAGCTTCTATAATTTTTAACGAAACTAGGGAACGCTATTTCGCTCAACAGTGGTCCATTCGGCTGTATTTCGCCCAAATAACGATATGTAGTTTCGTTAAATTTAAATCGGTACTGTTTTTATCGATATAACGCTCACCAGTTTCGTTAGCCTATTTCAGGTTCAATGAACTGGATGGCAATAGCGATGGGAGTAATGGCTAACCGCGGAGCGGCTTCCAAGAAGGTTCATTCCTCCTAGGAAAACAAAAAAGCCACTCTGGAGAAGTGGCTCTCCGAAGAGTGGCTTAAATTAAAGGGTTCGAATCCTCCTGAAAATATAAAAGCCACTCCGAAGAGTGGCATTGGACGTCCCAGGAGGGATTCGAACCCCCGACCGACGGCTTAGAAGGCCGTTGCTCTATCCAGCTGAGCTACTGGGACATGTAAAATTTCAACGCAAGAAATATCTTATCATATGAATCGATAATTTACAACAACAAATTAATATAATTAAATAAAAAATGCATTTCCCGATGTTCTTTTTACACTAGAGATGCAGGACAGACCCTTGTCTATCGGTGTTTTTTAACATTTCACAAGATGATTCGGTATGATTAGATGCTCTAATAAATTCCTCATAATGATTGGATATTAGTATCTGTTTTTTGCGAGGTTCTCTATATTTATATTCTAAAGGGCATGTACGATATGCAGACTGTTTTTTTCAACTGCCATGCGGGTATGCTATAATCAACAAACTAATGATTATACTCGGACAGAAAGGAGGAACCCCTATTAGTGATTCCACATTCCCCGGAAAAGACAACTTAGTCCTCTTTCCAAAGACACTCGATTTCTACCAGATTCAGTTGACAGTCATGCTGGAAAACGAACGGTACGGGGAAGCAATGGATCTTCTGCGTTTTTTGCTCCGATGTCAAGGACAAGAGCAGCGGCACTATGATGAATGGCAGGCGCTCCTGGAATGGCTGGAAGCCGCGTTTCCTCAATACAACCACGATAAAACGGACGGCGAAGGACTTGAATCGATCGAAGAGGAAGAGCCGAGCGAGGATGAGCTGAAGCGCCAGAATGTGCAGGCTAAGCTTGCTGAAGACCGCTTTTATGCCGATAAGTTGCTCCAAACGGCGATGAAAGAGCCGCTCAGTGAACAAAATATGCTTGCGCTTGAGCAGTTGTCATATTTGAGAGGCGCTGAGATTGATGAATCGCTTGTGCGATGGCTGCAATCCAAGCTGCTTCATCCGCTACTCCAATTCAGAGTCCTGCAGACGCTGCGCAAACGCGGAATGCAGGGGAGCATCGAACTGCTTCGCGGGCAGGAACGAGCCAGAGTCGAAGTGGATACGGTCCCGCTGAGCACGGACGAATTCCCTTCGCAGATCGGTTTGATTACGGAACGGGTAGCTGATCAAACAGAGGTCCAGGAACCTACGCTATATTACTTCGCACAGGAGCTGTGGACGCAGTTTATCATGGCTATTTACGGCACGGACGATTATTTCTCCATCGTGGACGAAAATGATGAAACGATCGACATTTGGGCCGCAACGCTGCACCAGAACGTTTCCGAAAGTCTGACAGGCAGCCGCAGCGATGAGGAAATCAGGAATATGTACGGTATAACGGACACGATGCGCTTTCGCTTCGAGCAGGCATACCGCACAATGAAACAATTTATGGCCGCAGGAACAAACGCATAGAAAAAACAGGAAGATCTTCCATGAAGACTTGCCACAGGGATGCCCTTGAAAAAGGGTACAATCTTGTTTATACTATAGTGGTTATTCTGTGCGTGTTTTAAAACTTATGACCATGTGAAATATTTTTGGAGGGGAAAGCATAAAATGAAAGCAACCTGGGAAAAAATAGAGAAGAACCTTGGCGTTCTTGAAGTTGAAGTAGGGGCGGATCGAGTATCTGATGCGCTTGACAAAGCTTTTACAAAAGTAGCTAAGAAAGCAAACGTGCCTGGATTCCGTAAAGGAAAAGTGCCACGGTCGATTTTTGAAGCGCGTTACGGAGTGGAAGCTCTGTACCAAGACGCCATCGATATTTTGCTTCCAGAAGTGTATACAGAAGCCGTTAACGAAACGGATATTTTCCCTGTAGACCGTCCTGAAGTTGAAATCGATCAATTCGCAAAAGGACAAGCCTTCAAATTCAAAGCTAAAGTAACTGTTAAACCAGAAGTTACGCTTGGCGAATATAAAGGCGTAGAAGTACCTGCACAGAAAATCGAAGTATCCGAAGAAGAAGTAGGCGAAGAGCTGAAACGCCTTCAAGAGCGTCATGCTGAACTCGCTGTCATCGACGAAGGTGCAGCTCAAGAAGGCGACATTGCCGTGATCGATTTTGACGGTTATGTAGATGACGTTCCTTTTGAAGGCGGAAAAGCAGAACGTTATTCTCTCGAGCTTGGAAGCGGCACATTCATTCCTGGATTCGAGGAGCAGGTTGTTGGTCTTGCAACTGGAGACTTCAAAGATGTTGAAGTAACATTCCCTGAAACTTACCATGCGGAAGAGCTGGCTAACAAGCAAGCTGTTTTCAAAGTGAAAGTTCACGAAATCAAACGCAAACAGTTGCCTGAACTCGACGATGAATTTGCAAAAGACGTAAGTGAATTTGAAACGCTGAATGAATACAAAGAAGATCTGAAAAAAGAACTTCTGGCTCGTAAGGAACAAGAAGCTAAAGGCAAAAAAGAAGCTGTTGTCGTAGACAAAGTTTCCGAAAATGCCGAAGTGGAAATTCCAGAGGCAATGATCAACAGCGAAGTTCAAAACATGATGCGTGACTTTGACAACCGTCTTCGCAACCAAGGCATGAACCTTGAAATGTTCCTGGGCTTCTCTGGACAAACTTCTGCCGATCTGCAAGAACAAATGAAGGATGACGCTGAAAAACGCGTTCGTAACAACATTGTTCTCGAGCAAGTCGCTAAAGAAGAAAATGTCGAAGTGACGGAAGAAGACATCAATAAGGAACTCGAAACTATGGCTGTAGCCTACAAACGTACCGCTGACGAAATCCGCAACATTTTGACAGCCAACGGTTCGCTTGCTAGCCTGCGTGACGAAATTTCTCTTCGTAAAACTGTTGAAATCCTCGTTGAAAACAGCAAGGAAGTTGAAGTTAGCGAAGAAAAAGCAGAATAATAAACGGAAGTTTATTGATAGTTTCTATTGCAGACATGATGAACGTTATGTCTTTCATATGAATCTATAGAGAGATAAGGCACGTATATTCCATTGCGTGCCTTATTTTTAACTAAGATTATCCATATAATGCATAAAAGATGTACAAAATGGATGTTGTTCACTCTTCTATACATAGAAGCGCCAACCTTTCGTCTGGCTATATTTCAGGATCGGGTTCATACACTGTATTGCAGGGGATAAAGTGAAAAAATGACATCATGCTTTGAACATGTTAGAATAATGCTGTAAGCCTAATGAATGCAAGCATTACATCTTTAAATCGAAAAGAGGTTGGACACATGAGTCTGATACCTATGGTTGTTGAGCAAACCAGTCGGGGCGAAAGATCTTACGACATTTACTCCAGATTACTGAAGGATCGCATCATTTTCCTCAGCAATGCAATTGACGATGATATTGCCAATCTCGTCATAGCACAGCTATTGTTCCTTGCTGCTGAAGATCCGGAGAAAGATATTCATTTGTATATCAATTCTCCTGGTGGTTCGGTTACTGCAGGGATGGCTATATACGATACGATACAGTACATTAAACCGGATGTATCTACCATCTGCGTAGGCATGGCAGCGAGCATGGGCTCACTCCTGCTGACGGCGGGTGCCCCAGGCAAGCGTTTTGCTTTATCCAACAGCGAAGTGATGATCCACCAGCCGCTTGGTGGTGTTCAAGGGCAGGCTGCCGACATCCAAATTCATGCGAGCTGGATCATTAAGACAAGAGAAAAGCTCAATCAAATATATGTGGAACGTACAGGTCAGCCCCTTGAGAAAATTGAGCGCGACACCGATCGTGACTTTTTCATGAGTGCGGAGGAAGCGAAGGCATACGGCATTATTGACCAGGTTCTCACTTCACCGATTAAATCCTAAAGGGGTGTTTACATGTTTAAATTTAACGATGAAAAAGGGCAGCTGAAATGCTCTTTTTGCGGGAAATCCCAGGAGCAAGTGCGTAAGCTTGTTGCGGGTCCAGGAGTTTATATATGTGATGAGTGCATTGAGCTCTGCACGGAGATTGTAGAAGAAGAGCTCGGTCATGACGAAGAGCTAGATCTCAAAGATATTCCGAAACCAAAACAAATCTGCGACATTCTGGATCAATACGTCATTGGCCAGGAGCAAGCGAAGAAATCGTTATCTGTTGCCGTTTACAACCATTACAAGCGGATCAACACAGGCAGTAAAATCGAAGATGTGGAACTGCAGAAGAGCAACATTCTGTTGCTTGGACCTACAGGCTCCGGTAAAACTTTGCTTGCCCAAACTATGGCGAAAATTTTGAACGTGCCATTTGCAATTGCCGACGCCACTTCCCTCACGGAAGCTGGTTATGTTGGTGAGGACGTTGAGAACATTTTGCTAAAGCTGATCCAGGCCGCAGACTACGACGTGGAAAAAGCCGAACGCGGCATTATTTATATTGATGAAATTGATAAAGTAGCCCGCAAATCCGAGAATCCGTCGATTACACGCGACGTTTCCGGTGAAGGGGTGCAGCAGGCTCTCTTGAAAATTCTTGAAGGAACGGTTGCCTCGGTTCCACCACAAGGCGGACGCAAGCATCCACATCAGGAATTTATCCAAATCGATACGACGAACATTTTGTTCATCTGCGGTGGTGCATTTGACGGCCTTGAGCAAATGATCAAACGCCGGATCGGCAAAAAAGTCATTGGCTTTAATGCAATGGGTGAAAATCAGAAGGATCTCAAACCGGGCGAATACCTCGGTCTCGTGCTTCCGGAAGATTTGCTGAAATTTGGTCTGATTCCGGAATTTGTTGGACGTCTCCCAGTGATCTCCACGCTTGAGCCGCTGGATGAGAAAACGCTCGTGCGCATCCTCTCCGAACCGAAAAACGCGCTGACGAAGCAGTACCAAAAGCTGCTTGAAATGGATAACGTCGCGCTCAAATTCGAATCGGAAGCCCTGGAAGCGATCGCGAAAGAAGCTATTAAGCGCAACACCGGCGCTCGTGGTCTCCGTGCGATTATCGAAGGCATTATGCTGGATGTCATGTACGAGGTTCCTTCTCGCGATGATATTAAGGATTGTGTCATTACCGAGCAGGTCGTGAACGAAAAAGTCGTGCCTGAATTGATTAGTAAGAAAGAAAATAAACAGGAAGAAAGCGCCTAAGACCTTCTTCGGAAGGTAAGGCTAGTTTTTCCGAAATTCATTGCCAGTTCTCCACTTCTCCCCTTCGGCCGCAGGCTTTTTTATAGGGGATGGGGTGGAGTCTTGGCGTTATGGGAGAGAAAAAATCATGTTTTTGAGACAAGACACTAGACCTGTTAAAGTCGGCAATTTGACGATCGGCGGAAGCAATGAAGTCATTATTCAAAGCATGTGTACGACCAAAACGGCAGACGTAGAGGCGACCGTTGCTGAAATTCTCCGCCTGGAGGAAGCCGGCTGCCAGCTAGTCCGCGTGACAGTAAATAATAACGAAGCTGCCGAAGCGATCAAGGAGATCAAGAAACGCATTCATATCCCGCTTGTAGCAGATATTCATTTTAACTATCAACTTGCGCTCAAAGCGATTGAAAATGGCATCGACAAAGTCCGGATTAACCCGGGCAACATCGGCAGTCGTGATAAAGTTGAAGCGGTTGTCAAAGCATGCAAGGAGCGCGGGATTCCAATCCGTATCGGCGTAAATGCCGGCTCGCTAGAAACCCATTTGCTGGAGAAATACGGATATCCGACGCCAGAAGCGATGGTAGAAAGCGCTTTGTACCACATTAACATTTTGGAAGAGCTCGATTTCCATGATATTATCGTGTCGCTTAAGGCATCCGATGTGCCGATGGCAATCGAAGCCTACCGCAAAGCGGCCGAGGTTATTCCTTATCCGCTTCATCTTGGGATTACCGAATCCGGTACTCTGTTCTCGGGAACGATCAAGAGTTCGGCAGGCATCGGTGCGCTTCTGCACATGGGCATTGGCAGCACGCTTCGTATTTCGCTCAGCGCGGATCCTGTTGAAGAGATTAAAGTAGCCCGTGAGCTGCTGAAAACCTTCGGTCTTATTTCCAACGCCGCAACTCTGGTATCCTGTCCGACTTGCGGACGGCTCGATATTGATTTGTTTTCGATCGCCAATGAGGTGGAGGCATACATTTCAAAGCTTAAAGTCCCTATTAAAGTGTCGGTGCTGGGTTGCGCCGTCAACGGTCCTGGCGAAGCTCGCGAGGCGGATATTGGCATTGCCGGTGGGCGTGGTGAAGGCCTGCTATTCCGTTACGGGGAAATGATTCGCAAGGTGCCTGAAGCAGATATGGTCGATGAACTGAAGAAAGAAATCGATTCGATCGTTAAAGTCTATGAAGAAACCGGTGAAATTCCGGGACGCAAACATTAAATAAAACACAATTTCACAAGCTGCATCGCCTTTGTATCTCGAAGGTTATGCGGCTTTTTTAACATATCAGAAAGTATAAAATCATTGTAAGTTTATTGGTGTCCCCGAAAAATATTTGGAATAAGCATCGAAGTATAGGCTTCACTCCGTACTCTTCCTCTGCAAAAGCGCCGCTCTTTGAGAGGCGGTCGGCCTTCTTTCCGATACTCTATGTGGGGGAATTTTGGTGCAGTTCTTGAAAATAGTGCTGACAAATCATACTTAAGGCGTTTACCCGTGTGTGAAACGGCTATACTACCATGTATCAGGCCAACCCGTAGCATGTTCAAAATCTAAAGGGGGAAAAGGCCACTCAAGAGAAACGGGAGGGTTTTTGAAATGACTTTAAGTATGGTTATGATGTTGGTTCAATTTTTCTTTGCCGTCATCATCGGCATCTATTTTTGGAATTTACTGCGTGGACAAAAAACGAACCGTTCCGCTGTGGACCGGGAGTCTCGAAAAGAGATGGATAAGTTGCGGAAGCTGCGTTCCATTTCATTGACGAAACCGTTAGCTGAGAAGACAAGACCGCAATCACTCCAGGATATCGTTGGGCAAAAAGACGGGCTGCGGGCACTGAAGGCAGCGTTATGCAGTGGCAATCCACAGCATGTCATTATCTATGGACCGCCGGGAGTCGGGAAGACTGCCGCTGCGCGTGTTGTGATGGAAGAAGCAAAACGAAATCCTGCATCTCCTTTTAAGTCCGATGCCAAGTTTACCGAAATCGATGCGACGACGGCCCGTTTTGATGAGCGCGGTATTGCCGATCCGCTGATCGGCTCGGTCCATGACCCGATTTATCAGGGCGCGGGGTCTATGGGGGTCGCGGGGATACCGCAACCAAAGCCAGGCGCCGTGACGAAGGCTCATGGCGGGATTCTGTTTGTAGACGAGATCGGGGAACTGCACCCGATTCAGATGAACAAGTTATTAAAAGTACTCGAGGACCGTAAAGTTCTGCTCGAGAGCGCCTACTACAATTCTGAGGACAGCAATACACCTGCGTATATCCATGATATTTTCCAAAACGGGCTTCCAGCGGACTTTCGCCTGGTAGGCGCCACCACGCGTTCGCCGCAGGAATTGCCGCCTGCTCTACGTTCACGCTGCATGGAAATCTATTTTCGTCCGCTATTGCCGGATGAAATCGGCCGGATCGCCGAAGATGCCATCCAGAAGATCGGACTCAAGCCTTGTCCGGAAGCTGTTGAGGTTGTGAAACAGTACGCGACGAATGGGCGGGAAGCCGTCAACATTATTCAGCTGGCCGCAGGACTTGCCCTAACGGAAAAGAGGGATTCCCTTGCAGCATCCGATGTAGAATGGGTGGCGAGCAGCAGCCAGCTTCAGCCACGTCCGGACCGGAAAATACCGGATCGTCCGCAGGTGGGGTTTGTGAACGGACTGGCCGTTTACGGCCCGAATATGGGAACGCTCCTTGAAATTGAAGTAACAGCCGTACCGGTTGCCGAAGGTCAAGGGAAATATAATATTACAGGCGTTGTGGAAGAAGAGGAGATCGGTGGAAGCTCCAGAACGCTGCGCCGCAAAAGTATGGCCAAGGGATCGGTCGAAAACGTGCTGACAGTGCTTCGTTCCCTTGGGCTTAAGCCCGGAGATTACGATCTTCATATCAACTTCCCCGGTGGAACCCCTGTCGATGGACCTTCGGCAGGTATTGCGATGGCGACCGCGATCATGTCAGCGATCAAAGACATGCCGGTGGACAATCAAATTGCCATGACTGGAGAAATCAGCATTCATGGGCGGGTGAAACCGATCGGCGGCGTCATTGCCAAAGTCGAAGCGGCATTCCAGGCAGGTGCGACCACGGTAATTATACCGAAGGAAAACTGGCAGACGTTGTTTGAGGATCTGGACGGCCTACGGGTCATTCCGGTGGAAGACGTCCAGGAAGTTTTTCAGCATGTCTTCGGCAGCGAGCTGAAGCAGGTAGAAACACCGGTCCAGGTACAGGAAGATATAAACGATGCCTTGGAAAAAAGCGCCGCACCGGAAATCTTCCCGCAAACTCCAGCGGCTCCATTTTTGCAGGCAAAGCCGGGCCGACCCGGACGAATAACCGATGCGGGGACATGCTAAGCAGCTTAATTATTGGTGTTTTCTGTGAACATTTGCTAAAATAAAACCGAATGTTTATAACCCGAGAACGGCTGGAGGTGCAAAAGCAATGGGGCTTAATAAAGCGAAAGGCCGCCGTTTTCCGTTATTGCCTTTGCGAGGTCTTCTTGTCTATCCGAGCATGGTATTACATCTCGATGTAGGCAGGGAGAAATCGGTCAAGGCTCTGGAAAAAGCGATGGTAGAAGATAACTTGATTCTCCTTTGTTCTCAGTCCGAAGTGAACATAGAAGAACCATCACATGAAGATATTTTTCGTATTGGCACGGTAGCTAATGTAAGGCAAATGCTCAAGCTTCCGAACGGCACGATCCGTGTCCTTGTTGAAGGCAAGGAACGTGCTGAAATTATACAGTATACGGATAACGAGGAATACTACGAGGTCCTCGCCCGGGAACTGCATGAAGAGGACAATGACAACCCGGAAGTGGATGCGCTGATGCGCACGGTTCTCAGTCAATTCGAGCATTATATCAATTTGTCTAAAAAAGTGACTCCGGAAACACTGGCCGCAGTTTCCGATATCGAGGAGCCGGGCCGTCTGGCCGATGTGATCACAAGCCATTTGCCACTCAAAATTAAGGATAAGCAGGACATTCTGGAAACTATTGACGTTGGCAAACGCCTTGAGAAACTGCTGGACATCCTGAATAATGAGCGGGAAGTGCTTGAGCTTGAGCGTAAGATCGGCCAGCGTGTGAAGAAGCAAATGGAGAAAACCCAGAAGGAATACTATTTGCGTGAGCAGATGAAAGCGATCCAGAAAGAGCTTGGCGAGAAGGAAGGACGCGCCGGGGAAGTCGAGGAACTTCGCGAGCTGATGGGAAAGCAGGAGCTTCCGGAAAAGGTGAAGGAAAAGATTGAAAAGGAAACTGACCGTCTGGAAAAAATGCCTGCAAGCTCCGCCGAAGGCGGTGTGATCCGCAATTATCTGGATTGGCTGCTGGCCCTGCCTTGGAGCAACAGAACCGAGGATGATCTGGATATCCATAAAGCCGAACAGGTGCTGAACGAAGATCATTATAGTCTCGACAAACCGAAGGAACGCGTGCTTGAGTATTTGGCCGTGCAAAAGCTGGTCAAAAAAATGAAGGGTCCCATTCTTTGTCTAGTAGGTCCACCGGGCGTGGGCAAAACTTCATTAGCGCGTTCCATCGCCAGATCGCTGGATCGGAAGTTTGTCCGCATTTCTTTGGGTGGAGTTCGTGATGAGGCTGAAATCCGCGGCCACCGCCGTACTTATGTCGGAGCGATGCCGGGACGGATTATCCAGGGTATAAAAACGGCTGGGGCTTTGAACCCCGTATTTCTGCTGGATGAGATCGATAAAATGGCATCTGATTTCCGGGGCGACCCGGCCTCTGCACTGTTGGAAGTACTAGATCCTGAACAAAACAACACGTTTAGCGACCATTTCATCGAAATTCCGTTTGATCTGTCGCAGGTGATGTTTATTACGACGGCGAATACGATCCATAATATACCGCGTCCGTTGCTGGACCGGATGGAAGTGCTGGATATTCCGGGCTACACGGAGCTGGAGAAACTGCAAATTGCCAAACGCTACCTTCTGCCTAAGCAGAAGAAGGGGCATGGCCTGCAGGAGGAGCAGTTGAATATCAGTGATGAGGCATTGCTGAAAGTAGTTCGGGAATATACGCGTGAGTCTGGGGTACGTAATCTGGAGCAGCAGGTAGCGGCGCTTTGTCGTAAAGCTGCGAAGCGGATCGTTTCCGATGACACGGAGATCATAACGATTGGACCGGAAGATATTAAGGAATATCTCGGAGCTTCGAAGTTCCGATATGGTGTGGTTGACCTTGAAGACCAGATTGGCGCTGTTACTGGCCTGGCCTGGACTGAGGTGGGTGGAGTAACGCTGATGGTCGAAGTGACTGTCGTTCCGGGCACGGGCAAGCTGATATTGACCGGGAAACTCGGCGATGTGATGAAGGAATCCGCGCAGGCGGCATTCAGCTACACGCGCAGTAAGTCGGTGGAGCTCGGCATTGATACAGATTTCCATGAGAAGAATGATATTCATATCCACATCCCGGAAGGTGCCACCCCGAAAGACGGCCCGTCAGCAGGTATTACGATTGCGACTGCTCTTATTTCGGCTCTTACCCAAAAACATGTCTCCAAACATGTGGCGATGACTGGGGAAATTACATTACGGGGTCGGGTTCTTCCGATTGGCGGCCTGAAGGAAAAATCATTGGCGGCTCACCGTGCAGGTTATAAGAAAATATTGCTCCCCAAAGACAATGAGCGGGATTTGCGTGACATTCCCGACAGCGTCAAAAACGAAGTGGAGTTTGTTCCAGTTTCTCATATGGATCAAGTGCTGAAGCATGCGCTTGTGGAACAGACGGGAGTGCATTAGAGAGGAATTATTGACATGAAAGTTACTCAAGCTGAGTTTGTAATCAGTGCCGTCGGCCCTGACCAATATCCTGTGGACGCCTTGCCGGAGATTGCTCTGGCAGGGCGTTCAAATGTAGGTAAATCTTCACTAATCAACCGTATGATTAACCGCAAAAATTTAGCCAGAACGAGCTCGACGCCGGGCAAAACCCAGCATCTGAATTATTACCGCATTAATGAGGAATTGTATTTCGTTGATTTTCCGGGTTACGGTTATGCTAAGGTATCCAAAACCCAGCGGCAGGTCTGGGGCAAAATGATCGAAAGATATCTGCTTGAGCGGGAGACGCTTAAGATGGTGCTGCTCATTGTGGATCTCCGTCATCCACCGACCAAAGACGATGTAATGATGTACGACTGGCTTAAGCATTATGACATCCCGATTTGCGTGGTTGCCACCAAAGCCGATAAAATTCCGAAAAGCCGCTGGCAAAAACATGTGAAGCAAATGAAGGAATGCCTGCTTTTACGCAAAATGGATGCCTTTGTGATGACTTCATCGGAAACGGGATTAGGTAAAGATGAACTGTGGGCACATATCGAATCCATAGCGGGTCTGAGACCGGAGGAAAACGCGGAGCAAAAATCGATGCAATCCGAAGAATAAAAGAGAAGCGGTTTATATATTTTCGGCGTATCGCGTAGGTATTCAGACTTTATCCCGTAGGAAAGTGAGCATCCTGTAAAAAGTTTGCCCAAAAATCCGGTTTAATCCGTTTTTTTATGAAATATGAACAAAATTTAGAGTTTCGTCTGCAAGCAATCGTTTTAATATGTGCTGTATAATGATACTAAGAATTGTTATGACAGACCGCGTTTAGCGGAAATTTTTTTGGAGATTACAGATTGATTCTGTTCCGCTTACGGACTTATGAATTCTGTAAGGCAAGTTCAAGAAAATAGCTGTTATTTTCAAGATCGCGCCTTACAGAGAAAAGAATTGAGGAGATTTTTATGGCTCAGCGGTTAGCCACGGAGTATGTTAAAGCCACTTTACAAATGACGGAGCTTCAATTGAACCAGTTCATGCATTCGGCTGAATGCTACCACACGCGCGTAATCGTTAAGGTGCTGGATAGCGGAGGACAAGAAATTGTGCTGGAAGACGAAAGCGGCGAGGAGGTTCATTTCCCTCTGGAAAGTAAGGATGGTCAGTACTTCTGTGAGTTGTCTTGCCGCTTGGTGAACACTCGTTTAACGAATCTGGTACGCAAGCTGTTTGTGGCCTGTAAGGGTGCGGGCGTTGTTAACCGGATTTATCGCGGATTCACGATGGTGTATTTTTATGAAAACGGCTCTGTCCGAAAAATTGTAGAATTCACCCCATCTCACACCAAGCTGGTGTATGAATACAAACATACCGCAGGCGAGCTGCAACGGGTTTACCAGCTAAATGATGTAGAGCATGAAATATCCCAGCTTTACCAGGATATCGACTACTGGCTCGATGAACGCAACAAAGCGGAAACCATTCAACAAATCGCTCGCATCGATGAAATGCTGCGGCAGGGCGCCGCAAAATGGTTTGCATTAGAGGCTTAATTTCATAAATGAACGAAGGGACTCCTTCCCCGCGAAGGGGTCTTTTTTTTGTGGTGGGTTTGTGGCATATTGTGCATTACAAAAAAACGTATTTAGCTTGGTGTTAAGCGTATTTTGATTGGAACAAATCTGAAAAAATAAAACACCCGGGATATTTAAAAAAGGTATTGCAATTCGCCTTGATAGATGTTATTTTTAATCTCGTTGAAAAGAATATATATTAGGAACCAGGATTCACTCAGGACATTGAATGTTGCGAGAGATTATTCCCTCGGGAAGTGAATGACGTAGGTCCTAGCGGATGAAATTTTCAAACATTTTATTCCTAGGAAGGGGGAAACCGGAAGATGGAATATTCAACTTTCGGAAGACACGTTGCTGTTGATACTTGGGGAGTCGACTTTGATATGCTGAACGACGCGGAGTTTTTGCAAGCGCAAATGGTTGAAGCTGCAGAAGCATGCGGTGCGACAGTATTGTCCGTACAATCCAAGCAGTTTGAACCTCAAGGGGCTACAGTGCTTGTTTTGCTGTCAGAAAGCCACCTCTCGATTCATACTTACCCCGAGAGAGGATTTGCAGCTATTGATTGCTACACCTGTGGCGAAACAGTCGATCCACAACTGGCAATTGATTACCTGGTATCCGTATTGAAGCCTGAAAAAACGTATGCGAAGAAGCTTGTACGCGGTTTGGGCGAATTAAAGGTGGAAACGCCGGAAATGCAACAGATCGAGCTGGTATAAAGGCTGCGACGCGTAATAATCGATAATGATCATAACCATGGAGACTCTACTCCGTGGTTATTTGTTTTTAAGACCTCGATATACGATAAGTGCGTGTTCAAAAAGGTCGGCTTTCAGCACAAGCAATTCGGAAAAGGATCTTTTTGAATTAATCAAAAGCAAATAAGCTTCAGGCTGCACCCGCGGTATAAACTGCTGAAGTTTATGGCAAGATAGTAAAAAACTACTGTCTAGGTAAGGATTAACTCCTCTATTTTCAAAAACAATTCATAAAAACCATGCAGGAGCACTCGACAATTGTGATATACTTAACATGTAAAAATAAATAGACGCCAAAAAAGTAATCCTATTATTGGATCTTTTTTTTTGAAATGAACCTTGGGCAGGTGAACATAAAAATGCACATAGTCGTTGTCGGATTGAATTATCGCACAGCACCTGTAGAAGTAAGGGAACGTTTTGCGATTGAACAAAATGAATTGTCAGAAGCGTTGAACGAACTGCTGCAGACCAAAAGCGTAATGGAAGGCGTTATCGTTGCGACTTGCAACCGAACTGAAATTTATGTCGTGGTGGATCGCCTGCATATGTGCGGATATTTTATCCGCAGCTTTATGGAGCAATGGTTTGACATTCCTCGCGAGGAATTTACTCAGCATTTATATATATATGAAGACAAGCAGGCCATATCCCATTTGTTCCGCGTAACCTGCGGACTGGATTCTATGGTGATTGGCGAGACGCAGATTTTGGGCCAAATCCGTACCGCATTTTTGCAAAGCCAGCAGGAAAAAGCGACCGGTACATGGTTCAACATGCTGTTTAAGCAGGCGGTAACGCTTGGCAAAAGAGCGCACTCCGAAACTTCGATCGGCGAAAGCGCTGTTTCTGTCAGCTATGCGGCTGTAGAGCTGGGCAAACGGATTTTTGGCATGTTTGATGACAAGAAGGTGCTCATCCTCGGCGCCGGAAAAATGAGCGAGCTTACCGTGAAGCACTTGTACGCGAACGGTGCGGAAGAGGTGATCGTCGCGAACCGTACGCTGGCAAGGGCGGAAGAGCTCGCCAGCAAGTTCAAGGGGACGCCTTGCACCATGGAACAAGCTATGGAGCGGCTGCATGAGGTGGATATTCTGATCAGTTCAACGGGGGCCAAGGATTACGTTCTAGACTGCGCTCGGGTAAGCGAAAGCATGAAGAAGCGCCAATCTAGACCGCTGTTTATGATCGATATTGCCGTTCCGCGGGATATTGACCCGAAAATCGCTGAACTGAACAATGTTTTCTTGTACGATATTGATGATCTCGAAGGGATTGTTGAAAGCAACCTGGAGATGCGTAGAGCTGAAGCGGCTAAAATCGAAGTGATGATTCAGGAAGAGATGGATGAATTCCATCAGTGGCTGAAGACACTTGGCGTCAGACCAGCCATCCGTGCATTGCAGGAAAAGTCCTCGAGCATTCACGAAGAAACGCTGCAAAGCTTGTTCAACAAGCTGCCGGAACTGGATGAACATCAGCGCAAAGTGATCCGCCGCCTAACTAGGAGCATCGTTAACCAGATGATGCATGACCCGATTAACCGCATTAAGGAACTGACGGCAGGCAAAGATGGGAATGAAGCGCTAGAATATTTCACACGGATTTTTGCTTTAGAAGAAGATTTGAAGGAAGCTGGACAGGATGAAAGCCGATTGGAAAAATCTAGTCCAGCCAAGAACGAACTCAGCAGAGAAAAGCATGAAAACAAACCGTTTGCCATTAAAGGTTCGCTTACACCAGCAGGCTTGTAATGGCTGTCAGGGGAGTGGACATGTTTACTTGGTTTTATGATACCGGTATTTATATCTATGCCCTGAGCCTTCTGTTTTTTATCTCGGATTGCATTCGACGCAATCGGAGCGCGAAGCGGACGGGTACAGGGCTTCTTGCTGTCGTAGGAATTTTACAAGCGGGGGCTTTGTTTATTAGAGCTTTTGAGGAAAGTTCGCTTCCTATTTTTACGCCGTTTGATTTTCTGCTCTTGCTCGCGTTCAGTCTCATTGTTGCTTCTTTGATCATTAATCTACTGCAGCGGGCGGAATTTGCCGTCCTGCTGCTAAGCATCATCGGCTTTAGTATTCTGGTGCTCAACCGTCTCAGGTTCTCTCCAGGAAATAATTCGCTTAAGCATTGGGAGACTGTTCACGGGCTGCTAGTGATGCATATTACGTTGGCCAATCTCAGTTTCGTCGTCTTTACGATAGCCGCGGTGTTCTCGGTAATGTATCTTTTCCTTCATCGCAAATTGAAAGGGAAAAAATGGACGGACACAGTTCGGCGTCTGCCGAGTCTTGAAATGCTGGATAAATACGCGTATTCACTGGCATTAATCGGAACGCCCCTTTTGACAGTATCTTTTATCCTGGCGACATTATCGGTCATATCGGAAGGGCGGCTGAACTTGCTGCTGGATTTGAAGGTGCTGGCAACGTTTATGGGACTTGCTTTCTACTATTTTTATCTGTTCAAAAAGCGCTCGCATCAGCACACGGGTGCACTTATGGCGAAATGGATTTTGATCGGTTATGTGTTTATTATTTTTATTTTCGTATTGAATACTTGGTCTGATTTTCATCGCTGGAATGGGGAGTGATGACGGCTTGCCTAAATATGTGCCTGTCATGCTGGATTGCGAAGAGAGAGTCTGCATGGTTATCGGTGGAGGCCATGTCGCTGAAAGAAAGATCGGGGAGCTGCTAGCAGGCTCGGCGCTTGTAACCGTCATCAGCCCCTCTGTAACGCCAGTTCTCCGGCAATATTATGAGCAGGGAAAGCTGAATTGGCTGTCCCGTACATATGCCGATGGGGATCTTGAAGGGGCATTTATGGTTCATGCCGCTTCGGATGACAGGAAAGTGAATCTGGATGTAGCGAAAGAGGCCCGGGCAAGGGGGATTCTTGTGAATGTGGCCGATCAGCCGGAGTGCGGCAGTTTTATACATCCCAGTGTTCTTCGGCGCGGACGCCTGATTATAGCCGTTTCGACTTCTGGAGCGGGGCCGCTGGCGGCTAAAGCCATACGGAGAAAGCTTGAACATGATTACGGGGCGGAGTACGAAGTATATCTTGATGTTCTATACGAGATGCGGAAGGCGATCCGACTACAGGTTAACGATCCGGCCGCAAGACAAAAATTACTCAGGAAAGCTGGCGGAGAAGAGGTGCTGAAGCTGTTGAGACAGAGTGCTTTTAAACCTTGGAGTCCGGAAAAAATCAAGCAGTGGATCAACAACAATCAGGAGGAAAAAGAATGCGGACAATCGTAGTAGGCAGTAGACAAAGTGCGCTAGCACTGACACAGACGGGCCAGGTTATCGATGACCTGAAGAGTCTCTGCAAGGAGCATGGCTTTGAATTCGATTTCGAAGTGAAAAAAATTGTAACCAAAGGCGACCGTATCCTGGATGTGACGCTTTCCAAAGTGGGAGGCAAGGGATTGTTTGTCAAAGAAATTGAGCAGGCCATGCTGGACGGAGAAATTGATATGGCGGTTCACAGCATGAAGGATATGCCTTCCATCTTGCCAGAGGGCTTGATAAACGGAGCGGTGCCGCGTCGGGTGGACCCTCGTGATTGCCTGATTGCGCTCGAAGGGAAAAGCCTTGATGATCTGCCACAGGGAGCCAAAGTCGGGACGAGCAGTCTCCGCCGTTCTAGTCAGCTTAAAGCCTATCGCTATGATCTTGAACTAGAACCCGTGCGTGGCAACATCGATTCCCGACTGAAGAAGCTGGAAACCGAAGGGTTTCAAGCAATCCTGCTGGCCGCGGCCGGACTTTACCGGATGGGCTGGGAAGACAAGATCACTGCCTATATTCCCGTAGAAACCTGCCTGCCTGCAGTCGGTCAAGGTGCGCTTGGTATTGAATGCCGCGAAAATGATGAAGAGCTGCTGAAACTGCTGGCATTATACAATGACAAGGAATCCGAGCTGACCGTAGCGGCGGAGCGCAAATTCTTAGGGGTATTGAACGGTGGCTGTCAGGTTCCTATCGGGGCTCACGCGGTGCTGGTGAAAGCACCGGAGGGACATTCCCTTGCCGGACACAATGTTATACAATTGACGGGAATGGTCGGCTCACCGGAAGGGGACGTCATCCTTAAGGAAACGCTTCTTGGAGCGGATCCGATTAAGCTTGGGGAAGAAGTAGCCAATAAGCTTATTCAGCGGGGAGCAGAGAAAATTCTCGAACAAGCCAGAGAATAAGGGGATGAGAAGATGGCGGGAAAAGTATATCTGGTTGGTGCAGGCCCAGGCCACGCCAAGTTAATTACCGTGAAAGGCCTGGAATGTCTGCAAAAAGCGGATGTGGTTGTCTATGACCGTCTTGCCGCTCCGCAGCTGCTTGGAGCAGTAAAGCCGGATACTCGTAAAATTTACGTTGGCAAGCTGCCGGACCGCCATACGATGAAGCAGGAGGAAATCAATCAGCTTCTGGTCGATTTGGCTTTGGAAGGCAATACGGTAGTCCGGTTAAAAGGCGGGGATCCCACGATTTTCGGCCGCGTCGGTGAAGAAGCCGGGCTGTTGAAGCAACATGGAATTGCTTATGAGATTATACCTGGCGTTACGGCGGCCATCAGCGTTCCCGCTTATGCGGGTATTCCTGTCACGCACCGTGATATGGCTTCGTCGGTGTCTATTATTACCGGGCATGAAAGCCCGGACAAACTTGACCACATGATCGACTGGGAAAAGGTCACGAATGCAACAGGTACGCTTGTTTTTATGATGGGCGTATCCAAAATTGGATATATCGCGGATCAGCTCATGCGATATGGCCGTTCCGGCCATACTCCCGTTGCTTTGGTGCGATGGGGGACCCGCGCGGAACAGGATACGCTGACAGGGACACTAGAGGATATTGAGCAGCGTGTCATCGCCGCGAATTTCCAGGCTCCGGCCGTCATTGTCGTGGGCGATGTTGTGCTACAGCGTGAGCAGTTGATGTGGGCAGAATTCCTCCCGCTATTTGGTAAACGTATTCTGGTTACCCGCACCAGATCTCAGGCACCAGAGCTCGTTAACCGAATTGATGAGCTTGGTGGCGAGTCCTATGAATTTCCGGTCATTGAAACGGTCTATCCACAGGAACAGGGACTCCTTACAAGGATTCACGATTCTTTTTCCAGACTTGATCACTATGATTGGGTGTTTTTTACCAGCGTAAACGGGGTCGAATACTTTTATCGGCATTTGGCTGAACAAGGCCGTGATATTCGGAGCTTGGCGCATGCCAAGGTTGCAGCGGTCGGGCCGGCTACGGCTGAGGCATTGAAGATGCGCGGGATCGTACCTGTGGAGCTGCCGCGATTTTTTCAGGCCGAAGGAATGATTGAATCCCTGGGCAGCCAGCTGCTATCCGGTCAGAAAGTGCTGCTGCCGCGCGGCGACCTCGGGCGAGCCTGGCTACCGGAGAAGCTTGCGGACATGGGGCTTGATGTTACGGTAGTCGACATTTATCAGACCGTCTTGAGCCAGGATGAAGATCATGAACTGGTCAAACTGTTTGAGGAAGGTGCCATTCATGTCATTACCTTCACCAGTTCCTCAACGGTAACGAATCTAATCGAGAAAATGAAGCGAATGGGTGTTCAGGATCCAGTTCGGCTGCTTCGTACGGCTGAAGCTGCATGTATCGGGGAAGTCACAGCCAAGACAGCCCGCGAAGCGGGTTTGCGTGTAAGCGTGGTTGCTGAAGAGGCGACGATTAATGGACTCGTGGATTCTCTTTGTTCATACATGAATGATCAACGTAAGCAAGTAATAAAAGAGTAGCAGACGAGTGTTTGGATTGGTGAGCGACTTTGGCTTTGTGCGAAGCACAAAACAACGGAGCGAAGCAAGCCAAACAGGAGTCGGATAAGAGGAGGTAATTTAATATGAGTTTTCCGATTGTAAGACATCGCCGTTTGCGTCAATCCGTAGGCATGCGTAATATGGTGCGCGAAACAGTGCTTAACGTTAATGATCTGATTATGCCTATTTTTGTGACCTATGGTGAAGGCGTTAAAAATGAAATTTCCTCGATGCCTGGGATTTATCATTTTTCTCTCGATACCTTGAAGGCTGAAGTGGACGAAATCGTGGCGCTTGGCATTCCGGCGGTACTGTTGTTCGGTATTCCAGAGACGAAAGACAGTGTAGGAACTTCCGGCTTTGCTGAAGATGGCATCGTGCAAGAAGCGACGCGTCTGATCAAAAAATGGTATCCTGATCTGCTCGTGGTAGCAGACACTTGCCTGTGCGAATTTACGGATCACGGCCATTGCGGTATGGTCCATACCTTCGAAGTGGACGGACATGTCCATGGCGACGTGATGAATGACGAATCGTTGGAACTGCTGACGAAAGCCGCCGTATCACAGGCCAAGGCCGGGGCGGATATTATTGCCCCGTCGAATATGATGGACGGATTTGTGCAAGCGATCCGGGCGGGTCTGGACGAAGCTGGATTCGAACATGTACCGATCATGTCCTATTCCGTGAAATACGCTTCCGCTTTCTACGGACCTTTCCGCGAAGCGGCAGATTCGACACCACAGTTTGGTGACCGGAAAACATACCAGATGGATCCGGCCAATGCCCGCGAAGCGCTGCGTGAAGCCGAAACGGATGTGCTCGAAGGCGCGGATATGCTTATGGTCAAACCGGCTCTGGCCTATATGGACATTATGCGGACCTTGAAGGATCAATTTGATCTGCCGCTGGTCGCTTACAACGTGAGCGGCGAATACTCGATGGTGAAGGCGGCTGCGCTTCAAGGCTGGATCAACGAAAAGGCGATCGTGCAGGAAATGTTGATAGGCATGAAGCGTGCAGGAGCGGATATCATTATCACTTATTTTGCCAAAGACGCTGCTCGCTGGATGCAGGAGCGCTAATAAATAGAAACGGGAGTGACGTTTATGAGCAATATGTCTGGAAAGCGTAAAGAGGAAGCTTCCCGCACTGCGTTTGAAGAAGCCAAACACTATCTTCCCGGCGGGGTAAACAGCCCAGTACGGGCTTTTAAATCGGTTGGTCTGACGCCAATCTATGTGGATCATGCTAAGGGCTCGCGGATTTATGACATTGACGGCAACAACTTCATCGACTACATCGGCTCCTGGGGCCCTCTAATCATGGGACATGCCCATCCTGAAGTCATCTCGGCCATCCAGGAAACTGCAGCGAAAGGTACGAGCTTTGGCGCCCCGACTTTGATCGAAACCGAGATGGCCAAGCTGGTCTGCGAGCGTGTCCCTTCGATTGACGTGGTACGGATGGTCAACTCGGGAACGGAAGCAACGATGAGCGCGATTCGTCTCGCACGTGGATATACCGGACGCGGCAAGATTTTGAAATTTGAAGGCTCCTATCATGGCCACGCAGACAGCTTGCTGATCAAGGCGGGTTCGGGCGTGGCGACGCTTGGTCTGCCTGACAGCCCTGGCGTACCGGAGAGTGTGGCATCGAACACCATTACGGCGGCATACAATGACTTGGAATCGGTAAAAGTGGCCTTTGAACGTTTTGGCGAAGAAATAGCCTGCGTTATTGTTGAACCTATTGCCGGAAATATGGGGGTTGTGCCTCCGCTTCCGGGTTTTCTGCAAGGGCTTCGCGACCTTACGACACGTTACGGTAGTTTGTTGATTTTTGACGAGGTAATGACAGGTTTCCGGGTGAACATCAACTGTGCACAAGGTCTGTTCGGCATAACGCCTGATCTGACCTGCTTAGGCAAGGTAATCGGCGGAGGACTTCCGGTTGGTGCTTACGGCGGCAAGCGCGAAATCATGGAGCAAGTGGCTCCATCCGGACCGATCTACCAAGCGGGAACGCTGAGCGGTAATCCACTGGCCATGGTTGCTGGGTATACGACGCTTAAACTTCTGACGCCTGCGGTATACGAGCGGCTTGAAGAGCGTGCTTCACGGCTGGCGGCTGGTTTCGAGAAAAACGCCAAGGAGCTTGGGGTACCTGTGACATTAAATCGTGTCGGTTCCATGGTTTGTCCATTCTTCACAGAAGGGCCTGTTGTGAACTATGATACGGCCAAAGCAAGCGATCTTCAGCGCTTTATCAAATATTTTGCTAATCTGGTAGATGAGGGTGTCAGTGTCGCCCCTTCCCAGTTCGAGGGAATGTTCGTGTCGGCTGCACACAGCATCGAGGATATCGATGCCACCATCGAAGCCAACTACAACGCCCTGAAAAACCTGTGAGAACCTGGACGCGTCGCGGCCAGTGGTTGGAGGTGTCCCCGGGGAAAAGGATGAGCGAGGCAGAGGACCGGGATCAGGCTGCGGCAATATGGCTGCTGGAAACATTGGGTATACCTGAGAAGCTTTTGAAGCAATTAAAGGCAAATCAGGGTATGGAATGGAAGGGGGACCGGCTGAGGCTGGCCCTCTTTGGTGCACAACCAGCGGGGATTGAACCGGTTTGGCGGGAGCTGGATATTTTGTACGAAGACGATTTTTGTCTGGTAGTGCACAAGCCGGCTGGCATGAATATCCATCCCGACGGACGGAAGGGTGAAGTAGAACCTACGCTGGATCACGCCGTTGCCGCACATTATCAAATGCAGGGTGAAGACGTCGCTGTTAGGCATATTCACAGGCTGGACCAATATACTTCAGGTCCCGTTTTGTATGCCAAAAACGACTTTGCCCAACTGAAACTGGATGAGGATATGCGCCACAAACGCATTGCCCGCAGTTATGCAGCCTTTGTGCAAGGCAAGGTGTCATCCGGGCTAAAGGTGATCGATCTGCCGATCGGAAAAGATCGCCATCATAAGCAGCGCAGACGAGTATCACCTACCGGACAGCAGGCGGTGACTCACGTACGCGTAGGAGAGGTCTACAGAAACTCTTCTTTGGTGCATCTTGAACTGGAAACGGGACGTACGCATCAGATCCGTGTCCATTTGAGCCATATGGGTCACCCGCTACTGGGAGACGCGCTTTATGGCGGCAGCACAGCTTGGATAGCAAGACAGGCGCTGCATGGGGAGCGGCTTGCTTTTACCCATCCTTTTACAGGTGAGCGGATCGAGATTGCCGATCCTTGGCCGACTGACTTGCAGCGGCTTTATGAAAAGCTCAGCTCTGTCAAATGAAAACGACAGCGGCTGCAGGTGATTCGTAACCATAACCGACATCTCAAAGTGCGTGTTCAAAAAGGTCGGTTTTCAGCACCGAGAAGATTGGATGAAGATAGGGAAGATTGGATGAAGATAGGGAGTGAGGAGCGGAGCGTACGTAGTGGGTACGCGAGCACCGGAAGGCCCGGCTGAATTCAAGATTCGATGCCGAACTAGCTTCCTGATTTACTTCGTGATCAAAAGCGGACTTTTTGAACAACCTCTTAAAAATGTCAAGAAAAATAAGCGCAAACTGCTATGGCAGGTGTAAAACTGGAATGCCCTCCTATTTGGAGCATATAGATAAAATGAGTAATGCTTTTGGGGCTCATGCCGTGAGCAGGCTCATGGTTAGAAATATGCCGAGAGGAGGACATGATCCGTGTTTGACCAGTCCTACGGTTTGCGCTTTGATATTTATGAACGGATTCATTTAACGGAAGAATTACCGGGAATTGCAGAGTTGGAAGAAATCGAACTCCTGCCTCATATTCAAGTCATCAGTCAGGATGAGCAGGTCGCGCTTCGCGGCCACTTGCTTTTGACCGGTCTGTACAGAGGCGACGGAGAGGAGGACGGAACGCAGCGTCTAGAGCATTTTATCCCTGTCGAAATTACCGTACCTACCAATCGAGTGTCTTCACTGGACGAGATTGCGGTTGAAATCGAAAATTTTGATGTGGACCTTTTATCCAAAAGGAGCTTGAACATTACGGGAGTGCTCTCGCTGCGGGGGATCGAAACCGGGGGAAGCGACCCTACCGGAGCATGGAATGTCGATGAATTTACGGTTGTACATGCGTCGGCGGATCCGGTAGAGGATGCGGAGGATGCGGCACAGGCCTCTTTTTTGGAGGAAGAGAAGGATGGTACGGCTGAGGAAGAATACAGGGAAACGAATGACGAGGTAATACCGGCTGGCAATGAAACGCCAACGTATTCAGCAGAAAGTTTTGCCGCTCCTCAATCTTATGAAAAGGCCTCCTTCGAAACCCAGGCCCAGGCTGAGCTGGCTGCCGAACCGTTCATACAACAGAGGGACGAAAATAAGACACCCCAGGCTGAAGAGGAACCTGTATCTGCCGTGTTACAAACGGACAAGGAACCCGAGGAACGCAGTAAAGGTAATGTAGCCGCCAACGTGTGGCATTTTGAGCATGAAGATGAATCGGAGCTGTTGTATCCGGAAAAAACGGCCATTCAGGCGAACGAGGATGATGAGGAGAAGGATATTTATCTGGCCTCCGTGGAACAAGAGCCGCCGTCGGAACCAGCCTTCCCGTTCAGTGCCTTCCAACATGAATCGGTACCGCAGGAAGAAGGGCCGGATGAACGCGAAATGCGGGTTGCTCTCGGCAGCAAAAAGGAGACGAAGGAAAGTGAGAAAGAGGCCATTGGCTTTTCATCCCTTCTCTCTTCAAGCCGTTCGCTGAAAGACCAAGAACAGCAGCCGGAGCCGGAGGAGCTTCCTAAGGAGAAGGCGGAACGCGAAACGGTGGGTAATGACGATATTCAGTGGCAAAACCTCTTCCTTGGAAGCAGTTCGGAGAAAAATCAATTCCGCAAGGTACGGCTGTGTATTGTGCAGCGCGAGGAAACGCTAGAGACGATTGCGAACCGCTACCAGATTAGTGCCCGTGAAATTTTACTGCATAACAGGATGGCGGAGCAAACCATCGAGGAAGGCCAAATTTTATATATCCCCTAGAAACTTCATAACGGTTATAAAAGAATCAATTAAGAAAGGCGTCCGGCACACTTGGATAAGGGCCGGATGCCTGTTTTAACATTATAGAATTTATTTTTGGGGGTCCCCGCAAAGTATTTGGAATAAGCATCGAAGCATAGGCTCCACTCCGTACTTTTGCTCCGCAAAAGCGCCCTCTTCGAGAGACGCCCGGACTTCTTTCCGATACTCTTGTGGGGTTATTTTGTGTTTTTGCCCGGAACTTCGGTTTAAGTTTGATGCATATGCTAATAATAAATTCCGAACAACCTCTTTTATTGCGGAGAGCTTAAGGCAGGTTGACTTAAGTTCATAACCAAGTTATGATGTGTATATATTTTGTCAAGAACGATGATCGGGAATAGTAGGATGATATGCCCTTCAGAGAGTGGAATTGTTACGCTGTGAGATTCCGCAGGATGTTATTTCAACCGAAGTCACCCGGGAGTTGTCTGCTTGATCCCGTTTCCCGGGTTAGGGCAAGGCCGGCCGCAGCCGTTATCTGCATGAAGTGTCGCGTAATGAAGGTGGATCTGCCAGGTAGACTGCCAGTTGCTTGCGGTTATTTTTGGTCCGAGCATAACGCGAAACAAAGGTGGTACCGCGAAAGAACAGCCTTTCGTCCTTTGAGGACGAAAGGCTTTTTTGTCTTTATTCAAGGTTTTTTGCCAAAAAACCGATCTATTGATGGAGGAGTGCAAATATGACGGAACAGGACAATAAATTAACGACCGAGATGCCAACGACATACGATCCGAAGGCTGCCGAAGAGAAATGGTACAAATACTGGATCGAGGGCGAATTTTTCAAGGCGGGCCAGCGCAAGGACGCAAAGCCCTATACCATTGTAATCCCGCCTCCGAACGTAACGGGGATGCTCCATATCGGGCATGCGCTGGACTTTACACTGCAGGACATTCTGATCCGCACCAAGCGGATGCAGGGTTACGACGCTTTATGGCTTCCGGGTTCGGACCATGCGGGTATCGCCACACAGACGAAAGTAGAGCAGAAGCTCCGTGAGGAAGGCATCACCCGCTATGATTTGGGCCGCGAGAAGTTCCTAGAAAAGGTATGGGAGTGGAAAGACAAATACGCGGAAACCATCCATGAGCAATGGGCGAAAATGGGCTTTTCCCTCGATTACTCGAGAGAACGGTTTACGCTGGATGAAGGGCTGTCCAAGGCGGTGCGCGAGGTCTTCGTTAAACTGCACGAAAAAGGGCTCATCTACCGCGGCAAACGCATCATCAACTGGGATCCGGCTGCCCGTACGGCACTCTCGGATATTGAGGTTGAATACAAAGAGGTTCAAGGACATTTGTACCACCTTTCCTATCCTTTAAAGGATGGAAGCGGACATATCACGGTAGCCACCACGCGTCCGGAAACGATGCTTGGCGATACCGCAGTAGCCGTACATCCGAAGGATGAACGCTATAAGGACCTGATTGGTAAAATGCTCGTATTGCCGATCGTAAATCGC
Source organism: Paenibacillus sp. (assembly GCA_031254035.1). Lineage (GTDB taxonomy): Bacteria > Bacillota > Bacilli > Paenibacillales > Paenibacillaceae > Paenibacillus_AQ. The sequence goes on from JAIRVF010000040.1 coordinate 37,308, forward strand.
GAAATTCCGATTGTTGCCGACGAGTATGTCGACAAGGAATTCGGAAGCGGAGCCGTAAAAATCACTCCTGCTCATGATCCAAACGACTTCGAATTAGGCCTGCGCCATGACTTGCCGCAAATTACAGTGATGGATGAGTCCGGCACAATGAACGAATTGGCTGGCAAATATCAAGGGATGGATCGCAGCGACTGCCGCAAGCAAATCGTGCAGGATCTCAAGGACCAAGGAGTTCTGATCAGAATAGAGGACCATCTTCACCAGGTAGGACACAGTGAGCGCACGGGCGCAGTTGTTGAACCTTATTTGTCCACGCAGTGGTTCGTTAAAATGCAGCCGCTGGCTGAAGTGGCAATCGCCGCTCAAAAAGAGGGCAAAGGCGTCAACTTCGTGCCTGATCGTTTCGAAAAAACATATTTGAACTGGATCGAAAACGTGCGCGACTGGTGTATTTCCCGCCAACTTTGGTGGGGACATCGTATTCCTGCATGGTATTGCGAATCCTGCGGCGAGATTCATGTTGCCCAAGATGACGTATCGAAATGTTCCAAATGTGGTTCGACCGAACTTCATCAAGATGAAGACGTGCTGGATACATGGTTCAGTTCCGGCTTGTGGCCGTTCTCGACCCTGGGCTGGCCTGACCAGACCGAGGACTTGAAACGTTACTACCCGACGGACGTTCTGGTGACAGGATACGACATCATCTACTTCTGGGTAGCTCGCATGATCTTTACGGCGCTGGAGTTTACCGGCGAAATTCCGTTCAAGGACGTGCTGATGCATGGCTTGGTCCGCGATCCAGAGGGCAAAAAGATGTCCAAATCGCTTGGTAACGGCGTTGATCCACTGGATGTTATCGAACAATACGGCGCAGATGCGATGCGCTATATGATTTCCACGAGCAGCACACCGGGACAGGATCTTCGCTTCCGCTGGGAGCGCGTAGAGCAGGCCCGGAACTTTGCGAACAAGATTTGGAACGCATCGCGTTTTGCATTGATGAACCTCGAAGGCTTCACTTATGATGACATTGACATAAGCGGGGAACTTAGCACAGCTGACCGCTGGATTCTGCACCGTCTGAACGAAACTTCCCGTGATATCACGCGTCTAATAGATGCCTATGAATTTGGTGAAACCGGCCGTTTGCTGTATAACTTCATCTGGGATGACCTTTGTGACTGGTATATCGAATTCTCGAAGCTATCCCTGTACGGGGAGGACGAAGCGGCCAAAAACACGACGAAATCCGTTTTATCCTACGTGCTCGACCGCACGATGCGCATGATTCATCCGTTCATGCCTTTCATTTCCGAGGAGATTTGGCAGCATCTTCCGCATCAAGGCGAATCGATCACGCTGGCTGCTTGGCCCGAATTCGATTCTTCACTGGAAAATGCAGAAGCCGCGCGCGAAATGTCCATTCTGATGGATGTCATCCGTGCCGTTCGGAATATTCGTGCTGAAGTGAACGTGCCGATGAGCAAAAAGGTAGAACTCATGCTGAAAGCCGGGGATGAGCAGCTGCTTCAAATCGTTAACCGCAATGAGATTTATGTTCAGCGCTTCTGCAACACGTCAAGCTTTACGGCTGGTCTTGGACTCGAGGCTCCGGACAAAGCCATGACCGCGATTGTGACTGGCGCCGAGCTATACCTGCCGCTTGCGGGCCTGATCGATATCGACCAGGAGATCGCTCGTCTTGAAAAAGAGCTTAAGAACTTGAACAGCGAAGTGGAACGTGTGGAGAAGAAACTTGGCAACCAGGGCTTTGTAGCCAAGGCACCGGCGAAGGTCATCGAAGAAGAAAAAGCGAAGATGGCCGATTACTCCGAAAAGCGGAGCAAGGTGATTGCGCGGATCGAGGAACTGAAGGGCTGAGTTTGATGAATACGATTGACCGGGAAGCGCGCAACATCCTGGACCAAATACATTCAGAAGGTGAAATGGTTAATGGGAGATCAATTTGAAGCTTCTGCTCATCTGCACACCTATACGGAAGCTGTAGACTGGATTAACGGGCTGATTCCTTTTGGAATCCGCCCCGGTATGTCAAGAATTGAGAAGATTATGGAAATGCTTCAGAATCCAGAGCGGCGTTTGAAGTTCATCCATATTGCGGGTACAAACGGCAAAGGCTCGACCTGTGCGTTCCTAACCCGTGTTCTCTTGCAAAGCGGCTTTACGGTAGGAACATTCACTTCCCCTTACATCACCAAATTCACAAACCGTTTTCAGTATAACGGCGAGGATATTCCCGAGGAGACGCTGCTGGCGCTTGCCAATAGGCTGTATCCGATTGTGCAGGAGATTTCTGTAACCGAGCTAGGGTCGCCTACGATGTTCGAAGTTTCGACTGCGCTCGCAATTCTCTACTATGCAGAGGAATGTGTACCGGATATTGTCGTATGGGAGACGGGACTTGGGGGAAGGATGGATGTAACCAATATTGTACATCCGGTTGTTTCGGTCATTACCAATGTGGGCATGGACCATACTGACATTCTTGGCGATACGGTGGAGCAGATTGCTTTTGAAAAAGCGGGCATCATCAAACCAGGTGTACCGGTGGTAAGCTGTGTCCAGCAGCCGGAAGCGATCGAAGTGCTGCGGAAAAAAGCGAAGGAATGCCGTACGACCATGTACCTGGCAGGCGAGACATTCAGCTATGAATACACGGGCGAGCATGGTCCTTGCCAGTCCTTCCATTTTGCGGGGCCCTTCCGCGAATATGATATTGAGATTGGCATGAAGGGTGAGCACCAGATTGCCAATGCTTCCGGGGCGATGATGGCTCTGGAGGTTTTGCGCCAATACATGGCCTTCGTTATGGATGAAGAAGATATTTTAAAAGGATTTCGTGAAACAACATGGGCGGGGCGTATGGAAGAGATATCCGATTGGCCTCGCATCGTGCTGGATGGAGCCCATAATCCGGAGGGCGCGGAATCCTTGCGGAAAAGCATTGAACGGCACTATCCGCATAAACGATTAAATTTGATGATGGGAATGCTGTCTAATAAGCATCATGAATCCTACTTGAAGCATATACTTCCTATAGTGGATACGCTTATCCTGACCGAGCCGGACTTCCGGAAAAAAATGGACGCTGCAGCGCTTCATGAAATTGTGGAGGGGCTGAAGCATTCCTACGGCAAACCAGATTTGCAGATCATCGTAGAACCGGATTGGAAAAACGCGCTAGAACTACTTAAGTCACGGACAGAAGCGGACGAATTGGCGGTGGTATCCGGCACGCTATATTTGATATCGGATGTGCGGGCCGCTCTGCTGGGTCAGACCGATTCTGAAAAAGGTTGGTGAAAATCTGTTGAATTCTGAACATGTTCATTTTATCGGTATTGGTGGCTACGGGATGAGCGCCATTGCACGGGTTATGCTTGAGATGGGATACAAGGTCACAGGTTCGGATGTGGCTTCCCAGGAATTAACGGAAAAATTGGCTGCCAAAGGCGCCAAAATTTATATCGGACATACGGCTGAACAGGTGCATGGAGCGGATTTGGTCGTATATTCGACAGCTTTGTCCAAAGATAATGTGGAACGGGTGGAAGCGGAACATCTTAATATTCCGATTCTGCATCGTTCACAAATGCTTGCAAGATTGCTGAATGAGCGCAAGGGTGTAGCAGTTGCCGGTGCGCACGGCAAAACGACGACATCTTCTATGATCGCATTAGTCATGGAAGAATGCGGAGTCGACCCGACGTATATTATCGGCGGGGAGATTATGAATCTGGGCACAAATGCCAAGGCTGGAAAAGGCGATTTTGTTGTAGCCGAAGCCGATGAGAGCGATGGCTCGTTCTTGCAGTACCATCCTTGGATTGGCGTTGTGACCAACATCGAAGCCGACCACCTGGAGAATTATGACGGGGATTTCGAGAAACTGAAAAAAGCATATGTTCAGTTTCTGAATCAGATTCGTGAGGATGGTACAGCGGTTGTGTGTGCGGATGACGCCAACATCCAGGCGATCATTCCGGGCATCCACTGCCAGGTGGCCACGTACGGTATTGATTCCGAAGCGGAATATACGGCGGACGATCTAGTTCTCGGCGACCGCCACATATCCTTTACGATGAAGCATAATGGCGTTCCTCTTGGGACCGTAGAACTATCGGTGCCGGGACGTCACAATGTGTCTAATGCGATGGCTACCATGATTACTTGTCTTAAAGCGGGCATTCCTTTTGAGCAGGCCGCTAAAGCGATTTCCAAGTTTCATGGGGCCAAGCGCCGTTTCCAGGTGCTCGGCGAGAAAAACGATATTCTCATTATCGATGACTACGCTCACCATCCGACGGAGATCGAAGCGACGATTCAGGCGGCCAAAGCGACGGGGAAACGTATTGTCGCCGTATTCCAGCCGCAGCGGTACACCCGTACTTTCTTCCTACTAGATGCCTTCAGCCGCGCGTTTGGTGAAGCGGATGAAGTGATCATCACTGACATCTATTCGCCAACAGGCGAGAAGCAGATCGAGGGTGTAAGTTCTTCCAAACTGGTAGAATTGATCGTTAAGAACAGTAATGCTAGCGCAAGATATCTTCCGACCAAGGAGGATGTGCTGAACGATCTGAAGCAAAGAATCCAGCCGGGAACGCTTGTGATTACGATGGGTGCCGGGGATATTTGGAAGGTAGGCTATCAGCTGGTTAAGGAGCTATAGTCCCGCGAGGGGCAAGGCTGCTTACATAGGCAGAGAATTGCAATTGATTTAACGGAAAGGACTGTCTCATTCCGCGGTTTTCCGCAAGGTGAGGGAGTCTTTTCGTTTTGGGCGCGATCAAGAAATGGCTATTATTTTCTTGATCGCGCCTTGTAGGCAGCATAACTTCGGACAAACTCTCATATATACTTTGTAATGAGACAAGGGTGAGGTGTATGGCCGTGAACAAAGCGAGAATGACTTTCCGTTTTAATGAGGAAAGCTCCCGTCAGCATGGAGTTGTGCAGGATGATCAGAAAACCGCCCCGAACGTATCAAATGAGATAATCAGGCAGGATCTTCCGAGGCTCGAGCATGAAAACAGCAATCATGGTCCCCGGAATGAACATATACAGGATGTGGGTAATAAGACCCGGGATCACCTGCATGTGATCCCGGGCCCGATGCAGGGCTGGTCAGACCCCTTCAATAAGGACGACCCCTGGGACGAGATATTGTTAGGCCAGCAGTCGTACCGAGAGGATGAAGAACTCCAGCGGAACGGCGGGAATGATGATGTGCGGTATGATGGTGAAATTGGTGGCCAGGAAGATGAGTGGTTGAATTTCGGGGATAGGGTATATCCGCAGCTTGGGGACGTGACTTATCGCCCGAGACGTCCCACTTCGTTGTGGAAGATCATCGGTACTGTCACTGGCGCAGTAGTGACGGGAGCTTTGTTTGGGTTTGTCGTGCTTTCTTTTTTCAAGGACGGTTCAGGCGCCTCGGTGATTCCGGTAAAGCAAAACGCTGAAAGCGTGAAAGGTCCGGCTTCGGGGCAAGTAGAAGCGGTAAAGGCAGCTCCTGTAACTGTACACATCAAGGGGCATTCGTATTACATGCTGCAATACGGTGTATTCAGCAGTAAAGAGCGGGTGATGCAGGCCCAAAAAGAGCTGCAGCAATACGGGATTGCTGCTGGTAGCGATTCGGATCTGGAAAACAGGGTGTATGCCGGTATTTCGCCAGATCGTGAGCGGGCCAAGCTTCTCAGCAACCAGCTAAAGGCCAGGGGAGTGGATCTGTACGTCAGGGAAGTAACGCTGCCTGCGGCAAGTGAATTGAAGTTTGGCGGGGGAGCAGATACCGCAAATCAATATTTCGCGGTGAGCTCCGAACTTGTCTCGAAGCTCAGCCAGCTTTCCGCAGTGCTACTCTGCGAGGAGACTCCTTCGGCACTGAATGCGGATCAGACTGCAGAAGTAACCGATCTCCACAGCCGCTGGATGGAAGCGATGAAATCGTTCCAAACGGGGCTAGGGGCTGAAGATGAGCAGTTCGGTGCGCAGCTCGAACAAACGATGAACAGCGCGGTTTCGGCGGTCACAGAATATAACCGGAATGTATCCAAGGGGCTTTTGTGGGAAGTACAATCCAGCATGATGAAGTACGTCATGCATCAGAAGGAACTGATTGCCAAACTGGAAAAAGCATAGTTTGCTACATGCCCGGCATGGAACTGGAAATAGTTCCCCATGCCGGATTTCTGTTTGTATTGATGTCCAAATAACCGTATAATAAATTGGGTGTCAAATTATGGCGAGGGAAGAGAAGGATGAAAAAGAACGTAGGAATACTGCTCTTATTTTTGCTGCTTGGCTGGCTGGCAGGCGCCTGGATCGCAAAGGCCCTGGAACCTGTTCAAGCCCTTTCTTTTCTGACTGCATCAACGTTGATAAAGTGGTCACCACAAGCTAATTTAGACATTATCAGCTACGATATCACCATCGAAATGAAATTGAGCCTGCTAAGTTTGATCGGCGTCATGATCTCCGTGTGGCTGTATCGCAGGTTGTCATTTCCCGGACAAAGGAGTTCCTTTCCTTGAAATCAAACACTTCGCGCCGAATAGTGCTTGCATCGACCTCACCCAGAAGGCAGGAGTTGATTGCTTCTCTACGTATACCGTATGAGATTCATCCGAGTCATGTAGAAGAGAATACTCCTGAGGAGTGGTCTCCTGAACAAATCGTAGAAGGGCTTTCACTTCGCAAAGCGCAGGCTGTATATGCTGAGATCGCTGACCCGGATCAGAATGCTGTCGTTGTCGGCAGTGATACTATTGTTGTTCTGGAGAATCATGTGCTTGGCAAACCTGTTGATGATGAAGACGCCTTTCGGATGCTGAAATCATTACAGGGCAGAACCCATCAGGTGTATACGGGAATCGCCTGTATCGATGCGGCAAACGGACAAACGCAGGTTCATCACCGCATAACGCTGGTTACGATGAAAGAACTTTCGGATGCCCAGATTAAAGGTTACGTCAAAAGCGGCGAGCCGAGTGACAAGGCAGGGGCATATGGCATTCAAGGCCTCGGCGCCACTTTGGTGGAACGGATCGAGGGCTGTTATTTTACCGTTGTGGGTTTGCCTGTTTCGTTATTATCTGACATGCTGCTAGAATTTGGGATCAACGTCTTATAATCGCGAATTTTGAGATTTGAATGAAGGGAAAGTAGGGGAAAAATGGAGACGCAAATGTATATGTTGCGCGACATCCCCCATCAGGAACGACCCCGGGAACGTATGCTTCAGTATGGGGCGAGCGCCTTAAGCGACGCAGAGCTTTTAGCCATTTTGCTTCGGACGGGAACACGTCAGGAGTCTGCTATTCATCTTGCGCAGCGCATTATGAAGCAGGTTGGCAGCATGCGCCAGCTTGTGGATATGAGCACTGATGAATTGATGGCCATCAAGGGAATTGGAAGTGCCAAAGCCGTACAACTCAAAGCTGGAATAGAGCTTGGGCAGCGGCTGGCCCGTACCCGGATGGATCAGCCGGTCGTCATCCGCACTCCGCGCGATGCGGCCGACGTACTCATGGAACAGCTGCGTTATTTGCAAAAAGAACATTTTGTTTGTTTATTCTTAAATACAAAAAATCACATTATTGCTCAAGAGACGCTTTCGATCGGCAGCCTGAACGCCTCTATCGTCCATCCGCGCGAGGTCTTTCGCGCTAGCATCAAGTGCAGCAGCGCTTCGATTGTGTGTGCGCATAATCATCCGAGCGGAGATCCGACGCCGAGTCCCGAGGATATTTCCCTGACTTTACGTCTAAAAGAAGCAGGGGAAATCGTAGGAATTGAGGTGCTAGATCACCTGATTATAGGCGATGGGGAGTTCGTAAGTTTGAAGGAGCAAGGCTTGATGTAATATAATAGTTGAGATTGACGAAGAAAGGGAGATTACAGCATGTTAGGGAGCTTCACGAAAGACTTGGGAATTGATTTGGGGACAGCGAATACGCTCGTTTATGTCCGGGGAAAAGGTATTGTTGTAAGAGAACCTTCTGTTGTTGCGATCCGTACGGATACGAAAAGCATAGAGGCTGTCGGCGAGTCTGCTAAGAAAATGATCGGACGCACGCCGGGCAACATCCGTGCCATCCGTCCAATGAAAGACGGCGTTATTGCCGATTTCGACACGACGGCAACAATGATTAAATATTTTATCCGCCAGGCTCAAAAACAGCGTTCGATGTTCCAACGCCATCCTAACGTGATGGTATGTGTGCCATCCGGCATTACGGCTGTTGAACAACGTGCGGTTGAAGATGCAACGAAACAGGCTGGTGCACGCGAAGCCTACACCATTGAAGAACCGTTTGCGGCTGCCATTGGCGCCGATCTGCCGGTTTGGGAGCCTACAGGCAGCATGGTGGTGGATATCGGTGGAGGCACGACGGAAGTAGCGGTTATTTCGCTTGGCGGGATTGTTACCAGCCGTTCCGTACGCGTTGCTGGCGATGAAATGGATGAGTCGATTATCCAGTACATTAAACGTCAATATAATTTGATGATTGGCGAAAGAACTTCGGAACAGCTGAAAATGGAAATCGGCTCTGCCCGGACACTTGAGAAGGTGGAGACCAGCGAAATCCGCGGCCGTGACTTGGTCACCGGCTTGCCGAAGACAATTACGATTACTTCGGATGAAATCAGCGAAGCTCTTTCCGACACGGTTAGCGCCATCGTGGAAGCCGTTAAGGTTACTTTGGAGAAATGTCCTCCGGAGCTGGCTGCAGATATAATGGATCGCGGTATCGTGCTTACAGGTGGAGGCGCATTGCTGCGTAACTTGGACAAGCTGCTTGCCGAAGAAACGGGCATGCCTGTCATTGTGGCTGAAAATCCGCTGGATTGCGTTGCAATCGGTACGGGCAAGGCACTGGAAAATATTCATTTGTTTAAATCCCGCAGCAGCTCGGCCGTACGCTCAAAGCGTTAATCCGAATTTGTGGGTCAAGGTCACCCGCTGATAATGGGAGAGAAATCAGTAGAGTTAGAGGGTGTTGAAACTGTTTAAGCTGCTTGGAAACAAACGCTTATTTGTGATTTTAATCTCCCTTGTTATGTTTATCGCACTGATGGGTTTCACACTTGGTCCCAGGGCATCGCTGTCTTGGCCCGAGAAGTTTATGAGAGATACCGTCGGTTTTGCCCAAAATATTTTCTATAAGCCCGCTGGTTATGTAGCGGGCTTGTTTAAAGATATCGGCAATATGCGAGATGTATACAAGGAAAACGAACAACTGAAAATTGCACTTGCCCAATACACGCGGGAGAAAGCGAACTATAACTTTATAGAAGATCATAATAAACAACTTGAGGTAGATCTGAAATTTACGCAAGCTCAGAGAGAAAAGTTCAATTACTCCTATCATATTGCTCAAGTTATCAGTGTGAATTCGGATGTGGTAAACAAAACCTTGGTCATTGACTTGGGGGGACGTGATGGTGTGAAAGTAGGCCAATCCGTTATTTCGGTTAAAGGTATGGTCGGCGTCGTCAGCCATGTCGGGAACTTCACTTCGACCGTGAAGCTGATTACATCTATGGACGCCAAGGACCCGAACTCAAACGGGATTGCCGTAACTTCAATGGACAATCATCAAACCTTCGGTATCGTCGAAAGCTACGACGAGGCAAGCCAGACGCTGTTGATGACTCAGATCAAGCAGGAAGACCCGATTAAAAAGGGCGACAAGATTGTATCGCTGGGAGATACGGACAAATATCCGCGGGGCTTGATCATCGGAGAAGTACTTACAGTTCAGGAAAGCAAGTTCGGTAAAACCAAAACGGCAACGATTAAGCCTGAGGCTGAATTTCAAGATTGGAAACAATTATTTGTCGTCTTTACTCCGGAGGTTCCGCAGGAATGATGATGCGCAAGCAAGTTCTACTTCTGCTGCTGTTTCTGTTGTTTATTCTGGAAGGCACTGTCATACCATGGATTTTGCCCGGCTCTTGGCAAAATATGCTGATGCCGAATTTGGTATTTATCGTTTTATTATTCGTTTCGATCTATCACAACCGCCATACGGCTCTTGTTCTTGGCATTATTTTCGGTATGCTGCATGACGTGGTTTTTTACGGCGCAATGATCGGCCCATTTTCACTCGTCATGGGTTTTTCGACTTACATTATGGGATTTATATTCCGTGTCCGCCGTGCGCCGATGCCACTAATGATGACGGTCGTTATATTGGGCAGCTTATTGTTCGACAGCATGCTGTATGCCATTTATCGGCTGTTTTCACTCACGTCCGTTACCTATGACTGGAATTTGCTGCATCACATTTTGCCTAATCTTGTTTTACATTTTGTGTTCGGACTCATTATCTACGTTCCACTGCGCAAGCAGCTGGAGAAGGTCGCGAGTCGCGAGAAAAGAGAGAAGGCGGCGTAATCTACACCGCCATTTTCCTTTTTCGGCAGGAACTTTGCCATCCGAAGACGAAATGTAAGTGGGATAGGGGGGACAGGCATGGCAGTGAAATCGAATCATGTCATAATTAAGGGCATCAAAGATGGCCTGGTATTCCTGCTTGATGATGAATGTGAATATGAGGAATTACTCGGTGAACTCCGCTATAAGCTGGAGCACAGCCATCAAAATATTTTGACCGGCCCCATCATTCACGTAGATATCAAAATGGGGTCAAGACGGATTACGGAAGAACAAAAGCAAAACATGCTCGATATTTTGAAACAAAAGGGGAATTTGCTCATCCGCTCTGTCGAATTTCCTGAATCTGAGCCTGAGCAACCTCCTGCATATATGATCATGAGCGGCATGGTACGATCTGGACAAGTGCTGCGTCATCATGGGGATTTGCTTTTTTTGGGAGACGTCAACCCGGGAGGAAGCATTTTGTGTACGGGCGATATTTACATACTGGGCGCTTTGCGAGGACTGGCGCATGCTGGAATCGAAGGCAATGAGGAGGCGGTTATCGCCGCATCCCATTTTGCTCCGACGCAGCTGCGGATTGCGGAACAAATCAGCCGTCCACCTGACGAATGGGAAACGCGCGAAACGAGTATGGAATTCGCTTATTTACAAAATGGGGCCATGCAAATCGACAAAATCAACAACATTGTACGTTTGCGGCCTGATTTTAATGTGTTTAAAGGGGTGTAGCACACATGGGAGAGGCTATTGTCGTTACTTCCGGTAAAGGCGGTGTCGGGAAAACAACCACATCGGCCAACATTGGGACTGCGCTTGCGCTGCTTGGCAAAAAGGTCTGTCTGGTGGATACGGACATCGGTCTCCGCAATTTGGATGTGGTCATGGGGCTTGAGAATCGAATCATCTATGATTTATGCGACGTTGCGGAAGGACGCTGCCGCTTGAATCAGGCGCTTGTCAAAGACAAACGTTTCGATGAGCTGTATATGCTGCCAGCCGCTCAAACGAAGGATAAAAACGCCGTATCGCCTGAGCAGGTTCGGGATATTATTTTGGAACTGAAAAAAGAGTATGAGTATGTGATTATAGACTGCCCGGCTGGGATCGAGCAAGGCTTCAAAAATGCGATTGCTGGCGCGGATAAAGCTATCGTCGTGACGACGCCGGAAAATGCTGCCGTGCGCGATGCAGACCGGATCATCGGGCTGCTGGAAAGCTCCGAGATCGAGTCGCCAAAGCTGATCGTCAACCGCATTCGTCCGAATATGGTGAAGACGGGAGATATGCTGGATATTGAAGATGTGCTGCAGGTGCTGAATATCGATTTAATAGGGATTGTGCCCGATGACGAGCATGTCATCAAAGCTGCGAACAATGGCGAGCCGACAGTGATGAATCCCGATTCGCGTGCAGCCATCGCATACCGCAACATCGCTCGCCGCATTCTCGGGGATACGGTGCCTCTGATGCATCTTGATCAGAAGAAAAGCAAGTTTTCGAAATTCAAAAAGATGTTTGGCATAGGTTGATCAATATGTGGAAGCCGCTGCTTGGGAGCAGCGGCTTTTCGTTTGGGTTAAAAGATTCAATTTTCGCAACGATTCCGCAGCGATGAGCTGGTGCAATTAGCAAAAATGTATTACTTGTCTTCAAATCAGGTTAAGTTACACATAAGGGTCTTTTTGTCCGGTACAGCCGTAAGAATGAACGTGACAACCAGACGGATAAAGGAGAGTGAAAGGGTATGCTTGGAATCCTGGCATCCATTTTTATCATTCAAATTGTATATGTATCTTTTTCTACGCTTCGCATGATCCTGACATTAAAAGGCCAGAAGTATTTGGCGGCGGTGCTCAGCATGTTCGAAATCACGATTTATGTGCTCGGCCTAAGCATCGTTCTTAAGTACGTGGACCAGCCGATCAGCCTCATTGTTTATGCGGTGGGTTACGGTTTAGGGGTACTGGTCGGCTCCTGGATCGAAGGACGAATTGCCCTTGGATACATCACGATGAAGGTTATTGTGAATGATCCGGAGAGCGACATGGCCAATTCCTTGCGTGATAAAGGGTACGGAGTGACCTCGTGGATCGGGAGCGGCCGGGATGGGCACAGGTTGGTGTTCGAAGTACTCGCCAAACGCAAAAATCAAAAAAAACTGTATGATTCCATTCTCGAGTTGGATCCGAAGGCGTTTATCGTCGTCACCGAACCGGTGCTGCTTCACGGAGGATTTTGGACCCGGGGCACCAAGAAATAACATTATTTGTTTCAACCCTAAGAGAAATGGGTAATTCAATTAGACATATTGTTGCAGGAGTGCAGGTAATCGAGCCTTTCAAAAAGGAACGTTTTCCTGCCTGTGTATTTTGCGATTATCCATTTAGGTCAGAGAAGCAGAACTTTTCGGGGCCGAATTGAATCATTTACTCCATCTTTAACGAATACTTTTTATCCCTCTGTTTTCACTTCTTTTGGTAAGCCGTCATGCTTAGATTGGCCCCTCTGTATTACATACCAGGCAACACACGTTTTTGATTTTGACCTCACACCTATCCTTCAGCAGTTTTTGGATCCTCAATGGATGATTTGCCAAATGCTCCGCATAATATGGATATTGTTTGCAAAGGAGCGATTGAATGATTGTACTAGATCATGTGAACAAGCTTTACGATAATGGCTTTCATGCATTGAAAGGCATTAATCTCGAATTCAGAAAAGGAGAGATTACCGTCCTGATCGGACCGAGCGGCTGTGGCAAGTCCACGACGATGAAGCTCATTAACGCACTAAATACGCCTTCTTCAGGCAAGGTGCTGATCGACGGTAAGGATATCTCAGGAATGAATCCGGTCGAGCTGCGGCGTAATATCGGCTATGTCATTCAAAGCGTCGGATTGTTTCCGCATATGAATATTTCCAAAAACGTGGGCGTGGTTCCGCGCCTGAAAAAATGGGATAACGACAAAATTGATCAAAAGGTTAATGAACTGCTGGACATGGTGGGTCTAGACCATGCTATATATGGCACCCGTTATCCATCAGAGCTGAGTGGTGGCCAGCAGCAGCGTGTCGGCGTTGTTCGCGCGCTTGCGGCCGATCCTGACATCATACTGATGGACGAACCGTTTTCTGCACTCGATCCGATCAGCCGCGAGCAATTGCAGGATGAGCTGATCCGGCTGCAGCAGGATCTACATAAAACCATTATTTTTGTTACGCATGACATGGATGAAGCGATTAAAATCGCGGATACGATCGTGTTGATGAAGGATGGCGAAGTGGTGCAAACGGGGAAACCTGATGCGATTTTGCGCCATCCCGCCAATGATTTCGTCCGAAACTTTATCGGTTCAAAACGTCTTCAGGGTGAAAATGAAAGCACGTATGAAATTCCACTTGTGGATGAGGTCATGATCACGAACCCGGTAACGGCGCTTCCAACCAGAGGGCTTGCGGAGGCAATCAAAATGATGGAAATGAAGCGGGTCGATTCGCTGCTCATTGTCGACCGAAACAGGCAGCTTCAAGGTGCAGTTTCCATTTACCGGGTACTTGATCAATACGGTGAGGAAGGAAAAACCGTAGCGGATGTCATGCATCCCGTTCGTTATTTAGTGGCATCCGGGAGCACGCTTTCGCAAGCGATTGAAATGATGGACAGCCATCAGCTCAGCAATCTCCCCGTCATTGACAACAATAACCGATTCCTTGGACTCATTACGAGAGGCAGTGTGGTCAAACATTTGGCCGAAGTATATCCAACCATGGTTCCTCCGCTGAACGGAGAGGATGAGTGATATGAGCGCATTCTGGAGTTTTATCACGGAGCGTTATCCGGATATTCTCAGGGCGATGCAGGAGCATCTGGTTCTGTCGTTTTCGGCAGTGATCCTGGGGACGGTGATCGCCGTGCCGATCGGTATTCTGTTGGTATACAACCGGGTGGGCTGGATCAACAGCATCGTGTTTTTCATCGTCAATTTGTTTCAAACAGTCCCGAGTTTGGCACTGCTCGCGATCTTGATTCCGCTGCTTGGTATCGGAATGAAGCCAGCCATTCTAGCGCTGCTTCTGTATTCCCTGATGCCGATTCTACGTAACACCTACGACGGATTCCATTCAGTTGATAAGGGTGTACTCAATTCTGCGGAGGGGATGGGCTACAGCACCGCACAGACGATCATAAGGATTCAATTGCCCTTGTCGCTTCCCTACATTATGTCGGGCATCCGGATTACGACGGTGTACATCATCAGCTGGGCGACCCTTGCTTCCTTGATCGGTGCCGGGGGTCTGGGTCAGTTGATCGTGTCGGGCCTCGGCGTTAACAAGCCAGAGATGATATTTATCGGTGGCATTGGGGCCATCCTCCTCGCCTTGATCGCAGACGGTCTGCTTGGACTTTTTGAAGGATGGATCGGCAGACGCTACCATCAGACTCGGGAGCCCGCCATATGAGCGGAATCGACGGGAACAAGTGGCCTAAGAATCGCACAAGGGAGACGTGAAGAAACTGAATAAGTTGAAAAGGGTACTGTTACTCTTCTTGATAAGCATTTTTGCTGGTCTGTTATCCTCCTGCGGTATTGGGGCTCAGGTTAATATCGGGGCGCAGACATTTACCGAAACCAAAATATTAGCGGAAATGTATAAGGCCATGATTGAAGATCACACGAATTTAAGTGTAAATATTATTCCCGATTTGGCTTCAAGTCCTTTGGTGTTAAATGCGCTAAAAAGAAACGATGTCCAGCTGGGAACCCTGTATTCCGGTGAAATTTTTAATAAACATTTTCCGGTCAGCGGGTCGAAAGACCGCAAAGTGGTGTTGAAAGAGGCTCAGGAAGGCTTTCAGAAATACTTCCATCTCACATGGATGGATCCTCTCGGATTTGAAAATACCTATGCGTTTACAGTTCGGAAAGATCTTGCCGAGTCCAAAGGTTATACCAAAATTTCCGATGTGAAAAAAGATATGGCGAACATGAAGCTTGGCGTGGATACCACGTGGCTGGAAAGAAGCACGGATGGTTATCCTGCGTTCTCCAAGGCTTACGGGATTAAGTTTGGCCAGGTGTTTCCGATGGAAATCAGTTTGGTGTACAACGCGGTTGCTAACAAGCAGGTGGATATCGTGCTAGCTTATTCAACCGATTCCCGGCTGAAGGCATATCATCTGCAGACCCTTACGGACGACAAGCAATTTTTCCCTCCATATGATGCAAGCCCAGTGCTGCGTTCGGATCTTCTAAAAAAACATCCCGAAATTCAGGATGCGATCGCGCCTTTAATCGGCCATTTGGATGCGGACACGATGATCGCGTTGAATTACCAGGTGGACATCGAGAAAAAAAGCGAGCGCGAGGTAGCAATCGCTTATTTGAAGCAGCAAGGCCTCTTGAAAAGCTAAAGGAGGGTAACCATGGAAAATAATCATTTAACGTTTATGGACTTTCTGTCTTACGTATCTCGCAATAGCGGCATGCTGTGGGAATATTTCATCCAGCATATCATCATGGTGGCCATCGGCTTGGGACTTGCGGTCGTCGTGGGGGTACCGCTGGGCATTATTTGTTCCAAAAACAAATGGGCGGCAAAAGTCATTTTGTTCATCACGAATATTTTACAGGTAGTGCCGAGCCTCGCCATGCTGGTCATACTGATGTTGTGGCTGGGACTCGGAACAAAGACGGTTATGGTCGGATTGTTTCTGTATTCGCTCAACCCCATTGCGCGCAATACATATGTTGGGCTGAAGCAGGTAGACCCGAGTTATCTTGAATCCGGAAAAGGAATCGGCATGAGTGCCTTTCAACTGCTTGTCAAAGTCCGCTTTCCTTTATCCTTAACCTATATCATGTCGGGGATGCGCATCGCGGCCGTCATAGCTATTGGTGTCGTTACCATTGCACCCCTGGTTGGCGGAGGCGGGCTTGGACGGGAAATATATGCAGGCCTGAACAGCAACAACTCACTTCGCATTTTTGCGGGTGCCATCCCGGCGGCGCTTCTTGCCATCGTGGCCGATATCGTGCTTGGGCACCTGCAGCGCAAAATGGATTTGGCCAAACGGAAGTCCAGCGCAGCACCTAGCCCTGCGAATGCCCGAAATATAGGGTGATGTAGTCCGTCCATACCGCCCTTTTTCTTTTTGTCAAGTACTAATCATGATGTTGAGCCCCTTGAGAAGGGGTTCTTTTTTATACCCGCTGTCTGTTGTCTTCTCACCCACGATGAATGTATGCTCCCAAAGCGCAGGCTTGTTCTAAAATAAGGACATCCCTTCATAAAATGAATTAAAAACAAGCCTCGAAAGGGGATCATACAATGGATACGAAATCCTCCATCAAGCAGCGTAGGGAAGAAAGAATCAGGGATCTTTTGCTCCGAGAGGATCCGGTCAAGCAGGTAGATCGGCCCGTTCAGGACCCGCCCATACTGTGGAACAAGGGGAAACTGCCCGAAACGTTTGAACCGGAGCCTGATCCGGAAAGACTATGGAAAAAAGAGAATGCGAACCGCGGCCCGTTCCGGCGTAAATCACGTTTTGCCTCTGGATTTATGTGGCGTTTATTTTTCAGCGCTATTCTTTTTATACTTGTGTGGGGGCTCTTTAAGTTCCCTCAGCCTTGGAGCATCAAAGCTCAGGATTATGTTATGCAGTCACTGAACCGCGAAATGGATTTTCAGGCAGTTGAAGTGTGGTACGAGTCCCATTTTGGCAAAGCGCCGGCATTTATTCCGATCTTCAAGCAAAAAGAGACATCGCCGCTTAAAGTGAATGCTTCCAAATCGCTGTATCCGCCGATTGAGGGGGAGATCGTTCAGGCTTTCGCCGTCAACTTGAAAGGGGTCGAGATTGCCCCGCGCAAGGTTTCAAACACGCCGCTTGATGTGAAAAGCGTGGAAACAGGACGCGTTATGGATGTTTCGGGTGATGCCGGGACCGGGTTTGTTGTCACCATCCAGCATACCGGCAAGTTGGTCGCTTCATATGGCCATTTGGGTGAAACCCGCCTGAAAAAAAATGATTGGGTCGAAAGCGGTGATGTAATCGGCCAGCTGCATTCCGCGGCGGAAGGAGAGACACCAACCCTATTTTTTTCCGTTAAAGAGAATGGTGATTACCTGGACCCTGCGGATGTGATTCCTATTGATTAACGTACGGGGAATCAAGCTTTCGCTGCATCCCTTTTTTGTCATATTGATGCTGTTTTCCGTGCTGACGGGGCATTTTCTGGAGCTGATTGTCCTCTTTTCTATCGTGTTAGTCCATGAGCTGGGCCATGTAACGGCAGCCCTGATATACGGCGTCCGTATCCGCTCGATTCAGATGCTTCCGTTTGGTGGTGTGGTAGAAATGGAGGATCACGGGGAACTAACTGCTTGGAAGGAGATCGGTATCGCCATCGCTGGACCGCTGCAAAACGTGGTCATGATCGGAGCCGCGCTCCTTTTTCGTGAGCTTGGATGGGGGGACGGCAGCTTTTTATCCTATGTAATTTATGGAAATGGAATGATTGCCAGCTTCAACCTTCTTCCAATCCTCCCTTTGGACGGTGGGAAAATTGTTCATGCTGCCGCTAGCATGTTATTCCCATATCATAAGACCCTGCTCTGGTCCTCCAAAATCAGCCTGACAGGCAGCGCCGGTATTGTTTTTTTCTCGGTTTTGCCCCTGCTGCAAGGAGAGGCAAGAATACAGCTTAACCTCTTAATGATCGGTATTTTTCTGCTATATTCCAACTGGATGGACTATCGCCATATCCCCTACCGCTTTACCCGATTTCTCATGAATCGGGAAAACAGATATGGTGATGCGGCCCGGGAAGGGACGCTAGCTCAGCCAATCATTGCTGATCAGACGAAACATTTGGACGGTATTTTGCGTCTATTTATAAGAGAGAAGTACCATGTCATCTATGTGATGAACAAGCAGGGCGGTTTGATCGCCATGCTTCCCGAGCAACGGCTAATTTCGGCTTATTTTGCCACGGACCGCTCGCCGTTCTTATTTTGAATTTAGCGGGTGTACACATAAAATGAAAAATGGAACTAAGAATAATCCCGAATAATAAGAGCTATGAGCTAAAAAAGGAGATTTCATGGTAAAATGGGATGGGAATTTCTTCTAGCAGGGGTGAGGCCATGAAACAAATGATTGTTCATTGTGAACCGAAGCTGACGCAGATGGCTCTCTTGGAGGAAGGCAAACTTGTGGAGTTTGCAGCTGAACGCAGCCAAAACCACAGTCTGGTAGGCAGCTTTTATAAAGGACGTGTCGTCAACGTGCTTCCGGGCATGCAGGCGGCTTTTGTGGATATCGGTCATAAAAAAAATGCATTTTTGTATGTGGATGATGTGCTGCATCCGAATTTGGAAAAGCAGCCGAAAGAGAAACCGGCGATCGAAACGCTGCTGCGAGTAGGGCAGGAGGTGGTCGTGCAGGTCATGAAGGAGCCGCTGGGAGGCAAGGGGCCCCGTGTAACTACACATTATTCGCTTCCTGGCCGGTGGGCCGTATATATGCCCAACGCGGATTATGTGGCGGTTTCCAAGAAGGTCACCAAGGAGCATGAGCGCAGCCGCCTTAAAATGCTCGGAGAAGAAATCCGGCAAGCAGGGGAAGGCATTATTATGAGGACAGTTTCTGAGGAAGAACAACCGGAAGCTATTACGGGCGATCTTGCCTTGCTCCGAGAGCAGTGGAGTTTGATTCAGAAGCGGGCTGAAACGTACACAGCACCGGCATTATTGCATCGGGATTTAAGCATCATACAGCGGTTTATTCGGGATGTGTTTGATCCGTATCAGGACGAGCTTAAAATCGATAGCCCCAAGGAAGCCAGAGAGGCGGAAATATTTCTTGAGGAAATCGCCCACGGCAAGCACCTTCCTGTCAGTGTGTATGAAGGCCAGGAGCATATTTTCAAAAGTTTTGGGGTTCAGGAGCAAATGGAGCGGGATTTTTCGCGCAAAGTGATACTGGAGAGCGGCGGTTCCATTGTATGGGACCAGGCGGAGGCTCTTACGGTTGTGGATGTGAACACAGGTAAATATACTGGTGGAGACAGCTTGGAGGATACGGTTACGCGAACCAATCTTCAGGCGGCAGAGGAAATTGCCCGGCTGATCAGGCTACGGGATATCGGCGGTATTATTATCGTTGATTTTATCGATATGGAGCAGGAGCGGAACCGCCAGGAAGTAGTGGACAAGCTAGAAGCAGGCATGAGCAAGGATCGCACCAAAAGTCATGTGGTCGGGTGGACCAAACTCGGCCTGCTCGAATTGACACGCAAGAAGGTCAGGGACGATACAGCCATGTTGTTCACGAAGCCGTGCGACAACTGTGATGGAACAGGCAGAATAAACTTGATAGGAATCCATTGACTCAGATGCTGCTTTTGTGTTAACATCTATGAGTATGTGTCCGGTATTCGTGCTTGTCACATGCTGTAACCGCTCCGATCGGGTTGAAAAGTGCAACCTTAGGGTGGCCACCTGGATTAGGCGAGTCTGAGACATGAGGAGGTGCAAGCAATGTACGCAATTATCGAAACAGGCGGTAAACAATACAAAGTTCAAGAGGGCGACGTATTGTACATCGAAAAACTGAATGCAGGCGACGGCGAAAGCGTAACTTTCGACCGTGTGTTGGCTGTATCCGGCGATAAAGGTTTGGTAGCAGGTACGCCGGTTGTTTCCGGTGCATCCGTAACCGCAAAAGTGGAGAGACATGGCAAAGGTCAAAAGGTTGTTGTATACAAATACAAACCTAAGAAGAACTACCACAAGAAACAAGGCCATCGTCAACCTTACACGAAAGTAACCATCGAAAAAATCCAAGCGTAAGAAGGTGCACTGATTTGATTAACGTGCGCATATTACGTCAAAAGGATGGCAGCATCCGTGGATTTGAAGTGAAGGGGCATGCGAACTATGCAAAACACGGTGAAGACATTGTGTGTGCCGGCGTATCGACGGTCACGGTCGGAACTGTGAATTCATTGGAAGCATTAACCGGAACTGTAATGGATAGCAGAATGAATGACGGCTTTTTAAGCGCCTATCTTCCCTCTGACGGGATGAAGGATAGAGGCCCTCAAGCTCAACTGCTGCTTGAGTCCATGGTTGTGATGCTGAATTCGATTTCAGAATCATACGGGAAGTATATTCAAATAAAAGAAATTATCACTTGAAGAAGGAGGTAGACAACATGTTAAAGTTGAATCTTCAATTGTTCGCATCGAAAAAGGGTGTTGGTTCCACAAAGAACGGACGCGACAGCCAATCGAAACGTCTTGGCGTTAAGCGTGCTGACGGTCAAACCGTTTCCGGCGGAAGCATTTTGGTTCGTCAACGCGGAACTAAAATTCATCCTGGTACGAACGTGGGCATCGGCAAAGACGATACTTTGTTTGCAAAAGTGGACGGCGTTGTGAAATTTGAGCGTTGGGGCCGCGATCGCAAAAAAGTGAGCGTCTACCCTGTTGCAGTCGCTCCAGTAGCGGCAGCAGTGGAAGCGTAAGTAGTATCCACACCACGGGTTGGATTAACGAGAAGAGCCTTCGGCAATGCTTGCCGGAGGCTTTTTTTTAAGAAAATTTATAAGTTTTTTGGGGTCCCCGCAAAGTATTTGGAATACGCATCGAAGCATAGGCTCTACTCCGTACTTTTGCTCCGCAAAAGCGCCTCTTCGAGAGGCGTCGGATTTCTTTCCGATACTCTCAGTACTTTTGCTCCGCAAAAGCGCCCTCTTCGAGAGGCACCCGGACTTCTTTCCGATACTCTTTGTGGGGTTATTTTGAATGTATAAGGCTTTAGGTGGGATTCGGCTGTGTTATTATAAAGAGCTATTCGGGTAAAATGGGGCCTTTTCCCAGGCTTTGGGGACATGTATTGGCAGCAGGATAAGACGAACATGGTTTTTATTGCAGCTGACGGATGAACTACAAAGGATTACTGTGTTATACTGGTAATTGATGTAAGGATGATCGGTAATCAGGAACGGGGAGAGGCCATTGAAATCCTGGAAAAGCATATTGGCTATATTCGTTATATCTGTAGGAGTACCTATATATTTTGTCATTCAGGACAAGTCTTTAATATGGGGAATTGTGCTGATTCTGTGGGTGGCGGCAGTCCTTGCTGGGGGATATGCAGTATTGAACCGTTATCATGAGGAGAAGCAGCGGAAACTACTTCGTAGCTTTGAAGAGGCGGCCATACGGACGCTAAACCACCACCGGCATGACTGGATGAATGACCTTCAGATCTTATATGGCTATATGCGGCTCGGAAAAATTGATAAAGCAGTTCAGTGTGTGGAAAGAATAAAAGAGCGGATGAATCAGGAAAGTAAAATTTCAAAGCTGGGGATTCCATCCCTAGTCTTCTATTTGCAGTCGTTCCGGACGAACAGTAGCAATTTGGAGCTTGAGGTTGCGGTTGATCAGGATGTTCAGCTGGATAGGTTGAGTCCGCAGGACGGCGCCGATTTGGCGTCAGTAATTATGCAGACGGTCCGCGCTTATCAATACAGCGGAAAAGCATCCTGGGGAGACACTCGCAAGCTGCTTCTAAGCTTACGCCAGAACGGTCCTGAAACCATCGTATGCTTTGAAGGGGAAGGCTCCATGGGAGACCCGGAACTGCTAAAGCAGCAAATTTATAATGTGGTACAAGGCAAAAGAATGAAAGCGGAGCAGCTTCATCACTCCCAGGCTTCGTTTCAATTGCGCGTGCCGTGTGAGTTATGAGGAAGGTGAAGTCATGTTTGTAGATAAAGCGAAAATTTTCGTGAAGGGCGGCGACGGCGGCGATGGCCTGGTCGCCTTCCGCCGGGAGAAATACGTTCCTGAAGGCGGACCTGCCGGCGGTGACGGCGGAAAAGGCGGGGATGTTATATTCCGCGTTGATGAAGGCCTCCGCACATTGATGGATTTCCGTTACCAGCGGCATTTTAAGGCAGACCGAGGGATAAAGGGACGGAACAAGAGCCAGCATGGCGCCAATGCAGAGAATATGATCGTACGTATTCCGCCAGGGACCGTACTGATTGACGATGATACAGGCGAGGTTCTGGCCGATATGGTCCGTCATGGTCAGCAGGTCGTCGTAGCCCGCGGTGGACGGGGCGGACGAGGCAACACCCGTTTTGCCACACCTAAGAACCCAGCTCCGGAATTGGCTGAGAATGGCGAAGAGGGCGAAGAGCGTTATATCGTCATGGAATTGAAAGTCATGGCTGATGTAGGGTTGGTTGGATTCCCTAGCGTAGGCAAATCGACATTGCTGTCTGTCGTTTCCGCTGCTCAGCCTAAAATCGGCGCATATCATTTTACGACGATTACGCCGAATCTTGGGATGGTTGAAGTCGGTGACGGCCGCAGCTTCGTCATGGCAGATTTGCCCGGGTTGATTGAGGGCGCTCATGAAGGCGTTGGGCTGGGCCATGAGTTTCTGCGTCACGTGGAGCGAACGCGGATCATCATTCATGTCATCGACATGTCTGGATCCGAAGGGCGTGACCCATTCGAAGACTGGGTGAAGATCAACCAGGAGCTCAAGCTGTATAACGCCGCCCTTGCTGAGCGGCCGCAGATTGTAGCAGCAAACAAGATGGACATGCCTGATGCGGAAGAACACTTGGAGATGTTCCGTGAACAAGTGGCAGCCGAAAGACCTGACATTGAAATCATGCCGATTTCCTCCCTCACCCGCCAAGGGATTCAGGAACTTCTTTACCGGGCGACAGATATCCTCGATTCCATTCCGCAGGAAGTACATGTCGAGGAAGTAGCCGAAACGACGGAAAGAAAAGTGTATAAGCTGGATAAGAGAGACGAGAACAATTCATTTACGATTACGCGTGACAATGAGGCCTACGTGGTACACAGCGTGAAAATCGAAGGGATGCTGAAGAGACTTCAAATGAATTCGCATGAGGCCATCCTGAAACTTGCCCGCACGATGCGTCATATGGGCATCGATGATGAGCTTCGCAAACGTGGAGCGGTAGAAGGAACGATTGTCCGGATTGCCGACTTCGAATTTGAATTCGTGGAAGGCAGCAGCTACTATTAAAATAAAATGAAGAGCCGTTTGCAGTGCATTTTGATATGCCTGGGCGGCTTTTTTTAATACCTACAATGGATCAAAGCAAGCGCTTACTTATAATTCTTTGTACAAAAAGCCGCAAATCTATTGACCCCTCGGACACATTTTATTATAATGTCCACTATATAAATACATCAGTCTTTGAGGAGAGGACGTTCGTGAAAGAGCGATATTATTTGGTCCGTGAAGATATTTTACCTGAAGCCGTGGTCAAAACCATGCAGGTAAAGCAGCTGCTAGCGACCGGTGACGCGAAGACGGTGCATGAGGCTGTGGAGCAGGTTGGGATGAGCCGCAGCGCATTTTACAAATATAAGGACGGCATCCATTTGATCAACCAATTGGAAAGGGAACGGATCGTCACGATTTCCATCGACATGGAGCACCGATCCGGCATGTTGTCCAAAGTATTAAGTCTTGTTGCTGACTTTGGTGGAAACGTGCTGACGATTAACCAGAGCATTCCGCTGCAGGGGGTTGCGAATGTTGTCATATCCGTCGAGGTTTCCCGTATCAGCGATGAACTGGGTGATATGCTTGAAAGCTTGCGTGATTGCGCTGGCGTTAAACGTGCAAATCTCATCGGTCAAGGCTAGCTTGGGTATTTGAGAAGGCAAACAAAAAATGTATGCATGAAAACGGGAGGTCAAGGAATGAAACCGGTTAAAGTAGGCTTATTGGGACTGGGCACGGTGGGAACGGGTGTCGTGAGAATTGTAGAAGGTCATCAGGAGGATTTGAGCAGCCAGGTCGGTTCTCCGATCATCATTGAAAAAATCGCCGTGAAAAACAGCGATAAATCCCGCAACATTGTGGTGGATAGAGACTTACTGACTGAAGATCCGTGGGAAGTAATCCGCGATCCCGAGATTGACGTGATTGTTGAGGTCATGGGCGGTATTGAGCATACCAAAGCATATATCCTGGAAGCTTTGGAGCGCGGGAAGCATATCGTCACCGCAAACAAGGACCTGATGGCCTTGCACGGTTCTGAGATTTTGGCTAAGGCCCAGGAAAAGCAATGCGACGTTTTCTATGAGGCCAGCGTTGCCGGAGGCATTCCGATTATACGGACATTGATCGAAGGCTTCTCGTCCGATCGTATTTTGAAAATCATGGGGATCGTCAATGGGACGACCAACTATATTTTAACGAAAATGAGCCAGGAAGGCGCATCCTACGAGGCTGTGCTCGAAGAGGCCCAAATGCTGGGTTATGCGGAAGCGGATCCGACCTCGGATGTTGAAGGTTTGGATGCTGCTCGGAAAATGGCGATTCTCGGTACGCTTGGTTTTCGTACTAACGTGGAGCTAAAGGATGTCAGCGTTCGCGGCATCTCCCAAGTTTCCAAAGAGGATATCGTGTACGCGAAGCGTCTCGGTTATGAAATGAAGCTGCTTGGCATTGCTGATCGGGAAGAGGACCATGTAAGCATCAGCGTTCAGCCAACCATGGTGCGCAAAGGACATCCGATCGCTTCCGTAAATGGCGTATTTAATGCCGTATATGTGTATGGCGAAGCTGTTGGAGAAACGATGTTTTATGGTGCCGGTGCGGGCGAAATGCCGACCGCGACGTCGGTTGTGGCGGATTTGGTTGCCGTGATCAAAAATTTGAAGCTTGGCGTCAACGGCTTGAAGGCTATCGTGCCTTACAAACCGAAGAAGCTGAAGAGTGACGAGCAAATCGCCTTTAAAAATTTCATTTTGCTGCATGTGGATGACAAAGCGGGCGTTCTTGCAAGAATCACCCAAGTATTCGCGGGGTTTGGCGTCAGTCTGGAATCGGTGGTACAACAGCCGAACGAGCTGAATCCGGAAGCGGAGATCATTATCGTCACCCATCATGCAACCAAAGCGAGTATGGACAAAGTGCTGCAGCATTTTGAAGGGCTCGAGGTCATCCGTAAAATCAAGAGCGTATACCGCGTCGAGGGTTAATTCCATTTGCTTATCGATTATATAGAGAATTGAGTAAAATCCTGATAAACGTGAAAAGGAGCCATACAAATGTCGTACCAAGGACTACTTCAAACTTATAAGTCATACCTGCCGGTGAATGAAAATACGCCTTTGCTTACGCTCAAGGAAGGCAATACGCCACTGATCCGCGCGGAGAATCTTTCGGAGGAATTAGGGCTTGATCTGTATTTTAAATATGAAGGGCTGAATCCTACAGGGTCTTTTAAGGACCGTGGCATGGTTATGGCTGTTGCCAAGGCCATTGAGGAAGGCAGCCGCACCATCATGTGCGCCTCTACCGGCAATACTTCCGCAGCTGCAGCCGCTTATGCCGCAAGAGCGGGACTGAACTGTATCGTACTTATCCCGAATAACCATATCGCGCTCGGCAAACTGGCCCAGGCGATGATTTATGGCGCGAAGGTGATTGCCATCGAGGGCAATTTTGACCGTGCTCTGGAGATTGTCCGCGAAATTACCGCGAAACATCCGATTACCCTTGTAAACTCGGTGAATCCGTACCGCATCGAAGGGCAAAAAACAGCTGCGTTCGAAGTGGTCGACCAGCTGGGCAAAGCTCCAGATGTGCTCGCGATCCCAGTCGGCAATGCCGGCAATATTTCGGCTTACTGG
The DNA here is from genome assembly GCA_031254035.1 of Paenibacillus sp. Lineage (GTDB taxonomy): Bacteria > Bacillota > Bacilli > Paenibacillales > Paenibacillaceae > Paenibacillus_AQ. The sequence goes on from JAIRVF010000040.1 coordinate 63,465, forward strand.
AAAGGGTTTAAGGAATACCATGCAGCAGGCAAAGCTTCTACTCTTCCGAAAATGGTAGGGTTTGAGGCTGAAGGAGCGATGGCGATCGTAAAAGGCGAGCCAATTCTTGAACCTGAAACCATTGCAACGGCCATCCGGATTGGCAATCCGGCAAGTTGGAAAACGGCGGTTGCCGCAGCTAGGGAATCGAACGGACAGATCAACTATGTGACGGACGATGAGATTTTGGCTGCATACCGTATGATTGCATCCCGTGAAGGTGTGTTTGCCGAACCGGCATCCGCTGCTTCTGTTGCAGGTGTACTTAAACTTAAACGTGAAGGATATTTCAAAGGTGGGGAAACGGTAGTATGCGTCCTGACAGGAAACGGCCTTAAGGATCCAAACGTAGCCCTCAGTACCGTGAACGCCGAACCGCTTGTTGTACAAGACACTGAAGAGGCAGTTATGGAGGCAATCGCGAAGTTGGAAGTGGTAGCAGTATGATAAATCCGGAAGGCGTATGCGTGAGGATTCCGGCAAGTACTGCGAATCTCGGTCCTGGATTTGATACAGTGGGTATGGCTTTGTCAATATACTCATGGATCGGGATGAAAGAATCCGATGAAACAGCGATTCGCTTGTACGGAAGTGAAATGGAAGGAATACCGACGGATAAAAAGAACCTCGTATATCAGGTAGCTCAAATGGTGTTTCGTGAGGCGGGTGTTCATTTACCTGAACTGGAAATATCGATGTATTCGGACATTCCGTTGACCCGGGGGCTCGGCAGCAGCGCTTCTGCCATCGTTGGCGCGCTTTATGCCGCCAATGCCCTGATTGGATCGCCTTTGTCCGAAGCAAGGCTGTTTGATATGGCGACAGCGATCGAGGACCATCCGGATAATGTCGGAGCCTCGTTGTTCGGCGGGCTTATTACGGCGATATGGGACGGCGAGCATGCGGATTATGTCCGGATGGAGCCGCATGAGGATTTGGAAGTGCTGGTCGTCATTCCGGAGTTTCAATTGTCGACGTCTGAAGCGAGAAAGGTGCTCCCCGAGAAAATCAGCCGCAAGGATGCAGTGTACAACATCAGCAGATCTTCTTTGCTTGTTGCCGCTTTGGCCCAGGGTAGACTTGATCTGATCAGTCGTGCGATGTCCGATCGCTTGCATCAGCCTTACCGGGTGGGGCTAGTTCCGGGAATGGAGGAAATTTTGGAGTGCGCTGTGGAGCACGGGGCGCTGGGGATTGCACTGAGCGGCGCCGGTCCTACTCTGCTCGCGCTTGTACACCGTCACTCAAGCAACAAAAAGGAACTGGAGGATTACCTGCTGAATACGATGAAAGCTGAGGGCATTCGAGCATCTGCGCGTTGGCTAATTCCGTCGGGTGAGGGAGCTCATTTGATCGGCACCATGCCGTCAGGCCCATTTTTGGAAATGATAGAAGGGAAAGTAAAAGCATGAAACGTATTGCATTATTACCTGAAGGGTCGGTATCGCACGAGGCTGTTGTGCAATTGCTTGGGAATGAACCGGCAGAGTTGGTTTATCACAAGCTGATCTCCGATGTGTTTTTGTCAACGGTTCATGGAAAAACGGATTACAGCGTTATCCCTATTGAAAATACGATTGAAGGTTCCGTAAGTCTCCATATGGATTGGCTCGTCAATGAAGTGGATATTCCGATGCAGGTTGAGTGGGTATACCCCTCGATACAGAATCTTATCGGAGACAGCGATGAGTTTATCTTGGATTCCGGCGATGTGGACTTCACCCGGATTCAGAAAATATTATCCCACCCTGTTGCGACGGCCCAGTGCCAGCAGTTTCTCCGTCAGCATGCACCGCAAGCGGAGCTTGTGAATGTGGGAAGCACGACGGAAGCCATAGGGATCGTGAAGAATAACTCGGGTGAAGGGCTTGCGGCCATCGGTACCAAGCTCGGTGCCGCTACGCACAAGCTCGATATTTTGGCGGAACGGGTAACGGACCATGACAACAACTACACCCGATTTATTTTGATCGGGAAGGAATCGCTGGCGAAACTCCCGCGACCGTTCAATCAAAAAAAAACCAGCATCTTGGTTACGCTGCCGGAGGACTTTGCTGGTGCGCTTCATCAGGTCCTCGCTGCTTTTGCTTGGCGGCGTTTGAACTTGTCCCGTATTGAATCCCGTCCAACAAAGAAAAAGCTGGGCAGTTATTATTTTTATATTGATGTTTTGGAATCCGTGGAATCCGTCCTTCTAACAGCTGCGATTGGAGAAATCGAGGCGCTTGGTTGTCAGGTACGCGTTTTGGGGTCTTATCCCAGCTATACTTATCAGGAATTAACTTTAGAGGGGCTGTAGTTTTTGTCAGGCACGTATGCTTAACAACTGCGCCCGGTTCAAGTGTTTAGGTTCCCAAAAATCCTTTCATGACAAGCTCATGGAAGGATTTTTTTGTCATAAGGGATGTCATCCGCCTATCCCGTGCATAAGATGTAGTAACGAAGGCGGACGATTTATGCGCCAATAAGAAGTTTAGGAGGTAATTGCCGCGTGAAGATACACATCGTAAAAAGTGGCGACACTTTATATGAGCTTTCCAAAAAGTATAATGTTCCTCTGCAAAAAATTATCGACACCAATCCACAAATTTCCGACCCCAATGAACTGAAGATCGGACAAAAGGTGAAAATCCCGGCTGAACCGGTACAGGTGCCAAGCAATGACCAAATTATCCATAAGCATGTTGTCAAGCAAGGGGACACACTCTGGAAGCTGTCGAAAGCATGGGGGGTTTCCCTGAAAGGGATGATTGACGCTAATCCCCAGCTCAAAAATCCGAATGCGCTGCTAGTTGGAGAGGTTGTTAACATCCCTAAAACAAAAGGAATTCCAAACGAAAATGTCAATGTGAATGCGAATGAGAAAGTTCTTCCTGAGGGGAAAGCTAATACAGCTCCGAAAGAAGAAATCACTTCTCCGAAAGCGGAAACTATCGCTCCGTCCCAAATGGTCCCGCAACAGCTCGAAATACCTAACCTTCCGAATATTCTGCCTAACGTACCCAATCTGATGCCCGAAACGAACCTACCGAATGTAATGCCAAACGTACCCAATGTGATGCCTGAGATGAACATTCCGAATATAATGCCTGAAATGGTAAAACCGAATATAATGCCTGAAATGGTAAAACCGAATATAATGCCTGAAATGGTAAAACCGAATATAATGCCTGAAATGGTAAAACCGAATGTAATGCCTGAAATGGTAAAACCGAATGTGATGCCCGAAATGATAATGCCAAACATGATGCCAAACGTCATGCCTGAAATGGTGATGCCAAACATGATGCCGAACGTCATGCCTGAAATGGTGAAACCGAATGTAATGCCAAACATGATGCCGAACGTCATGCCTGAAATGGTGATGCCAAACATGATGCCGAACGTCATGCCTGAAATGGTGATGCCAAACATGATGCCAAACGTCATGCCTGAAATGGTGATGCCAAACATGATGCCGAACGTCATGCCTGAAATGGTAACGCCGAATATGATGCCGAACGTCATGCCTGAAATGGTGATGCCAAACATGATGCCAAACGTCATGCCCGAAATGGTGAATCCTAATATGCCACCGAATATTATGCCTTTTACCCAAGAGCCTTTTATCGGGGGAGCCCATCATCCTTTTATGCAATACCCGACTCCTGTGCAGGAAGTAGGTTCCTTCAATCATATGCCTTCTGACGTTGGAGTTTTGACTGAGCATGTTTCTGATAATATGCCCCACCATCACCATTTGGGGAAAACATCGAATTATCCAGGCATTGTAGCGGGAGCAGAAGATCATTACACGCCAAACCAATCCTGGGTGAGCCCAACCTCGCACCAAACGGAAGAGGGACATTGGGAAAATCATCAATCGCCGGTGGCCTACGAACCAAATATGCAGGCTCCCGTAAGCCATCATCCGAACCAGCCGTTTCATCATGACCAAGTATCCCCTATGTATTATCAACCTGTTCATGCACCATATAACCCATGTGGCTGCTCCGAAGTCTCGCCGGTTTTCCATGCACCTAATCCGGCCTATGTAGAGCCGATGTATCACCATCCGGGTGGTTATCCTCATTCTGCACTCCCGCCATGGTGTTATCCATGTCCTCAGATGGTGGAACCTTACGCGGTACCGAATTCGCAGCTGGGCGCGTACAGTCATGAACCTAATATGCAGTTCCACGATCCGAATATGCACTCTCCGGGATGGAGTGGAATGGTTCACCCGGAATGGGAGCGGGCGCAACAAGGAGTTGAAGAAGTCGTTTACCCTCCGCAACTGGCTGAGACTGAAACATTCCCCTCCGCAAGTATAAACTCGGCTCAAGCTCCGAGCGTCTTCCAAGAAGAAACAGAGCCGAATGAAGAGATTAATAAGGAACCTCTGAAAAAAGTAAAAACGCTGAGTAGCAACAGGACTACCCGCGAAAAAGCAGCAGGTAAAAAATCTAAAAGCAAAAATAACTCCTCTAGACGCAAGAACCCTTGGATTAAAGGCTGATCTTTAAAAATACGTAAAAATGCAATGAGGAGTATGTAATCGGTTGAAAGTAGAGAGTCAAGGTTTTCTATTAAGAGGGGATCCCAATGGTTATAAAAACTTTGGGATACTCCTCTTTTCTATCGAACAAAACACTGAAATCATGCTAATAATAGCTACGGGGTGCGTAACGTCAGGAGCGCAGCTGTTTAGGTTTTGAGGAGCTCGTGGATTAAATATTGGGAACATAAAGGAGGGGAAATGGTAACGATCTGATATCGAGCTCAAAAAACCCGTTTGTATGTCACCTAATTAACACCGCAGATAAATAGCTGAATGGGGGGGATAATCCTTTTTCAGTTTTTTTACAAAAAACACTTGCAATATATATCGTTATCATGCTATATTAATTTTCCGGCCAAGAAACTACTAAATGCCGGATGGATTGAGAGAAAAAAAGATTTTAAAAAAGCTTGCATTTCTCGAAAAACCATGATATATTATAAGAGTTGCCGCCGAGAAAAAGTGGTGAGCGAAAACGAAAGAATTTGATCTTTGAAAACTGAACAACGAGTGAGATAAAGACCTTGCTTGCAAGGTCAACGGCGAAGTGAATTGGTTCGAGTCTTCTGACTGAATGATTCACGGAGCAAAATGAGATTTTAATAATGAAATTTTCGATTTGGCCTTGCTCAATCGAAAAATTCATTATATCTCGTCAGTTTCAAAATGAGCTACAAACTTTCGTTGGAAAACTACTCTCCTTCGGGTGAGCAGATTCTTCCAGCATTATTGGAGAGTTTGATCCTGGCTCAGGACGAACGCTGGCGGCGTGCCTAATACATGCAAGTCGAGCGGACTTGATGAGGAGCTTGCTCCTCTGATGGTTAGCGGCGGACGGGTGAGTAACACGTAGGCAACCTGCCTGTAAGACTGGGATAACTACCGGAAACGGTAGCTAATACCGGATAATTTATCGGTTCACATGAAACGATAATGAAAGACGGAGCAATCTGTCACTTACAGATGGGCCTGCGGCGCATTAGCTA
>JAIRVF010000017.1 GCA_031254035.1 Paenibacillus sp.
ATCGGAAGCACTTTGCCAGAAATCGCGTCCCGTCAAGTCCGCATTCAAGTGCTTCTTGGCAAGCTCTTCAACGGTCATAGCACCCGTATCCTGAAGCAGGGCATCATATTTATCCGCGAAGCTGCTGCCTTGTTGCAGAGCCTGCGCATAGATGCCAGTGCTGAACATATAGCCGAAGGTGTACGGGAAGTTATAGAATGGAACGCCAGTGATATAGAAATGCATCTTCGAACACCAGAATGTTGGCTCATACGCGGACAAAGCATCACAGTAGGCTTCCTTCTGTGCTTCCTCCATCAAATCATTGAGTTCCTGCACGCTTAAAAGACCGTTTTTGCGTTTTTCATAGAAGCGGGTTTCAAACAGGAAGCGGGCATGAATATTCATGTAAAAAGCTACGCTACGCTGAATTTTGTCCTCCAAAAGCGCAAGCTTTTCCTCCTCGTCCTTTGCCTTCTTAACCATAGCATCAGCCACGATCATTTCGGCAAGGGTGGAAGCCGTTTCGGCCACATTCATCGCATAATTCTGATTGAACACTGGCAAATCATCCATTACATGTTGGTGGTATCCATGACCGAGTTCATGCGCCAGTGTGGACACATTGGAAGGCGTACCGCTGAAGGTCATGAAGATACGGGTTGCCTTGCTGAGCCGAAGTGAAGTACAGAAACCGCCGGGACGTTTGCCTGGACGGTCTTCCGCTTCAATCCAAGATTTATCAAAAGCCATTTCGGCAAAATCAGCCATTTTCGGACTGAACTTACCGAATTGCTCCACAATCGTTTCCGCAGCCTCCTGGTAAGAAACCTTCGAGGAAGATTTGCCGATCGGCGCATCTACATCGACCCAGCTGAGCTTTTCTACACCGATGAGTTTGGCTTTACGCTCCATGTATTTGACGAGCATCTGTTTATTGTCTTGAATTACGCCCCACATGGCATCCAGCGTCTGCTTCGACATCCGGTTGATAGACAGCGGCTCTTTCAAAACTTCATTCCATCCCCGGCGCTCATACAGCTTCAATCTGAAGCCCCCAAGATGATTTAAGGTATCTCCACAATAGTCAGCTTTGTCGGCCCATGCTTCTTTCCATTTAATAAACATTGCGTCCCGGACTTCTTTATCGGCATCATACAGCTTGTTATGCGCTTGTCCAGCGGACAGCATTACGGTTTCGCCATCGCTCTCAGAAGGGATTTTAACATGGCTGACAACCGTATCGTAATGGTCGCTCCAGCCGTGGTATCCGTCTACAGCCAAATCCAGGGCAAGGCTTTCAAGCTCGGGACTAAGTTTTTCACGGGCATGGTCTCTACTCTCGTTCATAACAAATGAAATCGGCCGAAGTTCTTCGCGTTCCATCCAAGCATTCCAGGTCTCATCGTCCGTTCGGCCAAGAAGATCATCGAACTCCGTTATAATCGTACTTAAAAGCGCATACAAATTGGCATTCCGTCCGGAAAGCTGGACCGCTTTGGTATCACTTTGGTTTTGGGCCTGCAAACAGCTAACAAACGAACTGCCTTCGGAGATGCGGGTGATGCAGCTTCCCATCGAAGAAATAATGGCGTCAAAAGCTTTCGTCTCTTCAAGATCCTTAGGCGCGCTTGCCGCTTTAACGTCCTCTTTTAATTTGAGGAGATCCTTTTCAAGTTCCTCCAGAAATGCTTGGTATTCGGACGAAGCAGATCCTCCCGGGAAGATAGACTCCAGGTCCCAGGTCAATTTCAAATTGCCATTCATTCAAATCACCTTTCCTTTGTTTAGGATGAATTTCATTTGATTGGTTCCGTGATAAGGTGTATAACTATAGGAAGCAAATTCAACAATCAAGCCCCTCGTGGGCATAAGGCGCGATCAAAAAAATGACTGTTATTTTCTTGATTTCGCCTAAATAAATCCATTGGAGGGATGATTGTCATGAGACCACTACAAATATCACCCGAGACCGCTGTGAAGCTGTCTGAAAAACTAGGAGTTCCGCTTGAACATCTCATGCACATGCCGCAGCACATCTTGCTGCAAAAAATTGCTGAGCTTGGCAAAGAAGAGACAGGAAAAGAACAGGTGGAAAAGAAGGACGGACAATGATTCCTTTTGCCAATACATGGCCTTACGATAAGCAAATGGGCGACATTTACGTGCATGAATGCCCCTTTTGTGGTGCCGGGAATATCAGGCTTAACTTAAAGCCCGGTGAACTCCAGGCGATTAATGATGGCCGGAAAAAGCTCGTCGTGTTCCCCTGCTGCAGCAGCCGTTTATACGTCGTTGAAACCGACAACGATTACCTTCGCTTCGATCAACCTATCCGTTAAACAAAACACGCATGGATCATGCGTGTTTTTGCTTAAGTTATATATCAGATCGAGTTCATTTCCGCGGGCATTTCCATTTTCTGTGCCATCATCTGTTCGCGGAGTACGCTCCATTGTTCACGGGAGGCACGGATCATAGCCGCATCAATGATTTTTTTGTCATTTATAACCCTTGAGAACCATTTAATCGCCTGGTTGAAGTCGCCAATTCTGCGGTTGAGCTCCCCGATCAAATAGAGAAGCTTTGCATTATTTGCTCCTACCCCTTCCAGTTCATAAACTTTTATGTATGACTCTAAGCAGTATTTCAGGAAGCGCTGTTCCTGCACTTTGTCCCCTTTGTAACGGTACAACCAAGCGATGTGATGAAGCAGACCGGCAACGATCCGTTCCTTTTCACCAATCGTTTGTGCCACAAGCAGGGCCAACTTGTACGATTCAAGAGCAGTTTCCCATTCCCGGTGTCCGCTGAAATCACGCTCGACCCAACGGCTGCTGACTTGTTCGGCAAACCGCTTCCTTTGTGCGTCATTCAAACGCTCTGTCGAATTTTCAGTGGAAGCGAAACCGCAAGCCGGACAAATTCTGACAACGTAATAGTCTGGATTCTCAGTTTTGTAATAAGAACAGAAATCGGTATCCGTCTGGATAGATTTTTTGAAACTGGGACGAACGCGTGAGGTTTTAAACTCATGTTCGCAATAATGGCAGGTGACTTTAATGGTGTAAAGAGGTTCTAATTCCACATCCCCACGTTCCTTTCATGTCTTCGTTCTGGATCTCCCATGACTAGGGTGATATGCGGCAATATAGCAAGGTCTTAATATTTCTTGTGGTTAACAAATATTAAGAATTTCGCTATTTCCTCAAGCATTTCCATTATATCAAAAAATAAAAAAAGGCGCTAAACGTTTGTTTAGCACCCTTTAAGTTTCAATAGCTGCTCCAATCCTCTTCACCAGGATGGACCAGTGAGGCGCGAATGACATACACGAAAGCGCAGACAAGAACACCGGCGACAATACTCATGATCTCATCACTCCATCCATATATTGTATTTCCGAAATTATAAAGTAGTTTTAAAGTAGTTTGTTTGTATATTTTAACATACATTCGTCAAAAAAACATTATTTTCTGTAACCGCTTTCTACAAATTTTTGTACTGTTTGTCCGATGCAAAACATAAAATTAGGAAAACAGGTTCGATTCAAATGACCCATTCACTAAAGCGCGATCAAGAAAATAATAGACCCACAGCCATTTTCTTGATCACGCCTACAGGAAGGTGTGACTATGTCTGTAAAAAAGCTGGGTCTTCCGCTGATGATTGGTTCCCTTGCTGGACTATTCCTGCTCATGATCCTTTTTCCTAGTGCCTATCTTGAATCCGCTTTGCGTGGACTGGCCATCTGGTGGGATATTCTCTTCCCTTCCCTGTTCCCTTTTTTTATTATCTCGGAAATGATGCTTGGTTTCGGTATCGTGCATCTATTTGGAGCACTGCTGGATCCACTGATGAAGCCGCTCTTCCGGATCCCCGGCAGCGGAGGTTTTGTCGCAGCGATGGGCTATGTTTCCGGGTATCCCGTAGGAGCTAGACTGACAGCCAAGCTGTGGGAACAGAACATGGTCACACGGGATGAAGGTGAACGTTTAGTGGCTTTTACCACATCATCCGACCCTATTTTCCTAATCGGGGCCGTGTCCGTTGGATTTTTCCATAACCCCAAGATCGCGGCCATTCTGGCTATTGCCCATTATGGCGGCGGGCTGCTGATCGGACTCCTCATGCGGTTCCATGGCAGGCAAGAAGCCTCTCCAGCATCTCCTTCCGCTTCAAGTACAGGAGAAAGCAGGAAGCGGAAGAGTACCGCCAAGGAGAGCCGTATACAAAGAGCCTTTGCCGCTATGCACCATGCAAGATTGCAGGACGGTCGCAACATAGGGGAAATGCTCCGGCAGGCCTTGGAATCCTCATTAAAGCTTATTATTGTCGTGGGGGGTCTAGTTGTATTCTTTTCGGCATTCCTGGAACTTCTAACCCAAGCAGGAGTCATGAAGAGTCTGTACTTTTTTCTCGATAAATTGCTTACGACGGTCGGTTTCCCCGCTTCACTGTCGGAAGCGCTTGTCGGGGGGATTTTCGAGGTAACACTAGGGGCCCGCTCCGCTGGAGAAGCGACTTCCTCCATCCCCTTGCCTTTTAAGGCAGCCGCAGCGGCTTTTGTGCTGTCCTGGGGGGGGCTCTCCGTTCATGCCCAAATTGCTAGCATATTGCATGCGACTAACTTGCGCTACCTGCCTTTTATGATTGCTCGTCTAATTCACGCCATCATAGCGGCAGGGCTTGTGATGTTATTATGGGAACCCGTGATGGGCAAATTCATGCCTTCTCCCCCTATTAGCCAGGCTGCACCCGTTATGGGCACTTCGTGGACATCTGGCTACCTTACGGACCGGCTCGCTTACTTCTGTATTCTGATCGTGTTCATGACCACAGCCTCGTTAGTTTGGAGCTGGATTCGCATTTCTTGGCGCAGGTTAAACCGCGGCCCACTTAAATGAACATTGTGTTATGCTCCGATATTGTTTATGATCGTTATATCCCTCAATAAAAGGAGCCTAACTCTCTTGAGATATTATGTTCTGGATCGCGGTGATCAGTTATCCGTTGATTTAAGCGAGCAGTTCCATAAGCTAGCCGCACAGCGCGGGTTTCGATTGGATGCCGAATCTCCCGAGATTGTCATCTCGATTGGCGGAGACGGCACGATGCTTCATGCCTTTCATACGTTTATCGACCACATTCCCGATATTGCTTTTGTTGGCATTCATACTGGCCATCTTGGTTTTTATGCCGATTGGCAGGCAGATGAACTGCCTCAACTGATCGACCTGATGAGCTCGGCCAGCAACTCCGGATCCATCCGTCCGCGGATCGTGAGATACCCGCTGCTTGAGCTGGAGATTCACCGAAAATCAGGCAATTCTTCTCATATTGCATTAAATGAATTCACACTCAAGGGCGTAGATGGAACGGTCGTAGCCCAGGTGGATATTAATGATCAGACTTTTGAGATGTTCCGGGGAGACGGTATATGCATCTCGACTCCGTCCGGTAGTACGGCATATAATAAAAGCCTTGGCGGGGCCATGGTTCATCCAACGATTGAGGCCTTGCAGATCGCGGAAATTGCTTCAATCAACAACCGCGTATTCCGTACGATGGGTTCTCCGCTGCTGCTTCCCAAGCATCATCACACGGATATTTTTTCGCGGAAAGAACAACGTCTTCTACTCACCATTGATCATATTAACTTACAAGTGGACGATTTGATTTCGGTTCGCTGTCAAGTGGCGAAGGAAAAGGTCAACTTTGCGCGCTATCGTCCGTTTCCATTCTGGAACCGGGTCAGAGAAGCATTTTTGGGATAATCCTCACATTCTCATCATAAAAAAGTCAAAAGCGGCTCCCTATTGGGAACCGCTTTTTGGTTTCTCTGGTATCTCTTTTTCTTTCTCCTTCGGTTGAACGTCACGGTTCTTTTGCAGAACGAAGTAGGCGCATCCGAAATTGCAATATTCATTGATGTAATCCACTATGCTGGAAAAAGCGGTATCCTTGTTGGCTTTGGGATGTTTATCCCGGTAAAATCCCTTTAACCGCAGCTGGCTATAACCCCAGTCTCCGATAATGTAGTCGTAGCGGTCCAGCACTTCGCTGTAACGTTCACGAAAGGCTTCAGGGTTCCAGCCGTTTTTATGGTCTTTCATCAGCTCGTAGCTTTTTCCACCTAATAAGATCAAATTTGCTTCCCCTGCCTTTCATTCAAAGAAAAATGATTATTTCTGGTTTGCTGCCGATTTTACCTGCTCATGCGCATGGTAGGAACTGCGGACAAGCGGTCCGGATTCCACGTGGCTGAATCCTCTCTTCATGCCTTCTTCCTTCAGAATGGCAAACTCATCGGGAGTATAGTATTTAACAACATTCAAATGCTGTGGAGACGGCTGCAAATATTGACCGATCGTCATAATATCACAATCAATAGCACGCAAATCGTCCATCGCCTGCAAAATTTCGTCCCATTCTTCACCAACGCCAAGCATAATGCTCGATTTGGTTGGAATATTAGGCTGCATTTCTTTAGCTTGTTTCAGAAGCTCTAAGGAACGCTCATATTTCGCTTTCGCGCGGACACGGTTCGACATCCGTTCTACTGTCTCGATATTGTGGTTCAAAATATCTGGCTTGGCGTCCATGACGACTTTGAGCGCATCCCAGTTCCCCATAAAGTCAGGAATGAGAACCTCGACGCTGCACAGCGGCAAGCGTTTGCGGACAGCCTTGATGGTTTCGGCAAAAATACTTGCGCCTCCATCGGAAAGATCATCCCGTGCAACACTGGTAATTACGCAATGATTCAGTCCCATATTTTCAGCTGCTTCGGCTACCCGGTCAGGCTCGAGCAAGTCCAGCTCGGTTGGTTTCCCGGTATTAACCGCACAGAAACGGCAGGCACGTGTACAAATATCGCCCAGAATCATAAAAGTCGCCGTACGGTTCGCCCAGCATTCATATATGTTAGGGCAACGCGCTTCTTCACACACGGTATGTAGTGTCTTAGAGCGCATCATGCTCTTAATTTCCTGATAGTTATCACCGGTCGTCAGCTTGATGCGAATCCAGTCTGGCTTCGGTTCCTTGACAGTTTGTTTAGGCAATGATCTGACCTTCTTTCGCTTCATTGAATTAACTACTGCTACTTGCCCCATATTATATCATGAAATACCCCAAAATACTTCCATTTCCCATCTGGGATAAAATGTCCTGTCTTGTATCATTCTAAGCTCATGTCCGATCTGTCCGGAAAAAGTCTACAAGCTGCCAGCAGGAGGTTGACGATGAGAAACTCTGATTCAAAGCTGAGAAAAGCCCGCCGTTCAATAATTTGCGCCGCTGCTGCGGCCATCGCCTTCGGAGCTGTGGTTTCTCCTGCATGGGGGGCTTTCGAACCCGCTCAGCCACAAACAGCGGAATCATTGGACATGAGCCGTGAGGAAACCATTTCCTCAAGAAAAAAACTTTACGATAGCATTAGCGCCGTGACTCATATTCCATGGTACCGCCTCGCCGCGATTGATCAATACGAGAATACGCTCACAAAGGTTCATCCAAAAGATCGCAACCATCCGAAGCGGTTAACCGGTATTTTCATGAATGAACCCGTATGGACTGGCATGTTAAATCCTGACCGGAACGATAGAAATCCGCGTTCTATCGGCATTTTTAACGGATATGGCAAAGATGGATCGGGTGACGGACAAGCCGACATAAACAACGATATGGATGTGCTCTACAGCATGGCATCCTATCTACACCGTTACGGACAAACCGAAGATGATTTCAGCATAGCCATGTGGGAATATTACCACAACAGCCGCTCCGTTCAGCGCATCCGGCAATTTTCCAAGCTTTATGAAAAGTTCCAAACCCTTAATCTGTCGAGCCATGCCTTCCCGCTTCCCCTCTTCAGTTCTTATTCTTACCACAGCACATGGGGGACCGGCCGAAGCTGGGGTGGATACCGCATTCACGAAGGGACGGATATTTTCGCGCCTTACGGTACGCCCGTGCGAAGCACCTGCTATGGCATCGTAGAACTGAAAGGCTGGAACTCTTTTGGCGGATGGCGGATCGGGATTCGTGATTTGGAGAACCGCTACCATTACTATGCGCATCTTTCCGGTTACGAGAAGAATCTAAACCAAGGTGATATCGTCATTCCAGGTCAACGGATTGGCTGGGTCGGAAGCTCGGGTTATGGGAAGCCAGGGACGCAAGGGAAATTCCCTCCTCATCTGCACTACGGCATTTACCGGGACAGTGGTTTGGTTGAATGGTCTTTTGACCCCTATCCTCTGCTGCGCCACTGGGAGAATGAAGAACGTCGGGATATCAAGAAAAATAAGAAAGGGTCTTCCTGATGATGGAAGGTCCTTTTTCATAAACTATTCAAATTGAGGTAAACGGGACAAAAATTTCGATAACCTTATACGGTTGATAATGATCAATGATCAGGACCTTTTTGTTCTGCCATCCGTTTGATGTCTGCCCCTAGATGAAAAAAGACGCCGTATAAGGCGCCTCGCATACAAATGATACATCACTCGTATACATAGTCAATGATCTGCTGCAAGTCTTCCCCCTTTGCCCCCTGTGAGGCGATAGCCTCGTTAATGGCATCCGTTCCGATTTGCTTCATCTGGATTTTAGCCAAATGCTTTTTCTTCAATCCCTGGTATAATGAGGAAAGGATGCGAATCAAATTTTTTTGTGCCCCCGTATCCTTTTGCCGTAGCATAAACGTTTTATATATAGAGGCCTCTCAAGGAGAGTGATTAACATGTTAATCCATAAGGAAATGGAAGATCTGTATCCGAAATTTAAATATTTCTGCATGAGTGTAACGGGCAATTCTTGGGACGCCGAGGATTTGGCCCATGATTCCATGCTCAAGGCTTTAAGGTACTGCCAAAAAGATCAGGCAGGCAAACGCCAGCCCAGCTTTCCCCTGCTGACAACAATCGCCCGCAACCATTGGATTGACCAGCTTCGTAAAAAAAGCCGTGAAACACTAGGGGAAGCAGCCGACGAACCAACTCATGAAAAGCCGCTGGAACAGCTACTAAGCGGACTGGACACGTTGATGGAGCGACTGACGCCCAAACAGCTGCTGGTGTTTGTTCTGAAGGATATATTTGAATATCGCCTGTCCGATATTGCCGATTCGCTTGAATTGAATGAAACTGCTGTCAAATCGCTGCTGCATCGGGCACGCCGCAAATTGAACATGAACGAGATGCCGGAGATTCCGGCATCCACTCAAGAGTGGGAGCAGGTCGATGCCGACTGGTTCCAGCGCCAGTTACTGGTCGCGATCCGGATGGAGCAACCGGAACTGCTGAAAAGGTTGGCCGTCGCTCTACGGACTGAGAAACCGGCCACGGCTGCACCTACAATGCGCACGGTTCGTCAGCCGACCTGCAATTCCTTGTTCATTGAATTATGTGCGGCTTAGCCCTTTCGGCTGTTTAATAGAAGGAGGCTAAAATCATGAATACGATACCTTATGTCGTGGAGCAATCCCGCCTTGGAGAACGTTCGTATGATATATATTCCAGATTGCTGAAAGACCGCATCATTTTCCTCGGCTCCGAGGTCAATGACCATGTGGCGAACAGCATTATCGCCCAGCTCCTGTTCCTGGCTGCTGATGACCCGGAAAAAGAAATATCGCTTTATATCAACAGTCCAGGAGGATCGATCTCTGCCGGTTATGCGATCCTCGATACGATGGATTACATCAAGCCGCAGGTCAGCACGATCTGTATGGGAATGGCAGCCTCCATGGGTGCGTTCCTTTTTCTAGGCGGTGCCAAAGGCAAACGTTACGCGCTGCCAAACAGCGAATTTATGCTGCATCAGCCGCTTGGAGGTGCCCAGGGGCAGGCCAGCGATATTGAAATTACCGCCCGCCGGCTTTTGAAGACCAAGGAAAAGGTAAACCGCTTCATCGCCGAAAAAACGGGGCAGCCATTGGAAAAGGTCTATAAGGACGCCGACCGAGATTTCTTCCTTTCTGCTGAAGAAGCGCTCGAATACGGCATCGTGGACCGGATCATTACACAGCCGCTCGGCTAAGATCTTGCTTACTTGAAAATGCAGCTATCCATAAGTTAGGTGTACAAAGGGATGCAGCATAGTGCTTGATTTAGCAATGCCACATGCGGGTGTTTACGAATATAAAGCCTATCCTTTCGCCTTAAATGAGTGTGGAAAGTGTTAAAAAATGACGAAGGTTATATCCACTTCGCCCCTTTGGTGATCACACAGACGAAAGCCTGCGAATCTGCATCTTTCTCCCACCGATCTGCCACTTACTCGAAAAAGCCTGCATATGTGCAGGCTTTTTCGGCTATTTTAGCCAACTATGAAGTTTTAAGCTAGAAAGGAGCATTTGCAAGGATTTTGTTTATTTTTACTCAACATGCTAGAAAAGGGTGTATTTTCGCATGTTTTCTTTTCTGCCTATGACATTTGAAAATAACGCTCTGCATTGGTATAACAAATATCCTGTACGGTACCCCCGATCCAGGTGTAATCCATCGGAAGCTCCCCTTCTTCCATCCACTGCCCCAGCAATCTGCACAAGACCCGGCGGAAATATTCGTGGCGCGGAAACGACATGAAGCTGCGCGAATCCGTCAACATCCCGACAAACGTGCTGATCAGTCCCATGGACGACAAAGCCGTCAGTTGCTTCAGCATGCCCTCTTTCTGGTCGTGAAACCACCAGGCCGCGCCAAGCTGCATTTTACCTTCCGCATCTGCGGATTGAAAATTCCCAAGCGTCGTTGCAATCATCTCGTAATGGGAGGAATACAAGCTGTAAACAATAGTTTTCGGCAGTTGGCCATCTCGGTCGAGCTCGCTCAGGAAACCATTAAGTGCCGCAGCCAGATGGTAATCCAGAATGGAGTCGTATCCGGCATCCCTTCCAAGCTGCTTGAACATTCGTTCATTGTTGTTGCGGATTGCTCCGATATGAAGCTGCATCGCCCAACCACGCGCATGATACATTCTGCCAAGCATCAGCAAGGTAAACGTTCGGTACTTCTGCTCTTCCTCAAGCGAAAGTTTGCCGCCACCAAGTGCCTTGGAGAAAATACCGCTCGCTTCTTTTTCGCTCGCCTTCTTATAAGGGAAAATACCGAATCCATGGTCAGACAGTCGACATCCTTGGTCATGGAAAAAATCAATCCGGCTCTGCAGTGCCTGCAACAGGTCATTGTATGTATGAATGCTAAGGCCAGCCGATTGTGCTAGCTTTTGGATGTAATCCGCAAAGTCTTCATGGGTTATATCCAGCGCCCGATCGGGCCGGAAAGCAGGAATCACCTTGGCTGTCCCCTGCGGATTTCGGGCAATCTGCTGATGCGCCGCGAGGTTATCCACGGGATCATCGGTCGTACAGGCGACCTTGACTTGAAAAGCATCCAAAATACCTGCAGCCCGCAGCCGTGGCTCATGCAAACGCTCGTTGCAACGGTTCCATATCTCTTCAGCCGTATGCTCGTTAAGCGGCTTTTGAATATCGAAACAACGCTCTAGCTCTAGCTGCGTCCAATGAAAAAGCGGATTGCCGATCATCCGTGGGACACAGGTCGCCCAAGCCATAAACTTCTCCTTGTCCGAAGCGTCCCCTGTAATCAATCGCTCCTCCACACCTAGCCACCGCAGAGCTCTCCATTTATAATGGTCCCCATTCAGCCACATTTCCGTTATATTGCTAAACTGGTGGTTTGCCGCGATCGCCTCTGGATTCAAATGATTATGGTAATCCAGAATCGGCATCCTTTTTGCATAATCATGATATAACCGCTTTGCGCTTTCTGTCGTGAGCAGCAAATTTTCCATGGAAAGACCCTTCATTTGTATTCCCTCCATCATTTTTTGTTTGCGTTTACATTCCATACTACCATACTTGTATGGTAGTATGGAGAAGAAGAGGTGAACAATTATGGATGAAACTATGCTTCAACAATCAGGCTCAGCCGGGAACGCTGTATATCAGAAGCTTAAACAGCAAATTGTTAGTTTGGACCTGCCGCCCGGCACTACGCTCTCCGAAAAGGAGACATCCTTAACCTTTCAGGTAAGCCGGACCCCGGTGCGTGAAAGCTTTGTACGCTTGGCGCAGGAAGGGCTGGTGCTTGTTCTTCCCCAACGTGGAACCCGGGTATCGCTGATCGACTCTGATATGGTTGAAGAGGCCCGATTTATGCGCGAACAATTGGAGAAGGCCGTGATCCGGCTGGCCTGCGAAGCTTTTCCGGATGATAAGCTCTCCGCCCTTGAAAGTAATCTCGCCGAGCAGCAGCAAGCCATAGAGCAGCATGACGGGAAAAGGATGTTTGAACTGGATGAAGCCTTTCATCGGATTTTGTTCGCAGGCTGCCGTAAGAGTGGAACCTGGAATGTCATCCAGCAGATGAATGCCCATCTGAACCGCACCCGCGTTCTCTGGCTCTGGACAGACCCGCATTGGGAGCTTCTATATGAGCAGCACCGGGAAATGTTCCTGGCGGTGAAGCAGCAAGATGCGGACCGGGCCGAGCAGATTATGAAGGAGCATATGCTTCTTAGCATCGCGAACCTCCCCGTGCTCAAAGCGCGTTATCCCGAATATTTCAAGTAAGGATTTTACCAAAACCCTGAAATGAAGCCTGATGACCGGACAGCCAGATGTATTGTGGAGGTCCCGAAGATTAATACATGAAAAGGCGGTGAAGGAATGCGTATGGTATTCCGCTGGTTCGGCGAAGGGAATGATACCGTTTCGCTCGGCCAGATCAAACAAATTCCAGGCGTTGAAGGCATTGTATGGGCACTGCATGATATTCCGGCTGGAGAGGCATGGCCCATGGAAAAAATCCTCGAAGTACGTGATCAGGCGGCGAAATTCAACCTCCACCTGGACGTGGTCGAGAGTGTTAATGTACATGAAGATATAAAGCTTGGCCTCCCGACCCGGGATCAATATATTCAAAATTATATTACGACGATTGAACGCTTGGCACAGGTCGGCGTCAAAGTGATCTGCTATAATTTTATGCCCGTTTTTGATTGGGCCCGTACCGAATTACATAAAGAAATGGAAGACGGCTCAACCGCACTCTTTTTTGAAAAATCACGGATTGACGGAATCGATCCATTCAAGTTTGTCGAAGAGATTAACCGGAACAGCACGCTAACCATGCCGGGCTGGGAACCCGAGCGGCTAGCGCATTTGACCTCCTTGTTCGAGGCTTATAAGGGCGTATCGGCTGAAGATCTTTGGGAACATCTTGCCTACTTCCTGGAAGCCGTTGTACCGGTTGCAGAGCGCTGTGGCGTTCAAATGGCCATTCACCCGGACGATCCACCATGGCCGATCTTTGGCCTGCCGCGAATTATAACAGGCCAGGAAAGCCTGCGCCGATTGCTTTCGCTTATCGATAACCCTTCGAACGGAATCACATTATGCAGCGGCTCGTTTGGAGCTAATCCAAACAATGACATCGTAGCCATGATTCACGAATTCCATGGCCGGATTCCGTTTGCGCATATTCGCAATGTCCGCGTCTACGAAAACGGCGATTTTATCGAAACCTCTCATCGCACCCAGGACGGCACTGTCGATATAGCAGGCATCGTTAAGGCCTATCATGACAATGGTTTCAATGGATACGTAAGGCCAGATCATGGCCGCCATCTCTGGGATGAAGACTGCAGACCGGGATACGGCCTCTATGACCGCGCGCTCGGCATTATGTACCTGTGGGGATTGTGGGATGCCCTGGAGCGGGTTCAGCCTATTCACCGAAAAGGAGAAACCGTATGAATACACAAGTGCTGCCGATCCATCCCGCTCTAAAGGGGAAAACAGCTGTTATTACCGGCGGTTCGGGCGTCCTCTGCCGAGCTATGGCACTGGAGCTTGGTCGCCAGGGTGCAAATATCGCTATCCTGAACAGGACGGCAGAAAAAGGGGAGATCGTCGCCGAGGAAATCCGTGCTGCCGGAAGCTCAGCTGCTGCTATTGCTTGCGACGTCACCGACAAGGACAGTGTCGCAGCGGCCGAGGAGCAGGTTCGCAGACAGTTTGGAGGCTGCGATATTCTGATTAACGGAGCTGGCGGCAATCATCCAAGCGCGAACACAACGAACGAGACCTATCATGCGGGGGATGAAACCCTCCCGGATATTACATCGTTTTTTGATGTCAGCGTACAAGGCTTCCGGGATGTCATGGATTTGAATTTTATCGGTACATTCCTTCCGACTCAAGTCTTTGCTAAACATATGGTTGACCGTCCGGGAGCCACCGTGCTTAATATTTCATCGATGAGCTCGGTGAGTCCCTTGACGAAGGTGCCTGCTTACAGCGCAGCCAAGGCGGCCATTAACAATTTTACGCAGTGGCTGGCCGTGCATCTGGCCGAATCCGGGATACGAGTCAATGCCATGGCTCCGGGATTCTTTCTTACCGAGCAGAACCGTGCGCTTCTGACTACCCCAGATGGTTCACTTACCGAACGGTCCCATAAAATCATCACCCATACGCCGATGCGCCGCTTCGGAGTACCGGAGGATTTGCTAGGTACGCTGCTCTGGCTGGTGGACGATACAACCTCGGGATTTGTCACGGGAACGGTGATCCCGGTAGACGGCGGATTTATGGCCTATTCCGGCGTATAAGCAAGGTATGCTTTTGTTGTGCCTTCACAAAAAAAGGGAAGCCCCTGGTCATTATTGGCCTCAGAGCTTCCCTTTTTTCATGATTCAACTTCCAATACAATCATACCGATTCCTGCAACGGTTATTCTCTCTGCTTGCAGCTTATGCACCTGCTCTTCCCCGAACAAAACGCTCCATGTTCCTAAGGCCGGAATATTTAGAATGGTTTCCCCTGCTTTTGCATGATACAAAACATATAAATGCTTAGAAACATCGCCTCCGGCATGTTCACGGAGCGTATAGGCCACACATCCCGCCGGAGCCTCTTCGAATACAAGATGTTCTTTAATCTGGGCCGAGGTGCGCAAGCGAAAGGCTGGATGCTCCCTACGGAGCCGGATTAGACGCTGCATGTATTTAACATCGACAGTATGGGCGGCACAACGTTCCCAGTCCAGCCAGTTCACTTCATCTGGGGAATTATAGCTGTTTTCCACGCCATTTTTGGTCCGCAAAAACTCTTGGCCAGCATGAATAAATGGAATGCCCTGGCTTGTCAAAACGATCGCTGAACCCAAGCGGTGCATGCCTATACGATCTTCATCCCCCATCATCCCTTCTGTCGAGAGCAGCAACTTATCCCACATCGTATGATTATCATGACACTCCGCATAATTCACACTTTGTACCGGTTCTATGGCAAAATGCCGCAGCTTGCGGTCGTATGGAATGCCCCCCGCAACACCTTTCCGGATATCATTTTCGAAGCCGCTGGCCCCGCTAATAAAGGCCTTATTTTCATGAATAAAAATACTTCCCTTGATCGCATCCCTATGCCCGTCGTTGAATTGCCCGATACCCGGCAGCAGCGCAGCATTGTTCTGATTGGCCCGCTTTTCCGCCCGTAGTACCGTATTCATATTCCAGCCTTCGCCGATCATTAGGATACTTGGATCCACCTCGTCCAACCGGCGGCGGATTTCATTCATCGTTTCAATATCCATCAGTCCCATCAGGTCAAACCGGAAACCGTCGATATGATACTCCCTTACCCAATGGAGAACAGAATCCACGATGAACTTCCGGGCCATTTTTCGCTCTGAAGCAAATTCGTTGCCGCAAAATGAACCGTCTGAAAGCGTTCCATCATCCTTATAACGTAAGTAGTAGCCCGGGACAAGCTTGGTAAAGTTGATCAGGTACCAATCGTAGACGTGATTGTATACGACATCCATAATGACGCGTATCCCTTTGTCATGCAGCATCTGTATCATCTGCTTCATTTCTTTAATCCGCACGGAAGGGTCATATGGATCGGTAGCATAAGAGCCTTCTGGAACATTATAGTTTTTCGGATCATACCCCCAATTGTATTGGGGGATATCCAGTTTTGATTCGTCAACGCTTTCGGTAGCATAATCGTATACGGGCAGCAATTGGACATGCGTAACCCCAAGGTTCCGGATATGATCGAGCCCTGTTGGAATATTTTTCGGCCCCTTCGTCCCTTCCTCAGTGAGCCCGAGATATTTTCCGGGATATGAAATTCCGCTATAGGGATGAATGGATAGGTCCCGCAGATGCAGTTCATATATCACCGCGTCTACCGGCGATTCCAGAGGAGGTTTGTTCTCCGTCAAGCGATTTGGGTTCGTTTCTGCCAGATCCACAATCGCGCCACGATCACCGTTAACGCCAACAGCTTTCGCGTAAGGGTCTACCGCCTCATTCCACTGCTCTCCGATCTTCACCTTATAGGTATAACTGATACCTTTGTAATCTCCTTCATGACAAAGCGTCCAAGTCCCTCCAACATCCCGGGTCATGTGAAGCTCCTCCACAAACGTGCTGGTCCAGTCTGGATAAAGCAGCACCTTCACTTCGGAAGCAGTCGGGGCCCATAAGCGGAATCTCGTTTCCTCCGGCGTATAACGTACGCCAAGATCTTCACCTTCGTAGGCAAAATGAAGATCAAATTCCGCATCAAATACGGAAATACCGTTTGTGATCGCTGGGTCCCCATAGTCAACTACGACATGATGTTCCTTTTGTACAGACAATTATGCCACCCCTTAATATGTATCTTTTCGTTCGAAAATCATTAATTTAACCCCATACACGCCTTTGTATGACCCATACAAGAAAGTGTCATCCCGAAGGCAATCCACGGATAGTCGCGTAACGATGCCGTGAAACGCAAAAAGCCCCGAAATAGGAGCTTTTCATTAGGTTTGATATTAAATTTTTAACTAAAATCCCGCTGCCGCATCGCCTCAAACAACATCACCGTCGAGGCCATAGCCACGTTCAACGACTCAGCCTGGCCTTTCATCGGGATAATCAGCGAGTCATCCACCAGCTTTTGTGCTTCAGGGGATACACCCTTGGCTTCATTGCCTACAAGTAGCCACGAAGGCCCGGTAAAATCGTAACCATAGCAAGTAGACGTCGCCTGCAGACTTGTGCTAATGACTCGTACGCCGCTTTCTTTAGCCTGTGGCAAAAGCTCTAACAGCTCCCCTTCCACCACGGGCAGATGAAACATTGAGCCCATTGTGGAACGGATCGTTTTCGGATTATAAATATCCGCCGAGCCGCGGCCTACAATCACGCCATCAGCTCCTGCTGCATCCGCTGTACGAATAATGGTACCGACGTTCCCAGGATCCTGAACCCCGTCCAGAACAATAACAAGACTGTCCTTCTTTTGAAGCAGATTGCCCATCCCTGCTGGTTGCTTTCGGACAACCGCAAATACCGGCTGCGGCGTCTTCGCATCCGTGCATTTGGCGATAACCGCAGCCGAAACGCCGATCCATTCCACGCTGACCGTGTCTGTCATAGATGAGAGCTCCACAGGAATGCCCCGCTCCACGTCAAATGCCACGCATTCCAGATCCGCTTCAAACCGGAGCGCCTCCTGCACCAGATGAATACCTTCGATAATATACTTTTGCTGCTTATCCCGGTGCTTTTTCTCAAGCAGCTGTGCCCATTCCTTCACCCGGGGATTTTGCGGTGATAAAATATCCATGAATACCGTCCTTCTTAAACCATGCTCATCTAACTTAGAATACCCCTCGGGGTCATTTCGGATACGCAAGTTCCAGCTTGGTCAAATCATTTTTTTCTCCCACAATGACCAAGATGTCTCCCTCTTCGAGACGGTCATCCGCATATGGAGAAATGTTCATTTTCGCACCGCTTTTGATCGCCATAACGTTGCAGCCAAATCGGGCACGAATTTCAAGCTCCTTGAGATTTTTTCCCACCATTTCCTGAGAAGCCTTCATTTCAAGAATGCTGTAATCTTCGGAAATTTCAATATAATCCAAAATATTCGGAGAGATCAGATGATGCGCAACTCTCATGCCCATATCCCGTTCCGGATATATAACCTTATCTGCTCCGATTTTGTTCAGTACTTTGCCGTGAAGTTCATTTTTCGCTTTAACGATAATCGTCCGTACACCGATGTCCTTAAGGATCAGCGTGGTCAGAATGCTCGATTGGATATCCTCGCCGATAGCCACAACCACCACATCGAAATTCCGGATTCCGAGCGCACGCAGCGCTTCTTCATCCGTGGAATCAGCCGAAACGGCATGCGTTACTATATTGGAAACCATCTGGGTACGCTGCTCATCAGAGTCAATCGCCAGGACGTCAAATCCCATCTCGCTGAGCGCGTTGGCTACACTAAAACCGAATCGCCCCATACCTATGACGGCGTACTGCTTTTTCGCCATTTTTTAACCCCCCGGGTTATAGAAGTCTATCCCGATTATTATATCACAGCGCCCCCAAAACTTGAATTTTGATGTGCAGCTCGGGGAACATTATGGAGGAATCAAGATATTTTCGATGGAGGGAATCTAATGTCAATTACACTTAACCTGCGCCAAGCGGTCATTCATAAGGTGCATGACAGCAATGAAGCGGATCTCCGCTCGATGATCGAAGGCTCGGTAGACGGCCCCGAACAGGCGCTGCCTGGGCTCGGGGTTATTTTTGAAATGATCTGGAAGAACATCGATAAGAAAGAGCAGGATAGCCTAGTTCATGTCGCTAATGAACATTTGAAAAACGTGACCCCCGGTCCATTAACTTAAAACCTTGGACAAAATACCCCCACAAAGAGTATCGGAAAGAAGTCCGACGCCACTCAAAGAGGGGCGCTTTTGCAGAGCAAAAGTACTGAGTGGAGCCTATGCTTCGATACTTAGTCCTAAGACTTTGCGGGGACCCCTTCTATTATCTCTAAAAAACCCTCCGCGATTTCCGCGGAGGGTTTTAAACGATGGCTTAAGGAGCGGTATCCAGGAACTTGGCGTTCGGATTTTTTTCCATGGCTGTGCGCATCGCGTATTCATTTTCAAATAAAACGACATAGTTGCCTTTTTTATCTTTCACCAATGTGGAGTTGATCCGGAATTTGCTTGGATCGATGTCCGTATCGATGATCCAGCGCGCGAATTGGAATGGCATCCGCTGCAGTTGTACATCAACGCCGTATTCGCCTTTCATGCGGTATTCAAATACCTCAAACTGAAGCTGACCAACAACGCCAAGAATCATGTCATCAAAGCTGACCGTTTGGAATACCTGGATCGTGCCTTCCTCCGTCAACTGGTCAATCCCTTTTTGGTATTGCTTATGCTTAAGCGCGTTTTTCACTGTAACCTTGGCAAAAATCTCCGGGGAGAAGGTTGGCATTTCATCAAATACCACTTCACTGCCCTGGCTGAGCGAATCTCCGATCCGGAAAATCCCCGGGTCAAAAAGACCAATAATATCCCCCGGGTACGCCTCTTCAACGATGTCCCGGTCCTGTGCCAGAAACTGCTGCGGCTGTGACAGCTTGATATCTTTGCCGACACGTATATGCTTTACGCTCATTCCCCGTTGGAATTTGCCCGAGACGATCCGCATGAATGCGATCCGGTCGCGGTGCGCCGGGTTCATGTTCGCCTGAATTTTGAAAACATAACCTGCGAACTTCTCATTCGAAGGCTCGATCAATCCGGCAGTACTGCTGCGAGGCTGCGGTTTTGGCGCAAGCTGCAGGAAGTTCTCTAGGAACGTCTGCACCCCGAAGTTGTTAATGGCGCTACCGAAGAAGACCGGCGTCAATTCGCCTTTAAGGACTTTTTCCATGTCAAATGGATCCCCTGCAACATCGAGCAGCTCAAGATCCTGGCATAGCTGGTCATGCAAATACTCTCCGGCCATTTCGCGGATGATCGGATCATTGTAATCTTCAACCTTTTGCACTTCGATCGTGGAATGGTCGTTCCCCTGGAAAAGCTCCACTTGATTTTTCATTCGGTCATACACACCGCACAACTCACGGCCGGTACCGATTGGCCAGTTCATAGGGACGGAACGGATACCCAGCACCTGCTCCAGCTCCTCCATCAACTCAAACGGATTGCGACCTTCACGGTCCAGTTTATTGATGAACGTAAAGATCGGAATGCCGCGCTTTGCACAAACCTGGAACAGCTTGATGGTTTGCGCCTCGACACCTTTGGCTACGTCGATCAACATGACCGCGCTATCTGCAGCCGTCAATGTACGGTAGGTGTCCTCACTGAAGTCTTGGTGACCCGGTGTATCCAAAATGTTGATGCGGTGTCCCAGATAGTCAAACTGCATCACGGAAGAGGTTACCGAGATCCCCCGCTGCTTCTCAATTTCCATCCAGTCACTGGTTGCGTGTTTGCTGGCTTTACGTGCTTTAACCGTACCGGCTAAGCGGATGGCGCCCCCGAACAGCAGCAGCTTTTCCGTTAATGTTGTTTTACCCGCATCCGGGTGGGAAATGATGGCGAAGGTTCTTCGCTTATCGACTTCCTGCAGCAATGCCTGATCTATTGCTTTGTTCATTTCACTATTCCCTTCGTAACTAAAGTCATAATTATTATTTTACCACATCCATACGCAAATCACCCCCATGCAAGAGTTGCATGAGGATGATAATTTTTCATATTACTTATTAACCTGCCACACCACATCGTCTTCGTCCTGACCGCTCACCGGCCACCAGTGGAATCCATCCTCTGCAAGCAATTTGTCGGCCTCTTCTGGTCCCCAGGAGCCTGCCGGATACTGGCGAGGACCCTCGGCATCCTGTTTCCAGGCTTCAGCAATCCGGTCCACAAATGACCAAGCGGTTGCTACCTCGTCCCAACGTGTAAAATACGTCGAATCGCCGCGTGTCGCGTCATGCAGTAGACGTTCATAAGCTTCCGGTGAGTTGATGCCCACCATGCAGCTTTGGCAGAAATCCATTGCCAGTGGTTCGATTTCGGACTCGGAACCTGGCTTTTTGGCATTGATCTTCACATAGATGCCTTCCATCGGATTTACCCGAATGACCAGAAGGTTAGGTTCAAGTTTATGTTTTTGTCCTAGATAAACGTTATTCGGCATGCCTTGGAACTCAACAACGACTTCGGTTGTCTTCACCGGCAGTCTCTTACCTGTTCGAATATAAAACGGCACCCCGGCCCAGCGGAAATTATCCACAAAGACACGCGCCATAAAATAGGTTTCGGTATTGGACTGCGGATCCACTTTATCTTCATCACGGTAAGCAGGTAGATCACGCCCGCGCGATCTGCCCTGGACATATTGTCCGCGGACAACGTTTTTTTCCACTTCTTCGGCATCCGCATACGGACGGAGCGAGCGAAGCACCTTCACCTTCTCGTCCCGGATATCTTCGGGTAGCAGGCGGCTAGGCGGCTCCATGGCAATCATCGTGAGCATTTGCAGCATATGGTTTTGCCCCATGTCACGCAATGCTCCGGCATGATCATAATATCCACCGCGTTCTTCAACGCCTACAGTTTCTCCGAGCGTAATTTGCACGTTCGCAATATGTTTGTTGTTCCACAGCGGCTCAAAAAAAGCATTCGCGAAACGGATGACTTCGATATTCTGCACCATTTCCTTGCCCAGGTAATGGTCAATCCGGTAAATCTCTTCTTCCTTAAAGACCTGACGGATCTGCTCATTCAACTCTTCAGCTGATTTCAGATCGTAGCCGAAAGGCTTCTCGATAACAAGACGCTTCCATCCAGCGCTACCCAGCATACCGCCCTTCTCCAGGTTAAACGATACGCTGCCGAACAATTCCGGTGCAAGTGCCAGATAAAAAATACGGTTGCCCGGAATACGGTAACGTTCTTCCAAAGCTATCGTTTGCTCGTTTAACTCACGGAAGCCGTCCACATTGTTGATATCCAGAGACTTATACTCAAAATGCTGAGCAAAGGATCTAAAGTCCTCATTATTCTCCGTTTTGTACCGGCAAAACTCCTGAATGGAGTTGAAAACGTCTTCGCGGAATTCTTCCTGTGTACGCGGGCGACGAGCCACACCGACCACGGCAAAATCCTCAGCCAATTTCCCTTCACGGTATAAACTATAGATTGCTGGGAACAATTTGCGTCTAGCCAAATCTCCTGTAGCACCGAAAATAAAATATACAGCGCCTGGTGTTTGCGACATTTCTAAAGTTTGATTTTCAGCCATGGCCCTCATTCTTTCCTTATGTAATATGGTATATTTTTATACAAAAGAGGAATTCATGCCCGCACTCCTACAGGCACCCCGGTAAAACATCAAGACAATCGCCTCTCCCAAAGAACGGCACATGTACAAGAAGCCTTTCCGCTGATTATAGATCATTCCACTTCAACAAACGCATTATAATCTAAAAAAGATATTACGTCATTTTAGCATATTCATCAATATGATTCTATCCGTTTCCTTCCAAAATCACACTAATATAAAGGCCTTTCTAAAAAACGCTTCCGGATTTCAATACTCAATGGTGATCATCGGAAGACCAATTGTAACGCGGTTCTTGCCGTTCTGGTCATCCTCATGTACAGCGACCTGCATACTCAGCCAATCGCCCCCACTTTTTACACGCGATGCAAAAGACGGCACCTGGTAAGCATTGCTTACCGTCGTCGCATCTTCATAGGTTTCTTTTTGAACGGCATCCAGCCTATGGATGAGATCTCCTTCAATCCGGTTCATAGTATCTGCAGCATGCACGTTATCATTAACATTTCCCTGTAAGGATGCATTCCATTCGGCGTCAATACCAGCATCGCGCATCTTTTTGCCATACTGATCCTGCAAATCCGTCAGATGGCTCCACACCTGCGGACTCGTTGCCTCCAATTGGATCACCACATAACTTTCGTTTGGCGAAATTTCCTGCCAGTTAAATCGGATGTTTACCGCATCTTTATTATCGATGACCCGGTAGGTCGTATGTCCGTTCTCGATCAATTCGTTTACAGGCGCCAATTGTAGCGAGCAGCTAAGCTTGCGGGCGGCACTCTCTGCACCGCTTCCTTCCCAGGAGCCCTGCCACTTTACAACGACGCGTTGCGGTTGGTCCATCATTTGATTGCCGAGATCAAGCAGGGTTCGCAGCTCGTTTGGCTCTGCTTTGGCTTCAGCTGTCGTCATCTTCCAAACGCTACCAAACATTACTCCCAATATGACTATACCGATTGCACCAAAACATGCCCAATTTGCAGCTATCTTCATTCCCCATCCATCCCCCAGACCCTAAACTATGAATCTACTAAAAGGATGTCCGGATTCAGAGACTTTTATACCCACAATAACCCCATAAAGAGTATCGGAAAGAAGTCCGGGGCCTCTCAAAGAGAGCGCTTTTGCGGAGCAAAAGTACGGAGTGGAGCCTATGCTTCGATGCGTATTCCAAATACTTTGCGGGGACTCCTATAATCTCTAGAAAGGGATAAATGGGTGAATAACCATGGCAGGTCAGCCTAAACATGAATACATTATAACTAAAATAGAAGAGGGAGGATTGAACTTTCCATGATCCCCGTTTATCCCCTTTCAGAAAAAAATATACTCAAGCATTGCGGTAAAATGGTGCTTGCATGTACGCATGACGGCAGAACTTTCGTCGGTAAATTGACGCACTGCCGGGATGGTCATATCATATTAAATGGTGAAGACAATGCAGTCTTAAATGCCAATAAGAAAACAAACAAAAAACGCCCGTATTCCTCCAAAAATAAAAAACCTGTCCCTAAGGTTCAAGTACGCGGATTTTATCCCCCATATGGATATGGCTATGGATACGGTTATGGGGGCGGCCTTGCCCTCAGCCTTGGCTTGCTTGCTCTTCTCTTCCTAATTTAGTTGCGAATAATGTTAAGATCCAAAAAAATACTGAGAAAAAATGAAATGCACCCTGCTGCAGCGTCCTCCGGAACACTTCACAGTGTCCCGTCAGATCAGGCAAGGTGCATTTTTTTATTCTGCCAGGCCGTTCTTATAAGCATAAATGGCAGCTTGGGTCCGATCATCAACCCCTAGTTTTGCCAGTATGTTCGTAACATGAAACTTGACGGTTTTAATACCAATGATCAGATCATCAGCGATTTCCTGATTTGATTTGCCCTGGGCAAGCAGCCGCAGCACATCCATCTCCCGCTCTGTTAGCTCCTTATGAGCAGGAGCTTCGGTTTCCGCGTGGCGGAATCGGTTCATCATTTTGGAAGCCACTTGGGATTCCAGGACAGATTGTCCTCGTGCAGCAGCCCGGATCGCATCCGCAATTTCGCTTGCTCTGGATGTTTTAAGTAGATAGCTGAAGGCACCTGCCTCAATAACCGGATACATTTTCTCGTCATCAAGATAACTCGTCAGTACAATGACTTTGCAATCCGGATAAAGCTTCAGCAACTGCCTCGTTGCCTCAATGCCATCCATTCCGTCCATGACCAAATCCATCAGAACCACATCAGGTTTATATTCCCGTGCCAACCGGATGCCCTCTTCACCGCTGCCGGCCTCGCCAACGACTTCAATTCCATCTTCCGTACCCAAAACAGCCGCCAAGCCAATGCGGACCATCTCATGATCATCAACAAGCAGCACTTTAATTTCCGGCTTTTCCATGTCTTCCATGTTACTCATCTCCCCCCTTCTCTTCATTTACGAGTGGAACCGTAATTTCGATTCGTGTTCCTTTGCCAGGGGCCGTGATGAATTGTATCGAACCGCCAATTTCATTCACCCGTTCCTGCATATTGGAAAGGCCATAAGAGGCCTGCTTTTTCTCATCCAGCTCGAATCCTTGACCATCATCACGCAACATTACCCACACGGCGTCATTTTTCTGGTGAATCCGAATCTCCATCTTTTCGGCCTTGGCATGCCGCAGCGTGTTTGACATCGATTCCTGAATAATTCGGAATAGATGATTTTCGATTCCTTTCATCAGACGGATACCCTCATCCATCTCAAATACAATGTCCATCGGTACTTTAACCTTGAGTTCTTTAATCAGCTCTTTCAAGCCTTGCTCAAGCGGTTTACCTTCGAGGTATACCGGACGAAGATGGAGGAGAAGCGCTCGCATCTCCGATTGGGCCACAGCGGCCATTTCCTCAATCAAGGCCACCTGCCGCTCTGCTTTGTCAAAGTCCTTCGCCAGTGTTCTTCCCACCGCCGTCGCCGTCATTGAAATCGCAAACAGTTGCTGCGATACCGCATCATGAAGCTCGCGGGCAAGACGCTGCCGCTCCTCCACGATTGCGGAGACTCTTGCCTGTTCTGCAAGTTGGGCATTGTTCGTGGACAAACGCTGAAGCGAGGTAACCTGCTCCTCCCACTTTTTGCTGATCCGGCCTAACTGCTCGCCGAGCCTGCCCACTTCATCTATACCAAGCTCGGGAACATCACGCGACAGATTTCCTTTTTCCCAGGAAAGCAGCGTATCCCGTAGTTTCTCAAGTCTTCGTTTGGTACGGTAGCTTTGATAAAAGCCATATACTACACCGATCCCGGCCGGTACCAAAATCAGCGTCAGTACAGGACGTATCATTCTTTTCCATGACTCAAATGGAGCTAAATAACCGTATGTATATAACACATAAAAAATAACTAACACTAAAACAAACGAAAGAAGGGCTCCCTCGCCCATGCTTCGGGAGACCATATTAACCTGTTTTTTTGATTTCATGAGGAGCCCCCTTTTCTCTAAGATATGTTAATGTCCAAATCTCCAACGAGATAAGAAACAATAAATTTCACCTTCTGCTCGCTTGTTTCATAATTGGACGATTTCCAGTTCAGGCGGTTCATCATGCCGTTATCCCGTTGTCCCCGGAATTCAATGGAACCAAACAAAACAAACGCCTCGATCTCCACGCCATAATATTCTGGAATTTGAAGGTCCATATCTCCCATAATCCCCTGGAACATGATCACGGTATGCTTATCCTCTGGTATCGCCAGGGACAAGTCCAAATCCGCTTCTCCCAGCACATGCCATACACTCATGCTACGCATCACCCATGGCTGCTGATCCCAGTTAAAATGAGAGGAGAAATTCTGCTTCTGCATGAAACCTTCCTTCGGCTGGACTCTCTTCGTCTTAATAAAGAATAATCCCAGCGACAAAAGCGTGATCCCGACCACCATCATCAGATGGCCGAGCAAAAGTAAAATAGCACCGACGGCCAACAGACGATAACCTATTTTCATCTTGCCGTCACGAATATTATAGATGGCTATCAATATAAACAAGAGTGCGACGATGGTAGAAAAGCCAACCCACTTGCCGATGAGCATGAGCAAACCAACGCCGATGAGTATGAACGCAATGATGTGATTTCTTTTCTCCATGCCGCACCCTCCTTGTATGTATTCTGCGAAGCTGCAGTAAAGGTCGTAAAAGCCATATGGTGCAGTATCACACCAGTATGGCTTTCACTTTTCATTCTATATAGCATATCATATTGTCCAGTATAATGAATACTTATTCTTTTGTTGCTTTTGATGCGTTGTTTGAAGGATTCATTTTGTTCTTCAGTGCATTAAGCTGCTCTTCCACCTTCAATTGTTTTTCGGCATCAACTGGGCTTGTAAATGTGCTTGCCGACGGACGATATGGGGCACGAAGTACATCTGCTTCAGCTTCCATTTGCATAATTTTTTCTTCCATACGGTGGAATCCAAGAGACGCGCTGCCGCTTTCGATCGTATGAAGGCTGTTGATTTGGGACATTTGCTTTTTAGCTTTAGCCATTTGGGCGCGGGTCATCAGCTCGTTGCGTTTGTTGCGCATTTTGTAGAATTCGTCTTTCATGTCATGCAGCTGCTGTACCAGTTCTTTAGCTTGGATTTCGGATTGCGCATGCAAGTCGCGGTATTCGGTGATCTTTTGATCGAAGTAAATTTTCTCTTCCAACAGCTTGCGAGCGACTTCCTCCTGACCGTTTTTCAGAGCCAGTTCTGCTTGTGCCTCACGCTGTACGGACATTTTTTCGGCTTCTTCCACACGCTGCTTCATGCGGCGTTCATTAGCCATTTGTTTCGCAACCGTAACCTCAGCCTCATGAATTTCAGCCTCCATATCGCGGAGGTATTGATTCAACATTATAATTGGATCCTCTACCTTATCCAGCAATTCATTTACCGACGCCTTCGTCATATCTTTCAGTCTTTTAAATACTCCCATTTTTTACACTTCTCCCTTCTCGTAATTGGATAATTTTTTCTTCAGTTCTTCAAGTTCTTTTTTCATGGCTTTCTTTTCGATATCTTCCATCATGGCATCCAAATTGGATGGCTGGGAATTGAATCCTCCAGCCGGTCTGCTGCCAAAAGAAGGATCGTTGTATGGACTTCTCGGATCATAGGACGGGCCGCTATATCCGCTGTATCCGCCGTTTCCTCCGTTATAGCTGTTGTTGCCTGGGCGTCCTCCGCCATAATAACCGCCTGACCCGTGGCCATATGGATTATATGGAGGTAACGGCTCTTTGGGGACAACCAAAGATGCGATGAAATAGATGAACAACGTCGTTCCGCCGGTGAAGAATATCGAGACGATAAACAGAACCCTAAGCAGCGTTGAATCGATCCCAAACGCCTCTGACAGTCCGCCGCAAAGCCCTGTTGCTACCTTGTCTCGCGTCGAACGGTAGAGCTTGCTCATGATGATGTCACTCCTTTCCGCTGTTGTTCAGCTTTTGCTTTAAACGGGCCATTTCCTTCTCCAAAACGCTGGAAACCGTTTCAGTGGCCTGATCTAAGTACTGTTGACCCATGCGACGCAAATCACGCAAACTTTGTGCTTCGAGCTCCCAATCGGATATCCGGTCTTCAAGCCGGTTGAACATCTTCGGCACATCCTGACCGCCACCGCCGTAACCATCCATCCGTTGGTTCATACGCTGTTGAAGCCGAAGCGTCTCCATACGTGCCGCATAGTATTGGCGTTTGTTATAAACCGTTTGGTACTCCATTTTCAATTCATTCAGCTGACTTTCAAGATCAGTCAGGGAATTCTTCGTTGTGTTCAACAGCTCGCTGTACTGCTCCAGCTTTTCTTCGTAAATAATTTTTTCTTGCAAAGCCAGCTTGGCGAGATGATCCTCGCCGGCTTTCAAAGCCAGAAGCGCTTGTTCTTCGCGTTTATTTTTCATCGATTCCGCCTGATCGACCTGCTGCTTCAGCTGTCTCATATGTGCTGCAGACTGTTGTACAAGTTTTTCCGCTTCGGCGATGTCTTGCCGTGTGGTAGCCAGAAACTGATCGATAAGTCGCACCGGATCCTGACTTTGCTCCAAACGTTCATTTAAATTAGCTGCGGTGATATCCCGCACCCGACGAAAAACACTCATCTTGTGTAGCCCCTCCTTATTCGTTTTTTTCTTCATAGAAGTTATTTATGTTAGTAGGAATTGCGTTTTCCCTTCAGAAGGGAGATTCCGAAAATCACCAACGCGATACCGAGCAGTGGTCCGATGAACCAGGACAATTTCGCCAGCAGGGACAAAGCACCAAACGCGAGGATGATGGTTCCGATCAGCGTCCGCCCTCTACGAATTCCATAATAGCCAAGGGCGATCATCAGGATCGGAAAGAGCAGGCCAATCAGCTTGCCGAACAGTGGGGCGAATAAACCAAAGAGCATCAGCCCCCCGACAACGATCAATAAAATTGCTGTTCCGTTATTGCGGTTATTCATTCATTTCTCACTTCCTTTCAGTGAATCAACCTTATGTCTTTATTTTAGGTGGATTGGCCCTTTTCCAAAACAGACCCTAGACGGTTTTTCATCCTAGACCTTAGTCGGGGACTGTTTCGGACCTAAGGCTACCCTTTGTTTATCACTCGCTCCGGGATACCACTCTCTAATGTATGTATCACGTTTGCCGTCGTATTCTATTACTGACAGACCTGATATCTAAAAAGAGCGTTGGATCTCAATCCAACGCTTTCACCTAATTTCCCTTATACACTAGCTTGAGCATGTTCCTTAGCAATGGCGGCGCTTTTGCCATCATGCTTCACTAATAAGATGAACACAAATGCCAGGAGCATACTTGCTGAAGCGTAGATAAACAGAGAGCCATAGCCGAACTGATCGATAATCCAACCGAGCAATGGCGGCGAAACAATAGCAGCCAAAGATGATATCAAATAATACAAGCCTGTACGAGTGCCAATACTGCTCTCACTGCCAATGGATACAACAAAAGGATATGAGTTGATATTGATGAGGGCCCAGCATATTCCACCAATCGCCAGTAAAATGCGGAGCAGCAGCAGCCCTTTCGCCAGCGGAACGGCAGCAAAAGTGAGAAATAGTCCGATGACCCCCATCATAATGATTTTTCGCTTCCCATATCGGTTGCCAAGCCATCCACTTGGGATGGCGAACAAAACGAAAAATAAGGAGAAAAAAGTGAGCGAGAACGCCGAATCCTTTTCTGATAATCCCATGTGATGCTTACCGTATAAGGTGAATAGAGTCTCGACTCCTTGATACGATACGAACCAGAAAAAGATCGCCGCGAGCAACAGCACCGTTGTACGGTCCAGTTCCCCCCTCCACTTGATTTTTGGCCGCTTCTCCACAGGAACCGGACTAATGACATCCCTTTTTTCCTTAATGGAGCGAACTAGAATTAATAAAGAAAGAAGCGTAATTGCAGCTGCCGCGAGAAAAGGAAAGGCTGGATTGGTACCGTATAATTTTGATCCGACACCGAAAGCGAGAATGCCACCAATACCACCCATAAAGTTGATAATCCCGTTGGCTTTGGTCCGCTGATGATCCGGCGTGATATCCGGCATTAAAGCAATCGTAGGCGACCTGTAGATGCTCATCGCGAAGTCCATCAACACCATAAAAAGGATAAGCGTAATGAGACTTGTGTGAAACGGAACCAACACCATAAACAGAGCCGCTAGCGGCATTCCGAACATCAGATAGGGCATCCTTCTGCCAAAGCGGGTATTGGTTTTGTCGCTCAGGTTGCCGATCCACGGCTGAAAAAACACCGCAAAGTAACTATTGATGGTCATCAAAAAACCAATCAATGAAGCTTTATGCACATATGTATCTAGGAATAAAGGGACAAACGCATTATAAAGCGCCCAGGTGATGCTAATACTGAAAAATCCGAATCCCAGCAGCCATGTCTTCTTCATGTGGAATGAACCTCCATTTCGGCTGGCAGTACGGCCATTCCGCATTTATCTGTTACTGACTTCGAGTTAGGCGTTTTCAAAAACGTTTTAAAAAATGTTTCTTCAAAGACTTCCACTGCCGATATCTCCACAGCAGTCTCGAGGGAAACTCTCATTCGCAGACCTCCATTACAGGTGATATGATTGCCCTAATATTATACAATAACTTTTTTCACAAATCGTCCACTATTTCCACCAATTAGATCATGGTAATGTAAATTCTCGTCTTGAAGCTTTCCCGATGAATATAAGATCATTTTCCAGAACAAAAAAGCTTTTTATCTGTTAAATCAGATAAAAAGCTTTCGTTTGATTGATGCCGGTGAAGGGACTCGAACCCCCACGGTTTCCCTCACGATTTTGAGTCGCGCGCGTCTGCCAATTCCGCCACACCGGCTTATAAAGCGCGCCCTAAGAGATTCGAACTCCTGGCCTTTTGATTCGTAGTCAAACGCTCTATCCAGCTGAGCTAAGGGCGCGTATTTAATTGTAATGGAGGCGCCACCCAGATTTGAACTGGGGATAAAGCTTTTGCAGAGCTGTGCCTTACCACTTGGCTATGGCGCCGTAAATTATTGGAGCGGACGACGGGAATCGAACCCGCGACCCTCGCCTTGGCAAGGCGATGCTCTACCGCTGAGCCACGTCCGCATAAACTGGCTGGGGATATAGGATTCGAACCTATGCATGACGGAGTCAAAGTCCGTTGCCTTACCGCTTGGCTAATCCCCAACAGTTTGAAAATATATGGGGCGATCGAGGGGACTTGAACCCCCGAGTGCCGGAGCCACAATCCGGTGCGTTAACCCCTTCGCCACGACCGCCATATATAAAGTTTTGTTGGCAGGGGCAGCAGGAATTGAACCCACACTAACGGTTTTGGAGACCGCTGTTCTACCTTTAAACTATGCCCCTAAATCTGGTGGAGGCTGATGGATTCGAACCACCGAACTCGTAGAGAGCAGATTTACAGTCTGCCGTGTTTAGCCACTTCACTAAGCCTCCAGAATGGTGCCGGCGAGAGGACTTGAACCCCCAACCTACTGATTACAAGTCAGTTGCTCTACCAATTGAGCTACACCGGCGTTCATGCTTTTAGAAATTGATGGTGGCTCGGGACGGAATCGAACCGCCGACACGAGGATTTTCAGTCCTCTGCTCTACCGACTGAGCTACCGAGCCTTACTATATCACTTATTATAAATCAATGCAATATGAATGGCGGAACCGACGGGATTCGAACCCGCGATCTCCTGCGTGACAGGCAGGCATGTTAGGCCTCTACACCACGGTTCCACAGCCTTTTAGGTTCTCTCAAAAGTATTTGGAATATGCAGCGAAGCATTTTCTCACTTTTTAGAGATTAATTGCGGGGGCAGGATTTGAACCTGCGGCCTTCGGGTTATGAGCCCGACGAGCTACCGGGCTGCTCCACCCCGCGTCAGTATTAATGTATTCACTTTTGTGAATTAAATGGTGGAGGCTGAGGGGATCGAACCCCCGACCCTCTGCTTGTAAGGCAGATGCTCTCCCAGCTGAGCTAAGCCTCCAAATGTAACGATTAAATTAATGGTGACCCGTAGGGGATTCGAACCCCTGTTACCTCCGTGAAAGGGCGGTGTCTTAACCCCTTGACCAACGGGCCTTGCATAGATATATTAGTGGCGGAGAGAGAGGGATTCGAACCCTCGAGACGCTTTTGGCGCCTACACGATTTCCAATCGTGCTCCTTCGGCCAACTCGGACACCTCTCCATAAATGGCTCCCCGAACAGGACTCGAACCTGTGACAACTCGATTAACAGTCGAGTGCTCTACCAACTGAGCTATCAGGGAA
>JAIRVF010000022.1 GCA_031254035.1 Paenibacillus sp.
GCCCCATCAGGGGGCTTTTTTGTGTTGGAAAGTACAAAGGTTCGTTGGCACGCACTTGTATCCGGTGGTCCCTATATTTGTTATCGGTTGCCTATATTTCACACTTTGATTATGGCCCCGAGAAGTAGTACATTAATATATGAAGTTATAAGGAGGTTTCTGAATTAATGTTCTATGAAGACAATGAGAATTTGACCATCATGACCTACACCTTGAATAGTGGCATTAAAGGAACTGTACCTTTATCGAATAAGCAAATTCAGGAATGGATCGAGTGCTACCGTACTGACATGAAATTCATCACAGCTATTGGCAAGGAGTTTTTTGGCCTCAATCCAGAGCTGGTTGCCGATTTCAAAGTGCATAACCGTTTCTCAAATTACGCTGAAGTGATCAAGCCTGTAGGAAATCCACCGGCAGAACCGGTAAACTCCGAGGAGTTGTCCAAAGCGTATGAAGAGAACCGCGTGTACTTTAAAGTCGACTGCAAATGCGGTACGACCTACACGACCTTTTCCCAATACTACACGACGAAATGGTATTGTTCCAAATGCAACGAGATTGTTTTTTTGGACAAGAAGAAAGGCAAAGTGCTTACAGACAAAGGCGATGCCTGGTACATGACCAACAAGTATTTTGTAGCAAGGGACTAGCATGAATACGCGATAAACACCTGTCATAGGGTGAAAAACATAGAGATGAAACTGAACCTTATTAAGGGACTGATTCCTGCCGATTAGTGGCTTGAACCAGTTCCTTTTGTTTTGGAAGCATCCACCACCTCCGTGGCTGCCTGCTGCTGCTCTGAGGCTGCCGACATGCTTTGCGCACTTTTACTCGGTGGCGACGTTAACAACCTGAACCTCCATAATTTGTAATAATAATAGAATAATAATTTATGATCTTGTTGTCGTAGGGAAGTTTGTGTACAGAGGGGTTTTCGTGGCCACATGCGATGTTGATGGGTTGCAATCGGGTAATAGATGGTGAGTTTGCAATCAAGTGGGGTTGGATATGTATGTAAATTCATAAGCTGGACCGGGACAATGCCTAAAATTTTAATATTTTGTGACATAATTCACATTATCTCATTTTCCGACTGCGGAATGTGACTTTTATCACATTGGAGGCACCCTTTGTCTGCCAAAATACATGAAGAAAAGAATTTTGCAAAATTCCAAGGATTGAAAAATCTTATGTTTCCGAATCAGAAGTAAGGGGTATGGTAGAATAATTTTAGAAAGAAGGAAGAAAAATGGATGTAGTTATGTTGTCTCGGATCCAGTTCGCAGCAACAACGATTTTTCACTTTTTCTTCGTACCGTTGTCCATCGGTCTCGCATTTTTGATCGCGATCATGGAAACGATGTACGTTGTTAAGGGCAAGGAACAGTATAAAGAGATGGCGAAGTTTTGGGGCAAGCTATTTCTCATTAACTTTGCGATTGGTGTAGTAACAGGCATTCTTCAGGAATTCCAGTTCGGTATGAACTGGTCGGCATATTCACGGTTTGTCGGTGACGTATTCGGAGCGCCGCTGGCGATCGAAGCGCTACTGGCGTTTTTCTTGGAGTCTACTTTCCTTGGACTGTGGATTTTCGGGTGGGAACGCCTTTCGAAAAAGGTCCATGCGCTTTGCATCTGGCTGGTAGCGATCGGAACGATTCTTTCCGCATTCTGGATCCTTGCAGCGAACTCTTTCATGCAGCGTCCTGTTGGCTTTACTATGAACAATGGCCGCGCAGAAATGAACGACTTTTTTGCACTGATCACCAACGGTCAGGTGTTGCTTGAATTCCCGCATACAGTTTTGGCGGCATTTATGACAGGTGCATTCCTGGTTACAGGCGTAAGTGCGTATAAGCTGCTGAAAAAGCAGGATGTTCAGTTTTTCAAAAAGTCTTTTAACATTGCAATCATTATTGGCCTGGTGTCCTCGATTGCCGTTGCGCTTATCGGTCACCAGCAGGCACAATATTTGGTCAAAACACAGCCGATGAAAATGGCTGCAACCGAAGCGCTTTGGGAGAACAGTGGCGATCCTGCGGCTTGGACGGTAACTGCGCTTATTGATACCAAAAACCAAAAAAATACTGCAGAGCTTCAGATTCCTTATCTGCTCAGCTTCCTTTCTTACAGTAAATTTTCCGGTGAAGTGCAGGGCATGAAAGAACTTCAAGCGCAGTACGAGCAGCAATACGGCCCTGGCGACTATATTCCTCCGGTTCGTACAACTTTCTGGAGTTTCCGCATCATGGTTGCTGCTGGCAGCTTGATGATTTTGCTTGGCATATACGGTGTTTATCTGACAGCACGCAAAAAACTGGAAAACCACAACAAATGGTTTATGCGTCTAATGGTATTTTCAATTTCGTTGCCGCATATCGCTAATACGTCAGGCTGGGTCATGACGGAATTTGGCCGCCAGCCATGGACGGTATTCGGATTGATGACGACAGCAGACAGTGTTTCGCCTAGCGTATCCTCAGGCCAAGTGTTGTTCTCAATTATCGCTTTTGTGGGTGTTTATGCTATTCTGGCGGTAGTGATGGTTTATCTGTTTATCCGCGTGATCAAAAAAGGTCCATTTGAAGTTGTGAAGGAAGAAGTATCTAGTGATCCATTTGATAAGGAGGGATACCGTCATGCTATCTCTTAATGAGCTTTGGTTTGTGCTCGTAGCCGTTTTGTTTATCGGATTTTTCTTCCTTGAAGGATTCGATTTCGGCGTCGGGATGTCCACGGGTATCTTGGCGAAAACCGATATGGAGCGCCGGGTGCTGATTAACTCTATTGGCCCCTTCTGGGACGGAAACGAAGTTTGGCTGCTGACGGCTGGTGGTGCGATGTTCGCTGCTTTCCCGAACTGGTATGCGACGTTGTTTAGCGGATTTTATACTCCGCTTGTGCTGCTGCTGATTGCATTGATCGGACGTGGTGTTGCTTTTGAATATCGCGGTAAGGTCGAAGCGGCAGCTTGGAGAAAGACTTGGGATGTTGTTATTTTCATCGGCAGCTTGCTTCCGCCGCTTCTGCTTGGCGTTGTGTTTGCCGATTTGATTAAAGGTTTGCCGATTGACCAAGCGATGGAAATGAAAGCTTCGTTCTTTGGTGATATCGTGAATTTCTACTCCGTAGTGGGCGGCTTGACGATGGTTGTGCTTTGCCT
This sequence comes from Paenibacillus sp., assembly GCA_031254035.1. GTDB lineage: Bacteria > Bacillota > Bacilli > Paenibacillales > Paenibacillaceae > Paenibacillus_AQ. The sequence goes on from JAIRVF010000022.1 coordinate 3,170, forward strand.
CGTGCATGGACTACTGTTTACGACGCTGCGGGTAACGGGCGATCTTCAGGAGCGCGCCCGCAAGATGGCACGTATGCTGATGGTGCCGCTGGCTGTATTGGTTGTAGCATTCTTCACCTTGACTTATTTCAATACTGAAGTCTTCAACGTTCGCGGCGGTATTTTGTCAGCTGATATTGCGGTTTTGCTTATTGCGTTTGCTTTGGCAGCTGTATTTTCCATCAAGAAAAAAGACGGCTGGGCATTTGGCATGACGGGTGCGGTGATTGCACTGACCATTATTTCGTTCTTCATTGGACTGTTCCCGAACGTGATGATCAGCTCCATCGACACTGCCTTCAACCTGACGGTGGACAACGCGGCTTCCGGTCATTACTCGCTTAAGGTCATGACAATCGTGGCTGTATCCCTGCTACCTTTCGTGCTTGGCTACCAAATCTGGAGTTACTTTGTGTTCCATAAACGGGTTCATGAGAAGGGGCATTTGGAGTACTAATGGATCGGAATTTGCTGGGCTACAAAGGGATAAAGCCAACACTTGCCGCCGTTCTGATATTAACGCTTGTGCAAAGCGTATCGATCATCCTGCTGGCAAGATGGCTGGCGGAGGTTCTCTCCGCCCTCTTTGCCGGTGAATCGCTTCATTCGCAATACAATAAAATAATGATGTTTCTCGGCGCGTTTTTGACCCGGCACATCATAAACTTCATTCAGCAAAAAATCAGTTATGCTTTCGCTGAGCGGACCGGAGCCAACCTGAGGCAACAGGTGCTGGATAAGCTTTTTCAATTGGGCCCGCGGTTCACGAAGCAGGAAGGAACGGGAAATCTGGTTACGCTGGTGCTGGAGGGTGCGTCGAAGTTCCGGAACTATCTGGATCTAACCGTGCCGCGGATGGCAGGAATGTCGATCATTCCATGGGTCATCCTGGTTTATGTTTTCATGCAGGATATTACATCGGGGATCATCTTGACCCTGACGATGCCGATCCTGATTGCGTTTTTGATTCTCGTCGGGCTAGCTGCCCGCAAACATACAGAGAAGCAGCTGGATACGTACCGCACGCTGTCGAACCACTTTGTGGATTCGCTGCGCGGACTGGAGACGCTGAAGCTGCTGGGGCAGAGCCGCTCTCACAGCGATACAATCGCCCGGGTGAGTGACCGCTACAGATCAGCGACCATGCGCACTTTGCGCGTGGCTTTTCTGTCTTCTTTTGCCCTTGATTTTTTCACAACGCTGTCGGTGGCCATCGTTGCCGTAGGTTTGGGCTTGCGGCTGATCAACGGCAATATAGAGCTTCTTACCGGGCTGACGGTGTTGATCTTGGCACCGGAATATTTCTTGCCTGTACGTATGGTTGGAGCGGATTTCCATGCCACCTTGGATGGTAAGGAAGCAGGAGCTGCGATGCAGCTTATTATTGATGAGCCCTTGAATCAGGAAACCGAAGAGTCCGTTGGTCAGGGCAAACAAGAACGCAAACAAGAACTAACCTGGACGAAGGACAGCTGTCTGAGCTTGTTGAATGTGGCCGTGCAGCATCAGGAAGATGGTCCGCATTCGCTGCAGGAAATATCGCTGGATATTCGGAGTGTAGGGAAAATCGGAATTATCGGCGCCAGCGGTGCCGGGAAATCCACCTTGATCGATGTGCTGGGCGGATTTTTGAAGCCAACGGAAGGATGCATGGTTGTGGATGACCGCAGGTTCGGTTCCCTTGCGACTGACGCATGGAGAAAACTGACGACGTATATTCCGCAGCATCCTTATATTTTCAGCAGCACGCTGGCAGACAATATCCGCTTCTATGTGCCGGATGCGGCGACTGCAGATGTGGAACGAGCGGTGGCTGCCGCTGGGCTGTCGGAGCTGGTTCACAGCCTACCGCAAGGCGTGGATGAAATGATCGGAAATGGCGGCCGCCAGCTGAGCGGCGGGCAGGAGCAGCGCGTAGCGCTGGCCCGTGCTTTTCTTAGCGACCGACCTGTAATGCTGCTGGATGAGCCGACGGCACATCTGGATATCGAGACGGAATATGAGCTGAAGCAGACGATGCTACCGCTGTTTGAGAACAAGTTGGTGTTCCTGGCGACACATCGTTTACACTGGATGCCGGATATGGACCTGATCATCGTACTGGACCATGGACGAGTGGCGGAAACCGGCACCCATGAGGAATTGATTGCCCGCAAGGGAGCCTATTATGAGCTGATAAGATCGCAACTGGAGGGAGTAGAGTGAGGGAAGAGAGATGGCTTCGGCCTTATGTCCGGACGTACTGGGGACGTTTTCTGATCATCATTGCGCTGGGCAGCCTTACGCTCCTGACCGCGTCGATGCTCATGTTCACCTCGGGTTTTCTGATTTCCAAATCGGCGCTGCGTCCTGAGAATATTTTGATGGTATATGTTCCGATCGTGCTGGTCCGTACCTTCGGAATTAGCCGGGCGGTCGTACATTACGTGGAGCGGCTCGTCAGTCATGACGCCGTACTGCGGATCGTATCGCTAATGCGCACAAGATTGTACCGGATTTTAGAGCCGCAGGCCTTGTTCATATCTTCGCGGTTCCGTACCGGGGATATACTCGGGGTGCTTTCGGATGATATTCAATATTTGCAGGACGTTTACCTGAGAACGGTATTCCCGAGCATCGTGGCACTGGTGATGTACATCGGATCCATCGCCGCTTTGGGGTGGTTTGACATCCGTTTTGCGCTTTTTATGGCGCTGTACATTTTTATTCTCGTTGCGGTGCTGCCATGGGTATCACTACTGGTCACTAAGGCCAAAAGCCGCCTCGCGAAACAGCAGCGCAGCGGCTTGTACACCAAGCTGACCGACGCTGTACTCGGTATGAGCGACTGGGTCATCAGCGGCAGACAATCCGCTTTCCTTGCCGCTTATGAAGCAGATGAACGGGAAGCTGCCCGCGTGAACAGTGAGCTGAAAAGCTGGGCGCGCTGGCGGCAGCTGATCAGCCAGGTGGTGGTTGGCCTCAGCGTCATTTCGATGGTCGTCTGGGCAGCCCGCGAATATGCAGGCGGACATATTTCGGCAACGCTGATTGCCGCCTTCACGTTGGTGATGTTTCCGATTATGGATGCATTTATACCTGTTTCGGATGCCATCGAAAAGATACCGAATTACCAGAGCTCGCTGCAGCGGCTGGGTGAGATCAGTCGGACTTCAGGAGATGGGACTTTCCGTGATTCGGCTGGCCAATCTGGGGAAAATGGGGCTCCGAAAGAGAAGCAATCCCGTGTTACCGCCGAGGAAGTCCGCCGTTTGGCCGCGCCTCATGTCCATCTGACGGTACACAATGTTAGTTTCCGGTATGATGATGATTCCCCTTGGTCGTTGGAGAATGTATCCCTCGACCTGCCGCAGGGTAAGCGGATCGCCGTCATCGGGCGCAGTGGTGCCGGCAAATCGACGCTTTTGAAGCTGATCGAAGGAGCTTTAGCCCCTTCGGCAGGGGCGGTCACCTTGAACGGAACGGATGCATATGCCATTGGCGATCAGATGCCGCAAGTGGTGTCCGTGCTGAACCAAAGTCCACACCTGTTCGATACGACGGTAGCGAACAACATCCGTCTGGGTGACCGCGATGCCGAAGACGAAGACATTCAGCGGGTTGCCGCTCAGGTGAAGCTGGATCGGATGATCGAATCGCTGCCGCTCGGCTACAAAACGCCGATGCACGAGACAGGTCAGCGCTTCTCCGGCGGGGAACGCCAACGGATTGCGCTGGCGAGGGTGCTGCTTCAGAACAACCCGGTTGTCATTTTGGATGAACCGACCGTGGGACTTGATCCACGCACGGAAAAAGATCTGCTTGCGACCATATTGGATACCATGCAGGGCAAATCCCTGATTTGGGTAACGCATCATCTGGTCGGTGCCGAGCACATGGACGAAATTATTTTTATGGAAAACGGCCGTATCGAGATGAGAGGCTCTCATGCGGAGCTGATGGCGGCATCGGAACGGTACCGGAATTTATACCGGCTCGACCGTCCGGAGTTTTCATAGTAAATAAATTAGGAGTCATACCGTATAAAGCGGTGTGGCTCTTTTTTTATGATAGCTATTTGGGCCCGATATCTGAGATTAGTTCTTGGCATTTGTGCGTGGAGACCGCTGCAGTCCGACGGAAGTAACCCGTAGTTACATAGAGCGAGCATGAATCCCCAGTTGTAATACAATATAAGGCTTTCGTCTGCGGAAACATAATTATAGAAATTTGGAGACAACAGCGATCGGAAGAACGATCCGGATCCGCAGCGGTCAATCCGCATAACATTGTTTGAAGTGACAATATTCATAATTGCATAAAAACACTACCTCTGAACCATCCTATATGGGAAAGAAAGTCAAAGGGGGTGCGAGTGATGGTGCAAAACAACAACAATTCCCAAGGGCCAAGCAAAAGTGAGGTACAAGGAACCAGGCTGAACAGGATGCCGGGACCCGATAAGCAAAGAGAAGAATTTGCGCAGGAAATGGTGGAAGACGCAAAGGAAGCGTTCAGTCGGCAGCAATCAGAACATAACGAGTAATTTGTAATCCATGTTCACTCAAGCAGAATAAAGCCCGTCCATAACTGGACGGGCTTTATCTTATCTATAAGCAATTATAATTAAGCTCCTAGTCTTCCTTCGGATGAATCATTTGCTCCGGACGAACCACGGCGTCAAACTGCTCTTCAGTCAGCAGATTGCTCTTCAAAGCGGCCTCTTTCAGCGTTAGGCCTTCTTTGTGAGCCAGCTTGGCTACCGCAGCAGCATTTTCATAGCCGATATGCGGGTTCAGTGCCGTTACAAGCATGAGTGACTGGTTCAGGTTGCGCTCGATCACGGAATGGTTAGGTTCGATGCCTACTGCACAATGGTCGTTAAAAGAAACCATCGCGTCTGCAAGCAAATGAGCCGATTGCAGGAAATTAAAAATAATGACTGGTTTGAACACATTCAGCTCGAAGTTGCCTTGGCTGGCGGCAAAGCCGATTGCTGCATCGTTGCCCATCACCTGACAGACAACCATCGTCATCGCTTCGCTTTGGGTAGGGTTCACTTTACCCGGCATGATAGAGCTGCCCGGCTCGTTCGCTGGAATGGTAAGTTCGCCGATGCCGCAGCGCGGACCGCTGGCAAGCCAGCGTACATCATTGGCGATTTTCATGAGATCGGCAGCAAGCGCCTTCAGCGCGCCATGAACATATACAAGCTCGTCATGGCTTGTCAGCGCATGGAATTTGTTTGCTGCGGAGGTGAAGGTTTTGCCTGTCAGCTTGCTGATGTTGGCAGCCGTCATTTCTCCGAATTTCGGATGGGCATTGATGCCTGTGCCGACAGCCGTTCCGCCGATGGCGAGTTCGCGCAGCGCTTCAATGCTGGTGCGGATCATGCCTTCGCTTTTCTCTAGCATGCGGTGCCAGCCGCTGACTTCTTGGCCAAGCGTAAGCGGAGTAGCGTCCTGCAGATGCGTTCTGCCGATTTTGATAATATCCATAAACTCTTCGCTCTTTGAGCGGAATGTTTCTTTTAATTTGGCGATGGCCGGCATCACTTGGTCTTCTACGGCTATCAGCGCCGCGATATGCATCGCTGTCGGGAATGTATCGTTGGAGCTTTGCGATTTGTTGACATCATCGTTCGGGTGAATGCGCTGCTCGCTTCCTTTTTCCTTGAGCATCTGGTTGGCACGGTTTGCGATGACCTCATTCACGTTCATATTGGACTGGGTGCCGCTTCCGGTTTGCCATACAACCAGCGGGAAGTGATCGTTCAGCTTGCCTCCGATAACTTCATCGGCAGCTGCCACGATGGCATCGGCTTTTTCAGCGTTCAGCTTGCCCAGCTCTTTGTTGGCGAGAGCCGCGCTTTTTTTCAGGATCGCAAATTCGCGGATCAGTTCCAGCGGCATCTTTTCCTTACCGATTTTGAAATTTTCAAAGCTCCGTTGCGTTTGGGCTGCCCACAGCTTGTCCGCAGGAACCTTAATTTCACCGATGGTGTCTTTTTCAATTCTGAATTCCACTTGCATTTCCTCCTTCACCACTCGTGAGTTCAATATTCTATTCCAAAGTCTATTCCGAAGCTCAAGTCTACTAAAATAGACCCGCCTGATATGAAATATATCATACTCTCTCTTCCAGTTGAAACGAGATTTATGAAATTTGAGGAAAAGGGATCTTCAAGCGCAGTGAAAAAATGCAGATTATACATAAAGTTAACATTTATTAGCATTTGTTTTAATGGTTTGTTTCTAAGATATCCCTATAAGCATTCGCCTGAAGGAGGAAATATGATGAAAAGAAAGAAACGTACTATCGTACAAGCCGCATTTTGCCTCACGGCCGCTGCAAGTCTGGTTATTTCCGGAGGGGCCACTCAAGCTAAAGGGAGCGCCATGCCAACGAAAGCAAAAAACGTGATCCTGTTTGTTGGGGACGGTATGGGGACGGCGCAACGTGATGCTATCCGCCTGAATACGGTCGGTTTAAACGGCAAACTTCAGATGGATGACATGCCTTATTCCGCGCTTCTCCGCACGCACTCTACGGTAGCTGTGACCGATTCGGCCGCTGCGGGAACAGCGATTGCGAGCGGCGTCAAAACGTATAACGGTGCTGTAGGTGTAGATGCGAATAAAAAGTCGGTCAAAACCGTGCTTGAAGTAGCCAAGGATCTCGGCAAATCCACAGGTCTCGTTACGACAAGCCAGATTACGGATGCGACACCGGCAGTATTCGGCTCCCATGTTGAGGATCGTTCACAGCAAAGCAAAATCGCCAAGCAGTATCTGGACAACAGCAAAGTGGATGTGCTGTTGGGGGGCGGCGAAGATTATTGGTACCCTAAAGGCAACCCAGGCAAATTCCCTGATCACCCTGCTGAAGACCCGACCGAAGAAAGCAAAGGAACGGAAGGCAATCTCGTTGAGCATGCCAAGAAGCTGGGCTATCAATATGTAACCAGCAAGGAAGAATTGCAAAAAGCGAAAAACGGCAAAATCCTCGGCTTATTCGCCAATGAAGAGATGTTCCAGCAAAAACCTGAAGGCGAAGGAGATATCTACAATCCGGTCGTATCACTCAAGGACATGACACAAAAAGCGCTGGATACTCTCTCCGCAAATAAAAAGGGCTTCTTCCTGATGGTTGAAGAGGAAGGAACCGATGAAATGGCGCATGAAAACAACGCCAAGCTGACCATCAAAGCCGGACAGGAACTTGACAAGGCCGTAGGCGTGGCCAAGGAATTTGCCAAGAAACATCCGGATACGCTGGTATTGGTGTTGGCTGACCACGAAACTGGGGGTTTTTCGCTGGAACCGGTGGATGACAAGGATGAGTCCGGTGACGGGATCTCGAAAGAAGATGGACCGTTTACGATCTATGGCTCTAAAGAGCAGTTTTATGTAGATTGGACGACAGCCGGCCATACTGGTGTGGACATTCCGCTGACAGCGATGGGTAGTGGAGCCGAGCTCTTCACTGGGGTGCAGGAAAATACGTATGTGCATGAAGCGATTTTGAAGTTATGGGGAATCAAGAAATAAACGGTGCACACCAATAGGATAGGAAAAAGAAAAAGTTAATATTAAAGGCCGCTCATTTTGCACAGAGCGGCTTTTGTTATTACGTCGTTATTCGACAAATCAAGCATCGGCACTTGCATTCTCAGTTCGCGCAGAACGAACAGCGTGATATCAACAACATTTCATTGTCATGGGGCCGCGGCGGATGTTATTTTAGTGACGTGGTATTCTTTAAATATACATGTCTACAGCAGTTTTAACGGGCAGTGGGAGGAAAACAGAACATGACAGCAGCAACAATCGTTATCGCATGTCTCATCTTCGTTGTGATGGTGCTTGTGGGAGCCGGTACATACTTTTATCAGGTCGGTATTAAGCGCAGTCGAAAGGATTTCCTGGAGGTAGATCCGTCACTAGTTAAAGTCGATAACCCTTGGGAGCATGAAGAAGAGTGGCTGAACAGCCAACCGCTTGAAACGATACATATCCAGGCAGAGGATGACCTTTCGTTAACGGGCTATTATATCCCGGCGGCGCTACCATCGGAACGGACTGTGATCGTGGTACACGGCTACAACAGTCAGGGCAAGGAGATGGGGGCATTCGCCAAGTTTTATCACGAGATGGGTTTTCATGTGTTGATGCCGGATAACCGGGGTCATGGACAAAGCGGCGGGAGCTATATCGGTTTCGGCTGGCCGGACAGAAGAGATATCATGCAATGGATCCGTTACATTTTGCAGCAGAGCGGGCCGGAAATGACAATCACACTGCATGGTGTCTCAATGGGAGGGGGGACGGTGCTGATGACTAGCGGCGAAGACCTGCCGGAACAGGTGAAGTGCATTGTGTCGGACTGCGCTTATACTTCGGTAAAGGATATTCTGACCTATCAGATGAAGCAGATGTATAAACTGCCTCCATTTCCGCTGTTGCCGGTAACCAGCCTGATATGCAAGCTGCGTGCGGGCTACTTTTTTGGGGAAGGTTCGGCGCTGAAACAGGTAGCCAAAACGCGGCTTCCGATTCTGTTTATTCATGGAGATCAGGATACCTTCGTTCCATTCGCGATGGTTCACCGCCTTTTGGCGGCTGCAGGAGGAGAAAAGGAGCTTTATGTAGTACCTGGGGCGGTGCATGCCAATGCGCTTTTTGCGGATAAAAAAGAGTATGTTAACCGTATAAGAAGCTTTATTGAGCATCATCTATCCCCTCTGCCGGAAAAAACAGCAAGCCGCTCAGTCAAGGCGCGATCAAAAAAATAATAGACTACTCGATTTGCCTGAATAGTGCCATGACGGGCATTTTCTGTGCGAATCTGATTCACTATTTTTTTTGATCGCGCCTAAATGAACGGCTTGGATATTCGCCCTAAAGAATCGCATCGGATAACCTAAAGTTTAGTTTACCCAATGGCGACTTTTTGGGGCACATGTATTATTTTGGAGCGGGGCCCTTTTCGTTTTACTTCAAAGGCTGCTGGTTTACATAGCTGTCAGACAAATTCAGAAGCTTTAACGCACGGTTGTATTCATCTTCGGTAGTACCTTTGCCAATAGAATCCTTGCCGCTTAATGGGAACTGGGTGCCGTCCTCATAGCCGCTGCCTGACATGAACATGGCATTGTTGTTCATAAAGGAGCCTGTCGGCAGGTAATACCGCTGCGGAAGCAGATTATAGGTCTGGTTGAGAAGATCCTGTCCGAAATGAATATAGCCTTTCATGGAAATGCCAAGCAAATTGGAAGCTGTTGGCATAATGTCCGCTTGTCCGCCGACTTCAAGAGCGACCTGCTCATGCTGGATACCACTGCCAGCAATGATCAGCGGAATGTTGAGCATATCGGTGTATGAATATTCATAACCGTAGATTTCCTCCATGAGCTCCTTGTCAACGCGATCTAGCGAATAAATAGGTAGTCCCATATGGTCCCCATAAATGACAATCAGGCTGTCGTCCCAGAGGCCTTTTTGCTTGAGCTCATCGATAAACTGACCCAGTGCATAATCGGCATAGTTTTGAGCTCGAATATAATCTCCGACAAAGGTGCCTTGGTAACGTTTGGGCAGATCCATCTTGTACTTATTCTTCGGAATGGTAAACGGATGATGAGCCGACATCGAGATGATTTGGGCGTAAAAGGGTTTACCCTCCTGGTCCATTTGCTGCAGCTTGTCAGATGACTTCGCATACAGCACCTCATCGGAAGGTCCGAAGAATACCATATCTTCATCGCCGAAGAAAGTCTGGTCGTAGTAATGCTTGAAACCGAGAGAGGAGTACAGCTCCCCGCGGTTCCAGAAATGCACGGCATTGGTATGCAGGGTAGCAGTGTTGTAACCGTGCTGCTCCATCAGTCGTGGCAGGCTTGGCAGTTTTTTATCGACGTACTTCTGAGTAGCGGCACCATCTGGCGGAATATAAAAGGATGTATTGACGACAAATTCAGCATCCGATGTATTTCCTTGGCCCACCAACTGGTTAAAGTTCGTGAAATAGAGTTCCTCATTTGCGAGCTTGTTTATATTCGGTGTTACCTCTTTCCCGTCAATTTTCAGGTTGATCAGGAAATCTTGGAAGGATTCCAACTGGATGATGATTAGGTTTTTCCCCTTCGCATTTCCAAAATACTTAGGCTCCTCCGGTACCGTAATTCCCTTCAGCTTGTCGATTGAAGCCTGGGTGATATTGTCCAGCGGCACAAGCGCTTCTTTCTTAAGCGATAGAATCGTATAGGCTTCGTAATTGAGAATGCCCATTTGCTGGGCTTTCTTAATCTCATTCATGCTAGCCCGGTTAGGTAAAGTGTTAAACAGGCAAATCACCAGGCACACAATAAATCCGGCGAATACGAATCCTTTTGGGGGTTTATACTTGATGCTAATTTTCCAGTCCTTGATTCTGCGGCTTTTGGGCAGCAGAATAAGCAGCAGGATAATATCAGCAAAAACCAGCAGGTAATAAGGATCCATGAGCGAAAACACGCTGCTCTTTACCTCCGTTACCTGGCCCACCTGCGCCAAGGCGTGGTATGTCACGATTACTCCGTAATACTTGAAATACATAATGACAGCAAAAAATACGGCGGTTAAGATCAAATTGACGATCGTATAGGCCAGCAGCTTACGTTTGGTAGCGATCCATTCGATGAGGCAAAATAAAAGCCAGATAAATGGCACTTCCGTGATCAACAGTTTCCATGATGGCAACCAATCCCCAAACGTCACGGCCCAGGCGAGATACCCTTTCAACAGTAAAATGATCGTAAAGAGAACGAATGGCTTTTTGAAAAACCGGGCATTAGATTCATGCAGCATGATACGAGTTCCTCCCGTTGTAACACAGCCGGCAACAGATGCTGGCGGCAATTGATAAAATATAGTAAGAGTAATGCAAAAAAGGACTCTTAGTCTAAGAGCCTATATCATTAAAAGTATTATGCTCCCCGTTAGATAAGAAGTCAAAGTTAAGAAATACTATATTTTAATATAAAAGGGTGGTTTAAAATAGTCCCTATCTCCTAAAATATTCGAATTAACAAAGGAATCCGAGCAAAAAAAAAAGCATCAGGGTCACCTAAAGAGAATTTGTGTTTAATAGCACAATCCTCTTCCGGTTACCCGGATGCTTTTTTTTATTATATGAAGAACGAGACCAATTATATGACGCCTTGGGCGATCATGGCATCAGCAACTTTAACGAATCCAGCGATGTTGGCACCGACCACCAGGTTGCCTGGATAGCCGTATTGCTCAGCCGCTTGGGCGCTGTTGTTGTAAATATTGATCATGATTTGATGCAGCTTCTCGTCGACCTCTTCGAATGTCCAGGAAGTACGGCTGCTGTTTTGGGACATTTCCAGCGCGGACACGGCTACACCGCCGGCATTGGCTGCCTTGGCAGGTCCAAAAAGAACGCCGTTTTCCAGGAATACGTCGATAGCCGCCAGCGTCGAAGGCATATTCGCGCCTTCCGCAACCGCCTTGCAGCCATTGGAAACGAGCAGCTTCGCATCCTCATCGTCAATTTCGTTTTGGGTGGCACAAGGAAGAGCGATATCGCAAGGAATGGTCCAAATCTTCGAGCAATCTTCGAAGTACTGCGCACTTGGGTGTTCCTTCACATATTCGCTAATACGTTTTCTTTCCACTTCTTTCAGCTGCTTCACGGTTTCGAAATTGATGCCTTCTGGATCATACACATATCCGCTGGAGTCGCTGCATGCTACGACTTTGGCACCGAATTGTGCAGCCTTTTGGATCGCGTAAATGGCCACGTTGCCAGAGCCCGATACAACGACCGTTTTGCCTTCGAGGCTGTCACCCTGATCCTTCAGCATTTCATTCACGAAGTAAACCGTTCCGTACCCAGTTGCTTCCGGACGTGCCAAGCTTCCGCCGTAGCCGATACCTTTGCCGGTCAAGACGCCCGCTTCGTTGCCGCCGCGAATGCGTTTATACTGTCCGAACAAAAATCCGATCTCACGAGCCCCTACGCCGATGTCGCCGGCTGGAACGTCAGTGTCAGGTCCGATGTATTTATACAGTTCGGTCATGAAGCTTTGGGTAAAGCGCATCACTTCAACATCCGATTTTCCTTTTGGATCAAAGTCGGAACCGCCTTTGCCGCCGCCGATTGGCTGGCCAGTCAGGGAGTTTTTCAAAATCTGTTCAAAACCGAGAAATTTAATGATACTGGAGTTTACAGAGGGGTGAAAGCGAAGGCCGCCCTTGTATGGGCCAATGGCGCTGCTGAACTGAACACGATAGCCACGGTTGACGCGTACGATCCCTTGATCATCGACCCAAGGCACGCGGAAGATAATCAGTCTTTCAGGCTCAACCAGTCTTTCCAAAATACCATTTTCCATGTATTTTGGTTCTTTGGCAAGCACAGGGACCAGAGAGTCGAGGATTTCCTTTACGGCCTGATGAAATTCGCTTTCATTCGGGTTCCGTTTACAAACCGTTTCGAAGACTTCATTGACGTATGCTTTGGCTCTCTTTTCAGCGGGTAACTCTACATGCAAAAATGTCATTGGCTGCTCTCCTATTCCTAGATTCAAGATTACAGAATGCAAAAGCATTAAGTGATCTTAGTGCTTAAACATTCTGTAAGCATGAATCTGTATTTAAACAAAGATTATACACGAGAATGCCAGAAATCTTCAACCCTTTAATACTTTAATTAGGCATTGAAATTTTGCTTTTTTATTTTCTGAAACATTTCAGACAACATTTTGGGATAATTACCCTAATGAATATTGGGAGATAGGCTCCATATACAGGGTATGTTATGATGATAACAATAGAGAGGGGAACGGATGATCCCGTCCGGTGGTGGAGGTTGAAAGATGACGACCGTCAATATTTCGGTAAGACCGCTTGTTGAATATGTATTCCGCAGCGGAAGTATTGATTCCGGCTTCCATACGGCTGCATCCATGCATGAGGGGACAAGGATCCATCAGCGGGTACAGCGGGCGTATCAGGAAGGGGATCAAAAAGAAGTATATCTACAAATGGAAATTCCATTTGGAAGAATTGTATACCATATTGAAGGAAGATGCGATGGATTGATCCAGACCGAAGAGGGATGGATGATCGATGAAATCAAATCAACCTCGGCTGGTTTGGATATGCTTGAAGGCGGGCATGCTGTCCATTGGGCGCAGGCGGAAGTGTATGCCTATATGGCAGCAAAAGATCAGGAACTTGAAAAGATCGGCGTACAACTGACTTATGTGGATTCCGGGACGGGGGAGGAACGTCGTTTTAAGCGCACCCGTACCATGGCTGAGCTGGCTGAATTCGTCATCGATGTTATCAGGCAGTATGCGTTGTATGCCGAACTGCGGCAGGAAAATGCTAGGCTCAGGGACGAAAGCATCCGCGCATTGCCTTTTCCCTTTGCTGCATACCGCGAGGGTCAGAGAAAGCTTGCGGGGGCCGTGTATGGGGCGGCTAAGGAAAAGAAAAAGCTGTTTGCCAAGGCGCCGACCGGTATCGGCAAGACAATCTCAACTCTTTTCCCTTCCGTAAAAGCGATCGGCGAAGGGCTGCTAGGGCAGATTTTCTACCTGACGGCGAAGACCATTACGCGTACTGCCGCGGAGCAGGCATTAACTCTGATGGAGAATAAGGGCCTTCGTTTGCAGTCCGTCACGATTACCGCCAAGGACAAGGCGTGTTTGCAGGAAGAGGTTTTTTGCAGCAAAGATGTCTGTCCTTATGCAGATGGGTATTACGATCGGATTAACGGGGCGGTTTTCGATATTCTCTCGCATGAGACGATCATGACTCGGCAGGTGCTGGAGCAGTATGCCAGAAAGCATCGAGTATGCCCGTTTGAGTTTTCACTGGATACAGCTTACGCTGCGGATGCAATTATTTGCGATTACAACTACATTTATGATCCGCGGGTTTCTTTGAAAAGGCTGCCTGAAGAGCAGAAGAAGCGCACAGTGCTGCTGGTGGATGAGGCGCATAATTTAGTGGACAGGGGGCGCGAGATGTTCTCAGCAGTGATGAACAAAGCGAATTTCCTGCAACTGAAGCGCGATTTCAAAACGGCAAACCCGGCCGTCGCCGCCGCTGCGGATGCTGTGAACAAGTACTTCATTGAACTTCGGAAAGCATGCGGCGATACCCGCCAGCAGTTGTCCAAGGAAGCTCCTGCGGAACTGGTAGAACTGCTGGAGGTTTTTGTGGGTGAGGCTGAACGTGAACTGGCTGCAGGAGGGGAAGAGCGACAGCTGCTGCTTGACACCTATTTTGCCTCCCAAAATTTTATCCGTATGGCCAAGCTCTATGACAGCCGCTACATCACTTATGCGGAGGTTCTGCGGAATGATGTCTCGATCCGGATGTTTTGTCTCGATCCGTCTTACCTGCTATCCCAAGCGGATAAAGGGTTCCGGTCGGTTGTGTTCTTTTCGGCCACCTTGGCGCCGTTGTCCTATTATCGAGATATGCTGGGGGCGGACTCGGAGGACTACAGTATCTCCATTCCTTCCCCGTTTCGGCGGGAGCAGCTGGACGTGCGGATTCACCCGCTTTCCACGAGGTACCGCGACCGGGAACGGACGGCCGAACAACTCGCGGATCTGCTGCACCAAATGATTAGCGGCAAGCAGGGCAATTATATGTTCTTTTTTCCCTCGTATCAGTATCTGCAGAGTGTGTATGAGATTTTTACAGGTAAATATCCTGAAGTGCAGACGATTGTGCAGGGGACGGGGATGGGCGAGGAAGAACGTGAACGGTTCCTGGCGGCCTTTCGGGTGGACAACCAGGAAACGCTGGCTGGCTTCGCCGTGCTCGGAGGAATCTTTTCGGAAGGCATCGACTTGCAGGGAGATCGTTTGATCGGCGTGGCTGTTGTAGGGGTTGGATTGCCACAGCTTGGGCTGGAGCGGAATTTGATCCGGGATTATTTTAACGGAGAAGGCAAAAATGGCTATGACTATTCATATGTACTCCCTGGTATGAATAAGGTTCTTCAGGCCGGAGGCAGGCTGATCCGATCGGAGGAGGATGAGGGAGTGCTGCTTCTGATCGATGACCGTTTCAAGCAGCCGCATTACCGGAACCTCCTTCCCGAGGAATGGAAGGCTGCACATATAAAATGAGAAATCGAACTGAAATCGAACCAAGTTGCGTATGATGCATGATCAAGTCTCGGTGGAATTAAAGATTGAGGTCAAATCTTCGGTGGCTTTTCTCTTCTATGCATTTACTCTCTAAGTATTGAGGTTCTATGCTGCAGGATGTCGTAGTACTGACAAATACGGAACCAGCGTATTAATTACCCCAGCATTTTCTTTTCAAACTTCAATATAGTTGAAAATCCAATGACAATAATATAAAGGAAAGATAGAAACTATTAATAAAAAATAAAATTTAAAAGAATTAAAATTATTTTATAACTTTTTTGTAATTAAAGCGTTTATATGTATTAAAAGCAAAATTTAACCAAATGGACAGAAAATATTAAGAGGAGGATGTACCAATGAAAAAAGCAAAGTCTGTAGCAATTGCTTCCTGCCTAGCATTAGCACTCGCTCTACCAAGTGCTGCTTTAGCGGCTGACACTCACTCGAAGTCAGGTGTAATTTTCCAGTATGGTCCAGATGGGGGGGTTACTTTCTCTGTGAATGCCACAACTTCTTCAATTCTGGATTATTCAACCGCAACAGTCGGAAACAGGTACGAATACACTTATACCAAGTCAGATGCAAGTATCCAATCAGATAGTTCATACGGTCTGAGTAACTGCAGCAGCAGTATGAATGTTAGAAACACCACTAATTTCAACGGCTCCTCTGTAAGTCTATCCCAACCATCGTCTTATTGGGTCGGTCCTAATACAACTATCATTGGAAAAAATAGCGGAAACGGTTGGAAAACATCTTTAGTTACAAATTTTGATGTGAGTGTTGACAATGAAGGATATGTATATCCTTCCCCAAGTGCATGTTTTGGAGGTGGGGCTGTAACAGATTCGTTTACTGTTTCTCATTAAAAATATTTGGAGTAGGGGTGAATAAAAAATGAGGTTAAATAAGTTAACTGTAGTTATCGGTAGCACCTGCTTATCTTTGTTGCTGGTCGGTTCTGCTTTTGCTGCTAGTGCTTCCAATGTATTTGATTCTTCCGCTACCAAAAGTGAGATTATTTCTTCAAGCTTTGACGATCTTAAAGTAATGCTTGACCAGGAAAATAACACTAGAAGTATTGCTGTTGTTGCTCCATTAGTACACGGGGGAGATTTTCAGATTTCTAAACAAGACTTTATTTTTTACAAGAGCAACATGGAGATGATTAACAAACTCCAAAACATTTCCTCGCTCAAATCTGTTTCTTTATCAGATGACTCCTTGATTGGTGAAATGGTGAAGAAGGAAGTAACCGTCAGTTACGCGAAAAAACTAGGTTTGGAAGTAACGCCTCAAGAAGTTGACGCAGTAATCCAACAGGAAAGATCCTTCCTAAACGATCCGTCAATTACCGGAGAAAATAACGATACAGTGCGTGAAATTATGAAAAATCGCATTCGAATCACAGGTTTATCTGAAGATGAGTTCTGGAACAGTGATCAAACCAGAAAAGAATATGAAAAAGCATTGCTAATAGGGAAACTGTTCGACAAACTTGTTGCAGATGGGGAAATTGAAAAAGACAATGGCGCTGACTTTGGAAACTATCAAAAGAAAATTCTTGAAAGTTATAAAGGTGAAGTCATCGTGGACAAGAGCGTATTAAACAATTAAACCATTTGTTCCCCTTACAGTATAAGTAACTGTAAGGGGTTTTTAGTTTTAAAGGAACTGTAAAAAATACAGAATAATAAAAATAACAGAACATACTACCATAAAAATAAAAACAAAGTAACCAAAAAAGCGAAGAATACGCGGCATTCTTTTCATATCAACTTTGTTTGTAGGCACACCAATAATATTTTTGTAGTGATCAGTAACGGAATTAAAGGAAGGTATCTCTTGACTTTCACTCGTTACTTTTTCATCATCCTTTTGATTCATAGTAACATTACCTCCTTTGAGTATTTTAAGCATTGTATCACTGGACAAACTATATTTTCAAGTTATTGGAATTCTACCCAATGAAGCGCTGGAGGAGAAGAATTATTATCATTTCTAACTATCGCTACAGTTAATGTAATGCTTCAATTTTTCGTTACCCAGCAATTTGCCGACGTTGAGGGAGATAAGCTACCGTACGAAGAGGCTGGTTAGCACCGTATCCTGTCCCAAGGGGAGATGGAAGAATGGATCGGGCGTGTAGCTAAGGACCAAGGGGTATTGGATTGGGATATGAAGCGGCTGCGGTGGTCACGCCCGGACAAGCAGACGGTATGCCAGGAGCAAGCTAATCCCTATGTAAAAGAAACGAAAGCTTTCATCCATGCGCTGCGCACGGTGATCGCTCCCGGATTTTGTCTGGTTATGCGGATGCTTTCAAGACGCAGGAGTTACCTGCGCCGCGTTGAAGTCGGCAGTTTCCCGCAAGCCGGTCCGCATCGACGATTAGTGCAGGATAAGAGTCATCATTAGCGGTGCGGCGCCAAGGGTAAACAGAGCGGCTAGGATCATCGAGATGCTGGAAATCGTTCCCGACAGGGAGCTGAGCTCAAATGCCTTCGAGGTGCCCGTACCGTGGGAGCTGGTACCGAATAGGATGCCGCGGGCAATATCATTCTCGATTTTGAACATACGCAGCACCATGGGGCCGACAAGGGAGGAGCCGATCAGACCCGTCATGATGACGAAGACAGCCGTGATATTCGGAACGCCTCCGATGTCCTGAGACACATTCATGGCGATTGGCGTGGTGACTGACCGCGGAACCATGCTTGTTACGAGCGATGAGCTCAAATGCATCCATTTTGCCAAAAGAGCCGATGAGATCATCGCGATACATGAACCGGTAAGCACGCTGACGATAATCACTACGGCGTGCTTTTTGAGTACCTTGAAATTTTTGTACAAAGGCACTGCAAAAGCGACGGTGGCCGGCTGCAGCAGACTGCTGAGCCACTTGCCTCCATCATTAAAAGTTTCATAAGGAATCTTCGCCCAGATCAAAATAAAGATAACGATGGTAGGCGTAACGAGCAGCGGTGAAAGATACACCTTACGCTGTTTAGCATATACACGTTTGGAAACAGCGTAAATGCCAAGTGTTACAAGTAAACATAATAAGCCGATCATCGTGAAGCCCTCCGTTCATTTTGTTTGGCGATCTGGGAAGCAAGTAGCCCTGAGCTTGCCATGACGATAAATGTGCTGAAAATAACCACGATCAAAATACGGACCCCGTCGCTTTGCAGCATATGGATATATTTCATGACACCGACGGCCGCCGGAATAAAGAACAGCAGCAGCTCTGCAAGCAGCCAGCTAGCTCCGAGATCGATCCATTCCAGGCGGACAATACGGGTTTCAAGTAATATGAACAACACGATAATCCCCAGAATGCTGCCGGGTATCGGCAAATGCAAAAGATCGGCCAGCTTATTCATTAGCAGCGAGAAAATCATGAGTGCCGCAACCTGCACCGTTCCTTTGATTATATTTTTCACAGGGATTCTCTCCTTTCATTGATATGAAAATTTTACATCACTTATTTTCATGAGTAAAATGAATAAAAAGAATAATGATCATTCCATTTATCTATGACACTTAAGCCATCATGAAAGGAGAAATATGCGGAATGGACATCCGGCATTTGCAATATTTTATGGAGGTGGCGCGGCTGCAGAGCTTTACAAAAGCTGCAGAATCGCTGTATATCACCCAACCGACGATCAGCAAGACGATACGCAATATTGAAGATGAGCTGGGTGTGACTCTTTTTGACCGTTCGAATAAAAAAATAGAGCTGACGGACGCCGGGCAAATCATATATGAGCAAGCACAGCCGATTGTGAAATCTTTTCATAGCTTGTCTGCCGAACTTGGAGACCTGAAAAATCTGCAGAAGGGGCATATCCGGCTCGGGCTCCCGCCCATGGTTGGCGCCAGTTTTTTTCCCCAGGTGATCGGCCAGTTCCACAAAAAATACCCGCAGGTGACGATGCAGGTATTTGAGGACGGCGCCAAGAAGGTGGAGAAGGATGTGGAAAGCGGGCTTCTCGATATCGGTGTGGCGGTTCTGCCGACCGAAGAAGACTTGTTCCACTATTTTTCATTCGTTAGGGAAAAACTGATGCTGCTTGTACATCCTTCCCACCATTTATCTGGCCATGATGCGGTTCCGCTGGCGGAGCTGGCGGATGAGAGTTTTGTGCTTTTCCGTGAGGATTTTGCACTGCATGACCGAATTATCACCGAATGCGTCCGTGTCGGCTTTCAGCCTCGTATCGTGTATGAAAGCTCCCAATGGGATCTAATCAGCGGCATGGTGGCGGCAGGTCTGGGTATCGCGCTGCTGCCGGAGACGATTTGCCGTGAGCTGGACCAGGAGCGCATTCGCATTTTGCCGTTGATCAATCCTTCGATTCCGTGGCAGCTCGGCATGATCTGGCGCAAGGACCGTTATCTTTCATTTGCTGCGCGGGAGTGGATTTCGTTCGCAAAGAACATTTTGATGGAGGAAAAAACAAACGGTTGATGAGATTAGGCGGGATCTGTCTTTAATGAAGGAATGTTTTTGAACGGAATGGGTTCTCATATGGAAAAT
The DNA here is from genome assembly GCA_031254035.1 of Paenibacillus sp. Taxonomy (GTDB): domain Bacteria; phylum Bacillota; class Bacilli; order Paenibacillales; family Paenibacillaceae; genus Paenibacillus_AQ. Next base: position 22,918 of record JAIRVF010000022.1, read on the forward strand.
TTGACATAGATTTTGGAGAGAGAATATAATTAGGTATGCTAATTAATAGGTTAACTAACTTAATTTCTAAGTTATTTTCAGGGCTCAACATCATGATTAGTACTTGATAAAAAAGCGAAAGTCACATATTGAGCCACTTTTAGCGTCTTAACAAGTGAAGAAAGGAGATGTCATTCGGAATGAGCGATTGTTCATCTGCCGACAAGAGTACGGCTCTCAAGTTGATGCAGGCTACGCTGCGTTTTAACAAGGCGGAGTTTCGCCATCGTAAAATCGAAGGGATCAAGATGAGCGAGCTCGGTCTTTTGTTCACCATAAAGAAAAACGTCAAGCCAGGAACAACTGGCCTTATGGTCTCTGAGATCAGCAATATCCTGCGCGTCACATCACCTACCGTAACACAGGTCATCAAGTCACTGGAAAAGAAGGATTGGGTGGTGCGCACGATGGATGAAGTGGACCGTAGGGCGGTTCGGATTAACTTGACGGAGGAAGGCGAGAAGGTCGTGCAAAAGGCGATCGATTCGACGATAGAATCTTTTGCTGGACTGATTGAATATTTGGGTGAAGAGGATGGCAATCGGCTGGCTGATTTGCTGACGAAAGCGTACACCTATTATGAATCTAAAGTAGATCTTTTCGGGGGAGGAGCACCTGGACTATGCTGAAATTGTTCCGTCAATTAAAACCATTTCGTATACCGATTTTATTTGTTTTTGTGCTCGTGTTTTTCCAGTCGATGTCGGATTTATATTTGCCTACGTTAATGTCCGACATCGTGGATAAAGGCATTATGAACGAGGATATCCCTTATATTTGGAAAATAGGCGGTTTTATGCTGCTGGTTGCTTTGGGCGGCGCCTTTTGCTCCATTATTGCAAGCTATCTGTCTGCCAAGGTTGCGGGCGGATTTGCCAAAAATTTACGCAGTCGCGTTTTTCATCATGTGCAGAATTTCTCCCTCCAGGAGTTCGATAAGCTTGGGACAGCCTCGCTGATTACCCGCACAACGAACGATATTACGCAAGTACAGCAGGTATTGACCATGATTCTGCGTATGATGATTAGCGCGCCGATGATGAGTATCGGCGGGATTATTATGGCGGTATCCAAAGATGCGAAACTGTCCCTGGTCATTGTCGTTATCGTACCTGTGCTGGCAGGCGCAATTTTCATTATTGCCGGCAAGGGATTGCCTTTGTTTAAGGCGATGCAGGTCAAGCTGGATAAGTTGAACCGCGTCTTGCGGGAAAACCTGACGGGGATCCGCGTGATCCGGTCCTTTAACCGCATTGAACATGAACAGAAGCGGTTTAATGAAGCAAACTACGACTTGACGCAAACAGCGGTTAAGGTTAATAAGATCATGGCTTCAATGATGCCGATCATGATGCTCGTGATGAATTTCTCGACGATTGCCATCGTTTGGTTCGGGGGTCTCCGGATCAGCAACGGACATATGGAAGTCGGGGCTCTGATGGCGTTCATCCAGTATGCGATGCAAATTATGTTTTCGCTGATTATGGTATCCATTATTTTTGTTATGGTGCCTCGCGCCTCCGCTTCGGCAACCCGGATTAACGAGGTGCTGGATATGGAGCCGCAAATCGTCGATCGGATCAGCACAGATGCTGCAAAGACGGGCGCGGAGCAGCACGGCTTCCTGGATTTCCGGGATGTGACGTTCAGTTACCCTGGCGCCGAGCAGCCAGCGATTGAGCAGATCACTTTCAGCGCTGCGCTAGGCGAAACGACGGCCATCATTGGCGGTACCGGGTCCGGCAAATCAACGCTGCTCAGCCTGATCCCGCGCTTTTATGACGTGGATAGCGGCAGCGTGATGGTGAATGGCATGGATGTCAGAGATATAACCCAGGAGGAACTGCGCGCCAAAATCGGTTTTGTTCCGCAAGCGGCGGTTCTGTTTACGGGGACGATCGCAGACAATCTGCGCTACGGCAAAGCGGATGCGACTGATGAGGAGCTTCGTCAGGCTGCGGATATTGCGCAGGCTACCGAATTTATTTCCAAGATGAAAGACGGTTTCCAGTCCGAGATCTCTCAAGGTGGAACCAACGTATCTGGCGGTCAGAAGCAGCGCTTGTCCATTGCGCGTGCACTCATCAGAAAACCGGAGATCTATGTGTTTGACGACAGCTTCTCGGCGCTTGATTTTAAAACGGACGCGAAGCTGCGGACTGCATTAAAGGATGTTACCGCCAATGCGACTGTGCTGATTGTGGCGCAGCGTGCCAGTACGGTTATGGATGCCGACCGGATTATTGTACTCGATGAAGGGCGGATTGCTGGAATCGGCAAACACCGCGAGTTGATGGAAACTTGCGACGTATACCGTGAAATCGTATCTTCGCAACTGTCGGAGGAGGAGATCGCATGAGTGAGGGAAGAAAGCATACTGGTGGAAACCGCCCGGTAGGTCCGCGCCATCCCGGCGGTCATCCGGGACAAATGATGCCTGCGGAGAAGGCGAAGGACTTCAAAGGTACATTAAGAAGACTACTTGGGTACCTGCGACCGCGCCAGGTTACGCTTGTTGTGATTCTCCTGATGGCGATTCTTAGTACTGTGTTCAGTATTTTGAGCCCGGACATCCTCGGTAAAGCCACCACGAAGCTGTTCGAGGGTGTTGTCGCTAAAATGCAGCACAAGCCTGGCGCGTCGATCGATTTTAACTATATTACGCAAATTTTATTGAAGCTGGTGGGATTATATCTGTTCAGCGCGATCTTCAGTTATTTCCAACAATTTTTGATGGCGGGCGTGGCACAGAAGGTCGTTTACGACATGCGCGAGCAGATCAACCGTAAGCTTTCTCGCTTGCCGCTGAAATATTTTGATTCAAGAACGCATGGCGAAATTCTCAGCCGCGCGACGAACGATGTGGATAATATCAGCACAACGCTCCAACAGAGCTTGACCCAGCTGATCACCTCCATCGTGACCTTGGTCGGTGTGATCGTGATGATGCTCACAATCAGCCCGTGGATGACGCTGATCCTTATCGTGACGCTTCCGCTTAGCTTTATCGTGATCCGAATGATCGCATCGCGCTCCCAGAAGCACTTTATGGGTCAGCAGCGTTCTCTCGGCCAGCTTAACGGACATGTCGAAGAAATGTATACTGGCCACAAAATCATCAAGGCCTTTGGGCGTGAAGATGAGTCTATGGCCGCTTTTAGCGAAATTAACGACAAGTTGTACAACTCGGGCTGGAGAGCCCAGTTTATTTCAGGCATGATTATGCCGATGATGTCCTTTATTGGGAATATCGGTTATGTGCTGGTGAGCGTGGTCGGGGGTATTTTCGTAACGCACGGAAGGATCGCAATTGGGGACGTGCAGGCATTTATCATGTATGCCAGACAGTTCACCCAGCCAATTATGCAAACGGCGAATATCGCCAATATCATTCAATCCACTATTGCTTCGGCTGAACGTGTTTTTGAACTGCTGGACGAGAAGGAAGAAGTGCCGGAAGCAGCCGAACCGGTTGTTTTGGAAGAGCCGAAGGGCGCAGTCATCTTTGAGCATGTGAAATTTGGCTATAAAGAGGAAGAAACTCTGATTGAGGACATGAACATTGATGTCAAGCCGGGCCAAACGATTGCGATCGTCGGACCGACCGGTGCCGGTAAAACGACACTGATCAACCTGTTGATGCGCTTCTACGAGCTAAGTGGCGGAGCTATTACGATCGATGGGGTGAACATCACGGATATGAAGCGCAGCAATCTGCGCAGCATTTTCGGCATGGTGCTTCAGGATACTTGGCTGTTCAACGGCACGATCAAGGAAAATATCGCGTACGGCCGCAGCGGAGTAACCGAGGAGGAAGTAGTTCAGGCCGCTAAGGCGGCGCATGCGGACCATTTCATCCGGACCCTGCCGGATGGTTATGATACCGTATTAAACGAGGAAGCTTCGAATATTTCGCAGGGACAAAAGCAGCTGTTGACGATCGCTCGTGCTATTTTGGCCGACCCTTCTATTCTGATTCTTGATGAAGCAACAAGCAGCGTGGATACGCGGACAGAGGTGTACATCCAGAGGGCTATGAATGATTTGATGCAGGGCCGAACGAGTTTTGTTATCGCCCACCGTTTGTCAACGATCCGCGACGCTGATTTGATTCTGGTCATGAACAACGGCAGCGTGATCGAGAAGGGTACGCATGAAGAATTGCTGGCCGAAGATGGATTCTACGCCGATTTGTACAACAGCCAGTTTACGGGTGGAGGCACCCAGGAGGCGGGATAAACCGCGTGCAGGTAAGGCAAGAAGCAGAATATGGGTAATCAGCCCGTGCTAAAAAACAAGGACAATCCCGTGCCATCGGGTCAGCGTCCTTGTTTTTTTAGATTCTAAATTTATGGTGTCCCCGCAAGGTATTTGGAATAAGCATCGAAGCATAGGCTCTACTCCGTACTTTTGCTCCGCAAAAGCGCCCCTCTTTGAGAGGCACCCGGACTTCTTTCCGATACTCTTTGTGGGACTATTTTGTGCGGATGAAGGTTTACGGATGGAATATTTTAGATTACAATAGGCTTTTGGAAAAGAATTGACAGCGTTACCATTTTAACAGGCATACATATGGCTTAAAAGGGGAAGAGGAACATGATGAAAAGTTTTAGAAAGTTGACTGGACTTGCTCTCGCCGCTGCATTAACGGTATCAGGAGCTGCAACCCTTCAGCCGGCAAGCGCCAAAGCTGCAGATGACCAGGAAACGCATATCACGCTGCTGGCTACCTCCGACGTGCACGGACGCTTTATGCCATGGGACTACGCCATGGACACGGAGAATACGAATGGAAGCTTCACGCAGCTGTATACGCTGATCAAGCAGGTGCGTGCCGAGAACCCGAACACCATTTTGCTTGATGCGGGTGATGTGATTCAGGACAATTCCGCGGAGTTATTTAATGACCAGCCGCGGTCGCCGATGATGGTAGCAATGAACGAAATGGGATACGATGCTTGGGCCATGGGCAATCATGAATTCAATTTCGGTATCAAAACGTTCAATAAAATCACCGATCAATTCCATTCCGCGAAGCTTGCGGGCAACGTTTATAAAGAAAACGGAGAACGTTTTCTGCCCGCAACGACCATCGTGGAAAGAGGCGGCATCAAGGTGGGGATCATCGGGATGACGACCCCGCTCATCACCGATTTCGAGAAGGATACGGATCATCTGGATGGCCTGGTAGTTAAAAATCCGATCGACGAAACGAAGAAGGCCGTAAAAGAGCTGGAAGGCAAAGCCGACGTGATGATCGGCCTCATGCACATGGGGTTGGAGAATGAAAACGCGCTGCCGGGGACCGGCGTAGCGGATATCGCGGGCGAAGTGCCGCAGTTGACGGCGATATTTGCCGGACATATGCATAAGCTGATTAAAAGCGAGACGGTCAACGGCGTTTTGATCGGTGAGCCTGACAAGTACGGCACGCATCTTTCACGCATTGACCTAACATTCGTGAAGAAGGATGGCAAAATGGTGCTGAAGGACAAGGTCGCCACCGCCATCCCAGTCAAGGGTGCGGACGGCACGCCTGCTGTTTCCGATGCGGATCTAGAAAAGGAGCTGCAGCCGTACCATGAATTCGCCCGAAAAGACGCCAACATCGTCGTCGGCCAATTGGTAGGGAAAACTAATATGGTTCCGGACAATGAGATCAAGGGCATTCCTGCCGTGCAGATTCAGGAAACCCCTCTCTCCGATTTCTTTAGCGAAGTGATGCTTCATTACAGCAAGGCCGACGTCGTTGCGCATCAGATTGACAATGATAAGGCCAAGCTAGACGTTGGCCCGATCCGTAAAAAGGATATTGCTTACAACTATCAATACGCCCTCGGCGAAATCACCAACTATAAGGTGACGGGAAAGGACCTGAAAGATTACATGGAATGGTCCGCGGGCTATTTCAATAGCACCCGTTCGGGTGATGTGACGGTCAGCTTTGATCCGAAGCGCAGATCATCGAAGTACAGCACTGACGATTTCTTCGGCGGCGTGAAATACGAAATCGATCTGTCCAAGCCATACGGCAGCCGGATCGTCAACCTGCGCCATATGGACGGTACGCCGATCCAAATGAATGAAACATTGTCCTTAGGCATGAACTCTTACCGCATGGACGCTCTCATGGCCAAAGGCGGCGCGCTCGAAGGACGTCAGTTCGAGAAGCTGTGGTCCTCCAAGGCCGAGAGTGCCTTTGGCGAGACAGGCGGAACGATCCGCAACCGGGCAATTGCGTACCTGAAGGACGTCATGAAGGGCCAATACGAGCCCAAAATCCAAAACAATTGGAAGATCATCGGCGTGGATACCACATCCAAGGAACGCGCCGATGTGGTAGACCTGATGAACGCAGGCATTCTGAACGTTCCTACGACCGAAGACGGCAAATACACCAATATTGCTTCCATCAACATCTCGGATCCGGTCAAAGCCGAGGAAATAACTAAGCTGGCTGAAAAAGCGGGCGTTGATTCTGCGTTGCTGACGGATGCCAAGACCACCGGCGAACTGTATCACAAGTTGAATGCCGCGGTGAAAGCAGCATCCAAACCGGAGGCAACCGAACCGGCGCCTGCCGAAAAACCGGAAACGCCAAATAAGCCGGTGACCGATAAGCCTGAAGCAACGGGCAAACCGGAGGTAACACAGCCTGCGAAGCCTGAAGCAACGGGTAAACCGGAGATAACACAGTCTGCGAAGCCTGTAACTCCAGCCAAACCGGCAGTCAAACAGGCCCAGATTACGGCTGACTATCTGAACGTTCGCGCGGGTGCTTCCGCGAAAGCGAAAATTGTGGGCTCCGTGCCGAAGGGAACCGTGCTGGACGTGACTGGCAGCGCCCCTTATGGCTGGATCGAGGTAGTTTATCAAGGAAAAACCGCTTTTGTATACGGAAAACATGCGGCCATGCTGCCATAACCAGCGCAGGATAGGCTGGGAGATAGGTAGAAAAAGGGGCTTCCCAAGCGGGAAGCCCTATTTCTAGTTACTGGTGGCTCATCATATAAAGAAACCAAACGGCATGATTCTGTTCATCCATGGCAATGCGACGGATCTGATCTCTCAAGCGGGGATCCTGAGCGTGGTCGGACAGTTCTAAGTAAAAGTCTACGGTTTCCTGTTCGTCTTTAAATGATGAAACAAGTCCTGCTTTGTAGTCTTCCGGGCAGGCTTCCGTCTGAACGGGCTGATGCGTTTTGCCGGTTAGGCGGGTGTACTCTTGTTGGAAAAAATGTAGATGCTTGATTTCGTCCTTTCGGATTTCAAGGATGCGGTTTCTGGCTTCTCCGGCGGGAGCGAGTTTGGCAAGCTGATCATAGCAGGTTATTGCGCTATATTCGCCATTGATGGCTTTGATCAGGCCTGGAGCTAAAGCGGCGTCCGGATTAACAGCAGGACGGTAATAGAAATCGTATGGAATCATGATGACAGGCCTCCTTAAGACTGTAGTGGGCTTTTATACCCTATGCAGGTCGGGAGGAAAGGGTTCAGGCGAGGCGGCCAAAAGTGAGACGGAAGGTTCACGAATATATCAAGTTTTTTGCGGCCAGGGAGCCTAATTCATGGCTATAATAATGATGAAAAATGACGAATATCAGCTTTACAAACCGAATGAGGTGATGGACCGATGAAAGAACAGAGCATTCTGCTTCAGGAAGCGGAAGATTATATAAAAACATGTTATGCCGAACTCGGAAAAACAGAGCGGGAAATCCGTGATCGACTGCTGGAGATTAGAAAAGAAATTGAACTGAATGGAACATACGAGCATACCTTCGAGGAGCTGGAGCACGGCGCAAAAATGGCCTGGCGCAACAGCAACCGCTGCATCGGGAGGTTGTTCTGGGATTCCATGGTGGTGCGGGATCAGCGGCATTTGGAGCATCCGGAAGATATTTACGTTTCGCTGCTAAACCATATCGAATCGGCAACCAACGGCGGCAAGATCATCCCGACTATTTCAGTGTTTAAGCCTTCATCACCCGAGCACAAAGGTGTCCGCATTTGGAATCATCAGCTGATCCGTTATGCGGGTTATAAGGCGGAAAGCGGGGTTATCGGCGATCCCGCTTCCGTTCCGTTCACGAAGATTTGCCAAGGGATGGGCTGGGGCGGTGAGGAGACGCATTTTGATGTCCTACCCCTTCTGATCCAGTCGGGTAACCATGACCCGGTTCTTTTTTCCATTCCGGACAAGCTAGTCATGGAAGTGCCGCTGAACCACCCGGATTATCCCACCTTCGGGGATTTGGGGCTCCGATGGTATGCGGTTCCGATCATTGCGGATATGGTGCTTGTCATCGGCGGCATCCATTACATGGCAGCCCCATTTAACGGATGGTATATGGCGACGGAGATAGGCGCCCGCAACTTTGCGGACGAGAACCGCTATAATGTCCTGCCCCGGGTCGCCGAACTGATGGGACTTTCGACAGCAAGCGAAACTACGCTTTGGCGCGACCGGGCGCTGGTGGAAATGAATATTGCCGTCCTTCATTCCTATAAACAAGCGGGCGTGAGTATGGTGGATCATCATACCGCAGCCGCGCAATTCAAGCTGTTTGAACAGCGGGAGGCCGAGTGCGGACGGCCGCTCACCGGGTACTGGAATTGGCTTATCCCACCGGTATCTCCGGCAACGACTCATATTTTTCATCAGTCCTACGAGAATAGGGTGGTATACCCTAACTTTTTAAAAAGATCGGAAGTCCCGGAGTTTGAAGAGGTCATCAATATGGATCATCCACTTTCTTAAGCAGTGCTTGGGCAGCCTGAGGTGAACAACTCTACATTAGCCTCACTACAAACATAAAAAAGCGTCCCCCCGCCTGTCACGGCGGTATCAGGGACGCTTTTTGTAGATTCAGATCCTCTAGTGGGTAGAATGTGTAACGCTGTACATTTCAAAGTTACTCGCGCACATCCAATTTCTTAAGCGGCTCTATTGCCGGGCCTTCAAGCACTTTACCTTCATAGTTGAAACGGGATCCGTGGCACGGGCAATCCCAACTGCGCTCGCCATCGTTCCACTCCACCTCACAGCCCATGTGGGTGCAAGTGGTATCAACCAGATATAGATTGCCCGTGGCATCCTTATATGCCCCCGCGCGTTTACCATCATGCTTCACCACACCGCCTTCGTCTGGCTTTAAATCCTCAATTTTGCGCTCAATCAGACCCACCTTGCCGGCAACCAAATGTTTAGCTACATCGGCGTTCTGAACGACGAAATTTTTAATGGCCGGGTCAGCTTTGAAGCGAGAAGGGTTATAGAGCAGCGAATAAGGATTGGTCTTACCCAGAACTAGGTCTGAGAGGATCATTCCCGACAGAGTACCGTGGGTCATGCCCCATTTATTAAAGCCAGTGGCGATATATATGTCTCTGTCCCCCGATGTGTTCAGTCCGATATAGGGTACCTTGTCCAGTGTAATCAAATCCTGCGCTGACCAGCGGAAGGGAATCCCTTTGTTACCAAACAGCTTGCTGCCGAACTTTTCGAGCTCCTCATAGTGGTTATGGGTGCAGATACTTTGGCCGGTCTTATGGCTTTCTCCTCCGATTAACACCACCTCTTCACCATTCCACATGGCTGAACGCAGCGAACGCTTGGGCTCGTCTACGCTCAGGTACATACCGCCAGCAAAGGGGGTCTCCGGTTGGATCGCTAAGGCGTACGAACGCTCCGCATGAAGACGGGAGAAGTACAAGCCTTTGTTAAGGAATGGGAAGTGGGAAGCGGAAACGACATGGCTGCAGCGCACTTTATGTTTACCGTGATAGGTGGTCAGCGTAAACGGGCTTTCCTCTTCCAAGCTTGCGATCGTCGTATGCTCGAAGATCTTCCCGCCAGCTTTAATAATTTCGTCCACCAGCGGCTTCAGGTAGTGCAGTGGATGAAATTGCCCTTGCCCAGGCATTTCGATGGCGCCTTTGACCTTGAGCGGGATCGGAAGCTCTTCTCTCCATTGCCCAGGAATGCCAAGCTTGATATAGGCATCGAATTCTTTTTGCAGCTTTTGGACTGCATCGGTTTTTTCCACGTAAATGTACGCGTCTTCCGGTCTGAGGTCGCATTCAATGCTCAGATCAGAGACCGTTTTCTGAATAAAATCCTTCGCATCCATATTTGCTTGGTAATACATTTTCGCCTGTTCCTTGCCAAAATGATTCAGCAGTTCATCATAAATCATGCCATGCTGGGCGGAGACCTTGGCGGTCGTATGCCCGGTTGTGCCGTTCAGAATGCTACCCGCATCGAGCAGCGCAACCTTACAGCCTTGACGTGCCAGCAGGTAAGCAGTTGTTACGCCGGCAATGCCTGCTCCGACAATAGCGACATCGGTCTGGATATCCTCGTTCAGCCGCGGGAAGGTAGGGAATTCGGTCGTGGCTTTCCATAGGGATTCGGGAAACTGCGGCAGTGACTTGGAAACGGAATCAGATGGTTTCATGGCATATCCTCCTCGTATTATTCACTTTCATTTATTACCATTTACCCTTTAAAAGAAACGAAGTCTTCTCTTAAAGTGCGTGTTCAAAAAGGTCGGTTTTCAGCACCGAGAAGATTGGATGAAGATAGGGACTGAGGAGCGGAGCGTACGTAGTGGGTACGTGAGCACCGGAAGGACCGGTTGAATTCAAGATTCGATGCCGAACTGGCTTCCCGATTTACTTCGTGATCAAAAGCGGACTTTTTGAACAACCTCTTAAAAAACAGGCTACCCGCAGACAGGGCAATAGCATTGGCTTTCGCTGATGGGAAGGATATACTTAAGGTATACCTTGTATATAGGGGGAGACAGCAATTGGAATGGCTCAAAATCGACGATGTTGCCAAGGAGACGGGGTTGACGAAGCGATCAATCCGTTACTATGAGGAAATCGGCCTAATGAAATCGCCCGAGCGGTCTGATGGGGGCATTCGATTATATACCGAAGAAGACGTCCAGCAGCTGAAAAATATAGTTTTAGCGAAAAAGGTGCTTGGTTTTTCCCTGCAGGAGATTCAGGAGTTTCTGCAGATTCATGATCAGGTCATAAGGCACCGCAGCAACGCCTCCTCATCTTCGGATGAAGCCCTGCGCCAGGCAGAGCTGGAGAATATGGCTGAAGCGGTGAGCAAACAGCTGAAGCTGGTTGATTATAAAATTAAGGAAATGATCAAAGTGAGAGAAGAATTGGCCGGACTCAGCGGACGAATCAACAAAGCGATGCAAAATTAGAAAAAGGACAGCCCAGGGAGAATCGGGGTTGTCCTTTTTTGATATAAAAAAAGCTGTCATTCAAGACCTAGGCCTCTTTGCCTATGAAACAGATAATGATAGAATATTCCAAAGGAAATGGATATTGGTTGAAAATATTGTGCGATATTCCGAGATATCATATGATTCATTTCACAGACAACTATGTTCATCGTATGGGTTTTAGGAGTATGACTGCAGCACCAAAGAAGAAAGGAAAATGCCATTGTGAAACGATTTTCATTGACCATTAAAAGGAAGCTAGTCATCACCTATCTTATCGTTTTGCTCGTTCCCAGCTTCACGATCGGCATTTTGTCCTATCAATCCGCTAAAAATGCGAATGCCGAGGATATGATGAAGAGTGCGCTTGAAAGCACGAAATCAGCAGACAATATCGTGTCCCAAAATATTCAGGCGAAGATAGATGATATTGCATACCTGTTGAAGCTGCCCATGATGGAGCGCGCCATTTCGGACCCCCTCAAAAAGGGTGGGGACTTGAAAATTCAGCTGCAGCAGTACATGGATTTACATAAAGACGTGAAAGACGTGATTGTAGGTGTAAACAATGGATATTATGTACGCGCTTCCAAGGATCCTTTGCCGTGGGAGTATGACGTCACCAAGCAGGACTGGTATATCCGGGCGCTGAAGCAGGATAAGATGGCGACGATATCTCCGGTATTCAAGGCTGCCAACGGGAAAATGTCGGTGTCCATCTCGCAAGCGGTACCTTCAGGCAACGGCGTGATCTCAGTTGAGCTGGATCTTGATAACATCCGGTCTCTCACCAATATGAAGCTTGGAGATAAGGGATATATTTTTATTACGGACCAGGCGAAAAATTATGTCGTTCACCCGGATCACACTGGACAAGAGGCGGAGGGCGATTTTCTCAAACCGCTTTACGAAAACTCCGAAGGTCATTTTGCTTACACTTTTGAAAATGAAGCCAAACGGATGGCTTTCTCGACCAACAAACTGACAGGATGGAAAATTGCCGGCACATTGTACGAGGATGAAATCGAAGCTTCGGCAGTGGGAATCCGGAATTCAGTCATGATTATCATGTCTATTTCGATCCTGGCGGCGCTCTTGATTGTATACGTGAATATTCGCTCGATTATCCGGCCGATTAACAAACTTACGCAGGCGACGGAACGGATTAGCCAGGGAGATTTAAGAGAAAGTGTCGACACCTCAAGCAGGGATGAAATCGGCAATTTGAGTCGCCATTTTCAAGCTATGGTGGACAGCTTGCGAACAATGATCGTAAATGTGCAGGAAATCACTGGGCAAGTCAGCTCATCTGCAAAGGGCCTGTCGACGGGTGCCGATCAGACGACCAAGGCCATCGAAAGCGTAACTGATGCCATTTCGGAAGTGGCCGCTGGAAGCGAGCAGCAGCTTCGCAGTGTAGAGACAAGCATGGAAAGCATGAATACAATGTCCATGCAATCTGAACGCATCCGCAGTCATATGGATGATGCATCGGCCAAAATGTCGCGTACGTCTGCATCAGCGGAAGAGGGTCATGCGGCCGTGGTGGACGTGACGGATAAAATTCAAGGAATACATACGACAGTTAGCGATCTGGACGGCATTGTAACGAATATGAATGAACGTACAGGTCGGATTGGCCAAATTGTGACGATGATGGCTGAAATCGCCAAGCAAACAAACTTGCTGGCGCTTAATGCATCCATCGAGGCAGCGCGCGCAGGAGAGCATGGAAAAGGCTTTGCCGTCGTTGCGGTAGAAGTGCGCAAGCTGGCGGAGCAATCCGGTCATTCGGCTCAGCGTATCGAAGAACTGGTGAACGGCATGCGTGAGGAGATGCGGCGCGTGCTTGGCGCAATGGATGATGCCAAGGGCAGAGTATCCGAGGGGATTGAGGCTGCGGATTTTACGGGCAAATCGTTTACCCGAATCCTCAAGGCGGTACAGGGAGCGGCTGAAGGCATCCATTCTGCTGCAGAAGTGTCCCGAGAGCTGGCGCGGAACGGGGAGAGTGCAGTCGGGTCCATCCGGCATATCCAGAGCATATCGGAGATTGCGGCGGCAAATACGCAGTCCGTATCGGCTGCGGCCCAAGAGCAGCTGGCATCCATCGAAGAAATTGCATCTTCTGCAGAGCATTTAAGCCGTCTGGCCGTACAGCTGCAGGAACTGGTGACTAGGTTTAAGATCTCCTGACCTAAGATGAAGCAAAAACACGAAATATCCGGAAGAACGGCAGTACCGTTATGGTGCTGTCGTTTTTTTTTGATAGTTTTCTTGGGGCCCTCTTAAAGTGCGTGTTCAAAAAGGTCGGTTTTCTTATCAAAGACGGACTTTTTGAACAACCTCTTAAAGTATTTGGAATACGTATCGAAGCATGGGCTCCATGCTGTACTTTTGCTCCACAAAAGCGCCCCTCTTTGAGAGGCACCTGAACTTCTTTCCAATACTCTTTGTGGGGTTATTTTGCATCTTATCAACATGAAGGGATATACCCCACATAATTTATCCAATTTTGGTACAGCCTATGGCGTAAACATCCCAGGTAATGGACCGGAATACGAGGTGATCACGCCAATGAATAGACTGAAATTAGGTAGCGGTAAAGCAGCGGAGGCTCTTCCATCCGGCACGAAGCTGGGGCTTCCTTCACCTTCATGGGAGAAGCTGTCTATAACGACGAGTTTGGACCAGAACATCCAGACTATTAAGGATATTTTTAAAGACTGTTCGGATATAATCTTCCGTACCATAGAAATTGCTCCGGATATCAAGGCTTTTATTACCTACGTGGAAGGAGTCGTCACCTCGGAAGAGCTTCAATCCCACATGCTGGAGCCGATCATTGAGGCGTACGTCCGGATGTTAAACACCGACCCGGTAGAGCGGATTGAGGCTTCTAAGCTGGAGCCGATTGAAAATACGAGGGTTTCCCTTTCCCAAGTCAAGTGCTCTAGCCAATGGGTCGATGTCGTCGAAGATATCATGAATTCCAGCGTAGCCGTTTTTGTCGATGGCCTGAGCAAGGTCTACCTCTTTAACATCAAAGGGGGAATCCGGCGTTCTGTTGCAGAGCCTGAAACGGAATCATTGATCCGGGGACCTCGTGAGGGCTTTACCGAAATGCTTCGCACGAATACGGCCATGGTCCGCTTTAAGATCAAGACACCTAATCTCAAAATGTACAGCATGGTAATCGGCACTGAAACCAAAACGGATATTGTCGTCTCTTACATTGAAGGATTGGCTGATCCCAAAATGGTAAACGATGTAAAAAAACGGCTGAAGGATATCAAAATCGACGGTATCTTGGAATCCGGTTATATCGAAGAGTTGATTGAGGACCATCCCTATTCGCCGTTCCCACAGATGCAATATACAGAGCGTCCAGACAGCGTAGCCGCACAGCTGCTTGAAGGGAGATGTGCCATTTTCGTGGATGGAACACCATTTGTACTGGTCGTTCCGGTAACGTTTTTTCAGCTGATGCAGGCGGGCGAGGATTATTATGAACGTTTTTTTATTTCGAATTTTATCCGTTGGATCCGGTATTTCTTTTTGATGGTCGCATTATTTTTGCCTGCGCTTTACATCGCGGTAACGACCTATCATCAGGATATGCTACCGACGAAGCTTCTCCTTAGCATTGCAGCTGCCCGTGAGGCGATCCCCTTCCCAGCATTGGTAGAGGCTTTGATGATGGAAATTTCCTTTGAAGCGCTGCGTGAAGCAGGGATACGGTTGCCGAAGTCGGTAGGCCAGGCCGTCAGCATACTCGGGGCTCTTGTGATTGGCCAGGCAGCTGTACAAGCGGGCATCGTGTCGGCTCCGATGGTTATTATCGTATCCCTAACGGGGATTGCCTCCTTTACGATTCCCCACTACAGTCTCGCTATTACCATTCGTTTGCTGCGGTTTCCGCTGATGCTTCTGGCAGGTGTGCTTGGCTTGTTCGGCATCCTCCTCGGCATTACATGGGTTTTGGTTCATGTGACGCAGCTGACTTCGTTTGGTGTCCCGTATATGTCCGGTGTTAGTCCGTTCTATGGAACGGACCATAAGGATATCTTCTCCAGGGCCCCATGGTGGAAAATGAAAGAGCGGCCTGCCTGGCTTTCGAAGCATAATCAAGTCCGTGCGAAGCCGGAGATCAATGGTACACCCAAAAAAGACAAGGTATGGTGATATCTCTATGAAAAGATTCTTTTCAGCCGGCTTACTGCTTTGTAGTTCTTTGGGGCTCTCCGGCTGCTGGGACCGCACCGAAATTAATGACGTGGCGTTTGTTGTCGGATCAGGTGTGGACAAGGAAAAGGGAATGTACCGAAGCACCGTGCAAATTGCGCTTCCTGGCAATCTCGGAGGAGCCGGGAGTGAAGGCGGAGGGGGCGGAACAGGAGATAGTAAAACGTATTACTTGGAATCCAAGACTGGCACTACACTTCGCGATTCCCGCCAGGAGGTTCAAGCAGGTAACTCCAGAAAGATATCGTTCGCCCACCGTAGAACGCTCTTACTTGGCGAAGAACTCGCCAAGAGCGGAATTGAATCCGTGTTTGATCAGTTTGGCCGGGTTCCGGAGAACCGGCTCTCCTCATCGGTAGCAGTGACGGAAGGCCCGGCCTATAAAATATTGGATGCAGATGCGCCTATGGAGCTATTTCCCAGCGAAATGATCCACGAGCAGATGAATCTGTCCACAAAAAGACCGGTGACGCTCAAATACCTTGCCATTCGCCTGCTTTCGGATGGGATTGACATCGCGTTGCCGTATATTTCGCTTCGAGAGACGGTTCCCGAAGATCTTGAAGATAAGGAAAAGAAAAATATTCAAATCACCGGTCTGGCCCTGTTTAAAGAAGATAAGCTTGTCGGTGTGTTAAAGGGACAAGGAGCTCAAGCGATTAACCTGGCGATGAATCAGGCTACTGCTCCGGAATTATTGGTGCCCAGCCCGAGCGGAAAAAGCCTCATCAGCATCAGGTTTACAGAGAATCTGGTGACGTTAAAACCGGTCATCCGCGGCAATAATATTACGATGCACATGAACATTCTAGCCAAGGGTACAGTCATTGAAAATAATTCAAACGATAGCTTGGTCGGAGAAGGAAGCATAAGACAGCTGGAGCAGCACGCAACCAAGGAAATCGTCAAACAAATTCAATCCGCGATGCGTTTGCTTCAGAACAGGTATCATTCGGAT
Source organism: Paenibacillus sp. (assembly GCA_031254035.1). Classification (GTDB taxonomy): domain Bacteria; phylum Bacillota; class Bacilli; order Paenibacillales; family Paenibacillaceae; genus Paenibacillus_AQ. Next base: position 39,412 of record JAIRVF010000022.1, read on the forward strand.
GTTCTCGGTTTCGGCCAGACGATTCATCAAAAAAAACCGGCTGCCTGGGAACACTTCAAGGATCGCTGGGAAGAAATATATCCAACCGTTAAAGTCGTGATCCACGCGAAGTTGCATGTAGCAAACATCGGAGAGGTAAATAAGCCGTTTGGCAAAAAGGACAAGGAGTTGAAACATGAGTAAGTATTGGCTCATTTACATCGCGGCGGCGGCGATCATTTTGTTTTTTGATTACAAGGTGATCCGTAGTCTCCCGAAGATCAATCGTATATTTACATACACTTTCTTGATCGCAGGAATGGCGATATTCATATACACGATTAGGATCAACCATGTCGTTTACGCTACGGTATGGCTCAGTAAATGGCTGAGTCCGCTTGTACCTTTTTAAGAACAATTGTGTCCGTTTAAGGAGGACTTCCCGTGGAAAAAAATACTCCCCGCCAAATTGTGCTGCTTGGAGTTACCTACTTGATTAACCTTACGATCGTTATTATGCCAGGTCAGTTGATTAACAGTGCGCACCAGCATTCCTATCTATCCTTTTTGCCGGCTGGCGCCGTGGTTCTCATCATGCTGTTTGTCCTGACTCGAAGTTCGCTTCGTTTTCCCGGTCAGGACTTGTTCCAGTCTTTGTCTAGCCGTTTTCCGTTCATTGGAAGAGGCATCGTTACTTTGTACATCTTGTTTTTCTTTTGGGTTATGGTTCGGGATATTCGAACAATGACGGATTACACCAACATCGTCTTGCTCCCGATTACCCCGATATTAATCATTGCGCTCTGTATCACTGCGACCGCCGTTTATGTCGCTAGAGGTGGTGCCAAGACGATAATTAGTATAACGGAGCTTTATGGCCCGATTGTAATGGTTAACCTGTGCATTATACCGATCATCGCTGTGCGGGATTTTGACTTCGGACTGATGAGGCCGGCGTTGTTTGTGAATTGGAGAAATGTGTCCGAGGGAAGCTGGTATATCGTCGCTTATTTAGGGCAGCTGTTAATTCTTCCGTTTATTTTCTCCGGCAAGGATTATAAATTTAAGTATGGTTTATATTCGATGCTGATTTCTTTAGGTTTCTTGATGATCCTGACTGTGATGCCTATTCTTGTGCTTGGGGTCGAAGTTTCTGAAAGGGCGACGTATCCCGTGTATGATCTAGTTCGTGAGCTGCGTATTACCGATTTTCTGGACCGTTTCGACCTGATTCTGGCTGCCATGTGGTATCCCTCGACTTTACTAAACATCGCCATCAGCTTGTATATTGTTTGTTACGGTCTGAAAACCGTTATTCCGTCTGTGTCGGGGAAAATGATGGCCGCTCCCGTCGGTCTGTTTGCCTATAGCTGCGCCTTTTGGTTTTACGAGAATTCTGTCCAACTGGCTCTATTCAACCGGGTGTGGACGCTGATTGCGCTTCTTTTCATCGTTGTGCTGCCACTTTTGATCTTTACGATTCACCGTCCTGCGAAGGCATGAATAAGAGGGACATCCCAGCAAGTTATGGTTAGAAAAAGGGGAGCGGAAATGATACAATATGTTTAAGGGCGGCCTTTTTGGTACGGCTCCCCATGCGGCTTGGCGCCGTTTTGGGCTATGAAGGGTGATCACATGACAACGAAACGAAAAAAACGTAATCTGTTCCATAAATTCTTCCGAAAAATTAAGTTTAATATGATCAAGCTGTTCCGCTCTCCGGAGGGAGCACGCAAGGTATCTCTCGGCTTTGCGGTCGGTTTCGGGCTTGAAATGATCGTAATTTCGACCGGATCGTTGGTATACCTTATTTTCTATCCCATCGTCAGATTGTTTGGAGGGTCACTCCCCGCTGCTATTATCGGCAATGTGATTGGCAAGCTGACATTCCTGCCTATTGTTCTTATTCCTTTTGCCAAAAAAATCGGTGAGTGGTTCTTCCCCCAAAAAATGCTCGGTGCACCTATGCATGAACATGCCTGGCGCAACCTGCTGCACGGTGATTTCAGGATATTCAAGCATTTGCTGCAAGGGGGGCTGCACGTTCTTATCGGTATGTCCATATTTGGGCTCGTGCTTGGCTTCATTTCATATTTTATTGTTAGATATTTATACAATCAACGCAAAAGACATCGTCTGATCAAAAGGGCCGGCGCTTCTCTGTGAAAATTTCTTTTACTCCTTCAGCGTAGTCAAGTATACTGTTCAAAATGGATTTGAGCCATAGAGAGGGGATACAAGAAGTGACAGAGCGATTGGGAGGCAGGACGATTGCGTTGACAGGACCACGTAAAGCGGAAGACATGGCCAAGATCGTGGAGAAAATGGGAGGGACGGCGCTGATCCGTCCGGCTCAGGGTACCGTGTTTCTGGATGATGTGGAGACGCGAAAAAGCCTGGCGGATTGGATAGCGGAGCCTCCGGCCTGGACCGTCCTGACAACCGGCATCGGGTTGGATGCTTTATTCAATGTGGCAGCTAGCATGAATGCGGAGAGTGATTTGCTGAAGGTACTGCAGCAATCCTCGATAGCTGCGCGGGGCTACAAAACCGTCAATGCTCTTCGCAAAAGAGGGCTTGAACCTCTTGTCCGGGACGATGATGGCAGTACATCCGGGCTGATCCGCAGCCTTGCGGAATACGAGCTTCATGGCACCGAGGTTGTGTTGCAGCTCCACGGTGATCCAGCACCCAAGCTGGAGGCTTGGCTTGAGGAGCAGGAGGCGAACGTGCGCCGAGTCCTTCCGTATCGACATATTCCTCCGGAACCTGAACAGCTTGAACAACTGCTTGACGACATTCTCCGGCACGTAATTGATGCGGCTGCCTTTACGAGTGCGCCGCAGATCCGTAATCTGACGGAATACGCGCGTAGCCAGGGCAAGCTCGAAGATATGATTCAGGCCTTTCAGGGCCCTGTCGTAGCGGCAGCCGTCGGCAAAATAACGGCCCAGGCGCTATTGGAGGAGGGAATCACACGGGTAGTATACCCGCCTGAGGACGAGCGGATGGGCAGCATGGTCGTTGAGCTGGCTCGTTATTTTCAAACTAATAATGCCTGATTTGGATGATTATTTTGGTATTGATTCATAAGGGATGCGAAAAAGAGCTGCATCCCTTTTCTTTTTAGGGACAATGATAAAGAAGAGACAACTGAAGTCGCAAAGGAGGAACAAGCCTTGCACAACAAAAAAAGCATTTTGCTGGGCGACTATACCCACCCGAAATTCCATCCCCTGCAAGGGGTGGATGCACAAATCAGCCATATATTAAACGAAGAGATTTCGGTCCAGTGCAGCGAAAACAAAAACTTGCTGCGTTTGGAACATCTGAAGCCGTTTGACCTGTGCATCTGTTACTTTGACCTTTGGGATGACCAGGTATCAAAACATCAGACCTCGGGGCTTCTCTCTTATGTGAGCCAGGGGGGCGGCCTGCTAGTGCTCCATAACGGATTATCGCTCGGAAACCGCCGTTACGAGTTAGCCCAGCTGGTGGGCGGCCGTTTTGATGGGCATCCACCGATCCAGACCCTTTCCTTCCGCGTGAACGGGGAAGACGCAATCACGGCGGGAGTTGAGCCGTTTGAGCTGGATGAAGAGCCCTACCAAATCCAGTTCGACCCGTTTACGGAGAAGGAAGTGCTGCTTGAATACAAGCTGAACGATACATGGTATCCGGCGGCTTGGAAGCATGAATACGGACTTGGAAGAGTCGTGTACTTCATGCCAGGACATAACGATCCGACATTCCGGCACCCGCAGATCCGCAAGTTGATTTTGCAGGCAGCAAGGTGGGCTGCGCATTTGCCAGGCTGATTCGGCAATTTCATATTGGCAAAGTATTCAGGGTATAATAAGGGAAATATAGCTTTTGGGAGGGAACACACATGGGTGATCTGTTGAAAAAGGCAATCTCGTTAGGATGGGGTCTTACGATAGCCAGCAAGGAGAAAATTGAAAAAACGGTTGAAGATCTGGTTAAGCGGGGAGAACTTGCCCCTTCAGAGTCCAAGGACCTGATTGATCGGCTTGTCGAGCGTGGCGAAGAGGAAAAATCCCAGTTCAAGATTTTCCTGCAGGAGCAGATCCAGCGGGTTTTAACAGAGCTACATGTGCCTTCCGAAAATGTAATAGCCAGCCTGGAGCAGCGCATAGTCGCACTGGAAGAACGGATTGCGGAACTCGAAGGGACCGGCAAGGAAGCAAGTCCCGAAACGGACACTCAATAATATGGCTCTACGCATCAGGCATACCGGCCGCTACCGGGAGATCGCCATGGCGCTCATGCGTCATGGCTTTGGCTACATGGTGGAGGAATTGGGGCTGTTCCAGGTGTTGTCCCTTCCCCGGCGCTGGATTACGCATGAATCACCGGAGACCAAAACACTTGGAGAGCGCATCCGTCTGGTTCTCGAGGATCTTGGTCCGACCTTCGTGAAGATGGGGCAGCTCGCCAGCACGCGCTCCGATTTGCTTCCGGAATCCATCATTAACGAGCTCGTAAAGCTGCAGGACCATGTACCTCCGTTTCCACTCGAAGCTGCACGGAGTATTCTGGAGGAAGAACTGGATGCACCGGTCGAAGAGATGTTTGAACGGTTTGACGACATTCCCGTCGCTGCGGCCTCGATCGGACAGGTCCATCTCGGCAGGCTGAAATCGGGGGAAGAGGTGGCGGTGAAAATTCAGCGTCCCGGGGCGCTGCAGACCATTACCCGGGACCTTGGCATTTTGCGGAATCTGACGGTGGCGGCGGAAAAACGCTGGGTATGGGCTAAACGATATCAAATGGTCAAACTTGTAGAGGAATTTTCGAAATCCTTGCTAGCGGAAATGGATTACAGCAGGGAAGGACGCAATACAGAAAAAATAGCGCTGCAGTTCCAGAACGATCCACATATTTTTATCCCACAAATTTACTGGCATAATACCTCTTCCCGCGTCTTGACGATGGAATATGTAGAGGGCGTGACACTCGGTCAGCGGGAGTTGTTGAAAGAAAAAGGATTTGATTTGAAGCTTATCGCCAAGCGATTTGTGAATGCCATGCTGCATCAGATGTTCATCGAAGGTTTTTTTCATGCGGATCCGCATCCCGGTAACCTGCTGGTCCGGAAGGACGGCAGTTTGGCATTTCTGGATTTTGGAATGGTTGGACGGCTTAGCGAAGATATGAAGGATCATTTATCCGAACTCATTATCGCACTCATGCGTAAAAATACCGACGGCATGATCCGGGCGATTCTACACCTTGGCTTATTGCCGGAAGACAATGATATGGATTCATTGCGCAGGGATCTGGATGTCCTGCGTGAGGAGTATTATGATATTCCGTTTTCTGAAATCGGCATCGGTAAGGCGCTTAATGATTTGTTTGGGGTCGCCCAGAAGCATGCCATCATCATGCCACCGGACCTGACACTGCTGGGCAAGGCGTTGCTTACAATGGAGGGCGTAATCCAGAAGCTTGATCCCGCTTTGAGCATTATCGATATGGCCGAGCCGTTCGGACGGAAGCTTATCAAGGAGCGGTTCAGTGCCCGCCGCTTGCGGGAGAAACTGTTAGGAAACGCGACCGGACTAATCGAAGCGCTGCTGGATTTTCCCGCTCAGGCGAAACAGTTGTCTGCTTTGATCAGCAAAGGCAAGCTGAAAGTGGAGATCAGCCTCCCCGAGATGGAATCCTTGATGCGCAAGCTGGACCAAATCAGCAACAGATTGTCGTTCAGCATCGTGCTGCTTGCCTTCAGCATTATTATGGTGGGGCTGATCATCGGCTCCTCTTTGAACCGCCAGTCCACGATTCTGTGGCATTTCCCGGTGATAGGCATCGGGTTTGGCGTCGCATTCCTTATGGTGGTGTGGCTGCTGTATTCTATTTTTAAATCGGGAAAGTTTTAGGACTTCGAATTTTGAGATAGACTATTTTCAAGTCGCGATCAAGAAAATAACAGCCATTTCGTTGATCGCGCCTAATAGAAATGATTTGTGCAACGAAGGATTTAAAATTGTAGACGGATTAAAGCGCGATCAAAGAAATAATGGTCGCGCCTAATAGAACTTAATGAGGTGGATGTTTTGCCAAACTTTATAGAGCTCGGCATGCAAGAGCAATGGGTAGGGAAACTTAAGGAGAATGGTATCACCGTACCGACGCCGGTGCAGACGGAGACGATTCCGCTGCTGCTGGCGGATCGAGATGTGATCGCCCGCGCGCGGACCGGAACGGGGAAAACGCTCGCCTTCCTGCTGCCGATTATGCAGAAGCTGGATCCGGACCGCGCCTTTCCACAGGCTTTGATTATTGCGCCAACACGCGAACTGGCGCTGCAAATTACCGAGGAAGCGCGGAAGCTTTCCCGGGGAACGGAGATCCGAATCCTGGCGGTATACGGGGGTCAGGATGTAGACAAGCAGCTGCGCAAGTTGGAAGGCGGACGTCATTTGATCATCGGTACGCCAGGGCGCCTGAACGACCATTTGCGGCGCGGGACGCTTGAGCTTGGTGGCGTGAAGACGCTGGTGCTTGATGAAGCGGATCAAATGCTGCATATGGGCTTCCTGGATGAAGTCGAGACGTTGATCCAGGCACTGCCATACAAACGGCAGACGTTGCTATTCTCTGCTACGATGCCGGCCGAAGTCAAACAGTTGGCTTCCTACTATACCCGTGATGCTGCTGATGTAACCATTAAAGTGGAAAATTCGCCGGTGCCGCTGAAGCATATCCGCCAGCTAGTGGTAGAGGTAACGGACCGGACGAAGCAGCAGGCGCTTATCTCCATGATTGAGACGTACAGTCCGTACCTGGCTATCATTTTCTGCCGCACCAAACGGCGGGCGTCGACGCTGAATTCTGCGCTGCTGGAAATGGGTTATGCATCGGACGAACTACACGGGGACTTATCACAAGCGAAGCGGGAACAAGTCATGAAGCGTTTCCGCGAGGCGAAGCTGCAGCTTCTGGTTGCAACGGATGTAGCGGCAAGAGGTCTGGATGTTGAAGGCGTGACCCATGTCTTCAACTATGATATTCCGCATGAGGTTGACAGCTACATCCACCGCATCGGCCGCACGGGCCGGGCTGGTGGGAAAGGAATGGCCATTACACTCGCATCGCCCAAGGACAGGGGCGAACTGCAGCGTATTGAGCAGGGCATTTCATATACAATTGAGCGTCGCCGGTATGAAAAAGACGGCGCAATCGTGGAAGCGAGAGGAACGCGCTCTTCCGCCGGCGGTGCAAACAAAGGCGGCCGGAAGGAGCAGGACAGTCAGCGCGGACAGGGGCGTTCCCGCCGCGACGATAAAGCCGTGCGTTCCTCTGTAGGCAATGGAGCGGAAGCGCGCGGCGGCTCCAGACGAGGAGCTGAGGGCGGGCGCAGCCAAGGTCGCCCTGGAGAGCGCAGCCAAGGCCCACGCTCTGGAGCACAGGGCCGTGGTGGACGCGGTTCCGCATCCGGTGGTCGCCGGGGCGGCGGATCTGGACGCAGATAGCAGTTCAGTAAGGCGCGATCAAAGAAATAGTGAATCAGATTTGCACGAAACCTGCCCGTCGTCGCCTAGGCTACTTTCGGCAAATCAAATGATCTATAATTTTTTTGATCGCGCCCAATAACCGGGGGCACCTATCAGGTGCTTTCGGTTATTTTGCGTTCGCCGGTTCTGATTTCCGGATTTATCTTGTAAATGATATAATGTGGGCATTTTATAATGCTCCGGAAATGTCGAAGCATTAAGGACTTTATTATAGAAAGGTCTTGACGCCATATGATCAGGCTTAGCATTTTGGATCAATCGACCATCTCCGAAGGAAGCGGGCCGGTGGAGGCGCTAGCGCAGACCGGGAGAATGGCCAGGGAAGCCGAGCGGATGGGATACCAAAGGTTCTGGGTTTCAGAGCATCACTTCTCGGCAAATCTAGCGGGATCAAGCCCAGAGGTGCTTATTTCGCATCTGGCTGCCGTCACTTCGACGCTCCGAATCGGATCGGGGGGCGTGATGCTGCCCCATTACAGCTCCTATAAGGTCGCTGAGAATTTTCGCGTACTGGAGGGGTTGTATCCGGGACGAATCGATCTCGGCCTTGGGCGCGCTCCGGGCGGAATGCCGTTGGCAACCCAGGCCTTGCAGGAAGGTAAAGTGCGGAACGTAGAACGGTATGCGGAACAAATTGCAGATCTGAACGCCTACCTGACGGATACCTTAAGCCCCAGTCATCCGTTTGCCGGATTGGTAGCCACTCCTTTAGTCCGAACCGTTCCGCAAATGTGGATGCTTGGCTCCAGCGGTGGCAGTGCGGCTATTGCCGCGCAGCAGGGAACGGGCTTTGCATTCGCCCAGTTTATCAACGGCTCCGGAGGTGCGGATATCATGCGCTGGTACCAGGAGAATTTCAGGCCGTCAGCAGTCATGGATAGGCCGAAGTCGATGGTAGCCATCTTCGCGGTTTGTGCCGAAAGCGAAGAGGAGGCGCATCGCGTGGCCTCCAGCATGGACCTATCCTTGCTGCTTTTGGAGAAAGGCGGCTCCTCTGGAGGGACGCCTTCCATTGAACGGGCTTTAAGCTATCCCTATTCCCCATACGACCAGATGCGTGTGCTAGAGAACCGCAAACGGATGATCGTGGGATCTCCCGAACAGATCAAAAGGAAAATTGAAAGCCTGTGTGCGGCATACCGTACGGACGAAGTTATGATCACAAGCATAATCCACCGTTTCGAGGATAAGTTGAAATCATTCCGTCTGATCGCCGAAGCCTTCGGACTTTCGAATATGGCATGAATAAATTGAGTGGAAACTTGCACTTGCCTTTTACTGGTGTATGATGGAAGTGGAACGTAAAAACACGGTCCGGTTGGTAGTCCGGACGCATGCATTGGTGAAATGCCCCAAGCCAAGTCATGTCAGTAGCCTTCCCCCTCGGGATGTCCAGCGTTCTGATGTTGAAATAGAGGGGAGTACCACTATGAAATTAACCGTATTTTTTGACGATCCTTATTGGGTCGGAGTTGTTGAAGTGGAAAGCGAGGGCAAGGTAATGGCAGGCAAGCATACCTTCGGCGCAGAACCTTCGCTTCAGCAGGTCTGGGAATTTGTCCAACGAGAGTTGCCTACGCTAGTAGAAAGGCTGTCCATCGGCGTAACCGCTAATAAAGCTCAGCGCAGAGCCGTCAATCCGAAAAGGATGGCTAGATTGGCTGCCCGGGAATCTAGGGCACGTGGGGTCAACAGTGCCAGCCAGGAAGCCATGAGGCTGGAGCTTGAGAAACGCAAAAAGGAAAGACCCCGACTCAGTAAGGAGCAGCGCGAGGCGCTGGCTGTTCGGAAGCGTGAGATCGCTGTCCAGAAAGCCAAAGCCAAGCACAGGGGCAGATAAATGATTTTGCAAAGAAAGTGGGGTAAAGAGTTGTCTGTCTACTCGTATTCAGCCGCCATTCCGGCGGGCAAGGAAGTGCCTCTTGAAGATTATAGAGGCAAGGTGCTAGTCATCGCGAATACCGCCAGCCAATGCGGACTGACGCCGCAGTATGGCGACCTACAAAAACTTTATGACCGTTACCTTGAGCAGGGGCTGGTCATTCTGGGATTTCCATGCAACCAGTTCGGTGCGCAGGAGCCAGACAGCAGCGCCGAAGCGGCTTCGTTTTGCCAGCTCAACTATGGCGTGTCCTTCCCTGTTTTTGCAAAAATCGATGTGAACGGGGAGAATTCCCATCCGCTTTTTACGTACTTGAAAGAGCAGCAGCCCGGGATTTCTGAGAGCAGCGACATTCAGTGGAATTTCACGAAATTTCTCGTGAACCGAAACGGCGAAGTTGTAGCTCGTTTTGAACCGAGGGAAACCCCGGAGAGCATGGCAGGCGCGATTGAGCAGCTGCTATAACACGGCAATCACGAATATAACATCTCTGCAAGATAGCAGGCACATAGGGTCTGACCGCAAGCGGCAGACTCTTTTTTCAGCGGGCCTCAAGGCAGTTAAGGGATTATTAAAATACATAGGAGGTACGATCAGGTCATGAAACCAATATTGGAAGTTGCAGGTTTGGTCGGTATAGAGGAAGAGGAACTGGAGCTTTACGGCCGTTATAAGGCCAAGCTCAGCCCTTCGTTGTGGGAGCGTGTGCGTACGCGTCAGGACGGCAAACTGGTACTGGTAACTGCGATGAACCCGACTCCGGCGGGGGAAGGCAAAACATTGACCACCATCGGTCTTGCGCAGGCGCTGAATGCGGTCGGGCACCGGACGGTAGCCGCCTTGCGCGAGCCTTCGCTTGGCCCGTGCTTCGGCATGAAAGGCGGAGCTACGGGAAGTGGTAAAGCGCAGATTGTTCCTGCAGAGGATATCAATTTGCATTTTACCGGAGATCTTCATGCAATTACTGCAGCCCATAACCTGCTGGCAGCCATGATCGACAACCATATCTATCAAGGTAATGCCCTGCGGTTAAACCCGCAGAGGATTGTATGGAAACGGGCTATGGACATGAATGACCGTAGTCTGCGCAGCATAGTAACTGGCCTTGGCGACGGAAACGGCACCGTACGCGAAGGCGGTTTCCTGATTACTACCGCTTCGGAAGTCATGGCCGTACTCTGCTTGAGCACAGGGCTCAGCGATTTGAAGGCGCGTCTTGGCCGGATGGTTATCGGCTACAATCAGGATGGAGAAGCTGTGACGGCTTCACAGATTGGGGCTGTCGAAGCGATGACGATCCTGCTGAAGGATGCTATCAAGCCGAACCTTGTCCAGACGCTGGAAGGAACACCGGTTATCGTTCACGGCGGACCTTTCGCCAATATTGCTCATGGTTGCAGCAGCGTTATTGGAACGCGGCTTGCCTTGAAGCTTGGGGAAATCGTCGTTACGGAAGCCGGCTTCGGTGCGGATCTAGGCGCTGAGAAATTTATGGATATCAAATGCCGTCAGGCCGGATTGAACCCGGCAGCCGCGGTGTTGGTAGTGACCGTCAAAGCGCTAAAATATAACGGCGGAGCCGCCAAAAACAGTCTGCGTGAGCCTGGGATGGAAGCTCTCGTGAACGGCTTGTCCAACATGAAGAGACATGTAGAAAATCTGAAGAAGTTTGGTGTACCGGTCGTCGTGTCGATTAACCATTTTGCCGATGATATTCCCGAAGAAGTGGAACGGGTACTGGCAGAGTGCCATGCCATGAACGTTCCTGCGGCTGTATCTAAGGCTTGGGCGGAAGGTGGCGTAGGTGGCCGCGAACTGGCAGAAGCTCTGATCAAGCTGCTTTCGGAAGAACAGTCCCACTACCAACCGCTATACGGGCTTGAGACGGATATCCGTACGAAGATTGAAACCATCGTGCGGGAAATTTACCGCGGTGCAGAAGTATCTTATTCCCCAGCGGCACTTCGGAGCCTGAAGGATATCGAGAAGCTTGGATACGGGAATCTTCCTGTATGCATGGCCAAAACCCAATATTCCTTCTCGGATCAGCCGAATCTGCTCGGAGCGCCGGAAGGTTTCAAAATTCAGGTGAGAGAGATCTCGCTGTCCGCTGGCGCAGGATTTGCCGTGGTCCAGACTGGAACCCTGCTGACGATGCCGGGGCTTCCTAAATCTCCTGCCGCGGATCATATGAGCATTGACGAAGACGGCCGGGTATCGGGTCTGTTTTAACGGTGAAATGCTAACTATTGAAGCTGTATTCTAACGAAGCTGCTTTTATCGGAACTGCATTCTATCGAAGCTGCGATCTATCGAAATTGTACTCTAACGAAACCTGCAATCGTTATTTAGGGAAAATCAAACTTATAGGAATTCTAACGAAACTCAGTGTCGCTATTGGGTGAAAACGACGGTGTTGAAGCCAAAATTTAGCCGAATAACGATTTGTAGTTTCGTTAGATTTCATTTGACCTTGATTTCGCGACAATAGCGTTGCTCAGTTTCGTTAGCAGAAATACCGCTTTTACTTCCGTTTCCGCGGAGGTAAAAGCTTTTTTTGTATATTTGCCCAATGATAGAGAGGGGGGGCTATTTGGCTGTTTTAAGCATAATAATTGCCTCAACACCATGATTAGTGATTAACAAAAAGGCGAAAGTAGTGGTGGGACGGAATCGATTCTTACGAAGCGGCAGCGTTCGGAAGAACGATCCGCAATCGTAGCGGCCACCTCCCATAATTTTCAGTATAGAGCCTAATATCCTGCTAAGTGATATATTTCACATGAATGAGGACCAGTTTTCCCTACAATGGAATTGAATCGCGAGGGCATTCGCATGTCTGATTCGTTAAAAACCGAGCTATTAAAATTTAAGATAATACTATTCATATGAGTAAACAAAGGAGAGGACCATAATGGCTGCTTACAAACCCCAGCAAATTGCGGAACTAACAGTGGAAGCGGGGATTAAAAAAGCCCATAACCCGCTGCTGACGGTATTGGTACTTGGTTTTTTGGCCGGTGCGTTTATTGCACTTGGTTTCTTACTTGATATCCGTGTGATCGCGAGTGCACCCAAGGAATGGGGCTCTATTACCGGATTTATCGGTGCGTCATTGTTTCCCGTGGGGCTGATTCTGGTGCTTCTGGCAGGCGGTGAGCTGCTGACGGGCAATATGATGGCAGTGGCACTGGCTTGTATAGTAAAGAAGGTAAAGGTATCCGAACTGCTTCGAAACTGGCTGCTTGTGCTCGTAGCCAATTTTGTCGGTGCATTGTTTGTCGCCTACTTTTTCGGGCATGTTACCGGACTTACAGCGAGCGGACCTTATCTGGATAAGCTGGTAGATATGGCAGGCCATAAGCTGGACGACAGTTTCCTTCAAGCCTTCATCTCGGGCATCGGCTGTAACTGGTTGGTGGCGCTGGCCGTATGGTTGTGTTACGGTTCGGATAGCATGAGCGGCAAAATTCTTGGCATCTGGTTCCCGACCATGGCTTTTGTCGCGATCGGCTTTCAGCACGTGGTTGCGAACATGTTCCTCATTCCGGCGGCGATCTTTGAAGGCCACTTTACTTGGGGCGAATATTTCATGAACTTTGTCCCGGTGCTGCTCGGGAATATAGTCGGCGGTGCGGTGTTTGTCGCTGGTGCTTACTGGATAGCTTATTTGCGGAACACGGGAGGCGCTCCCTCAGCGGATCAGCAAACTGATGAGCATACGGCCGG
>JAIRVF010000041.1 GCA_031254035.1 Paenibacillus sp.
ATATTTTAAAATCAAGATATGCTACTTAAAAATGGTGAATAGGTACTTGAAATGGTACATTTTTCAAAAATAACGATGAAACATTTTCATCTTGGCCCCGGTTGTGATATAAAAAAGACAGGGATGTACATATTGAATTGATCACCCATATGAGTAGCAACTGATTTGGAGGTAATGGCAATGGATGAACATATGCAGCGCCGACTGGATAAGCAGAGAAAGCTGTTTAAGCAGCTGGGTATACAACTGGATGCTCTTTCGATTCACGAAAAGGTCTTTAATACTAAACTTAGAGGATATGATTCGGAAGAAGTGGATGCCTACCTGGATGAAATTATTAGCGATTATGAACGTTTTTACGCAACGATTTCCGATTTGATGGATAAATGGCAGGAGCAGCAAGTCGCTTTGCGCGATATAAAATCAGGCTCTCGTTCCGAACCAGAACGTTTTAACATTGATCCGAAGCAAATCGAAGACATCGTGCTCAAAATGGAGTACAACCTCAGACAGCTCAAGACCAAGATCAGACCTGAACCTGATTTTTTTGTGGATTGATACGGCTGCATCAAATCAAAAAAACTCCTCCAGAAGCGAAAGCCTTTGGGGGAGTTTTTTTGGGTTGGGGTAACAGCGATTAATTCAAACTGTAGACATGAGTTAATTAAGGAGTATAGACTATTCAGCTCTAGAGAACGAAAATTTGACTTCCATCCGAACAGAAGATTATGATTGCATGTAAATAATGAATTTTACAGATAATAGAAAGAGAGATTCATAGAAACGAGAGACTTATCATTAAAGTCAACGTGCTGCGGAATGCAAATGGAATGGGGATGATTTTACGCCGGTAATCTTCAGATAGTTTCGCTTGGCGCCATTTTGAATATGGATGATTCGATTCTGGATTTTATTAACGACGAACCACAATGCGCTTATGAACGTGATCCGGATACAGGGGCATTTGTGAAAATCGACGATTATGATTGGGATTATTATAACAACGGCTAAAGCATAAAACGATTCAGGTACAATATTCCTCCGAAGACGGGAGATGCCACTCGCAAAACAAACTTCAAAAGATGTGGAGATGGTCCTATGTATAAAGCGATTATTTTTGACATTGATAATACTCTCTTAAATTATTCGTTAAGCGAACTAGATTCTATGAAAAGAACACTCCGAGATCATGAATTATTTATAGATGAAGATGAGAATTGGGACAAGTTCTGGGAAGCATATACTGCAATTAACTTCAGATACTGGATAGATTTTGTAAATAAGCAGGGGCCGCATCAATCCATTGAGGAGGTGCTGACTAGCTCCTTCCGGGATACGTTAAATCTTAGTCCATCCCAAAATGAATTGCTTACCAATACGTACTGGGACTATTTTTGCAATACTTGCTATTTTGAAGACGGGGCGGAAGAAGTGCTTCATTCCTTGAATTCTAGTTACAAGCTGGGGGTTATTTCAAATGGAGTCAGTGAAGCGCAGCGGAAGAGATTGACTGCCGGCAATATCTATGACATTTTCCAATCCATTGTTGTGTCGGATGAAGCGGGGATTCGAAAGCCGAGAAAAGAGATTTTCGATTTATCGCTGAATGAACTCGGTTTATCCAATCATGAGGTGCTATTTGTTGGTGATTCATTAACAGATGATTATCGAGGGGCCAAGAATGCAGGGATCGATTTCTGTTTTTACAATAGGAATGTTGTAACGCTAACGGAGGAACATCAGCCCAAATACGTGGTGAGCCAGTTGCATGAGCTATTGGGGGTTATTTGATGCAAACTCAAGCTAAAAGCGGCATCTTTCTGATCACTGGAATTATGGCGTCAGGCAAATCGACAGTGGCGCAGCTGCTTGCGGAAAAATTTGCAAAAGGCGTGCACGTACGTGGGGATATGTTTCGTAAAATGATTGTAAGCGGAAGAGAGGAAGTACTGCCAAATGTCGGAGAAGAAGCGATCAGGCAGCTGCGCTTACGACACCAATTGACTGCGGCAACAGCAGATGCATACTTTGAGGCCGGGTTCAATGTGGTGCTGCAGGACGTCATCCTCGGCCCGATGCTTCAGGAAATGGTAGAGTTGATACGAAACCGTCCATTATATGTCATCGTTCTGGCCCCTAATCAGGAGGAAATCGCCAAAAGGGAGGCATCCCGGCCGAAAAAAGGATATGGATTATGGTCAATTGCCGATCTGGACCGCCAGCTGCATGATGAGACACCAAAGATCGGGATGTGGCTTGATTCATCAGGTCTGTCACCCGAAGAAACGGCAGAACAAATTTGGCAGCGGGTGTGGACAGAAGCGAGGATATAGACAACAAACGAAGCTGATTTCCGGTCGGTGTGGCCGGGGATCGGCTTTTTTCGGTTTGTTAATAGGGGGTGTTTTACTAGATTTGAGATTATGGGATGGAAAATGTTACATTGGAAGTAGAGATTATCCGGTTAACCGAAAAGCCATTTTATTTGCAGAGGAGATTATTTTTATATGATTAATCAGCAAATATTGGATCAAGTGATCAAGTTATTAGGCGATCCTTCTGCGGATGCCAAGTTATTGGGAGGGTATTTCAATAATGTTTATGAGATCCAGATTTCAGGCACCCCGATCATCGCCAAGCTTTTTAAGCGCGAGGATGATCCCGAAGAACTTGTGTTATCCGAGATCGAGTGGGTTCAATTTTTGCATGAATATGGATTAAATGTAAGCGTTCCATTGCTGGTTGAAGGATCGTATATCAACAGTTTGCCAGAAGATATGTTTTTTGTGGCCTACCCTAAAGTTGCGGGCAGCCATGTCGATATTCGCAATGAGAAAGTGTGGAATAACCAATTGTTTTACGGCTGGGGAAAAAGCATGGGGAAAATGCACTCGCTCTCCAGAAAATATAACCCTAGACATGACCGCCCGAAGTGGCATGAACATAAGCTTTATCATATGAACATGGATCAGTTCGACGCCGGGATTCAGGCAAAATGGAACCATTATTTGAATGAAATGAAGGCGATGAATCAGACGAAGGATTCCTTTGGAATCATTCATGGCGATTTGCATCATCATAATTTGTTTTATGACGAGGGGAAGCTGACGTTTATTGATTTTGGAGATAGCGAGTGGAATTGGTTTGCCTACGATATCGCCATCGTTGTCTATCATGCTTCTTTGCCGGTTAAGGATGCGGCCTTACGGGCTCGATTTGCGGCGCAATTTTACGAGTCATTTATCGACGGATATGTTACCGAAAATACTGTGGATTCCATTTCGAATCAAATCGATTATTTTATTAATTTTAGGCATTTATATTCCTATGTGTACCATAGTCAATTTTTAGATGAGGAAAATATAACTGAAGCCCAGCTTCAATATTTGGAACATATGAAAAATTCTTTGCTTGAACAAGATTCATTTTTAGGCATTTCATTAGCGGCTGAAAAAACGGTTTAGGATGGCGGAGGATATGCTGAGGACTGAGGTGGTTCATTGATGCAAACTGTAAAAACGCCGAAGCTGGATCTGACTATACCCGAGAAAACATCTCTAAGGAAATGTAAAATAAAAATCAGCGAGATTGGCAGTTACACGGTCGATCAACTGTGTTCGCTACTGGGCATCTCCATCTACCGGGCAAAAGAACTAAAGGCGCATGCTGAATTCCAGAGCATTCCTTCGATTGGACCAAAGTTTGCACAGGATCTTATGCAATTGAGTTATTTTTCGCTGGATGATCTGATCGGAAAAGACGGGGCGGTTCTAATGGAAGAATTAGAACAATTGCATGGAATCCGCATTGACCCTTGCGTGGAAGACCAATTCAGGTTGGTCGTGCATTATGCCAGCCATCGCGACAGTAATAAACAGTGGTGGGATTTTACCGAGGAGCGGAAAAAGCACAGAGAACAAAAGGCGCTTGGAAGAAAACGATAGACATTGTGATTTTACATGTTGAATTAGAAGCATTTTTAAACGTTTGCACGAAAACGAAATCAAATGCTTAAAGAAAGTGGTGTATGTTTAATGCTGCAACAATCCGAGACCTTCATTTTAAAAAAAGCGGCCAATTTATTTAGAGGCCTAGAAGCAGTTGGCGGATGGGTAACGTTGACAAATCAACGATTAATCTTTGATCCCCACCGCCTCAATATTCAGACAGAACCATTGGTATTGACGTATGCAGAAATGATAGGGATTGAGAAAAGATACACGTTAAACCTGGTGCCAAACGGGATTAAAATCACGACAGAATCAGGGGATGAATACAAGTTTGTCATGTGGAAGAGATCGGCTTTTATAGATTATGTGAATGAAAGAATACGTGAATCTCAGCAGCAATATCAGTGAACTCCTAGTTGAAGTGGGGTATGAAATATGATAGATCTTCAAGAATTGCATCATGAAAATAAAAAGAATCTGCATCAAAGGCAGATTCTTTTTGACTTAATATCCTGTTTAGTGCCTGACAAAAAAGCGAAAGTAGCGGAAGAACGATCCGTGACCGCAGCGGTCACCTCGCACAATGTGTCTTGTCAGTTCGTTAAATATTCCCTTTGCAGATATAAGCTTCGATCATTCCGTTTGGAAGCTTAGTCAATTGCATTAGTCGATTTTTGGACAGATTGGTCCATGCTTTAATATCTTCATAGAACCCCTGATCCGACGCTGTTGCCTTCAAAATCTGCCCATCCTTTAATTGATCCATAGCTTTTTTCACTTGGATGATAGGACCTGGGCAACAAAGACCACAAACATCAACGCTAGCATCGGCGATAAAAGGTTCGGATGAAGAATGATCAGTTGATGTTTCTGAAGACGCAGCTGTTTGCTTCTCCGCCTCCGCCATTTCGAATGAAGGATGCAAAGTGTTAACCTTTTTCGGTGTATATTTGTTCATTTGATACGTTTTATAGCCACCAGTTAGATTTTTAACATTGAAACCCTTCTGAGTCAGTATTCGGGATGCAGTGTATCCTCGAAGACCTACCTGACAATAAACCCAGATTTCTTTGTTTGGATCCAGTTCTTCCAGACGAGCACGAAGATGATCCACAGGAATGTTGATTGAACCTTCAATATGCCCGTTCCCATGCTCAATTTCCGTACGTACATCCACCAGAATGGTGTTTTCCAAATCACGTCCGTCTAGATCTTCCGGTAAAAATACCTTGGTCATACCTTTTATCACATTCTCCGCAGCATACCCCGCCATATTGACTGGGTCTTTGGCAGATGAATAAGGCGGTGCGTAGGAAAGCTCCAGTTCGGTCAGATCCGTTACTGTACCTCTAAAACGAATGACTGTTGCAATATCATCTATCCTTTTATCTACACCATCGAATCCTACAGCTTGAGCTCCCAGGACAACCCCATCTTCATTAAAGAGCAGCTTAAGAGACATAGGAGTAGCATTAGGATAATATGCAGCGTGAGAGTTAGGGTGAATATGGATGACATGGTATGGAGTGCCAAGACGCTTTAATGTTTTTTCATTGTTTCCAGTCGCAGCACCAGTTAGGCCAAACACTTTTATAATGGAAGAGCCTTGACTGCCTTTGTAAGTAGTCCCCAGTCCACAAACATTGTCTGCAGCGATTCGTCCCTGCTTATTGGCTGGTCCAGCCAAAGGTATAGCAGTTTTTTGTCCATTTACAAAATCAACAACCTCGATCGCATCGCCAACGGCAAAAACATCTTTAAGATTCGTTTCCATTTTTTCATTGACCAGGATATGTCCGCGTGGGCCAAATTCTAATCCGGAATCTTTCAGGAAAGCTGTATCTGGGGTAACGCCGATGGCAAGAAGGACCATTTCGCTTTTAACCATCATTCCACTTGCAAGATGAACCTCAATTTGGTCTCCATTCTCTGAGAAACTTTGAACCATGTCAGAGAAGATCAGGTTTACCCCGTGCCCTTCGAGTTCCTTAGATAGAACGGAAGACATTTCAGGGTCGAATGGGGCTAATAGCTGTGGGCCAGCCTCAATTAAGCTTACTTCCAAACCGGCTTCTTTAAGATTTTCCGCCATTTCGACGCCAATAAATCCTCCGCCAATAACGACAGCTGACCGGATACCATCTTCAGAGACTTTTGTTTTGATCTTGTCTGTATCTGGAATATTACGTAAAGTGTGAATTTTGGAACTTTCTATCCCTGGTAATGAAGGGCGGATTGGTTTAGCACCGGGGGACAGAATAAGAGCATCGTAACTTTCTTCATACAAGCCCTGTTCCTTGCTTTGTACACGAACCTTTTTGTTCTGTGGGTCAATAGCGATAACTTCACTTTGAGTTCGAACATCAATATTAAAGCGTTTATGCATAGCTTCAGGAGTTTGCACAAGCAGTTTGGAGCGATCCTGTATAGAGCCCCCAATATAATAGGGAAGACCGCAGTTTGCAAACGAAATATAGGAATCCCGTTCAAACATCACAATATGAGCCTCTTCATCCAATCTACGCAGGCGGGCGGCAGCGGATGCTCCCCCAGCCACTCCTCCAATAATCAATACTTTTTTACCCATGAATTATTCCTCCCCAAATAAGAGTTGAATTAGTTGCTCTATTTTTTTGTCTTTAATGGAATAAATGATCTCGAGGCCATTTCGTTCAGTTTCGACGATACCCGAAGATCTAAGTTTCTGTAGGTGCTGGGAAACGGTTGATTGCGGTAGTTCCAAACATTCCTGCATGTGGCTGACATTGCAGCCTCCCCCTTGGATGATCCCTTTAACAATGCATAATCTAACCGGATGCGCCAAAGCTTTAAGTATTTCAGCTGTTTGGTTGTAAGCTTTGAATTGTTTATCCATAGGCTGAAGAGGTCACCTCATTTCAATGAATCATTATATCGTAATATTACGATATAGTTATTTATATTGCAATCCTTATCGTGTGACAAAATCATGACATAAGCGAACTCCGAAGTTTAACAAGGGGCATTATGTATGGATCCAATATTCAAGTGCGTGTATTACAGATGAAGGCTGCTGATAGCAATAGATCGGCAGCCTTCTGCACTAACAAACATTTCCTATACACCGTCCACGAGGAAACAGTGATACAAAAAGTGACTTATTCGAGGAATCCCAATTAGGTTCTCGTTTTAACGGCTAATCCACTAAAAGAAATCGGACCAACGATATCAGCTCGGGTATTCGCTGTTAGATTTTCAGCGGAGACCGTGTAAACATGACTACCTGATCTTACATTTTTATCGATCGCCTGAAATGTGATAGCGTAGTTTTGCTCAGAAGCAGCTGATTCAATACCTTGCTGCGTATTAAATATCTCTACTCCGTCACGGAAGATTCTAAAGAGAATTTGAGCAATACCGGTAACTCCCTGGATACCAACAGTTGTAACTAACTCTACCCGATTAGGTTGAGCATTCGAAACAGGAATTCTTATTCGAACTGTTGCTAGGCGAGACGGAGAACGCTTGATCGTCATTGAGTTTGATAAGTTGAATCTACTCCGTGGTTGAACGGCAGCTTTATCGAGAATTCGTACCAAAAAAATCACCTCCATCATTTCATATTCTTAAAATATGTTAGAAGAATGGAGATTGATTAGACGAATCAAAGGGTAGGACCATTAATTGAAAGAATCAATAAAATAATTGCAAAAGAGAGGAAAGCACATTATTCCTTTTGCCGAATGGAGTTAGCGGCTACAGCTCTAGTGTCCTCAATAAACAGTATTTCTTAGCTATAACTGTTTTTTCTTATCCAACGACGAGATGATACAGTACTCTAAAATAGAAATCAAAAAATCTATAAATTTGAAGGGATGGAGCATTTATGGGAAATCACATATGCATAAAAAAAGCATGGAATGAATGGTCCGATACACGCTTTGTGAAATACCGCTCGGACGAACGGATTGCAAAGTTGATCGAAAACCCGGAATCTGCATTTCATCATATGACCTATGCCATGCTTCAAGAAATCATTCCGAATTATCAGGGGAAGAGAATTTGTGTTCCTTCCAGCGGGGATAACCACGCCGTTTTTTCTTTTTGTTTGATGGGAGCGAAAGTAACATCGGTGGATATATCCGAGCGGCAGCTTGAAAACGGTGCTTTGATCGCGCAAAAACACGGTTGGGACATTGAATTTATTTGCGACGACACGATGGAATTAAGCAATATCCAAAGCGGCGAATATGATTTGGTGTATACCTCCAATGGTGTTCATGTCTGGATTAATGATTTGTATTCGATGTACCGCAACATTTCGAGGATCCTTAAGCCTGGCGGAAGTTACCTGATGTATGATGTGCATCCCTTTACACGGCCGTTCGAAGATCGAACGGACCAAATAACCGTAGTCAAACCTTATGACTCCATCGGTCCCTTCGGAGAAATTCCTAGGTACACCTGGCGAATGCAGGATTTGATCAATGCGATGATTTCGTCTGGACTAAATATTAATAGGCTTGAAGAAATGTACGCAGAATACAATACATATTGGTTCGAGGTAAGCGGTGAAAGAGAGAAAATGACCAAAGAAGAAATAGACAAATTGTATCAATGGGAGCATAATCCGCTGGCTGCAACCCCGCAATGGTTATCGGTTTATGCCGTGAGGAATTAATTTTAGGAGGCAAGACATTTTATGCAGCAATCCCCACATCAGAAGGCTAACTATGGTATTGATGCCCCCAACGTTGTCCGTATTCTGTCTCTGATGGGACTCGGATTTCTCATTATTGGTGTGACTGCCTTGTTTGTGTTCCCGGCACCCCTGCAGTGGCTAGGGATAACGATTGGCATCATATTTTTGGTTACCTTTCTGATTGTAGCTGTCGAAGCGCTGTATATGGTATGGAGCAGCAAAGTGGGGAAGCTTCGTGAACGGGAGCGTCTGCTTGATCTTGTTGCTCTGCGCGGTGATGAGAGGGTTTTGGATGTCGGATGCGGGAGGGGGCTCGTGTTGAATGCGGCGGCTCGCAGACTGACGACAGGCAAAGCGGTTGGCGTTGATATTTGGAATAAGCAGGATCAATCCGGGAATAACCCTGAAGTGACACGAGAGAACGCCCGAACGGAAGGCGTGGAGGATCGGATAGAGATCGTGAACGGTGATGCGCGGGATATGCCGTTTGCGGATAGCGACTTTGATGTGGTTGTCTCCTGTTTGACCATCCATAACATTAATGATTCCGGAGAACGAAACCGGGCTTTAGGCGAAATCATGCGTGTGCTTAAACCCGGCGGACGGTTTGCAATCCTTGATATCCGGCACGTGAGGCAATATGCAGGGGCATTTGAAAAGCTTGGCGCTCTTGAAGTAAGGGTTGTTGGTCCACATTGGCTGATCTTTCCTCCAGTCCGGATCGTAACGGGAAGAAAGCCGGGGAAGCGGGAAGGTTAGCGAATCATGCACGGTATATTGAAGGGAGTGATGTGGTATGAAAAATATCCAGACAATGGTGGTTGCTGCAAAAAGGATTATGTTTTAGGCACGGAGGAATGGAATATTTCTCCGTGAATCCAAATTCAGGAGGAATGATCTATGGAAGTATCACTAAAACCGGTATCTGCCGAGAACTGGTATGATTGCACTCAACTCAAAGTTAAACAAGAACAACTAAGCGTGTTTCCGGTACCCATTGTTTACTGGATCGCCGAATCGAAGTATGTTGATGAGTTTGAACTGCGAGGCGTGTATTGGAATGATGATTTGGTCGGTTTTATCGTTTTTTGTACGAAGCCGGATGAGAACGACAACTACTGGATTCCTGCCTTAATGATTGACGAAAAGCACCAAGGCAAAGGTATTGGAAGAGCTGGCTTGAAAAAAATGATTGAAGAGATGCGTATGATGAAATGTAAAAAAATCATGACCTTGCGGAGCAGGAGGGACAGCTTCGTTTTTCTTTTGCTAACCATCCAACCAAAAAGAATCACTCCCCGCCAGAAGAAATCGGATACCCGCTGAGAAAAAAGGAGCGGCTCCCGCATCAATTCCTACTTTTTTAGCCAAAAAAGTGGTTCCGAAAATCAAGCACATCAATACATAATTTACGAATATCATGTTCATTCCTCCTTGTGTTTTTTATCATAAAGGGGAATGAACAGAACAGTTATGAGAAGACAGAACAGATTTCGGTTCAATGTTATATAACGCGGGAAAAGGCGAGAAAGAGACTGCTTGGCGTATTCATATCTTTCAGTCTCAATTCCTACTTTTTATTGATTATGCGTTTTTTGGCAATCGCCGCTTCAGCGGCGTCCATCACGATTTCCCCCAAAGTTGGGTGGGCATGAATCGTAAGTGCGATGTCTTCCAGCGTGGCGCTCATCTCAATGGCGAGTGTTAGCTCGGCAATCAAACTGGATGCCTCCACGCCTACGATCTGAGCACCGATAATCCGTTCTGATTCTTTCTCCGCCACGATTTTCACGAATCCTTCGCCAGCCCGCAGCGCGAGCGCCCTTCCATTGATCGCAAAGGATGTTCTTCCGGTCAAGATTTGTATGCCTTGGGCTCTTGCGTCACTTTCACTAAGACCGACGCTGGCTGCTTCGGGATCGGAAAAAACTACAAGAGGTATCACCTTGTAATCTACCTTAACACGGTTATTGGTCAGCGCTTCTGCTGTGACTTTGGCTTCATAATAAGCTTTATGCGCCAGGGCGGGCCCGGCAGTAATATCACCGATGGCGAAGATATGGGGAATATTCGTACGGCATTGCTCGTCAACTGGAATGAAACCCTTTTCCGTACGGTTAATACCAATGAGGTCGAGCCCTAGATTTCCGTCCGTATTCGGCCGGCGTCCAACAGTCACCAGCACAAGTTGCGCCGTAACCTGCCGTTCGTTTCCATTTTCCTTGAAATGAACGATAACTTGATCTTGAGTTTCTTCCATTCGGTCGGCCAGCGCGCCAGTAAATATATCCACATGATTCTCTTGTAGCTTCCGGACAATCGGACGAGTCAACTCCGCTTCGAATCCAGGAAGAATCTGATCCGCGCCTTCCAAAATCGTCACCTTGGATCCGAATTTCGCGAACGTCTGCCCCAGTTCAACACCTACATATCCGCCGCCGATTACGATGAGGCTTTCAGGCACTTCTTTCAGCGACAGAGCATCCGTAGACGATAGGATTTTTCCACCAAAAGGGAAAGCCCTCAATTCGATCGGACGCGAGCCGGTAGCGATAATGCAGTGATCAAACCGGATGCGTATATCCGATTCACTGTTTTGCACCAACACTTCATGGTCATTCATAAATCGGGCTTCCCCATGAAATACAGTTGTGTATTTGTTATTAAGCAACAAACCAACACCGTTTGATTGTTTATTAACGACAGCCTGCTTAATGGCTTGAACTTCCGCAAAATCCACCTGCGAATGACCTCGTATTTCAAAACGATGTGCTTCGGAAATGAGAACCTTTGATGGAATACAGCCGACATTAGTGCAAACGCCCCCGATCCGGTCGCGTTCGACGACGGCTACTTGAAGTCCTTTGTCCGCAGCTTTTTTTGCAGCTGTATATCCGCCTGGACCAGAGCCGATGACTAAAACATCCACTTGTTTGATTTCGTTTTGAGTATTCATACCATTCACCACTTTCACGATATTTCTTGAAAATTTTTAGTTTTCGCTAAATGATTCGCAACAAGATTTCTAATCGTATGACTGCAGGGTTAGTGTATGCGTAATATTTTACAGGTAGTTTATTGACAGGAGGGCGGATTTTCCATATGATGAGTGAGACAGGTCTGTATCATTTTACAAAATTATCATACAGACAGATCTGTATCGTGTCAATGGTTTTATGCAGGAGGAATGGGCAGAGATGAATGTAAAGAAAAATGAAACCGCAAAAGAGCGGATTGTGCGAACGGCATCCGTGTTGTTTTACACTGAAGGCATTAGGGCTGTCGGAATTGACCGGATTATAGAAGAAGCCGGAGTTGCGAAAGCAAGTCTTTACCGTAATTTTGCTACAAAAGACGACCTGGTCGTGGCCTATTTGGAGAGATTTAATCAATTGATTTTGAAGTCGTTTCTGGAAGCGGAGCAGCGGTATCCCGAATCTCCACTCGATCAGCTATATGATGTGCTCGAGAAACTAATCGCCAGATTTGAGCTGCCGGGGTACCGAGGGTGTCCTTTTCTGAATACAGCTGTGGAGTTTCCGGACGCGGATCATCCAAGCCATGGACCGATTGAAATGTATCATAGAGAGATGCGATTTAAGCTGAAGCAACTTGCCGAATGGGCTGGATTGAAGGAACCTGAAACTCTTTCTGCCCAATTGCTGATGTTATACAATGGCGCACACATGTCGGCGTATTTGGAGCGTTCTGCTTATGATCCGAAAGATTTCCGGAGTGCGGCAAAACTTCTCATTGAGCAGCAACGTTAGGCCTTCTTTAAGAGGCGATATGATATGATGGACATGGACGAATAATATTTTCCAAAGGATGTGTATCCGCAAGCATGAAGCAAAATGTGCAAGCCGTATTTATTGACCGGGACGGGACAATCGGCGGAAATGGCCATTTTATTCATCCCGATGATTTCGAGCTGTTTCCGAGTGCACAAAAGGCCATTCTGATGTTGAAGGAACAAGGGATTAAAGTGTTTGCATTCACGAATCAGCACAGAATATCCCGGGGGCAGGCAACTATGGAGGAATTCGAAGCGCAGTTCAAAACCTATGGT
>JAIRVF010000107.1 GCA_031254035.1 Paenibacillus sp.
ACCGATTCGCGGGCGCTATTATTCTTGCCGAGATGCTGGGATGGTGCGATCCGCACGTAGTAAAAAAGGCTTGGGGCGAAAGTTATTTTGATCAGCATGAAATGCAAAATCCGTGTGAGCGGTATTTTGTTTTGAAAAAATCCTTGGAACGACATTGGGGCGCCAAGGTCGCTGAGCTGTTCTCCCGTGCCTGGGAGAGTCAGGATGTAAGCAGCTGTCCGACCTTTGGTGAATGGCTTGTTAATTTGACGTCCATCGACGGGGAACGGATACTCCAGAACGAAATTGAAGTGGCCGCTGTAGTGGAACAGGTGGATGAAGAACATCCCGGTATTTCACAGCAGGCGGGGGTAGAAACTGCAAAAGCTGTACCTGCATCTGAAACGGAAGTAGGATCCCTTCAAGCTGAACCTCCGCTGGCTGGGCAGAATGACGAGGTGGTCAACCGCTTGTTTTTGCAGGCGAGGGAAATCGAGCAGAAAGGAAATCTGAAGGGTGCCCTTGAGATTTACCGTTCGGCGCATCATTTTGTTTCATCCGGGTCACCGATGCAGGTCGAACTGGAAGCTGCGATCCGTGGTCTGGAGGAAGACTTAAATCCTAAGCGGGATGAGGAGAATGCGGGGAGAGTTCCGTTTTACCGTTCGCGCAAATGGCTGGTGGTTGCAACTACTGTGGTGATTCTAATCGGAGGCTCGGGTTTTGCCGTCAATAAAATACTGGCAGTTCGGGCAGAAAACCGTCAGAAGGTAGCCGCCGTAGCACTCGCCAAACAGCAGAAAGAAGCAAAACAGCAAGAAGAAGCAAAACAACAAGAAGAAGCTAGAGCAGCTGCGCTGAAACATCAGGAAGAAGAAGAGCGGCTGAAGCAGGCTGAGGCAGAGAAAAAACGCAAGCAGGAAGAAGAAAACAAACTAGCGCAACAAAAAGCAGAAAAACAAAAACTGCAGGCACAATATGATAAGCAGGCGAAATATGAAGCCTATCTTTCACAGCAAAAGCGGATAGAAGAGAAGAAAAAGGCGGCGGAAAAGAAGCGCCTTCAGGAGTTGTATGACAAACAAGCTAAGTATGAAGCTGATCTCAAACAACAAAAAATCCAGCAGGCGAAGGAAGAAGTAGCTCGTAAGGAGGCTGAGGCTAAAACTAGGGAGGCTAAGGCTAAAGCTACTAAGGCGGCTGCGGCTAAAGAGAAGGAACTGCAAAAGAAAAAATCGGATGATGTCATTCAGCTGATTTCATACTACAACCAGGCCTACAATGCCCAGCAGGGTACGAATCAGTCCAAAGCCGGGGAGTACGCATTGGATTTTGTTCGCCTGTATGAGAAAGATATGGCTTATTTCAAAACCGTGGGCAAGGTTGGTATACGGGCAAACGCAATCTATAAACTTTTATCGAATTCAGGGTACAGGCTGCCTAACATCTAGTCTTAATTCATCATTAAAAAGGGGAGTTGGAAAAAAAGATGAATTATACCATTCAGGCTTCCCAGCGCACGCCGGCGCTCATTATTTACTTGATTGATATCAGCGCGTCTATGAATATGCTGATGGATAATAAACGTCGGATCGACGTGGTTTACGAAGCCTTATCGCTGGCTATCCGGCAAATGGTATTCCGGTCGACCAAAGGCAACCGGCTTACGCCGCGTTACCGAATTGCCATTTTGGCCTACAGCGACGATGTTTACGACCTGCTAAGTGGAATCAAGGGTATTGATGAGATTGCAGCAGTAGGTTCATTGCCAGATCTGACCCCCAAACGCTTTTCAGATTCGGCCAAGGCTTTCCTCCAAGCGGAACGCATTTTACAGTCGGAACTTCCCTTTATGCACGATTGCCCGGCTCCGCTCGTTTGCCATATGACCGACGGGGTCGCTACGGGGGATGATCCGGAACCTATCGCCAAGCGGATTATGAGCATGAGTGTACCAGACGGTAACGTGCTGCTAGAAAACATCTTTATCTCCGATCATATGATGGACCAGCCTATTCTGCAACCGCGCCGCTGGAAAGGGATCCATCCGGATACCGTGCTGCAGGATGAGCATGCGGCGAAACTGCGGAATATGTCCTCGCCTTTGCCGGAGAGCTACAGGGAAATGCTTGCCGAGGCGGATTATCTGCTTGGGCCTGGAGCTCTAATGATGCTGCCGGGAAGCTGTGCGGAGCTTGTGTCGATCGGATTTCAGATGTCGGCGGCCACACCGGTCAGAGCGTAGAAAGGGAGAATCTATGAAAATCAATACAGCAGAAGCACATGACAAATTTACCTTTGTCAGCTCCCAATCCTCTGAACAGCGTCTTTCCGTACATCACGGTCGTTTTGTCTGTCGCTATGCGTATGGGCGTGCGATGGAAAGTTTGGTACAAGGGGAAAAAGGACAAGATTTCGTGGGGGTTCATATTGATGGGGATACCTGCAATTTTGTGTTATGCGATGGGGTCGGCATGAGTTATCAAGGGGATTTCGCTGCACGCTTTTTGGGCGACATATTGCTGAATTGGCTGAAGAGGACCCGGGAATGGTCTTCAGCGGGGTTTGCGGACTTTATGCGAGGGATCACCGGAACGGCCACCGAGCAGCTGAGTAAGCTCACCCCGCCAGGAGAAACGCCCTCATTGCTGCGCGAGGTGCTAGAGGACAAACAGCGGCTGGGCAGCCAAACGATGTATATTTGCGGACGCATTGAGCTGCCGATGGCCAGAAAGAGGCCAGGAAGAATTTGGATGGCATGGCAGGGGGATTCACGATTGCGCTTTTGGAAAAACAATGAGGAGATCAGTGAACACTTCCGTGCGACGATGTTGACGAAAGAACGCTGGTCCACATTGACGGGACCAATCGGAGGGCAGCCACATGTGTATCAGACCCGGCTCGAATACGGTATACCAATGAGACTCCAGCTGTATACGGATGGACTGGACGATCTTGACCCAATCCGCGAAGTGCTACCAGATGAGCAGATCCAGGTGTTGCTAGACGCGCCGCATACCGGCGGGTTGGAGGACGATGCCGCATTTCTGGAGTTGCGTTGGTAGGAGATATGTAGGGAGGACCGCCATTCGTTTCAACAAAGTTGATGCGTGTGGCTTTTTTTGTTCTAGAAAAGATATGCGACGTGATTCATTGATGAAACACAGCCTTTTTTTGGGTAATCTTGAGACAATTGCAACATAATAGAATCAGGATACCAAAGGAGAGATATAAATGAGCCAGGAGCAGGTAAACAAACTTCGTTTCACGGGAAAAACAGTGATTGTGACCGGTGCTGGTTCCGGAATAGGCAAAGCCGCCGCCGTGAAATTGGCAGCAGAAGGAGCCCATGTGGCACTATTCGATTTGTTAGACGATCGCACCTCGCAAACGGAAGCCGAAATCAACGCCATCCGGCCAGGATTTGCACGCGCTTTTGACGTGGATACCTCAGATGCCATGCGGGTCGAAAAAGCGGTTCAAGAAACCGCGGAGCTCTTTGGAACGGTTGATGTCGTGTTTGCTAATGCGGGGATTAATGGCGTGCTTTCACCCATCGAAGACATGAAGCTGGAGGACTGGCAGCACACGCTGAGCGTCAACCTGAACGGTACGTTTTTGACGGTGAAATACGCGATCCCGCATTTAAAAAAGCAGGGTGGCAGCATCATTATTACCAGCTCGATTAACGGTAACCAGACGTTCTCCAATTTCGGCATGTCCGCTTACAGTACTTCGAAGGCCGGCCAGGTGGCTTTCGCCAAGATGGCGGCGCTGGAACTTGCCAAATTCAAAATCCGCGTTAATGTGATCTGTCCGGGTGCCATTTCGACCAATATTGATCAAAGTACGGAGAAAACAGACGAGCTCAAGGAAATCGTTATTCCTGTTCAGTTTCCTGAAGGCAGCCAGCCGCTGTCCGACGGACCTGGTGTTCCTGAACAAGTAGCTGATCTTGTAGCATTTTTGGGTTCGGATGAATCGATCCATATTACGGGGGCTGAAATTGTCATTGACGGAGCGGAATCGCTCCTGCGCTAAAACACGGCCAAAAACCGTTTCCGTATGCTACGGGGGCGGTTTTCTTTCATTTGACAGGATCTGCGGTACATGATTACATAGAATGGAGAATACCTTAAAATACGTGTTCAAAAAGGCCGGTTTTCAGCACCGAGAAGGTTGAATGAAGCTAGGGACTGAGGAGCGGAGCGTACGTAGTGGGTACGTGAGCACCGGAAGGCCCGGCTGAATTCAAGATTCGATGTCGAGCCTGCTTCCTGATTCACATCGTGATCAAAAGCGGACTTTTTGAACAACCTCTTTAACAAAAGGGAGGCTGCCGTGCATGAGCATCATGTCTTGGCTTGCTGAACAAAGAATCAATGAGGCGATGAATCGAGGAGAATTCGAGGATTTGTCAGGCAAAGGGAAACCGCTGGAATTTGAAGAACTATCACATATTCCTGAAGACCTTCGGATGTCTTATAAAATTATGAAGAATGCGGGACTTGTCCCTCAGGAGATGCAGCTGCATGAAGAACTCTTGAAGCTGCAGGATTTAATTCATGCATGCGAAAACGCCAGTGAAAAGGAAAAGCTGAAAAAATCGCTGACCGAGAAAAAGTTGCGCTTTCAGTTGCTGATGGAACAGAGAGGGTTAAGCGGCAGCGCGGTGTTCCAGGAGTATGGGCAAAAGCTGCTATATCGCCTTCAAGATTCGTAGAAGCTGTTTTTTGCTTTGCGATACGATAAAAACCTCCATCTTGACCTTTAATCAGGAAAAGATAGAGGTTTTTTTGAGGCGCTACGGTTACGGATCATTCTTCCGATTACTGCGTTTTACTTATGGCTCTATCTCTCGCGCAGACGGGAGAGTGTTTGATCGGTAACGATAATAGGCTCCGAGGGCAGTTTATTCATACGGAAAAGAGAAATGCATTCCTGTGCGGATAAAGGCTCTGGTTTTGCGATGAAACCCCCGATCCACATCAGCCAGCCGATCAATCGTTCCGGTGCCGTTCCCGCTTTACGAATTGCTGCAAGGCTGGTCCCGCCATGCCGCTTGGCAAGCCGTTTGCCGTCAGGACCCATAAACAGCGGGACATGGCTGAAGGAGGGAGCCTCCATCCCAAGTGCTATGTAAAGCTGAAGCTGGCGCGGAACGGAATCAAGCAGATCGACTCCTCTCAAGATGTCCGTTATTTGCATCCGGTGATCATCCACAACGACCGCAAGCTGATAGGAGATCATCCCGTCTGCCCTGCGCACAATGAAATCGCCGCCGGAGGCCGCATCGAATTCCTGCTTTCCGGCAGCACCGTCAAAGAAGGAAAGGGGTTCATGATGGACCTTAAATCGGAGGGAGGGCTCTTTGTCCTGTGATTTGCAGGCAGCCTCTTCGGCTGTTAAATGGCGGCATGTCCCTGGATATGCCAGGCCTTCGGAGGATAGGCCGTGAGGGGCGCGGACGGCTGCCAGCACATCAGAGCGGCTGCAAAAGCAAGAGTAGAGATTTCCCTTGCTTTCAAGCTGCTTAAGGGCTTCCTCATAATATTCCATACATTTGCTTTGGATATAAGGACCAAAAGGGCCGCCGACATCCGGCCCTTCGTCCCAGTCAAGCCCAAGCCAATACAAATCATCGAGAATTTGTTCGGCCAGTTGAGGTTTGGAGCGCTGGGTATCGATGTCCTCCAACCGCAGCACGAAGGTTCCGCTTGCACTGCGGATTTGAAGCCAAGAGAGAAGTGCCGTCCAGGCATTTCCGATATGCAGTTCGCCTGAAGGTGTGGGTGCAAACCTGCCTCGCATTGGACGTTCGTTATTCTGGCTCAAATCAATCGTCTCCTTGTACAATAACTTTGTACATTTTATAGCAAACTAGCATAGATTTCCAGACCTACGGGTTCAGAAGCTTTATAATGAGAAGTAATTCTGGCCCGGGTTTTGCGAAATTCCATAACAATATATTTAGCACTTTATAACGGAAAGAAATGGTGAGGAAGAGTATGAATGAATTGCCGATTCATCGGGTGCTGCCTGAGCTGCGTGAGCGGTTGCGTTCAGGTACATCCGCGGTCCTTGTAGCCGAACCGGGCGCGGGGAAAACAACACAGGTTCCGCTGGCTTTTTTGAATGAGGACTGGCTGTCGGGCCGTAAAATTGTCATGCTGGAACCGCGCCGTTTGGCCGCCCGTTCCGCAGCCGAATATATGTCGCGTATGCTCGGCGAACAGCCAGGAGAAACCATCGGATACCGCGTAAGAATGGACAGCCGCACGGGCAGGAATACCAAAATCGAAGTCGTGACCGAAGGCATATTAACCCGAATGCTGCAAAGCGATCCGGAACTTGCGGATGTTGGTATGATTATATTTGATGAATTCCATGAGCGTAATCTGCAGGGGGATTTGGGGCTAGCGCTTGCGTTGGAATCCAGGGCCGTACTTCGGGAGGATCTTCGTATTCTGGTCATGTCAGCGACACTTGAAGCGGAGCCGGTGGCGGCTTTGCTGGGTGATGCATCGGTCGTGAACTGTCCTGGCAGGCAGTTTCCGGTAGAAACGGTATATAAACCCCTAGCTGCTGGAGTGAAACCTGAACAGCATATGGCAGCTGTAATCCGCGAAGCTGCGGCGGCCTATCCCGGAGACGTGCTTGCATTTCTGCCTGGAGCGGGAGAAATCAGGAGGGTACAAGCAGAGCTGGAGCGAGGGGGAATTCCGGACGGCTGCGTAATCAGGCCGCTGTTCGGCCAGCTACCGCAGCAGGAGCAAGATGCGGCCGTACGTCCTGACCCGGAAAACAGACGGAAATGGATCTTATCCACGTCGATTGCAGAGACCAGCTTAACGATTGATGGGGTTCGCATTGTTGTGGACAGCGGCTTCATGCGCACGCAGCTGCACTCTGCGCGGACCGGCATGCCTTATTTGGCAACAGGACCGGCATCCCGGGCATCGGCAGATCAGCGCAGAGGCCGGGCCGGACGGACAGCGCCTGGTGTGGCTTACCGGCTGTGGAGTCATGAAGTGCAGGATCATCTGCGGCAGCGGAATGCTCCGGAAATTCTTGAAACAGATTTGACGGCACTTGCGCTTGAGCTAACCGCTTGGGGGGTACGGGAACCAAACCAGCTGTTGTGGTTGGATCCACCTCCAGAAAAGGCTTATGAACGGGGCACAGAACTTTTGCAGCGACTCGGAGCCATCAGCTTGGACGGTGCCATCACGGATAAGGGAAAAAGGATGGCTGAACTTGGTTTGCATCCGCGGTTGTCGGCGATGATGCTGCAGGCTGCAGCGCTAGGGCAAGGAGGGCTTGCCGCAAACCTTGCGGTCGTTCTCCAGGAAAGAGAGCTCTTCCGCAGGACAGAACGTGATACGGATATCAGAAGCAGGGCTCAGGCTGCCGACTTATGGGTGAAGAAGGGCATCGTCGCGATGGGCGCGGATGAAACGGCCTTGAAGCGGATTGCTCAAGAAATCAGACATATCCGGAAGCAGCTTAGAGTTGAAGCGGGGGAATCAGGCGATATCGAAAAGAGTGGTCTGTTGCTCTCATTCGCCTATCCGGACCGCATTGGCCAAAACCGTGGCGGCGGGAAGTTTCTGCTGACTTCTGGACGTGGCGTGGAACTTCCCGGGGACCAGATTCTGAGCAGGTCTGCATACATTACTGCTGCTGCAGTAGACGACCGGCAAGGAGCAGAGGGAAGGATTCTACTGGCCGCCCCAGTAAGCCTTGAGGACATTCAGAACTACCACCGGAATGAAATCATGGAAGAAATGATTGTAGAGTGGGACAAGGCATTAGGGGGTGTAAAAGCGCGCAACAAGACCAGTTATGGAGCTGTCATTCTCCGCGAGTCACATGCGGAGCAGCCATCTCCGGAACGGGTAACCGCGGCATTGTTGAATGGCATCAAAGCTGAAGGACTTGGGATACTCCCTTGGACCAAGCACGCCAAGCAGCTGCGCCTGCGTTTGCAGCTTATGCATACGGCGGATCCGGACTGGCCGGACATGGAAGATGCCGCCCTGCTCGGAAGATTGGAGGAATGGCTGCTGCCGTATCTCCATGGAATGAAAAGTCGCGCGGATCTGCAAAAGCTGCAGCTGGCGACCATTTTGGAACAGATGTTGGGCTGGGACAAAAAAACGCGCCTGGACAAGGAAGTGCCCACACATATCACGGTTCCGAGCGGTTCAAAAATTGCCGTGGATTATAGTGATCCTACGAAGCCCGTGCTCGCGGTCAAACTGCAGGAAATGTTCGGGCTTCACGAAACGCCAAGGATTGGACGCGGCAAGATCCTGCTGACGCTTCATCTTTTGTCTCCGGCACAGCGGCCGGTTCAGATCACTTCGGATCTGGCAAGCTTTTGGAAAAACGGATATTTTGATGTGAAAAAGGATTTGAAGGGACGATATCCCAAACATTACTGGCCGGATGATCCACTCGAAGCTGTTCCAACGAGACGAACCCGACCCCAAAGATGATCTATTGGTTTGGCTTCTGCTATATGCAGAGGCCTTTTTCATTTAAACATTACGGTTCATTCCCGTATCATCAGCCTCGCTTTGTATGCCCATTTCATATCTCTGGCAAATTGTTCAGAAGCGTCTTGGTTCAACCAGTCTTTGGCCAGGCAAAGCTCAAGAAGCCGCTGTTCCAGGCGAATGGAGCCAGTGAGCTGCATCAGGAGATCATTAACGAAGTTCGGGTCGGCAGCCGTATCCAAGCAGTGCATCAATAATTTCATTCGATGGCGGTTATCCTGAAGCAGATCCTCAGCGATGAATTGGTCATTAAAGGCTTTTATGCCCAGCAAGCTTTCCACCACGGGGTTCAATACCGTCACCTCTTAAGCCAAGGAATGGGTTAGAAATCATTGGATTTCAGCGGAACCTGAAAAGCGGTTATGGAGCAGTTCCAGCAGATCCCGGTTCATAGCGGTACTTTCCTTCAAAATGTCTGCAAGCTCAGGGCAAGAAACCAATTGTGTAAAGGTAACGTTTTTGACCAACCGTAAAGTTTCATGCCTTAAAAGCGTTTGCCATGCCAAGAAATCGGCTGCGCTTGGAACATCACATGATTCAAACGGTATTTTTTCCATAAAAGGGGCTCCATTCTTTTCGCATATTATAAACGGGAAGAAATCAAACTATCCATCTTCAAGGAAAAAACGAAAAAAGGCGTTGACTAAATCCTTAAAATAATATATCTTTAAATCAAGATAAATAAACAAAACACAGGAGATGAAATACATGAGTATGATACGGCTGACGAAATATTAGGGCAGGATTAATTTTGGTTATATATCTTAATATGAAACTAAAATAAACTAAGAATAATAAAATGGGGGAATTTAAAATGTTTGCATTGGGTTTGCTTATGATCAGATTGATTGTCGGATTGACGTTTGCAGGGCATGGAGCCCAGAAATTGTTTGGGTGGTTTGGTGGCCACGGTATAAAAGGTACAGCAGGATGGCTTGAGTCGATTAATGTAAAGCCCGCGCTTCCAGTGGCGATTGTAACCGGATTGTTTGAGCTTATGGGTGGGGTGCTCTTTGCAGCTGGCGTATGGACGCCAATCGCGGCAGTGATGATCGTGGTAACCATGATCGGGGCGATCGTAACCGTGCATGGCAAAAACGGCTATTGGGTCACGTCAAACGGTTTTGAATATAACCTGATTCTAATCGCGGTGGTTGTGGGTGTAGCTCTGACCGGTCCGGGATCATATCACCTGTTCTAAGACCGCTATTTTGTTAGCTAACAGCTTAAAGGGAGGGGTTATCGATGAAAATGTGTCTATACACACCGGCGATGCAGGGAAAAGGTGCTTTTGATAACGGGAAAATTACGGAACAGAAGCCCATCGGCTTTTCCGGCGAAGGTTCAGTCATCAATCGTGTCGGTCCGTTGTTTTATTGGGCATGGGCCCATACGCCAGAGGAAGGGTATATTCCGCTGCATCCTCACTACGGCTTTGAGATTATGACGTATGTGCTGAATGGAACGGCAGAACACGGTGATTCTTTGGGAACACAAAGTACCGTAACCGCTGGCGGGGTTCAGGTCATCAAAGCAGGCAGAGGCGTAAGTCATGAGGAACGGTTCCTTGGACCGGATATGGAGGCCTTTCAAATCTGGTTCGAACCAGACCTGCGGGCTGCAGCCAAGAAAGAACCAGCGTACGAACAATATGAGCATGATGAGTTTCCCCTGTTCGAACATGAAGGTGTTCACGTTAAGGAAGTCCTTGGAAGGAACTCCCCCATCCACTTGACGGCTGAGGCTCGGATGTGGGATGTAAAGTTACAACCACATGCCACGTACTACCATACGTTTTCCCAAGGTACTACTCTTACGGCGCTTGCTGTCAAAGGAGCGGGAAGCTGGGGAACAGGGGAAGAGAATCGGGAGGATTTCCGGGAACGGGATTTTATGCTCCTTGCTTCCGAGGGAGAAGAGGACATTACGCTTCACGCGGAAAATGAACCTGTCCGGATGATTTTGATCGAAGTACCAGAACGGGTAAACTATGGGCTAATCCCCAAGAAATATTAAAAAGGTTAGTCAAAAGAGCGCTCCAAGTGATATATTCTTGGCTGGCGCTTTTTTGGTCTTAAGCTTTTAACATGATGAGAAATTTAGCAGACAGGGGGGAGCATATGCCTAAAAAAGCCCGAATTAGCGAAATAGAACTGCTGCGCGGTTTGGCTTTTCTGGCCGTAGCACTGCAGCATTCGATTGCCCACTATGCCGCAGTGGACGGAGTCCGGCCAGCGGATGGGTTATGGATGACCCTTTTGTTGCTTACAGCTAAGTTTGCCGTTCCTGTCTTTATATTTATTACGGGATTGGTTCTGTTTTACAACAATGACGGCCCACTTCGATATGGATCGTTTATAAGCAAACGGTTTAAAGATATTCTGGTTCCTTATATATTATGGTCGGGTGTATATTTTACGGTAAGCCAAGGTTTGAGCCCTCATTTCTGGCCGCAGCTTGGTAAATGGTCGATGATGCTTATCACCGGCAAAAACAGCTACCACTTATGGTACATCGTCATGATTTTTCAATTTTATTTGTTATTTCCGCTGTTCAGGTATATCATGCGCAAGTGTGCTGAAAGGATTTTTTTTCGCTGGCGGGCGATTGTGCTGGCCGGGGCCGGGTTGATTTGTATGCTCTTAGTTTATAATCTGTTTCGGATCGGCGAGATGATGACTGCGGTGGACTTTCCGGTACTGACGCCGTTTTTTACAACGTATGCGGATCGCAATTTTCTGTACTTTTCCTTTTATTTTATTCTCGGCGCTGCGGCGGGGATGTACCCGGAACGTTGGAAGTACTGGCTGCTTAAAGGAAGAGTGGTTTATTGGACAGTCTTCCTGTTTTTGTTCGGGTATTATGCGTACACGGTGGTTCAAAGCTTCGGTACACCGCCTAGATTTCATATTTCCTTCAACCAGCTTAGCCTGCTGCGGCCGTTAATTACTTTATTTCTTGTCAGCTCCATTTTCGTGTTTTATACATGGTCGAAAAAATGGACAGAAGCGTCAGGTAGCGCTGGCAAAAGGGTGATGAATGTGCTTGGTCGTTATTCTTATGGTGCATATCTGTCACATGCTTTGATGCTCAAACAAAGCTACAATCTGGACGCTTGGCTGTTCTCAGGTTGGAATGCTACTCTACGGATGCTGATGTCCTTTCTGGTCTGCGTTCTTTTGTCTTACGCGGTTACGATTGCGCTCTCCAATTTGCCGTTTGGCAAATGGACGGTTGGGGTGTCATCGCAGCACACACGGCAGCGCCGTCAAGTTCCGGTAAAGGGAACTATTACGATCCATCCGTCGGAAGGCGGCTGATTTTAAGCGATAGCGGCTTGACCTGCCCTGTTTTCTAGATCGAAAGCAGCGCGGGTCTTTTTTCGCCAATTGATTCGCTGATTGCATCATATGAAAAATTCATAATAGTAAAGATTGCGATATCGCATACAACCTGCTCCAAGCGCCTTTTTGCTGCTAACATCTTTTCTGACAAGAGGAAAAAGGCGGTCAGATGAAGATACCATTTGAAGATATCAGTTATAGATTTCAGATAAAAATTTTAGATGAACATTTCATGTTATGCATTTTGGAAAATAGTTGTTTATAATAAAGAAGAATCGGTTTAATGAAGGAGAGGTAAGGGGGAAATAATGTGGCTTTTATGATTGCCCAGCGTGCTTTTATTAAAACGTATCTGATCACAATGGTGGAACAGCACCGGGGATATGGCTATCAGATGCTAGAGGAGATGAGAGCGGAATTTAAAAGCTATGGTTACTCTCCACCGCAAAGTGAAATTTACCGGGCGCTGCATGAACTGGTTCAAGAAGGGATATTTTACCGGACCAAGCAGCTTAAGGGCAATGATCCACGTGTTGATTTTCAGGAGATTGTTTTATATAACTTTACCGAAGACGGCCATGAAAAAGCCAAGCTGTACAAAAAACAAGTGAAAACCGATTTGGACCGCTGCTTGGGTATACTAAACAAGGCAGTTAAGGATAATTACAGTTAATAAATGTCCAAAGGTGTAGAAGCGGATAAAGGCGGGCCGAAACGGGTATAGCTCCTCATTTCGGCAGCCGCTCCCAGTATAAAGTATGGGCAAACCTTCTTCAGATATTGGATTCATCCGACAACCGGCAAGGAAATGTTCCATATTCGATCTGAAGCGTCGGATGTTCGATTCCGAACCGTTCATGAAGCTCATAAACCGCCTGCTCAATAATAAGATCATTACGGTTTGGTTCATTGATGACCAAATGTGCGGTCAGGGCGGTCTCCGTGGTACTCATGCCCCAGATGTGAAGTTCGTGGACATCCGTTACCGCTGGCAGGGATTCCAAGAAGCTGCGCACGGCAGCCGAATCGATTTGCGGGGGGACGCTGTCCAAAGCCATATTCAGGGAGTCTTTAAGCAACTTCCATGTGCTGACAAAAATGATGACAACGATCAGCAGACTGACAACTGCATCGAGCCAAGGCCAGCTGGTCAATATCATTAAAATGCCCGTAATCATCACGCCTAACGAAACGCCGGCATCAGCCGCCATGTGAAGGAAAGCGCCGCGAACGTTCAGATCTCCTTTTCTGCCGGAAAGAAAAAGCAGCGCAGTCCATGCATTAACCACGATCCCGAGGGCGGCCACCCATATTACCGTCATACCTGTAACAGGCTCAGGACTGGCAAAACGCCGAATGGCTTCCCAGGCAATGATGACAATGGCGGCAAGCAGAAGAATGGCATTAAACAAAGCGGCTAATATGGATGTTATATGAATAGTTAGTCATATATTTATATTAAAACATAAGATATTTTAAAATCAAGATATGCTACTTAAAAATGGTGAATAGGTACTTGAAATGGTACATTTTTCAAAAATAACGATGAAACATTTTCATCTTGGCCCCGGTTGTGATATAAAAAAGAC